>NZ_CP133782.1:2675000-3342500 GCF_034351645.1 Pseudomonas sp. DC1.2 | reverse complement strand
ACCGCGTCCAGACGATGTTTTTCTGAAGGATGGCTTTGCATGGTGTTCTCCTGGAGCGGATGCGGCAGTTCATAGCCTGAGACGCACGGGCTGGATGTTCAATGTGCTGCGCCGAATTGGCCTGGCGTGTCCGTTCAGATCCAGGTAATACAGTTGGGCTGGATGATGGCGTAATGATATAGATGATGTTACGTGCTATGAGTGTTCCTATACATAAAAAATTCTATGTACAAGAAAATTTATTTCTATTGGGGACGGTTTGCACCAGCCTCCACTGAGGAAATGGTCGGGTTCTCGTCTTGAAAACCCGATCAACGGCGCGGTGATGACTCTCAGTCCATGCGCAGCACGATTTTGCCGATATGGTCGCCGCCTTCCATTCGGGCATGAGCCTGCGACGCATCGGTGAATGGGTAAACCTTGTCGATTATCGGCAGGCAGCGCCCCGCGGCGAGCACCGGCCACACGTATTCGTGCAACTGCTCAGCGATCGCGGTTTTTTCAGCGGCAGTACGCGAACGCATCAGTGAGCCGGTAATCGTCGCGCGTTTGCCCAGGATCGCCAACAAGTCAACGTCTTTGGCGTGAGCGCCGCCCAGAAACCCCAGCATGACCAGCCGACCTTCCATGCCAAGGGCTGCGATGTTCGGGTTCAGGTACGAACCGCCCATGATGTCAAGAATGACATTGACACCTTTGCCAGCGGTTTTTTCCTGGATGACCTGTGCGAAGTCCTGATCGCGGTAGTTGATCGCTTCCGCGCCGAGGTTGCGGATCGCCGCGCACTTTTCCTCGCTGCCCGCCGTCGCGAACGCCTTGATGCCGAACTCGCGGCACAACATCAGTGCGGTGGTGCCGATGCCGCTGGTTCCGCCATGGATTAACGCCCGCTGGCCCTTGCTGGCGCCTCCGATGTCGAACAGGTTGGCCCAGACGGTGAAGAAAGTTTCCGGAACCGCCGCCGCCTGCACGTAATCCATGCCCTCGGGAATCGACAGTGTCTGGCCGGCGGGTGCAACGCAATATTGCGCGTATCCGCCGCCGTTGGTCAGCGCACAAACCTTGTCGCCCACGGCAAAGTCGCAGGGTCCAGCTCCCACCGCTACCACTTCACCCGCGACTTCAAGCCCAGGGATGGGACTCATGCCGGGTTTCATTGGGTAGTTGCCGGCGCGTTGTATTACGTCCGGACGGTTGACCCCGGCCGCCTGCACGCGAATCAACACTTCACCGGGGCCTGGGGTGGGCACTGGCACCTGACGCGGTTTTAGTACCTCCGGGCCACCGGGTTCGGTGATTTCGATCAGTGTCATGGTGTGGGGCAGATTCATTTCGGCTACCTGTTATGAAGGGGATCAGTCAGTAGGATCGCATCAATGTAGGAATGATTCAGTTCGATGCTGCCTCGAGCCACATGCGCCTGATAGCCAACTTGATGCCTAGGCCTCTGCCGCCGCCGAAGCGGGCACCGTTCTCCCTGGTTTTCGCAGGGCGTCCAAGCGCGACCCTTGGTAATGGGTGTCGCGGTAGAAGCGCCAGCGCCCAAGCAGGCCATAGACGTGAGTCACGCGCCCCTGCTCGTGGTACCCCATGCGAATGTGCAGTTTCATTGCCGGGATGTTACGGGTATCGCACACGTCCACTACGGTGTTGCAACCCTGTGCCTGCATGGCTTGCCAGAGATTAACCTGCACGTCTACCGACAGGCTGGTGCCAAAGTAGGGCCGGGCCATTTCGCCACCGAACTCGAAAAACTGCCCCGGCTTGACCGGGAACCAACAACCGAAATAGTGCCGGTCGTGGTAGTCACGCACGCTGCCCCAGATGAACGCGACGGCGTGGCCTTCTGCGTTCAGGTACATGTGCCCGGTGTGACCCTCGGCGGCGAGTTCGGCCATGGTGGCGACGCGATCACCGAAGTGTTTGCCGAAAGCGCCGGCGTTGTCCGCGGTGATGGTCACCTGACGAACGCCGCTGTAAGGCCGAAGCTTGTGCGGTGGCACCGGGCTGACGAGGTCGCGCTCCATCCACAACAGTTCCCAGTGGAAGAACACATAACGCTTCCAGAACGCCTTGAACAGGCTGCTCACGCCCCTTTGCCTGATTCGCTCGCGCAGTTTACCGATGACGCTCATGAAACCTCCTTAGCCAACGCCAGGGTGTGGTGAGTGCTGCTGTTGGGAAATAAGCATTAAGTTTGCGACGCGGGTCACTTATTGGCGTGCGGTGGCACCCGTCGGCGCACCCCTGCTCACCACGGTGTAAGACACGCGCGCTACGCCTTCAAGACGTTGCGCAAGCAACTGCGTGAGGGACTCGCCGGGGTTGAGATAGGCGTCGCCGAAATCGGCGCCAAGCTGATAGGGGTGGGCGACGATTTCCAGCAGGCCATCGGTCGGTATTGACACGCTACGAAGATCCACCGGTGTGCAAACATAGTCCGCCGAGGCCCCGGCCAACTGATGCAAGCGATGATTGAGTAAGCCCTTGAATACGCGCTTGGGCAGGTTCAGGTTATGCCCCAGGTTACGTGCCAATCGCACCGCCACCCCTTGGCGCGCGGCGAAGCGCGCAACGATTTCGCCGATGGGCCAGATATTGTGTACGTGCTGGTGGGAATCAATGTGGCTGGGGCGCACGCCATGGTTCAGACAGCGTTGCCATTGCGCTTGGAGTTCGTCCAGCACCGCCTCCCGATCGAGGCGGTTGAGCCAAAGACTGTATCGCGGCAGGTTGAGGTCAAATTCGCCGAGGCTGTCGCAAAACGTCGCGCGCCCGAGAATGCCCTGACTCAACGGCCGTCCATACGTGAGGTTGAAATGCAGGCCGATACGTCCTTCGAGCAGCGGGTGCCGGGCCATCACGCAGGCCGCTTCGAACGCGGGCATGTTAGCCATGGCAGTGGCGGAACTGATGACCCCGGCCTGAAATGCGCCAAAGATCACGGCGTTTTCATTGGCACTGAGACCAAAATCGTCAGCGTTGACTATGACGTGGTGAGGCATGTTTGCCCTCCATGGTTTTTTCGATGTGCGCAGTGGCCTTGACCCCAGGCTCGCGCGCAGTAGCGATGGTCGCCGCTGCACGCTGGTCCCTGTGTTTTTGCAGCGTGGGTTTGAGCGTTTGCCAGAGACGCAGCGCCAACCCCAGCACCAAGCCACTGAATCGCCAGGAATAGAAACTCCAGCGCCAGTGCTCCAACTGCCCGGTCATGCGCTCGTTGAGTTGATGGCTGGAGTTTTTCAGGCTGACACGCGACGCATCGATCCAGCGCCAGTTGTCATCCAGGCCCCAGCGAATCCACTCGTCGAGCAGCACCCGACCGCTGCCCAGATCGGCGTATTGCGGGAGGAACGCCAGGTTGTAGTCGTACAGCCGGCCCTGTTCCAGCAGTCCCAGACGATAGCTGATGCAGCGACCGTCGAGTTCCAATACCACTGCGCGCACCCACCCTTGAGCGGCGAGGGCGGTGAAGGCGTGATCCATCCATTCTCGGTGGCGCTCGTCGGCGAAAATTCCGACGCCTTCATCACCTTTCCAACTGACGGCCTCAACGTCGCCAAGGATTTTTAACAATGGGCCCATGGTGGTGGCGTCCGGCGTGATCCGCCGAATCCGTGCCCCACAGGCGTCGATCCGTTTGCGTGCGCGGCGCAGCTTATAGCGTGGGTCACCCGAGACTTCCTGACGATCGGCGTCGCTGATCAGGTGTACCGGCACCTTACAACTCAGGCGCCGTTCGCCGGTAGAACTGTGGCTCATCCATGCGCTCAGGGCACTTTTTTCGCCAGCCGGCTCGCACAGTTCGTTGAGTTGGAGCAACGCGTGGGGCAGTCGATGACGGATCAACCCCAGTGCTTTGCGGACCTCGCCGGGGTCGAGACGCGCAAGCAAGGCCAAGCGATCGGCCAAGGGATAACCGAGGTGACGCACGACCCGAAATGGCCATTTGGCGAAGCGCTCCACTGCCGTTACCAGCGGCAGGCATAGCACCAGTTCGTCGCCTTGCCAACCGAGTAGCACGTGCAAGTGTTGCTCGGGTGTCAGCGCCTGTTCGCTGGCGCGTAGCCAGGCCAGGGTGTTGAACGGCGTAGCATCCGTCACCCGCAGGCGCAGGGTTTCATAGGCCTGCGCCGCAAAGTCCGGGGCGCACAGCGAGGTGCGCCATTCGAATCGGGTCACCATTAAGTCAGGTCGCCGATGCTGGCACGGCTGGCCGCGACGGTTTGCGCAAAGCATCCAGACGCGAGCCGCTGTAACGGGTTTCACGGTAGAAACGCCAGCGTCCGAACAACCCGTACACATTCATGATCCTTCCCTGTTCGGTATACCCCATGCGCAGGTGCAGTTTGAGCGCCGGGACATTGTGGAACTCGCAGACGTCCACCACTTTGTTGCAGCCTTGGGCTTGCATGGCTTTCCACAGTTCCAGTTGCAGGTCCACCGAGAGCGTGGTGCCCCAGTAGGCCCGGGTCAGTTCGCCGCCGAACTCGAAGAACTCGCCGACTTTCACCGGGAACCAGCAGCCGTAGTAGTGCTTGTCGTGGTAGTTGCGGGCGGCGCCCCAGATGAAGGCGACGGCATCGCCCTGATCGTCCAGGTGCATGTGCCCGGTGTAACCCTCGCGGGCTAACTCGGCCATGGTTTCGACGCGGTCGCCGAAGTAGCGAGCGAACGCCCCGGCGTTTTGCTCGGTGATGGTTTGCCGGCGCAACGGGGGGTAGGGCTTAAGGTTGTGCGGCGGCACCGGGCTGACCAGGTCGCGCTCCATCCATAACAGCTCCCAGTGATAAAACACATAGTGCTTCCACAGGTTATGAACAGTGGCGCGCAGGCCTTTTTGTCTGATGTGATCGCGAAGTTTCAGTAACCCATTCATGACGTTTTCTCCTGACGGCGCTGGCCGTGGATGGAGTGACATAACGCGAGGCCAAGTATTTGATGGCCATTTATGAAGCGTTCCAGCTCAGGGCGAACAGGGTTTCCCCCGGTAACTCGAAATGTATTCGCCCGTTCTGGCAGTGATAGGGCGCGTCGCGACTGCGGTTGTCGGCGCCGAAATAGCGCAAAGAACCTTGGGTCAGTGGGCACGCCGCCCCGGTCAGCTCCACGTGCTGCAACCGCGTACCTTTGTTGACACCCAGCAGACTGCGTTGCAGATCGGTAGCCATCGCCAGCACGTCGACTTCAAAGGCGTCGTTGTCTAGCCGCAGTACATTGCCCAGCCAATGCTGTTGAATAAATTGCTGGGCCAGGCCCACGGGTTTGAGTTCAAAGCGATCCCCCGCCAGCACCTGAATCATACCTTTAGGGTAGTTCGGTTCATCGGCGGCCTGGAACCAGTTGAGCATCTCCAGCAGACCGTCCTGAGCCGAGTTGATTGCGACCGAGGCCCACCACAGCGAGGCATAGTGAGTGTCCTGGTCGTAAGGGCTCAGGCTCGAACCACTGGACAGGTTAGTTTGGTCCAATAGCAACGCTTTGCGCGGCCGACCTCGGGCGTCGAGGCCCACCAGTTCTGCCGCGCGCCGCACGCTGTCGCGGTAGACCCGAGTCGCCAGCAGGTCGCGGATCATCCACTCGTGCCAGGCTAGCGCATCCACCTGATCGCCAGATTCCGCCAGCAAGCGCCGGGCCCAGTCGATGCCGCGCTTGTCGGCGGCATTGTCGGCGAACGGGCCGTTGACCAGCCGTGAACTGGCGGGCATGGCGATGCGAATGCCCGCTTTGGCGTTAGCCGGATTGCTGCGCACCTGCCGGGCCATGCTGTTGAAAATCGCCTGATAGTCGGCATAGCTGGGGTAATTGAGGTTCGGCTCGTCAGCAAAACCGATGTAGTGCGTGCCTTTACCGCCCAGTTTTCGGGTCGCGGCGAGCCAGGCGTCGAGTCCGGCAGTGCTCATCGTGTCGGCCCTTAGATCGGCCTGACGCTGACTGCCCGCCAACAAGGTGATGTCCTGATTGATGCCGAAGCGGTCTTGATACACCTGGCGGAACGCGTCTTCGAAGTGCGGGTTCTTCGCAGTGACGTCGACGAAACTGTAATAGCTGGCCGCCCTTGGGTTGAGCGCATCGAGCACGGCGAAACTGGTGGGCGGTGGCATGACGTAGGGCAACGCTACGCCCAGGTTCGGCGTTCTGCCGAGGACATCCTGGTGCAGAATCAACTGGGTCTGGCCGTCGTCTTTGCGTAGCGGTTTAAGTTGTTGCTGATTCTGTGCGAACAGGTTGGCCGTGCCGTCGAGCCAAAACGCCACTTTGCCGTTGCCTTGCAGGCGTAGGCGCCACACTTGTTCGCCCTGACTAACGGGCAACGCGAGCTGATCGAACTGCCAATAGGCACGGTAAGGATTGAGGTTCAGAGACACTTGTTGACCGTCGCCCACTCGCTCCGCTTGCAGGGCACTGACGCCGCCGTGGAATTTACCGGCGAGTACCGCGTGTTCTCCCGGCGCCACCTTAAAAAACAGCGTATCGCCGTCTCGGGTTTCGGCGCTGAAATGTACTTTGGCCGGAGCGAACAACGCCACGGTCTGTTCGTCGTGTTCGACGGTGTAGCGGCGGAAGCTGTAGCCGGGAATGTCCAACTGGACACTGGCGGCCCCTGGCGCTAAAGGCCAGCGCTGACTGCCTTGGGTTTCGTTGGCCTCAATCAAACGCTCGCCCTGGAGTTTGCCTTGGCCATCGAGCAGATAGAGGTGTTCTTCGTTGGCCTGCGCTTGCCACGCCGGGACCCAACGGATGCTCAGGGTATCGGGGCGATCCGTTTGCAAATACAGGCTGCCATCGCGGATATCGGCCCAGCGCATGGACGCCGCGTGAGCATCGAGGGCAAAGCCCAGGCTCAACAGCAGCGCCAGGCGTTTCATGCCGACTTCCGGTGCAGCATCTGCAACATCGGTGCGACGTCGCTGGGCAGAATAATCAGGGTTTGCCAGACCGGTACGCCGCTCAAGCGGCAATACATCAGCAGCAGCGCAACGGTCACGGCCAGGTAGGCGATGGATGAAGCGGCAGCGGCGCCGACGATGCCGTAAGCCGGAATCAGCGCCAGGTTCAGGGCCAGGTTAAGTAACGCGGCGAGGCCCATCAATAACGAGAGGGTACCGGGACGATTCTTGCCCAGCAGGTCCAGCCGCAGGATGCTCGCATAGCACAGGCCCAGCAGGCCTGGCAGTAGCGCCAGCAGGGCCGGATAGGCCGGTTGGTAAGCCGTGCCAAATAGCGTGACGATCAGCCATTGACCGATCACCGCCATGGTCAAACAAGCACCGAGCATCACCGTCGCGGTCAGGCGCAGGGCCAGCGGCGTAATTTTATCGATACCTTCTTCCTGCTGCAGCAGGCGTTTCATCAGCGGTGTGGTCACCGCCTCGGGAACGATCAGCAGCAACTCGGCGGCGGCACTGGCCATGGCGTAGTGACCCAGCGCGGTGCTGCCGAGCAGGGCGCCGATAAACAGGTAATCGGAACGCAGAATCACTTGCTGGAAGAGCAGGTCCGGATGGCTGCGCGCGCTGTAGCGCAGCAGTTCGTTCTGTCTGGCGCGGTCCCATTGCAGGGTCAGCGGCTGATTGCGCTTGAGCCACACCCAGCCCGCCAGCACCACCAAGCTGATGCCCGCCAGCCAACTGATCAACGCCGCTTCCAGGGCAGCGCTTTTCCACATCCAGAACAACGCCAGGAACAACAGGAGCGGCGCCAGGGATTCCACCAGGCGCAAGGCATTGAACGCCACCACACCACCGGAGGCATTATGCAAGGTCAGCAAGCCGCTTTTGAGCACGGTGAGCGGCACTGCCAACAACAACAGCCAAGCCAACAAACCCAGTTGCACGGTGATGTCCAGTTCGCTGCCGAAATCGCGTACCAGCGCGACCACTAATAAGGTCAACAGCGCCGCCAGCACACACCCGAACACCAGCACCTGACTCAACAACACCCCCATCGGGCGTTGTTTGGCCGCTTGGTAGCCCACCGCCGAATTCAAGCCGCCACTGGTGGCGGCACTGATCAAATCCGGCAGGGTGCTGAGTAAGGCAAACAAACCACGTTCGCTCGGCCCAAGGATCCGCGCCAGTAACACGTTGCGCAGTAAACGCAGGCCGATCATCGCCAGCTTGGTGCCCATGCTCAGGGCCAGGTGTTTTAGGTAGTGACTGCGACTCATGGCCTGCTTCCGCGATAGATGCGCCAGGACAGCAGCTGCGGATTTCGCGCGGTGCGCTGGCTGACACCGAAGCGGGGCAACGCCAGCGGGTCATCGTTGCCCCGGTAAATCCCGGTGCCGGTCCCCAGTGCGAACGGAAAGTTGTGGGCGGCCACGTGTTGTCGAACCCGTGCGTCATGATCGCCATTGGGGTAGCAGTAAACCGGCAGCGGCTGGTTGCAGCCGTTGAGCAAAGCATCGCTGCTGCGGCTCAGTTCTTCGTCCAGGCGTTGGTCGTCAAGTCCGGTGAGGATCGCATGGCTCGCACCGTGGGCGCCGAAGCGCACCAGGCCGGAGGCCTCCAGCGCACGGACTTGCTGCCAGTCCAGGGCCTGAGGCTGCGACTCTTTAGGGCATTCACTGCTCAGTTGGTCAAGTACCTCAGGCGCCAGGGTTTTCAGGCTTTGCAGGTAACACAGCAGCGCCAGGCTGCGCCGGTTCAGGTCCAGGTCATCGAGCAGTACCGGCAGGGGGCGGCCGGCTTGATGCAGGCATTCGATCAGGTGCGTCCGGGCTTTTTTACCATGGCTTTCCCAGAGGGTTTCGCCCAGGCTTTCCCACCAGAAGCGCTGGCGGCTGCCGATGAAGTCGGTGGAGAGGAAAATGCTCGCCGGCACCTGATGTTTGTGTAGCAGAGGAAAGGCGTTCGAGGCGTTGTCGCGCCAGCCGTCATCGAACGTCAGGGCTACTTTGGGTCGCTCGGAGCGCAGTGCCGCAGGCTGCAAGATGTCCATCAGCGGCACGCACTCGAAGTGTTTTTTAAGCCACAACAACAGGTTTTCGAACGCCTCAGGTCCGACACATAACTCATTACGGTGCGGGAGGTCGGCGGCGCGATCATTGGCCAGCACCCGATGCAACATCAGGATGACTCCGGCGCCCTGCAGTTGATGACGTCCCACTGGCGAGTTCAGGTACAACCAACCACTGGTTCGCTTTAACAATTGCTTGATCGGCATCGCACTGTCCTCTCAACGGTTTTGTTCAGGGTTCCATTGGCTGTAGCGACGCCCTCGCAGAAACTGCCACAGGCCAATGCTCATCCCCGCCAGGGTCACCAGCACAAACGCGGCCAGGCGAAAGGGTTTCGGTAAACGGTGTTGTGAATCCAGCAGGCCGGCGATCGCTACCGCGTAGCCGAGCAGTTGTGCCACCAGGCTCAGCCGATAGAAACCGTGCGCTCCCCACAGCCAGAAATTACTCAGCAACAACGGCAACAACAGGATCGGCGCGAGGCGGCGGATCAGCTTGTGACTGATTAGTGCGATGGCATACAGCCCATGGCGCCGCGGGTTAAGCAACTCGCGGCGCTGGGCCAGGCTTTGCAGCCCGCCGACGGTGACACGTAGGCGCCGGCGAAATTGTTTGTCGGCGTCGTCCACACCGTGATCAATCACTTGTGCCTCGGGCACGTAGATGATGCGTTTGAACGCCACCGGCGCGCAGGTACTGATGAAAAAGTCATCGTTGACCTGTGCCGGCACGTTCTGGAACAACTCGCGCCGCAGGGCCAGCAGGGCGCCGTCGGCGGAGACCATGCAGCCGGTGCGGTTTTCCACTCGCCGCAACCAGCCTTCGTAATGCCGATAGAGGCTGTCGCCGATGCTCAGGCCCTTGCCGGTCACCGGAATCAGCATGTGCCCGGCACAGGCTCCCACCTGCGGATCGTTCAGGGGCGCGAGCAAGTGACCGAGGGTCTCGCGCGACCACTGATTGTCGGCGTCGGTGAATACCAGAATGTCGCCCGTGCTTAACGCCACGCCGGTGTTCAAGGTCGCGGCTTTACCCTGGCGCGGCAGGTCGATCACGCTGATACGCGGGTCGATGACTTTGTACGCGCAGGCCACGGTGTCATCGGTCGAGCCATCGCTGGCCAGAATGATTTGCAGCGAGGCGCACTGGTAATCCTGGGCAAGCAGGCTGCGCAGTTTATGTTCGATGTGGCGCGCTTCGTTGTGCGCGGCGATCACGATGCTGATGTTCAGCGGCGCTGCCGGGCCGTATTGTCGTTTAGCAAACAACGGCGTCAGCAGTGTTAACAGCAACGGATAGCCGAGGTAGGCATACGCCGGTAACAGCAGGCACAACCAGAAAATGTATTCAGCCACGGGCAGGCCTCCTGGCATTCCAATGACACAGGCTGAGCATCAGCGCAACGCCCGCCAGATGCAGACGCAATGCATGCAGGCTCCACAATTGCAGCGTCAGGCGGATGTCGTGGTGCTTCAAACTCTGGCGCAGGCTCAGAACCAGCGGCGGTAGGCTGGTGAGCAGCAACAGCAATACAGCGCAGTGGAGCAGACCGTCAGCGAGGGCGCAAATCGCCATGAAATCCAGGACCCAGGCGCCAATCGACAGCATCGGGAAGCGCAACAGGCGCAGGTTCACGCCGTGGGTGCGCAGCAATTGCAGGTGACTGCCCTGGCGCCACATTTCCTTGCCCATCCACTCACGCCAACTGTTTTCATAGCCCCAGTGCAGGGCGACGCTTTCGTTGACGGCGAGCAGCCGTGCGCCGGCGTCGCTCAAGCGCATGGTGAATTCTTTATCTTCGCCGGTACGCAGGCTGTCGTCGAAACCGTCGACCCGAAGGAACCACTCGCGGCGCATCAACAGGTTGGCACTGGGTAGCCACTGTGTTGGGTGCAGGGTATGGCTGGTCGGACGCAAGGTGCGCAGTTGCCAGGCTTTGGCGAACCACGGTGCTTCGGCCGGGGTGTGCAGGTCGAGTGCGAAAATATCGGCATGGGCCGTGCTTTCCAGCTCCAGCAGCAGCGTCAACCAGTTCTCTGGCATTTCGATGTCGGCATCGATAAACGCTAGCCAATCACCCCTTGCCAGTGATGCACCGCGATTGCGCAAGGCGCCAATCGACAAACCGGGCAGGATCAACACCTGAGCGCCGAACTGACGAGCGATCTGCGGACCCTCATCGTTGGAACCGTTATCGACCACGATCAACTCACATTCCAGACCTGCCGCGTCGGCCGCGCGTTCTAACGACCGTAAGGTGCGAGCAATGTGCCGGGACTCATTGAACATCGGTATCACGATGCTGATTCGACTCATGCCTTGACCTCTGGCAGCGGCGCTTCTTGCGCCTTAAGGCGCAGGATGCTGGAGAGGGCGAGCATGATCCACACGTACTTCTGGTTCGGGGCGCTGAGGAACATCAAAAACAGTGTCAGCGCCAGGAAGCTCATGCCCAGGTGGGTCATCAGGTCAGCCTGCTCGCCGTTGCGTCGTAGCAGCCAGGCACGGCGGGCGCACATCAGGTTGTACAACCCCAGCGCGAGCATGCCCACAAACAGCAGACCGGCCGGGATCCCCAGTTCGCTGAAAATCTCCAGGTAAGTGTTGTGGGCGCGGCGGTACAAGTCACCGACTTTGCGGTTGGCGGAAAAGGCCTTGGCGTAACCGGTGGTGGCGTAATGCAACGGGAAGGTGCCGGGGCCGGAGCCCAGAAGCGGGTTCTCGCGGATCATTTGGGTGCCAACCACAATGTACGAAGCGCGACGGCCCAGGGATTCATCGTCGTGCCCCTTGGCGCCGGCACTGAGCACACTCAATGACTGGATGCGCGCGATGTAACCCGCCGGCATGGCATAGATCGCCAGCGGAATCACAATGGCCAGGCCGAGCATGGCAAACCCCAGGTGCCGCGGGCGAATTCGCGGCAATTGCGCGCGGTAGTGCCAGGCCCCGATCAGCAGGCTCAAAAACAGCACCACGAGCCCAGAACGCGATTCGGTCTTGGTCATGCCGCCCAGCAGCAGCAGACAGCACCCGCCCCAGAACAAACGGTGTATTAGGTTCGGACTGCGGATTAGCAGCAGCAGGCCCATGGGCACGGCGAAGGCGATCAACAGGGCAAAAGCGTTCGGGTCTTCCAGCAGGCCGGCGGCACGTCCCTGATCCTGATACTTGCTGGAAAACATCGCCATCACGCAGGTCATCGTCACGCTCAGGGTTACCAGCCGGGCAAACAGCTCGAGGTTAAGCTCACGCCCAATCAACAAGGTGATCACAAATAAAATCAGGCCGACGCTGAGTTCTCGCAAGTGACCGGCGGACATGCCCAAGTCATCGCTGTTTATAAAGCTGAGCAGGTACAGCACCATAAACCAGACGAGGTAGCGCCAGATATTGCTGCGCAGGCGCTCCGAGGGGATCTGCCGCAAGGCCAGTTGCAACATCAGGATCAGCGCCAGCGATGCACCGAAAAACTTCGTCGCGGACAATGCACTGTCCTTGAAAAACCCCTCGAAGGGCACCAGCGCGATGATCCCTAACAAACCCCAGGTTGGCTTTTTATAGAGCAGCGCGACGCCCGCCAGCCCCAGCACGGCACCCGGTGCCAGGAATGGATAAGGACTGGCCAGCAAACTGAGACACGTCAGCGCGAGGAGACTGACAATCGACAGCGGAAAGATCATGCGCGTGCCTCCCGTGCAGTGCGGATATACAGCTGCGACCAGCGTTCGGCCAAGGCCTTGAGGTCGTAGCGATCCAGTTGTGTACGCCTTGCGTTGTCGCTCAATGTGCGGGCCAGTGCCGGCTCGCTGAGTAAGGTGGCGATGTGTCGGGCGAGGGCGGCGCTGTCGGTGGGCGCGGCCAGCAGGCCGTTGTGGTGGTCTTCCAGCACATCGGGAATCCCGCCGACAGCAAACGCCACCACCGGCACGCCGGCCTGCATGGCTTCGAGCAAAATCATCGGTGTGCCTTCGGTGCGCGAGCTGATCACCAGCGCATCGAGTTGCCGCCACCAAAGCCCCATGTCGGTCTGATAACCCGGCAGGGTGATGCGATCTTGCAGCCCTGCGGCATTGATTCGTGCCAGCAGGTTGTCGCGTTCCGGCCCGTCGCCGAGCATCACGCCGTCCAGTTGCGGGTGTTGCCGGCACAACGTAATCAATGCATCCAGAAACAGGTCCGGGCCTTTCTCGCTGCTCAGCCGCCCGACATAACCGGCTAGCCAACGTTGCCGGCGTGCGTTGTGTGGCTGCCGAGCCGTGGTGGCCGGTAAACCGTTGGGGATCACTTGCAGTTTTTCTGCGCGGACACTGGCCTGACGGTGCAGCAGGGCGATGCTTTCGGCGACACAGACCACGCGATCCACCGATGCCGTGCGGCACAATTGCAAGCTCAGCCACGTATAGAAGCGCTGTTTGCGACTGCGCGGTGTGAAGCCGTGTTGAGTAATCACCAAGGGCAGGCGCAGGAATGTCGCGCCGACCCAGCCAAACAACAGGCCTTTGAAATTGTGTGTATTGATCAGCGGCCGTTCAGCCCGACGCTGACGCAAATAGCCCAGCAGCGGCCCCAGCCCCGCGCAGCCCTGGCAGTTCACCCCGGCTTCTTGAAAGCGTGCGATCAACGCGGGCGGCGCATCGAGAAACAGCACTTGGTGCTGCCCCGGCGTCGCCAGGCAATGGTCCAGCAGCATCCGCTCAGCCCCATAGAAGCCGCCACTGCTGAGCAAATGAATGATCGGCAGGGTAGGGCTGAGCGGAGTGTTCAATTGCGCACCCAATGCACGAAGCTGGGCACCGACCAATTGGGGTGTGGGTTGGTCGGCAGGGCGTTTTGGTCGTTGATCACCAACAGCACCGGCAGGCCCAGTTCGTGAGTGAGTTGCGCCGGGTGTTTGAAGCGGTGATCGAAGAACTCACGCACGTAGACCAGCGCAATTGCCAGCAGTAGCCCCGTGAACAGGCCGAACGGAATGATCAACAAGGGCTTCGGAAACGCGGGATCGGTCGGCTCGTAAGGCGGGCTGAGGACCCGCGCGTTGGACAAATCGTTGTCCAGCGATCGGGTGGCGCTGCTTTCGGCAAAGCGTTGGGCGTAGGTGGAGAACGCCGCGTGCAAGGCGTCGATCTCGGTGTCCATCTGCCGCAACTTGCTCTGGGTTTCCTGCAACTGGTGGATGCGGTTTTTGAAGGTGGCGATGCGCGCAGTTTTCTGATCGATCACCGAACTGACAATCGCCAAGTCGTTGGTGCGTTCCTGAATCCGGTTGCTGACGATTTTTAAAAACTGCTGGCGGGTGCGGGAAATTTGCTCGCGCGTCAGCAACATCGGTTCACTGCCGGGCTGGAATACCGCCAAATCGTTGTTGTAGCGAGTCACTTGAGTCGTCAGCTGTTCGCCAAGCTGTTTGATCTCCCGGTCTTCGAAGGCCACGTTGTCCACGGTGGTGGTGAAGGTGTAGGGGAAGGTGTAGTCGCTCAGCTTGTTGTTGGTGGCATTGGCCAGGGCAGTTTTCAGGTACTCAAGCCAGCGTTGGCTTTGCAATAGGCGGTCCTGGTACAGGTTCAGCGCTTGCTCTTCGGTGTTGATGGCGTTGAGTCGAAAGGTGATTTCTTCCTTTGGATCAGACGAGCTAATGCTTTCCAGCAAGGCCAGCCGGTTACCTTCCAGGCCATCCAGTCGTACTTCATATTGGTGCTTTTTGGTTTCGTAGAACGATTGCGGCAGTTCGATGGACTGCAATTCTTGGCGGCTGGCCAGGTAGTTTTGCAGCAGTTTCGAGACAAATTTGGTGCCTTGGGCGGGGTTGCCAAAACTGTAGATGATGGAGATCACATTGGAACCAGGCAGGGTCTCGATTTTCAAACTGTCCATGGCCTGTTGCGTCAGTGTGTCCAGAGCGGTGTCGCGTACCGGATCGGTTTCGAGCCCCAGCGCCTTGCGTAGCGGATTAATCACGTATTCGCGCAGTGGCGTGGTCACGAAACGTCTGAACGGCTGCGCCACCCATGTGTAGAACACGCCGGGATTAGGGGTGTATTCACCCTTGTCCCGCAGCTCGCTGATGGTCTGCCGGATCAGCGCAGGCGAGCGCAGGATATTGCTCTCGGTTTCCATGTCTGCCAGCGAGGGCGGAATGAAGGTGGCGTTGTCCACGGTCAGCGACGTGGTCGCGTCGCCCTGCGACAGTTTCTTCGATTGCACGATCACTTGCGCGGTGATGTCGAAGCTCTGCTTGAGCACCAGCGGCAACACCAGAACGATCACTGCAAAGATCAGGAAAACACGCTTCACCCATTGCTTGTTGGCGAAGAAGATCCTGAAGAACTCGTGCAGGTAGTTTTCTTTTGGATTCATGATAATCACCTGCGCAGTTAGTTGGTCGTGCTGCCTTTGTTGTCGAGGCGGTAGCTGAAGCTCATGCCCACGCCTTGAAACAACACCACGTCAGCCAGTTGCCGCGCCAGTTCGCCGGCGCTGGCGAGTTTGGTCTTGGGCACATAGAGCATGTCGTCCGGTTGCAGGTAGGCAATTTGCGATGCATCGCCGGCCAGGGCTTTTTCGACGTCATAGTGAACCGCCTGCACCTGATTGCCGGTACGGCGCATGATCACCACGGAGTCGAGTCGTGCCTTGACGTTGGCGCCACGGGCCAGGGTCAGCGCTTCAAGCACCGAGACGGGACGGCGAATCGGATACGAGCCCGGTTGACCCACTTCTCCCAGAACATAGATTTCGTTGCCGGCGGTAGACTTCAGCAGCACATCGACCGTCATCCGTCCGGACAGACTGGCGTAGCGTTTGTTGAGGAAAGTTTCGAGTTGATTGACGGTCATGCCTTGCAATGGCACGGCGCCGATTTCCGGGAAACTCGCATAGCCATCATTGCCCACGGTGATCTCCCGGCTCATGCCGGTGGCGGGGTGGTTGAGGGCGCTCTTGAGGTTCTGCTCGTTGGTCAGCGGGCTGATGATTTGCAACGTCAACTGATTACGGTTGGGTTGGAACAGTGCTTTTTGCTGATAGGCGCGCTGGATCGCCTCGCGGGCTTCATCGCTGGTCAGGCCGACAATTTTTACCGAGGTGTTGGCCCCTGGCAGGTTGATGCTGCCGTCGGGCAACACCAACTGATTGCCGTTGAGTTGGCTGGCGGCGGTGAAATTCAGACCAATCTGGTCACCGGACTGCACGCGGTAAGCGTCCGAGCCGCTGGTGCTGATATGGAAGATCACGTCCAGCACATCCTGCGGTCGCAAGGTTTGCTCAACCTTGGGCATGTCGGTGGCCTGGGCGTTGGCCGGTGAGGCCGTGAGGATTTGCACCGGCATGCTCTGGGTTTCGGAATGGCTGGAGCAACCTGCAAGCGGTAGCAACAGCAGGACAAGCATTTTGGCGTTCATGTCGTCATCCTTAATGATTGCTTACAGGTTTTTGTAGAGCCATTTGGGCATGTAGTATTTGCGGCGATTGAGCACGCTGCCGACCAATTTCGCGCCGGCCTGGGTCAAGCGCTGAACCGCGGCCTGTGCCACTTCCCAGCGAGTGTCTTCGGCCCCGACCACCATGATCACGCCGTCCACCTGGGTGCTGATCACCAGCGTGTCGGCGGCCGAATACACCGCATCGCCATCGATCACTACAAAGCGATAGCGGCTGCCCAGTTGCTCGAGCAACGGGCTCAGGCTTTCAGGCGTCAGGTGTTCGTTGCCGCGGATGTGTCGGCCGTTGGGCAGAATGTGGAAGGGCAGGCTGGAGACCTGCACCACGCAATCTTGCAGCAGCGGTGGGTTCTCAAGATTGAACAGCAGGTCGCAAAAGCCACGTTCCTTTTGCAAGTTGAGCTGCGTCGTGAGGTTGGTCGCTGACTGGCTGGCATCGACCAGCAGCACCAGGCCGCTGCTCATCTGCGACAGTTGGCTGGCCAGCGCCAGGGCGCTAGTGGTCGTGCCGGCGCCGGGGTTGGCAGCGGTCAGGAAGAGGATCCGTAGATCCTGGTCGAGCACGGTCGAAGTCAAATTGGACTCGCTCGGGCTGGCGATGGTCAGGCTTTTGGTGGATGAACCGTCCATTTAACTCGCTCCGTGGCCGCTGAATACTTTGAAGGGGGTTTTCAACAGGATCTTCAGATCAAGCAAGAGGCTCTGCTCGGCGATATAGCTGAGGTCCAACTCCACGCGCTGGTCGAAGTCGATATTGCTGCGTCCGGAGATCTGCCACAGACCGGTCATACCGGGGTAGATGCTCAGGCGTGCAAGGTGGTTATCTTTATAGCGATAGGCATTGAACGAGGTCGGCCGGGGGCCCACCAGACGCATATCACCCGTCACGACATTGATCAGGTTGGGTAACTCGTCGAGGCTGCTGCGCCGCAGGAAACGACCGATACGAGTGACGCGCGGATCTTTGTCGATCTTGAAATCGATGGCGTCGGCACCGTGCTTGTTCAGGTGCCGCAGGGACTCCTTGAGCGCCTCGGCGTTGACCACCATGGTGCGGAACTTGTACATGCCAAACGAGCGCCCGCGATAACCGGTGCGTTGCTGCACGAACATCACTGGCCCAGGGCTACTGAATTTGATCGCCAGTGCCAGGCCCAACAGCAAGGGCGAGATCAGCACCAGAATGATCACGGCACCGATGAATGCCACTACACGATTGGTGCGCGACAGGGTCCATGGCCGACCGCCTTCTCGGCCTGATATCCAGCCCAGGCCTTGAATGTGGATTGCGCTGTCGAGGCGCATTCGCTGTTCGGGGTCCAGACGCTTGTCGCGTCGCATGTGTTTGAGTGGGACTCCTTTTTCATGGCCAGTCATAGACACCTCCGCTGGTGTTCAGCCGCATGCGGCGTATGGGCGATAGGCAGTGGGTAGTAATCGCGAAACCAGGCGGTGAAACGGCGCAGGCCTTCATCGAGCTCGATACGCGGATGGAAACCGGTGTCGTCTTCCAGTTCGTGGACATCGGCACAGGTGTTGAGCACATCGCCCGGTTGCAGGGGCAGCAACTCGACATTGGCTTTGAGCCCCAGGTGCTTCTCCATCAGCGCCAGGTAGTCCTTGAGTTCCACCGGGTGTTCGCCACCGATGTTGTAGATCCGCCACGGCGCCATGCTGCTGGAGGCGTCCGGTTGTTCGCGGTCCCAGTTCGGCGAGAGGTGTGGCGGGTGTTCGATCAGCCTGTTGATGCTTTCGATGATGTCGTCGATGTAAGTGAAGTCGCGTTGATGTGCGCCGTAATTGAACAGCTTCAACGGGCTACCTTCGACAATGGCCTTGGCGAAACGAATCGGTGACATGTCTGGCCGGCCCCAAGGGCCGTAAACGGTAAAGAAACGCAGGCCGGTGCTGGGAATGCCAAACAGGTGGCTGTAACTGTGAGCCATCAGCTCATTGGCTTTCTTGGTGGCGGCGTACAACGACAGCGGGTGATTGACCCCGTCGTGGGTCGAGTAGGGCGTGTGCTGATTGGCGCCGTACACCGAGCTGGAGGACGCGTAGATCAGATGCTTCACCGGATGGTGGCGACAGCTTTCGAGAATATTCAGGAAACCGCCGAGGTTGCTGTCCAGATAGGCCTTGGGGTTCTCCAGGGAGTAACGAACCCCGGCCTGGGCTGCGAGATGAATCACTACATCCGGTTGCTCGCGAGTAAACAGTGCCTCGATGGCGGGGCCGTCGGCCAGGTCAATCCTGGCCAGCGGAAACCTGCCGACTTGTCCCTGGACCCAACTCACACGGTCGCGTTTGAGTTGTGGGTCGTAGTAATCGTTGAAGTTATCCAGCCCACAGACCCGATGCCCTTCGCGCAACAACCGCAACACACAATGGGCACCAATGAATCCTGCCGCTCCGGTCACCAAAATCTTCATGGCGTACTTACCTCGCCCGAGATGTACAGAGGTCCGATGCCAACAGTTAACGGTGAGCCGCAGTGCTGTAGACCGAAATCGTCACGCCGCATCCGATGTCCGACATCGGTCATTGGCGCAGCGTGTATCGGGCCACAGTAGCCCGTACCAAATACGCTCACGTCCATAGTGGCGTGCCTCGTAAGTCGGTGGAGATAACTGAAATGAGACTGTCAAAAGGGGTATAGCCCAGCCTTGGCAAAGCGTGTCAGCAAAATGACATGTTGCTCTGGTAGATCACTGCACGCTTTAGATCGCTATTCGCCATCAAGTGCTTGCTAATGTTGGATTTGCCACGGTTTTCAGGGGGTTCAGACGTGTTAAAAGAAAACGATAAACGGTCGCACGGCCTGTTTTAAGAGACTTTGAGCCTCCGGAGTGTGTCAGATTTGAGTCAACGTTTTTTTGACGCTTTTGAAGAAAGTCCGACATTTCTTGCGCTTTGATGGCCCACTGCTAGTGTCAGAAAACGACCGACAAACTATTGGCTAAAGACTCTAGGGTCTTTAGCGGAATCACCATGATTCGATACCTGAAAGAACTGCTGCTGGTTCTGTACTTGCTCAAGAGTTACGGCGATTACGTTGAGCGATTGAGCGCTATGGGCATCGGTTTTGCGACGCTGTTGTTCGCCGCAATGTTTGTGGCGCTGACGGTGGCGCTGTTCATGACCGCATGCATCCGTCAGACCCTGATTCGGCACCTGTTTGCGTTGACGATGTTCATCTCCGCAGTGTTTTTCGATGTCTATACGCGGGTTACGGCGGATTACCTGACCTACAGCAGCTTTGTGTCACTGATGTATTCCGGTGGTTTTATTCAGGAAGCGGCCTACCAATATCGTGGTCCGCTCATCAGCGGTCTGGCCAGCGGCTTGCTGTTGCTGTTGGGCATCGGGCTCAAGCCCCGCCGGCGTTTGCCGCTGCCGGTGCCGAGCGCATTGCTGGTGGCAGCCCCCGTGCTCGGCGTGCTGTTGCTGAGCGCGGTGCTGTTCGTGCGGGCTGGCGAAGGTGCCAGAGGCCTGCCAATCATGTACACGCCGTTGGCCTACCTGAACCTGTTTGCCTATGAGTCGCTGCATAACACCGTCGGTCCACGCGAGCCGGTGACGCTGGCGCGCATCGCGCAACCGGTGAGCCACGACATCGTATTGATCATCGACGAGAGCATCTCGGGCAACTACCTGGACATCAACGCGCCGTTCGGTGTGCATAGCAACCTAAAGGAGTCACACCCTGGTGTGACTGTCTTTAACTACGGCTACGCCGCCTCCATCGCCAATTGCAGCGCCGATACCAACGTCACCCTGCGCTACGGCGGCACTCGTACCGACTACATACGCATCAACAGCACCCTGCCTTCGATTTGGCAGTACGCGAAAAAGGCCGGGATGCGCACGGTTTACATCGATGCCCAGCGCACCGGTAGCCACCTGCAAAACCTGATGACCGACACCGAGAAAAAAGACATCGACGAGTTTGTTCAGTTTGATCCGGTCAGCGTGCGCGACCGTGACATGGCCGCCGCTGCAAAGCTGATCGAACTGCTTAACGACGGCAAACCTGAGCTGGTGGTCATCAATAAGGTTGGCGCGCACTTTCCAGTGCACGACAAGTACCCCGATGCGTTCATGGCCTATCGGCCGACGCTACCCCGGGGACAGTTCGTCGAAGTGGCCGACACCGGCAAGCGCGATGGCTTCAATGGTCAGCCCGACGACTGGATGCTGTACCGCAATGCTTATAAAAACACCGTGCTGTGGAACGTCGGGGAGTTTTTCTCGCGGGTGTTTGCCCAGGCCGATCTCAGCAATGCCGTGTTGATCTACACCTCCGACCATGGGCAAGACCTGCATGAGCGGGGTAATCCCGGGCTCAATACCCATTGCGGTGGCGATCCGGTGGAAGAAGAGGGGCTGGTGCCGTTGGTGGTCATCGAAGGGGCTGGTTTGAAGACTCTGGATTGGCAGGCGCAATGGGCCGGTAACAAGGACCGTTCCAGTCATTACAACATCTTCCCAACCTTGCTGCAGTTGATGGGCTACGACGTGGCGGGTGTCGAAGCGGTTTACGGCAAACCACTGACCGTGCCGACGGCCGATGACTTCACGTTCAACTACCGTTTTAACGCGCGGCTCGGCGCCAAACCGGCGTGGAGGCACATAGACCTCAATACCATCGTCACGCCGGGGCAGGCCGGGGCGAGTGTGGTGGGGCAGTGAGATGTTCAGGTGTACTCTTCGCTCTTCTGGCCTGAGGGCCATCAAACGGGTTTGCTCATGCTTTCGGTCCAAGGCGTCTTCAAAAGCTACGCCACCCCCCAAGGCCCTTTACCGGTTCTACAAGGCGTTGATCTTGAGTTGAAACCCGGCACCAGCCTGGCGTTGATGGGCGAGTCGGGCAGTGGCAAAAGTACGTTGCTGCACTTGATCGCCGGGCTGGACAAGGTCGATCGTGGCAGTATCACCAGCGGTGACTATCGACTGGATCAGATGAACGAAGGTCAACTGGCACACTGGCGGCGCACGGAAATCGGTTTAGTGTTCCAGCAGTTCAACCTGATCGGCAGTTTGCGGGTTGAGGACAATCTTGCGTTCCAGGCCCGCTTGGCCGGACGTCACGATCCGCGCTGGCAGGCGCATTTGGTGCAACGGCTGGGCTTGAACGACTTGCTGCGGCGGTACCCGGAGCAGTTGTCTGGAGGGCAACAACAGCGGGTCGCGTTGGGTCGGGCGCTGGCCTCCAAACCGAAACTGTTACTCGCGGATGAGCCTACCGGCAGCCTCGACGAGGCGACCAGCGACGAGGTGTTGAAGTTGCTGCTGGAATTGCTGGAGGACAGCCCTACGACGTTGTTGATGGTCACACACAGCCCACGGGTTGCCGCACGGCTGGCAGAAAAAGTGGTCTTGCACCGTGGCCGCCTCGCTGGCGCGCAAGCGCGCTGAGGTGCGGGTCTTTGGCGAAACCTTGCGCGCGCTGCTCAGCCATTGGCGCCAGCACCCGGTGCAGTTTTTCAGTGTGCTGACCGGGTTGTGGCTGGCGACCAGTCTGCTGACCGGGGTGCAGGCATTGAACAGTCACGCCCGGGAAAGCTACGCCCGGGCCAGTCAATTGATCGGCGGCGAGCCGCAAGCCAGCCTTAGCGCGCCGGATGGCGGCGTGTTCGCGCAGCGGTTATTCATCGACCTGCGGCGGCAAGGCTGGCCGGTGTCCCCGGTGCTGCAAGGTCGGCTGACCCTCAAGGGGCATGACGATCAGCACTTGCAGTTGATGGGCATTGAGCCGGTTTCGTTGCCGTCAGGTTCGGCGGTGGCGGGACAGGCGTTGGCGATGGATCGGATCGTCGAATTTTTCAGCCCTCCGGGCAGTACCTGGATTTCGCCGCAGACCCTGCAGGCCCTGAATTTGCTCGAGGGCGATAGGCCCGCGGCCGATAACGGGCAGCGTTTGCCGCCCTTGCATGCCCAGCCCGACATGGCCCCTGGCGTGTTGCTGGTGGATATCGGCTTCGCTCAACAAGTCCTCGGGCTGCCGGACCAGTTGTCGCGTTTGCTAGTGCCGAAGACGTTCAGCGCGCCGGTGCCGGATCAATTCAAAGACCAGCTCCAGCTCAAGACCAGCGGCGAAGAGAACAACCTTGCGCGCCTGACCGAAAGCTTTCACATGAACCTTGATGCGTTGGGTTTTCTGTCGTTCGTGGTGGGCTTATTTATCGTTCATGCCGCGATCGGTCTGGCGCTGGAGCAACGACGCAGCTTGCTCAGAACCCTGCGCGCGTGCGGCGTCAGTGCGCGCCTGTTGCTGACCTGTCTTTCGGTTGAACTCGGGGTTCTGGCGCTGATCGGAGGCCTCGCCGGTGTTGCCAGTGGTTACCTGCTGGCCAGCGTACTGCTGCCGGATGTCGCCGCCAGTCTGCGCGGGTTGTACGGCGCCGACGTGGCGGGGCAGTTGAATCTCAGCCCGCAGTGGTGGCTCAGCGGGATCGGGCTGAGCCTGCTAGGCGCATTGTTGGCCGGTGCCAATAGCCTGTTGCGGGCAGCGCGCCTGCCATTGCTGGGGCTGGCCAATCCGCAAGCCTGGCATCAGGCCCATGCGCGCTGGTTGCGACGTCAGGGATGGGTTGCTGCGCTGGCAGCGGTCATTGCCTTACTGGCGTGGAGCTTGGGCGATAGCCTCGCCAGCGGTTTTGCGCTCCTGGCGGCACTGCTGCTCGGCGCCGCACTGGCCTTGCCGGTGGTGCTCAATAGCGTGCTCAACCTGCTGCTGCGCCGCAGTCGGTCGGTGCTAGGGCAATGGTTTCTCGCCGACAGCCGTCAACAATTGCCAACCCTGAGCCTGGCCTTGATGGCGCTGCTGTTGGCGCTGGCGGCGAACATCGGTGCCGGCAGCATGACGTCCGGTTTCCGCCAGACCTTTAACGACTGGCTCGAACAGCGCCTGAGTGCTGAACTTTACGTCAGCCCGCAAAACCCGGCTCAGGCCACAGAAATGTATAGCTGGCTCAAACAGCAGCCTCAAGTGTCGACGGTCTTGCCTAACTGGCAGGTGTCGGTCCAGTTGCAAGGCTGGCCGGCGGATGTCTACGGCGTGATCGATCATCCGACTTATCGCCAACACTGGCCACTGCTGGAGGCCTTGGGTGACAACCCTTGGGATCGTCTGGCCAAGGAGGACACCTTGATGCTCAGTGAACAACTGGCCCGGCGCCTGAAAGTGCGTCTGGGCGATCACCTGAATCTGCCCACGGCCAACGGCTTGTGGTCACCGCAGATCGTTGGCATCTACGCTGATTACGGCAATCCCAAGGGCCATGTTCTGGTCAACATCAACCACTTGCTGCGTGGCTGGCAGCAGCTCACGCCGAACCGTTTCAATCTACGGATCGACCCGGCACAGATCCCCTCGTTTCTGAAGACGCTCCAAGTACGTTTCAGCCTGGACGATAGCCATATTGTCGATCAGGCCCGACTCAAGGGCTGGTCCACCCAAGTCTTCGAACGTACCTTCGCCGCCACCGCCGCGCTCAACACCCTGACCCTCGGCGTGGCCGGCGTGGCGCTGTTCATCAGCCTGCTGACCCAGAGCCAAAGCGGTATCGGGCAACTCGCGCCGTTGTGGGCGCTGGGCGTGACGCGACGCCAGTTGATGCTGTTGAACCTGGGGCAGACGTGGCTGTTGGCGGTGCTGACGTTGGTTGTCGCTTTGCCACTGGGCATCGCACTCGCTTGGTGCCTCGACACGGTGATCAACGTCCAGGCCTTTGGCTGGCGGCTGCCGTTGCAGGTTTTTGCGCTGCAATTATTGCAGTTGATGGGGCTGGCGTTACTGGCAACGTTACTGGCCTCGGCGTGGCCGCTGTACACGTTATACCGCACCCAGCCGGCGGATTTGCTGAGGACGTTTGCGAATGAAGATTAGGGTCGGTCTGCTGCTGTTAGCGTTGTTAAGTGGCTGCGATCAATCGGCGCCAGTTGAGAAGGGGTTTGCAGGGCTGGGCAATCAAGCCGCCGCGTTTACGCCGGTGGTGCCGGGTCGGGCATTCAACTTTCCGGCGGACCATGGCCCGCATGACGGTTTTCGCATCGAGTGGTGGTACGTCACCGCCAATCTCAAGGACGATCAAGGGCGTGAGTTCGGCGTGCAGTGGACGTTATTTCGCAGCGCCTTGAAAGCGACGCCCGAGGTGCAGGGCTGGGCAAGTCAGACGATTTGGCTTGGGCACGCCGCCGTGACCTCGGCTACCGCGCACCACGCTGCCGAGCGCTATGCACGTGGTGGCGTGGGGCAGGCCGGTGTGAACGCTGAGCCGTTCACTGCCTGGATCGATGACTGGCGTTTCAGCAGTGAGGGCACTGAGTCGCTGGCTGATCTTCGACTCAGCGCTCGCAGTAAGGAGTTCAGCTATCAACTGCGACTGACTTCCACACGTGCGCCGGTGCTTCAGGGCGACAACGGTTTCAGCCAGAAATCCGAACAGGGTCAGGCGTCGTACTACTACAGCCAACCTTTTTTCCACGCCAGCGGTGCGCTTGAGATCGACGGCAAAACCTATCAGGTCAGCGGTCCCGCGTGGCTCGACCGCGAGTGGAGCAGCCAACCCCTGACCGCCAACCAGACCGGCTGGGATTGGTTCTCCCTGCACCTGGACAGCGGCGAGCAAGTGATGCTCTATCGCATGCGGCAAAAGGATGGCGCGCCATACGTCACGGGAACCTGGATCGATGCCCAAGGCCAGACGCAGCAACTGCAAGGTGACGACATCAGCCTCACCCCAGAAGACACCGCACATGTTGCCGGTCGTGCGATGCCCGTGCGCTGGACGATCAAAATCCCCGGCAAACACCTTGAACTCACCGCCACTGCGCTTAACCCGAATGCGTGGATGGATCTGCGCATTCCGTATTGGGAGGGACCGGTGCAATTGAGTGGCAGCCAGGGCGGGCAGGGGTATCTGGAAATGACCGGTTATTAAGATCAATCCACCACTCAACTAACGGCGGGGCGTCCCTGTTCACCGTCTATGCTCAGCGGCAGGCCCGGCGCCGGACTTCGTTCAGCGCTGCCCGCTGGCAACAATCACAGGGAATGTATCGCTTATGAAGCTCCACGTACTGGCTCAGGCCATCACCCTCGCAACCCTCTTGTGCGCCACGAGCCTTAGCACTTTTGCTGCCGACATCCCGCTGTCCGCCACAGTGGAGGCCGATCAGGTCGTAGCCAAAGTCCTGTCAGTCGACGCCGCGAAACACCAAGTCGTGCTGGAAAACGCCGACGGCCGTCAGGTTCACATTTAACTTAGCAACCAAGCCAAAGACCTGAGCCATCTTAAAGTTGGCGACAAGGTCCAGTTCGATGTCACTCACGCCGTCGCCGCTTACCTCGACACCGATATCGACAAAGGTTTGCCAGGCGCGACCGAGAGTATCGGCGACATCCGCGCCACTAAAAACAACCCAAATCCCGGCGGCGAAGCCTTACGCCAGGTACAGGTGCAGCTGAAAATCACCCACATCGACCTCAAGAAAAACCAAGTCACCTTCGAAAACCCGGCTGGCCAATCGAAAACCCTCAACGTCGAAAAGCCTGAAGTGCAGGCTAAGTTGAAGGATTTGAAAGTAGGGCAGAGCGTCGTCGTGACCTACACCGACATCCTTAAAGTAACCAGTCAGCACAAGGGTTGAGTATTTGCTCTATATAGACTGATTAATCGTGTACAGCTTTTTGTAGAGGATTAATCAGTTTTAACGGTCAAATGAGTGGGTTTTAGGCGCTTGTAGCTACCGTCTCTCGATAAATCTCCACGAAATAGTTGTTCGCAAATTCCGGTTTTATGCATACGGACATATTCCCAAACTTCTACTAAAATGCTTACCGTTCGCCCAGTGCCATGGCTCTTTACCAGTGCAAGGATTGCCAGGCCATTACACTGGGCGAGCACTTTTTTGAAATGCCGTGTCAGACGTGAAACGTTACGGCATAAATCGAGGTGTTCGCAGGCCGGGTCCGAGCGACTCACGTTGAGCCATGTGAGGGGGCAGGGCGCGAGCTGAGTTGATTGTGATAAATATTGGCCTGGTGTTTCTGCTTGTTGTGTTTTTTTGAATTTATTGTTTAACACTGGCTAGCCAGAACTCTCACTGTTTTGGTTTTTAATTGTCGTCTATGTAGTGAGATATTTTTTTGTCTGTTTCTTGGGATTTATTTGACTTATGTTTTTTGTGGAATATTGACTAGGTTTTTTTCGTCGTGCAGTTGGAATCGTCAATGAAACGGACAGATGTGATTGCGTGAGGTGCCATGCATAAAAGTGCGCTTGTTAGCTCTTAAAATCCTGGCGCTGCTGACGAAGCGCGCTTTGCAATTTATTTTGAACGGTGAGTTCTTCTTTGTACGCGTTGTTGGTTTTTTGTAATGTAATCGTTTTTTTAGGTGAAACTATTTTTAGTTGAATCTTAATTAGTTTGGCGAAACTTCACTTCGCTACCTGCGAAATGAAAATATTACTGTGAAAAAATTGCCTCCCGTTTCTTTGCTGAGTGTAGTGGTCAACTAGTCCCCCTTTTTTTGGAGAGGGTGGGGGCGTGCAAGTTTATGGGAACCTATCGCCCCGGTAGGGCAGTTTCCGAAACTTGTCTAGATGCATTCCCATTCAGCAAGCAAAAAAATAACGGGGTTATTTTCGTGTGCTGTTTTTTCATAGTTTCATGAAGCTGTCGCGCTCATTATAATGTTTAATGGCTTTTAGTATTTCCTCATTTGTAGCAGATGTTTTTTGCTTCAGTGCGTTGAATGTAACATCCTCCAAGAGTTCGTCGGTAAACCAAAACTCAAGATTGTTTTGAGTGATGTACTTTGGGGAAATTTCTTCGTCGTCATCGGTGATCTCCGAGTATTCATCAATCACGCAGTCGGTTTCCAGCGTCGCTTGGTCCGATGATCCTTTCCCATAAACACAATAGGTAAGCTCTTTTTTCTGAGCCTTTAAGGAGTCGATCAGGTCATTTATCTTGATAGATTGATTGTGCTTCATATCAGTGCTCCAATTATTCCGTTTTGATTTTCCCTTCGCGCCCCTCTCGGCCCCCACCCCATATATCTCGTCCGCCTTTGCCAGTTGGGTGATATACGGAGTGTTCGCCGCCATGGTCCGCCCGATGAACAAGCTGCAGCACGCCGGGCTTCTCGTTGTGGTGCCAAGTGTAGCCTGTCGGGCTAGAGCCCATGTTCCGTTTGGGATCATCCACCCAAGTTTTTAGATCAGGGTTTCGACTATACATATTTTTTCTAAATGCTGGATCGCCATTGAGCTTGTTTATTAAGTCCTTGTTAGCTCTGTTGAATTGTACCTTGTCACTCTTTAGGGAAACTCTGAAGAAGACTTCCAAATCTGGTGAAATACCCGCCTGACACGAACACGACGGTTGAGTCCCGATGGAACAGATGTCCTTCGCCGATGCCGAGTACGCTGGCAAACGTAAGCAGACCCGCCGCGAGCGCTTCCTGATCGAGATGGATCAGGTCGTGCCCTAGAAGGGCTTGGTTACTTTGACCGAGCCGCATTATCCAAAGGGCGAAGGGGGCCGTGCGGCGTATTCGTTGATGGCCATGTTGCGCGTTCATTTGATGCAGAACTGGTTCGGCTACAGCGATCCGGCGATGGAAGAATCACTATATGAAACGACGATTCTGCGCCAGTTCTCGGGCTTGAATCTGGATCGGATCCCCGATGAAACCACGATCCTCAACTTCCGCCGACTGCTGGAGAAGCATGAGCTGGCCGGTGGGATTTTGCAGGTGATCAATGGCTATTTGGGCGACCGTGGTTTGTTGCTGCGCCACGGCACCGTGGTCGATGCGACGATCATTCATGCGCCGAGTTCGACCAAGAACAAAGACGGAAAACGTGACCCTGAGATGCACCAGACGAAGAAGGGAAATCAATATTTTTTCGGGATGAAAGCGCACATCGGTGTCGATGCCGAATCCGGTTTGGTAAATAGCGTGGTGGGCACGGCAGCGAATGTGGCGGACGTAACCCAAGTCGATAAGTTACTGCACGGAGAAGAAACTTACGTCTGTGGCGATGCCGGTTACACCGGCGTCGAAAAGCGTCCCGAGCATCAGGATCGCAAGATGATCTGGTCGATTGCCGCTCGGCCCAGCCGTTATAAACAGCATGCAAAGAAGAGCCTGATTGGGCGCATGCGTCGCAAAATCGAATACGCGAAAGCGCAGGTGCGGGCCAAGGTTGAGCATCCGTTTCGAGTAATCAAGCGCCAGTTTGGTTATACGAAAGTACGCTTCCGGGGCCAGCTGAAAAACACTGCGCAACAGACCACGCTGTTTGCTCTGTCGAACCTGTGGATGATGCGAAAACGATTGCTGAATGCAGGAGAGGTGCGTCTGTAATGCGGAGAATTAGCTCTGAAAAGCGCTTGTTCGCAGAAAAAAGAGAAGCTGAGAAAGAGAAAGGACTGATTTTCGCTTGAGTCGACATTTTTTGAGCCTCAAGCAAAAGGGCCGTTAAAAACGCCTGCCTACTTCAGACCTTCCTTAGCTCAAAAAGCAGTCCATTTTCTATTTTGCCTTGAGTGGTGTAATTGAAGCTGTTGTTCACCCCATACAGTTTTTCATAGAACACGTAGGTCAGTCATTTGAAGCTTCGCTTTTGTTTCGTCATATATCAACTCAAGGGTAAGAGTCAGGTCGCTCATTCCTTCTTCCTCTGTCCACAGAGGTACATCAAGAGCTAAGCCGGAGCCATCATTATACTCATACGAAAGAAACTGGAGGTAATACCAATGTATTGCCGTACTCGGAGAGTCTGCCCTCAATATCATGTTTGTTGAGTCTGCCATACCAGCTTTCTGCGGAAATTTTATCAAAATCGCCATTAACTAGTGCGCCAACAAGGTCAATTATTTCTAGTTCGAGGCTCTTATCAATCTTCATTTTCGTCTATTCCCTGGTATGCGAGTCGAAGTCTCCGGTTTAACATCAATAGCACTTGAAGTGCTCGTCAGTGTTTCTGATCAAGGCTTTGCATAGAGAAAAGGGGACAGATTTATTTTCGAACAAACAGAAAATAAATCTGTCCCCTTTTTGTTGGTCTCTCGCTGGACTTTACTTTTTAAACGCTTAACAGCCAAGACTCGCACTGGTTTATTTTTTCATTGTCGTCCATGGCATGAGATATTTTCTTATCAATTTCTTTGAACTTATTTGGTTCGTTTTCTTGGTAGAACATTAGCCAGCCGTCTCTACCGTCGTGCTCTATCATGTATTTTTTATCCTCTTTTCTGATGTTTAATGACCAAGATGAAAAGAAGTCTGGATGGTCCGAAAACACCGTTACCGTAAAGCCGCAACGACTTGCCATGTTATATAAATCAGTTTGCTTCATTCGTGGCCTCTTAGATTTTGATAAATTATTGGGTTTTTTCAAAGTTGCCTTTAGCGCTGCTAAAGACTTGAGTGCCCCCACCTGATGACGGTTGCGTCATCCCTTTTACAGACCACGTATCATCAATCGGTTTGGCTGTCGATTTCAATACAGGCGTTTTTTCGGTCGTTCGATAAATGCCTTGCAGCTTTAGTTCCACCGTGCCTGCTGCGCGATTATCTCCGAGCGGACCAATGCCGAGCTTTGATGGGCTTGTAGCAGGGTTCAGAGAATAATAGTTGCCTTGTGGGCCCGATCTAACTGCATTATGTTCAGCCTTCTGTAGCTCCGCTTCTTTCCTGTTGGCTGGAGTTGGGCCTCTAAAGATTAGCCGGGAGCTGCTAGATGACCTCGCTTTACTGACCGTCGGACCTCAGTTACGTGGAGGGGCCAATAATCAACGCGGTATAGCAGGCATCATTTTGGTGTTTGAGATCATTCGTGAAATCGTGGCTCATGCTGCTGAGGTTAGTGATACGGCTATAAAAATTAATAACGCGACAGGTCGACCGTGTTCTATTGAGTTTGCAGCAGATCCAGACATCATTGTTCGAGAAGAAATGACGGCTCAGCATGATAGAAATATCGTCGCCATTGAAGTTAAAAGTGGCACGGATATATCAAATATTCATAACCGCATAGGTGAAGCAGAGAAAAGTCATCAGAAAGCTAAGAGGCGAGGTTTCAATGAGTGCTGGACTGTACTCAATGTCAGTAAGTTTGATCTGAAAAAAGCAAAATACGAATCGCCAACGACAAATATATTCTATTCTCTCCATGCATTGGTGCTTAGGCAGGGTGACGAGTATGAGGATTTTAAGCGTCGAATTATCTCTCTTACCTCTATTCCATCGGCAGCGTCTCTTACGCCAACAGAGCTCCACGACTTCGGCGGAGAGGCGTGATAGCACACGACGGAGCCTTGATTGCGAATATGCTTAGCGTGCTTAAGTCTACTTTACTACAGACCCAAGGCGACCAGCTCCAGTTCTGGAGGCGATGAAGCGGTTAGGTGTCCCCGTCGCAAACGTTCATCTAGCCTAGCTATAGCCAGTGTCTCGGAAGCTCCAGAGCGTAGTTTTTGGCTACCCTTTTGAGGGTAGCTAATATCTCGGCGTGTCGAGCTGTATCAGCGGGTTGCCAGGTAGGACGGCGATCCAGCAAGGTTTTCAACTCTCCCAGGTTGTGCATTCCCAGTCGATGGAAGTTGCCCCAGCTGGCGATGCCAAACAGATTGTAAATCACTATGGTAGCGTCACGTTCACTGGCCAGGCGCTTGTTGCCGGTCAGCTTCTCGGCTGCTTCCTAGGCGTCGTCTCGATCGTCGTAGGTATTGAGGAGTTTCATGGAAGCCTTGAGTTGGTTTTTTTTGGGATTTTACTAGACTCAGCTGCTTCCATGCTTTTTTGTTGGTCTTTCACGTGCCAAAAGGCGGTCGGTTAGATGCCCCTCATATTTTTACTAGAAAGTAAACCTACCTAGTTTCATGTGCCTTCTAAGGCTTCAATTTAAAAAAGTCGTCATTTTCAAAGTAATGAATAAAGGCTTTGTATGCCATGTCTAAATCGAAGGAGCGGTCCTGCTCTTGTAGATTTTTTATAATGGATGACAGGTCGTCGCAAAGTAATACATATTTGTAGTTGATTTTCGACATTTCTACAGGGTTGTCGTCAGTATCGTAATCTTCGAAATTGTCTGGGGTTTCGATAATTGCTTCGCAGTTCAATCCCCATTTTTTTGTGTCTTTGGGTAAATAGAGTGCATATTCCCAATCTAGGTTTTCAGCATCAGAAAGAACATCGGAAAATTTTCTATTTTTCATTTGGTTCATCATTTATTTCGACAGTCACCCCAAATTTCAATCCCGCCTTTTTTGGCCTGTATGGAGGACATCAACCACTCTCCAGGATCTGTGCTGAATCGTTGGGGTAGTTGAAAAATACAAAAAATTAGCCGTCTATCCTTGCTCTCCCCACAAGCTAACAAAATCATAAAAGTTGCTAGCAGTAAATGCGGGGTTGCCGTAGTAGTCATGGAGAACTTTTACGCTGTTTTCTCTTCTTCGGCCAAAAATAAACTCTGCAAGTCACCAGCTAGTGTCTTGTGGTCCTCGCCGTAAGTAAGTGAGAATTCATCATTTGCGCCATCAATTGTACTAACCCCGTCGATAATTCCCAGGATGTTCGATGTGGTGTCAACCATTGCCTGCTTAACTATTTCAAAAAAAACTTTTTGCTGTTCGCTAGGCAACGAATTGAATAGGGCTAATGCTCGCTTCCAGTACTCATCGGTTGCACTCTCAATGGGTGTGTTGAAAAATAGATCTTTGTAAATGGAAATGTTTTCGTCTATGACAGTGGTTTTGAGTCCAGTCACAAAATCTTTCGGATTCATTTGGTAGTTGCTCCCTTGGAAAAAGCTTCAGGATAAGAATCTTTGTTCATTTTTATTAGTTTTTTTAGTTGTTCGTTTGGTACATCTTTATAAACTCGCCGAAGTTCAAAAATGTCACGTGCAAGAACCTGTCGTGGATTCGATAGTCCTGCTGTGCTTCGGGAGACGATACCATTTGGCCCTTTGATTGTATGGCCAACCTTAGGAACAAGAATTGACGGTGCCGTTGCTGGATCATATCCAGAAATCATATCTTTCATCAGCGCTTTCTGCCCGACGTGGTGAGCATCAAGTCCCGGTACGGTACCCTTAATTTCGTTATAAGGACCTACCGTATATTTACCTGGTACCTCTGGCTTCCCTTCATCTACTTTGGCTGTAGTAGCCGGATCCTCCACCACACTTGTGGGCTTGCAGTTGGGGCCTCCAGGGCAGTTGTCCAACCCCAACGGATCCACCCAACCCGTAGGGTTAGGCACGTACTGGTAGTTGTTCAACCCACCCGCGAGCTTGATCGGATCCGGGGTCAAAAACCGTCCAGTGCCCGGATTGTAGTAGCGATGGCGGTTGTAATGTAAGCCCGTCTCGGCGTCGAAGTACTGACCCTGAAAGCGCAGCGGGTTGTCGATTTCGGCGACGTCCAGCGTGGCGAGGTTGCCGTAGGCGCGATACTTGGCGGACCACATGATCTCGCCGCTGTAGTCGGTGAGTTCTTGCGGGGTGCCGAGGTGGTCGAGTTGGTAGTAGAACGGTTCGGCCTTGAGCGGGCCTTCTCCGTTGAGCATGGCCAATGGGCGGAAGGTGCCGGGCTCGTAGATGTAGCTGCGGTAGCGGTTGTTGGCGCTTTCGGCGATCAGCCGTTCTCCTTGCCACAGGAACTCGGTGGTATGGCCATCGACGGTTTTAGCGATACGGCGGCCGAAGGCATCGTATTTGTAGCTTGCAACGCTGCCGTCAGGAAGGCTAACGCCGACCAATCGATGCTGGCAGTCGTAACTGTATTCGGTGACGAGCTTTTGTCCTGTTCCGCGGCGCTCACGGCTCAAATTGCCAAAGGCGTCGTAGTCGTAATGGCGATCGCCCTGCATCAGCAGGCGGTTGCCTTTGACGTTGGCCACGTTCGCGGTGGGTTGGTCACCTTGACCTAGAAGATTGCCCGCAGGGTCGTGGGCAAAACTTTCCGGGGTGGCGCCTCGAACGTTGATCAAACGGTCGAGCGGGTCGTAGTGATAACTACGATTGCCCTTGCGGCTGTCATCGATGCCGGCGAGGTTGCCGTTGGCGTCGTAGGCGTAGCGGCGCTGGAACAGGTTGCGGTCCTGCTGGCTGACGCTATGAGCTTGCAAGCGGCCTTGTTCATCGTACTGATATTGACTGAGCAACAAGCCTTGCTGGCGCTGCTGTTCACGACCGGCGCTGAACTGGTGTGTGGTCAAGCGCGAGCCATTGAGGTCGATGCTGCTCAGGCGACCGCCGGATTGGTGGCGATAGTCGAGTTTGCTGCCGTCGGGCAAGCGACAGTGGCTCAGTTGGCCGAGTTGGTCGTACTCGTAACGCAGGGTTCCCCAACCTTGGTGCTCGGTGATCAAGCGGTCTTGCAGGTCGTATTCGTAGGCGAGCGGCCAGTGACCGTCGTCCACGTTTACCAGGCGACCAAGGGCATCGTAGCTGTAGTGAATTTCCTCGCCATCAGCCAGGGTTTTCACTATCAAGCGGCCAGCGGCGTCGCGTTGGTACTCGGTTACCAGTTCGTTGCCGTCATCGCCGAATTCAGTTTTTTTCAGCAACTGGCCGTTGAGGTCGTATTCATACGCGGTACGACGCCCGTCGAAGCCGGTTTCCTGTTTGATGAGTCCGTTCGGGTAGTAATCGAGGTGGTAGTGCTCGCCACGTTCGTTTTCGATCTCACTGAGCAGTAGGCGCGAGTTGTCGTAGCGATAACGCAGTTGGCTGCCGTCCGGGTTGATGCGGCGGCTGACCAGATGCAGGCCATCGGCGTATTCGTAGCGGGTGAAGCGGCCCAGTTCATCGCGTTCGGCGGTGACGCGGCCATAAGGGTTGTAGCTGAAAGCACGGGTGGCGCCGCCGGGCAGGGTGATCTGCGCGAGGCGGTTGGCGTTGTCCCATTGGTATTGGGTGATGGCGCCGCTTTCTTCCTGACGGGTGATCTGCCGACCCAGTGCGTCGTAGCGGTATTTGCGCTGGCCGCCGTCGGGTAGGCGTTCTTCGAGCAGTTGGCCGAGGTTGTTCCAGCCCAGTTGGTGGCGACTGCCGTCCGGGTGGCGGATTTCCAGCAAACGGCCCTGACGGTCGTAGCTGTAGTGGGTGGAGTTGCCGTCCGGGTCGATCTGTTCGGTGATGTCGCCTTGGTCGTTGCGCCAGTATTTCCAGGTCGCCTGACCCCGGTTTACCACGCGCACGAAACCGTTGTAGTACTCGTAAGTGGTCGGTGCGTCTTCCGGCGGGATTACCGCGACCAGTCGGCCAGCTTGGTTGTACTGGTATTCGGTCACCGCGCCGAGTGGATCTTTCTCTGCAATCAAACGACCTTTTTCGTCGTAGGCTTTGAGGTGTTCGGCGCCATCCGGATCAACCTGGGCGATCAGTCGCGCTTGATCGTCGTGGGTGTAGACCTCTTCACTGCCGTCAGCGTTGGTAACGGTGACGCTGCCCTTGTCATTCCAGACGTAGTGCGCATCCATCTGCGAGAAGCTCGCCCAGTGATGGATACAGCGCGCTGACTTGCCTTCCTTTTCCCATTCCCAAAAAAAACTCGCGCCACCGGCCAGTTGTCGCTCAAGAATCACGTTCTGATCGTTATAGGCGTAGCGCTCGGCTTCGCCGGCTGCGTTCTTCGCCTCGATCAGGCGGCGCTGGGCGTCGTAGCCATAAGTGACCAGTGTCTGGACCGTGCTCCAGGCATCTTCCAGGTTGTCCGCCGGGCTAAACTGCTGATAGTCGACGGCGATGATGTGCTTACGGTCGTAACGCAGGAGAAGGGCACGACCGGCGCCGTTATCGACGCGTTTGATGCGCCCGTGAATGTCGCGGGCGATGTGCAGGCGATTGTCGTAATCATCGCTGATGGCGATCAGTGTCGCGCCCTTGCTGTTGTAGCGGAAGTGGTAGAACTGGGTACGTTCGCCGGCCTGAGTGAGGATCAGTTCTGAGGGAGCGTCGCCGAGGAAAATCGCTGCTTCCGACAGGCTGTTGGTGATCGCCGGTCGTTGTACGCTCGGCAATGGGAACGTGGTGATGCGGTTTTCGTGGTCGGTCCAGACCACCTCGTCGCCCGCGATATCGACCCGTTGCGCCAGCGCGTGACTCCAGCCGTAGCCGAGTCCGCAATCGATTTCTGCGGCGCTGGTGCGGTACAGGCGTGTCCAGTTGAAGGGCAGCAGACCACCGAGTTCGCCATCGGTCAGTGTCAGCAGTTCTTCACCGGTGACCATGGAGACGGGGCAGTTGTTGGTGCAGGTTTTCTTGGCGCAGGTGGCGCTTTTCTCGTCGGGGTTTTTCGACTGTGTGGACGCGTCGTCGACTTTTTCCTTCTTCTCCAGGGTGGTTTTCTTTTCTGTTTTGTTTCGGGAAAAAGCGGAGGCGTTTTTCTCCAGTTGTGTAGGGGTATCGCTGGTCTTTGGCACTGGGCCTTTAGCAGTTTTCGCCGTCGCTTCTTCGATCTTTAACGCAGCGGTTTTGGACGCGCTCATCGGCACGCCTTGCGCGCTGGCAACGAGCGGTTTCACCGTCTCGCCGTGCGCTTTGAGAGCATGAGCCTTACTGACGTTAAGCAATTTTTCGGCGAGTTCCTCCAGCATTTTGACCGCTGTACCGGATTTGACCTTGGCCAGGGTTTGTGTGCCGACGCGTACTGCCAGGCCGACGCCACCAGTGAGGCATATGCCCAGTAAAACGTTGATCAAAAATGAGCTGCTGATAGCGGTGATCACTTCGACACAGAGCTGTGGCGACAGCATGCCGACCCAAGCGATGATCGCCGACACGTAGATGAACATCAGCGGTTCATCGCTGAGAATCAGCAGGCCGGTGGCAATGGCTTCCTTGGAGGCGGAGTAGAGTTTGTCCAACTCCTCCTTAGTCAGGTACTGGGCGAGTTTTTTCGCAGACTTGATAGGGTTCGCCAACAGTTCAAACAGATTTTTGACGTCATCCCAGAGGCCCAGCAGTGCTTTTTCCAGGCTGTCGAGCGCTGACTTTACAAGAATTGCAGACCGGCCCATTCGGTCAGTTGCCGAATAGCTGGCCCATTGCGTCTGGAACTTGCCCGACCATTCACTTTTAAGCCAGCCATCCAGATTGCCGATGACGCCCTGGTAGGAGGCATACAGTGCTTTGACGTTGCTTTTGGAGACGTTTGGGAAAAAAGTTATACGGTACAGCTGACCCCGTTTGCAGCCCTTGATGATTTCAATACCACTGGCGCCGATCGTTGCAGTGACTACAGGACCGACCACGTCGTACCCGATCATCGCTTTCTTGACCGGTTCGAGTTTGACCGGGGTGTTGCCAATGGGCACGAACCGCGCGGCCTCAAACATATGGATCAGCGTGAAATCACCCAGCAAAGGGCAGGTGGCGAATGTTTCAACCGCGCCGGTCTTGGTCTTGCGCTCACTGACGCTGACTTCGTTGCCCACCTTGAACGTCTGGTTTACATCCAATGCCCAGCCGGTCCAGAAACTATCGGCCCAAGCTTTGTAGTCGCTGAGGCAGTTATTGAAGTCCTTGAGAATGACGTTCACGTCTGGGGTCTTGGCGTCGAGAACTCGAATAACCAAATTGCCGATGGGATCAATCATGACGTGACTTCCTTTGTCAGCTCAGCAGCAAGACGCTCTGCCATATCTTCTGTATTGGATTGTTGGCGCACGAAGCGCTCGACCTTGTGACGCAGGTTACTTTCGGGGAAGGCAAAGAAGAGTTCTGGGCAATCCTCTCCTAACCACTGCATCAAGTTGTCGACGACGGTGGTGTGGTCTTTCTCTGCCAGCGTGTCGACTAACCCCTTCGGCACCTCCCACCACGGCCAAGACTTCACCGGTGGCACGCCCCTCGGTCCAACATCCAGTTTTTGGCCATTGATCAGATAGCGATCGAACACTGGCAAAACCTCGCCAGCCCCGTTACCAAGTCCTTCAAGTATCGGAAAGATATGCCGCCCATCCCAAAACCGAAAAAACACCTCGGTCCGGTCGGGCATGAACACCTGAGTCAAACTGCGAAGGTGCTCAAACACCACGTCCGGGGTGCTGGTGGAGACCGCCAACCAGCCCCAATCCTGGGCATCGGTTTCGGCAATCCACTGAAGAAAACCGGCGGTGGGTTTCAGCTCAGCGAGGTAGGGCATGACGGGCTGCCAATCGGCGTAAGGCGTGCCGGTCCAGATGGGGATCAGCTCTGGAGCCATGTCTTGCTGGTAGAAAGCTTTGAGTGGCTCGGCATCACTGGCAGCACTAACAATCAAATAAAGCCGTTCACCCACCTGCAACGGTCGCTCAGCCAACCACGCCTGCGGAGTCAAAAGATCAGATCGCACAAGCACCTGCCTTGCATTTCTCGCACTCTTCACAGAACGGCGCATTGCGTTTCAGCGTATTGATCTGCGCCGGGGTCAGTACGGCGCCAGCCTTGTCCGCATCCGCCTGCTTCAACGCCCCCGGCAACAAAGGTGCTGCGCCTGTGCCACTCCCCGGACTGCCGCCGGAGTTCATGTTGATCACCGGCCCGCTCAGCGTGACACCGCTGCTGTCGATCTTGATGAAGCTGCCGCCGCCCTTCAGGGTCAGTTCGCTGCCGGCTTCGAGTACGACTTTCAGGCCGCTGCTGAGATGGATTTCCTGCCCGGCTTCGATGAATTGGCCGGTGCCGATTTTGATGTGCTGGTTCACACCCACGGTGAGGTGGTCGTTGGCGCGGGTTTCGACTTTGCGGTCGGCGTAGACGGTGTGGTGTTCCTCTGCTTTGAATTCGCTGTAGCTGTTTTGCTCGACGGTGTCGTAGCGTTCGTTACCGACGCGGATTTTCTGGTCGTGCTCGACGTTCTCGTCCCAGTCGCGCTGGGCGTGCAGGAAAATTTGTTCCTGACCCTTTTTGTCTTCGATGCGCAGTTCGTTGTAACCGCCGCCACCCGGTGAACTGAGGCTTTTGAAGGTGCTGCGTGTTTTGTTCGCCGGCAGCTCGTAAGGGACGACGTTTTCCTTGTGGTACAGACAGCCGCTGATCAGCGGTTGGTCGGGGTCGCCTTCAAGGAACGACACCAGCACTTCCATGCCGATGCGCGGGATGGCGATGCCACCGTAGTGGGCGCCGGCCCAGGCGGAGGAAACGCGCAGCCAGCAGCTGGTCTTGTCGTCGGCCTGGCCTTCACGGTCCCAGTGAAATTGCACTTTGACGCGACCGTATTGATCGCAGTGGATTTCTTCACCTTTGGGGCCGCTGACCACGGCGCTTTGGCTGCCGAGAATGCGCGGCTTCTTTTGCGTCAGGGGCGGGCGGTTCGGCACGTCCCACGGTGTTGCCTGGAAACGGTTGCGATAGCCTTGATGGAAGTCGTCCTTCAATGCCGTGGTGTCGCTGGTGACCGACTCCTCAAGCACTTGTGGCTGCTTGCCTTCGTGGAGGATTTCGGTCAGCAGCCACAAGTCGTTCCATTTGGCTTTCGGGTGTTGCGTCAGGGCCAGGAAATGGCCGCTGATCAGCCGTGGCTGATCGCTTTTGCCTTCGGCCAATTGGAAGTCGCTGCGGTGACGTTCAAGGGCGCGTTTGGCCAGGTGTTTACCACGCTCGCGGTCGATGAAGCGACCGGGATAATCGTAGTCTTCGAGGTCGGGCAGGGCGTCGCCACGGTTTTCGCTTTCAAGGGTGATGCGCGGTTTTTCGAAGTCGTAGTCGCGGCGGGTGGTACGGCTGGTGCGGGTTTCCACACGCAGGTCGAAGCGCTTGATCACCGGGTCGCTGGCAACCATGCCGGAATCCTGCTGGTAGGCAACGGGCGCGAGTTTCGGGAACACCGTCTGATCATCGCCGAACACCAGCCTGTGGGCCGTGGCGCTGTGTTCGAAGTGGTAATGAATACCTTCTTCTTCGCACAGGCGCTGGACGAATTGCAGGTCGGATTCATCGTACTGAACGCAGTAAATGCGCTCGGGATAAATCGAGCCGACTTTAAATTCATAGGCGTTGCTTTGAATGCCGTGCTCTTCGAGGACCGTGCCGACGATTTTCGGCACACTAAGGTTCTGGAAGATGCGTTGGTTGATGCGGTGCGCCAGGTAGGATAGTTGCGGGCGCAGGGTCACCGCGTAGCGGGTCAGGCGTTTGCCGGAATCACCCTGGGCGGCGCGATAGATCTGGCCATGAATGCCGCTGCCGTCAGGCGAGAGCTGCAAAAAAGCCGGTTTGTGCAACAGCGTTTCGAGGTCCAGGGACGGCTGCTCACTGACCAGATCGACCTCAAAGACAAAAGGCTGGCTGATGGCTTCCCGACCGTGCAGGGCAAGCACCTGGAAATCGTTATCCAGGCCTTCGATAGTCAGGGCAAAGTGAGTCTGATTGGCCGGCGCGAACATCCCTTGTTCCTCGTGCAGTGCTGCGGCGCTCGCGGCACCCGTGCAGGGGGCTTGCGGACGCTAAAATTCTTGAAGGGCGCAAACAACATCGACCAGCAGAGCTGGCCGATGCTTGAAACGGTCGGCCAGACTTAGCCAGCGACCGGGGAACGCCAGTCATCGGAACCCGAAGTACCAGATACTTCGTGGGTCCAGGTGATTTTACGGTAGGTGAAGTACACGTCTTCCAGGTGGGTGAAGTGCGAGTTCGCCGGGTCCTGGCAGTTGTGCATGTAATCCTTGATGTCGACGATGATAGCGTCTTCAAGTTTGGTGGTGTAGTAGTGCTCTTGGGTGCCTTGAGCCGAGGTGCGATACCACTTGATTTCGATAGTGGTCATGCGCTCGCCCGAAGTCAGAGCAGCCAGCAGCAGTGGGGAAGCTTTGTCGAAGACCTTGGTGATCATGACAGGCTTGTGTACACGCTGACCGGTAGGCTGGCCGGATTGTGGGTCACGCGGAATGATGATGTTGCTGACGAACGCCTGAACCATGACTTGGTCTTCATGACCTTCCTGGTAGGTGTTGCCAACGGAGTCAGCAGTGAACGCGCCGGCAGTGATCAGGCCTTGTTTTTCGCCGGTGACGGACATGTACGCTGGTGTAGCCATGGAGGTGCTCCTTGCTAAATAAGTGAGGGTGCCCGGGAGGCGGTATCGCCCGGTGGGTGCCTGACTGTTATCAAGGTCCGTGCCATATAATTAAAAAACTATATAAATCATATAGTTAATATTATTTTTTACTGCCGTTGGCGAATCTGTTCGGTGATTTACCAGAAAAGTGCGCAAGAAGTTGCGCACTACTGCGCAACTTCTTGCGCACTTGGCCGCAGAGCCTGGCAGGGCAGGCGTTCAGCGGGAAATGAAAGTTTTTTTGCAGGAAGCAGTGCGCAACTTGTTGCGCATCAAGGCAATGAGCCACTGCTAGAGAAGAGCGCCGATGTGCTCGACGAACTGCGTGATGATCGCGTCGTTACGGCGGTAGTAGGTCCAAGGCCCGATCCGTTGCGAGGTCACCAGGTTCGCTCGTTGCAATGCGCTGAGGTACAGCGACACGGTGGACTGCGACAGGCCGACCTTGTCCTGAATGATGCTGACGCACACGCCGATTTCTTCCGGGTCGCGTTCCTGGGTCGGGAAGTGAACACGCGGATCTTTCAACCACAGCATGATTTGCAGGCGTGTCGGGTTGGAAAGGGCTTTGATAATGTCGTTCAGATCAAGGGTCATGGCACAGCCTTAGGGCCTGTTCGCGGTGTCGAAATAAGCCGGAACCATAAGGCCGGCAGATCGGCGCTGTTAGTCATAGGCCGGATCTGCCGGGCAGTTTACAGCGTCGGCTGGTAGCGCGGGTAATCGCTGTAACCAACGGCGGTTCCGCCATACAGGCTGGACGCATCCAGTTCATTGAGCGGCCACTGGTTTTGCAGGCGAGCTGGCAGGTCCGGGTTGGCGATGAACCAGCGCCCGAAACCGATCAGGTCACCCCAATCGGCATTCAGCACGTTGTCTGCGCGCTCGCACGAGTATTTACCGGCATACATCAGCAATCCGCTGAAGGCTTCACGCACGGCCTGACGGAAGGTGACGGGCAATTGCGGGGCGTTGTCCCAATCGGCTTCGGCCAGCGATACGTAGGCAATGCCGATCTGTTCCATCAATTTGACGGCGTGCAGGTAGGTTTCATGCGGGTTCTCCTCCACAAGACCGAGGTAAACCCGCGCTTCGTCGGTGCTAGCGAACAGCGGCGCAAAACGCACGCCAACCCGGTCTTTGCCCACAACGGCGACGACTGCTTCGGTGATCTCGCGTAAGAAGCGCAGGCGATTGCTCAGCGAGCCACCATACTCATCGGTACGTTGGTTGCTGTGTTCGGAGATGAACTGGTTGACCAGATAGCCATTGGCACAATGCAACTCCACCCCATCGAAACCAGCTTCCACGGCGTTGCGTGCCGCCTGGGCGTAGAGTTGGACAAGTTCTTTGACCTGCTCGGTACTCAGCGCTTGTGGCATTGACGGTTCAGCCAGTGCCCCGGTGCCCGGCCCTGTCTCGATGAACACGCTCACAGCGGTTGCCGGTATCGCCGAAGGCGCGACGGGTGCTGCGCCATGGGGTTGTAGCGAGGTGTGCGAAACCCTACCAACATGCCACAGCTGGGCAAAAATCGGCTTGCCCTCAAGGTGTACGGCGGCGGTCACTTGTTTCCAGCCTTCGATCTGTTCCTGGCTGTGAATGCCCGGCGTCCAGGCGTAACCTTGGCCGCGCGGTTCGATCTGGATACCTTCGGTTATGAGCAATCCTGCGGTGCTGCGCTGGCGGTAATACTCGGCCATTAGCGCATTGGGGATGTTGCCGGGCTGGGTGCTGCGCGAACGCGTCAGTGGCGGCAAAACCAAGCGGTTTTGCAGGGTGAACGGGCCTAGACGGATGGGCGTGAAGAGGGTGGAGCCGGTCATCGGTAAGTCCTGTATAGCGGAATTCGTGAGTGCGGTCGTGCGCCGTCAGCCAGTAGCCGAGGAGGGTCGCTATGAATGCCTTTATAGGAGTATCACGATATTGCGATATATCAATATCTAAATTTGAAAAGATTCCGTATTATTCGACCCCACCGCATCAGAGCACGGGTGAAACAGCTGGGTGATGAGTGAAACGAACCGCGCTGTCGGGTGGTCCATGACTCAGTACCCGCACGCCGTTGAGCGTCTGAACATTTCTGAAATCAAGTGAGAACGATATGAAAATCCTGATGGTTCTAACGTCCCACGATCAGTTGGGTGACACCGGCAAGAAAACCGGCTTCTGGCTGGAAGAGTTCGCCGCACCGTATTACACGTTCAAGGACGCTGGCTCGCAGTTGACCTTGGCCTCGCCTAAGGGTGGCCAGCCACCCCTGGACCCGAAAAGCGACGAGCCAGACGCGCAAACCGCTGCCACCGAGCGTTTTCGCAAAGACTCGGCGGCCCAGTCCGCACTGGCCTCTACGGTCGTGCTGGACAGCGTAAAAGCTGAAGATTTCGATGCGGTTTTTTACCCAGGCGGTCACGGTCCACTTTGGGACTTGGCCGAAGACACGCATTCGATCGCTTTGATCGAGGCGTTTTACACGTCGGGTAAACCGGTCGCCAGCGTCTGCCACGCACCGGGCGTGTTGCGTCATGTCAAAGGTGCGGACGGAGAGCCGTTGGTCAAAGGCAAACGAGTGACCGGTTTTAGTAACACTGAGGAAGCCGCGGTGCAGTTGACGGATGTTGTGCCGTTTTTGGTGGAAGACATGCTCAAGGCCCATGGCGGTATTTACTCCAAGGCCGATGATTGGGCGAGCTATGTAATCACCGACGGGTTGCTGCTGACAGGGCAGAATCCAGGTTCTTCCGAAGCAACAGCTGAGGCATTGTTGGCCGCACTGCGCTAAGCGCAGGACAGCTAATACAGGGTCTGAAAACTACAGGGTCTGAAAACTACAGGGTCTGAAAACGTTCAGGTGGCGAGCGAGTACGCTCGCCACCTGCGTCTGCTTCAGCGTTTACTGCGAATCAAGGGTAATCCCATTGCCTCGCCGCAGGCTTGAATCGAGCGTTGCTGCGTATCGGCATACAGCCCCAGCTCGTCAATCGTCGGCCGTCCCAGCGCTTTTTCGAATGCTTGCTGGTTCGAATGCTCGCCGTAATGGCTTTGCGCTGCGTCCCCCAGGTTCGACTGGAATATCCCCGCGGCACTGACCGGCAAAAAATCCTCGTACACCAGCGGCTCCGCCCGCACATACCCAGCACTCAGCAACTCTTCCAGCGATGGCGTGTTCAGTTCTTCCGCCGCCAGGCCTTCTGCCGTGACCACGTAGCGAAAGTACGCCAGCTCCTGTTGGCGCATGCCTTCCACGCTGTCAGGGAATTCGCGGAAGTGTTGCGCCATCAACTCGTTGTAACGCGCCGCGTTGGTTTCATTGGGGAACGCGTTAAGTTCGTCGCGTGCGGCATTCAGTAATCGGTCGTACAGCGCCCGGCCTTTGGGCGTGAGCGCCGCGCCGCGCTGCTCGATTTCGCCGAAACGGGCGCTGTGGCTGCCCAGCGCCTGGGCTTGATCGGTGAAGGCAATCGGCTCGTCCAGCGCCTTGAAGCTGGTTTGGCGCAGCAGGATGGGGCATTGGCGACGAGGAGGGCCTTCGATCACGGCTTTCGGGGTGATCCCATGGGCCGGCATCTGTGCCTGGACGATGTCGATGTCCAGCGTGCGCGGTGTCAGGTGGTTGATGTGCGGGCCTTTGAAGGCGACTACGTCGGCGATCAACCGATGCTCGGCGCTGAGTTGCTGGTATTGCGCAGCGGTGACGGTGGCGCTGTGGTGCCAGCGGAACGTTTCCAGGGCCTGTTCGACGAAGTCCTCGGCTTCCTGTTCATTGAGGCCACCCAGTGTTTCGGCGTGCTCTATGAGCGTCAGCACCCACGGCGTGAAGATCGAGCGCTGGTCGAGTACTGACTGGGCGAAGTCGCGCAGCTTGGGGTCTTCAATCAGTTCCAGGCGCAGCAGCGAGGTGAATACCCGAAACGGGCTGACCTGCAACGCCGCTTCATGCACCGCGCGAAATGCTGTGGAATGTACCGGCACTCCGGCCGGTGTCAGGTCGTAATACCCCACCGGCTGCATACCCATTACCGCGAACAACCTTGCCAGGGTCGCCAGTTCCGCAGCGCTGCCGACGCGGATCGCACCGTGGCGTTCCAGGTCCAGGCGCTGAATTTCTCCCGTGCTGTTGAGCTGTCGGGCGATCTGCGGATCGTTTTCCAACACATGCCGGTTGGTGTGCTCCACCAGTTCCAGCAGCGCGCCGTAAAGCGGCACTTCTTCGCGGTACATGTCGGACATCGCTTTGGAGAAGCGCTGGCGGATCAGGTCGGGGCTGACGAAGCGGGGCTGGCTCATGAAAAAATTCCTGGCGCTAATACGGATAAAGCAAAAGATCGCAGCCTTCAGCGGCGCCGACAAACGAAGTTTCTGACGGACTTCATTCTGTGAAGGACTGGTGAGACCTTTCAGCGCACTCATCAGTGCTTCTTGCCCAGAAACGCCTGACACAGCCGCGCCGCCCTGACCGGTTGCTCGACCATCGGCATGTGCCCAATGTGGTCCCAGATCTCCACTCGCAAATCGGCGATGCCCTTGCTCCATACCGACACGCTGCTGACATCGATCAAACGATCCTTTCGCCCCCAGAGCAACAGCGCCGGGCAGCGGATGTCGGCGAGTTTCGGCTCCATCGGCGGGCTGGCGTGAAAGTCCGTGAAAATTTCCGCCAGGGCCTCGCGCCGCTGCTCATAGCGTTGCGCGACGGCATCCAGGACCACGCCGGGCACCCACGGCGGGTTGGCCATGGTCATGGCGTAGAAGTGTCGGAACTCCTCCTTTGAATGAATCAGGAAAGGGTTATGTCCCTTGTTCAATTGCTGCGCCAAGTCGCTGAGCTCCGGGGCTGTCACACCCGCCGGATCGATCAGCGTTACCGACGCTACGCGGTCCGGGTAAGTGGCCGCCAGCCACGCCGCAATGTAGCCTCCCATCGAGTTACCGATCACATGGACCTTCTCGACGCCGCAGACGTCGAGCAACTGGATCATCCGCTTCGACTGTAGCGCGATGTCATAGCCGCCGCCGGCCTTGAAGCCGGTTTCGCCATGACCGGCGAGGTCGGGAATGATCACGCGATAATCGCTGACAAAGTGCCGGGCAAAACGCAGCCAAATGTTCTTGTCGGCACTGTAACCGTGGAGCATCAGCACGCTGCTGGCCGCCTCATAAGGCCCGCCTTGCCAAGTCGAGACCGTCATCTCGCTGATCGGTACGACGATCTTGTGCAGTCGGTAAAGCTTGGCTTCGGTGGCCATGCTCACGTCATACAACCATTGGCCGATGGTCGGGTAGCTTAACCAGCTCCAGGCCACGAAAACCGCGATTGCGACAACCAAAACAAGCATCAGGCGTTCTCCTTTTACGTGTTCAGGACAAAATGTGGTCGCCGGTTTTCAGCGCCCGGGTCAAACGGTGGTAGCTGAAGCTGAACCCTGGAAACATGGCAATCACATGACCGCTGCGGCTTTGATACCAACTGTGGCAGCCACCGGATTTCCACACGGTGCGTTCCATCTCCCGGTGAATCATCTCAGTGTAGGTACGTTCCGCTTCGGGGCGTACCTCGATGCTGCGCAAACCTTGCTCTTTTACCGTCCGAATACAGTCAAGGATGTAGTTCATCTGCGATTCGATGATGAACAGCGCCGATGTATGGCCAATGCCCGTGTTGGGGCCTGTGACGATAAACAGGTTGGGGAATGCCGGCACGCTGGTGCCCAAGTAGGCACGTGGATACTGGGCCCAGACATTGCGCAGTTGCGTGCCATGCTTGCCGGTCACCGAATAGGAAATCACCCCGTCGGTGGCGTCGTATCCGGTTGACCAGACAATCAGGTCGAGGTCGATATGCTGGCCGTCCTGGGTCGTGATACCGCTTTCGTCGAGGGCCGCGATGCCGTGCTCGCGGCTGTGCAGGGTCACGTTATTGCGCCCGAGTGCCGGATACAGCGTGCTTGAGACAATCACCCGTTTGCAGCCGATGGTGAAGTCCGGTGTCAGTTTGCGTCGCAGCTCGGGATCGGGCACCTGGCGCTTCAGAAAGCGCAGGGCGTGACGCTGCACCATGCGGATCGCCGGTTTCGAGTATTTAAAAGCGATCACCCGGGTTTCGAACTGCCAGTAGATCATCCAGCGCAGCAGCGTGTAGGCTGGTTTGAGCCCCAGAAGCCAGCGCTGGAAGCGGCCGAAAGTACGGTCGGCCCGAGGCAAAACCCAGTGCGGCGTGCGTTGAAATACGTGCAAGTGTTCGACGTGCGGGGCAATCGCCGGGATGACTTGCGCGGCACTGGCGCCGCTGCCAACGATGGCGACCCTTTTGTTGCGGTAGTCGTAGGAATGATCCCAGTGGTTTGTATGAAAAGTTTTGCCCTGAAAACGTTCCTGCCCTTCAAAGTGTGGGATGACTGGTTGGCTCAGCGGCCCCGTGGCATTGATCAGAAACTGTGCGTAAAACGTACCTTGGGCCTCGGTATGCACGGCCCAACGTTTATGGGTGTCGTCCCATTCGATACGCTCGACATTGGTGTGCAGCTCAACCTTATCCCGCAGGCCAAATTGCTCCACCACATGCTCGGTGTAGCGTTGCAGCTCTGCCTGTTCGGCGAACATCTGCGTCCAGCGGTAGGGCGCAAAAGAAAGCGAATAGAGCGGCGAGGGCACATCGACCGCCGCGCCGGGGTAAGTGTTCTGGCACCAGGTACCACCGAAAAAATCTCGCCGTTCAAGCAGGCGAAAGTCGCTGATGCCAGCCTTGAGTAAATTGACCGCCGCACACTGACCGCCAAAACCGCTGCCGATGATCAATACGTGATAAGTCTGCATGCCTCTCCTCTGTTTACGGTGGTTTATCAAACCCTCCCTTCATGTATAGCCAAACATTCAGCACTCGTCTGATGGCGATAGCAGGGTATTCAGGCTGCTCGCCGGTGATGGCTATTTAACGTTGCCCTGATAGACTTCCAGCACGCCCGCACCCCGGTGTGATCAGATTCCGTTAAGCGGTAGAGGCCTCTTATGGAAAAAACGGGAGGGAAAGGGATTTCACTGGCAAGGAGGCTCTATACATCGCGAACCCTGGGTTTGACCTTGGGGCTGTTGTGCGTGATTGCGGCGATGTACCCGCTAAACCCGGCGCCGTGGGTCTGGTGGTTGATGCTACTCAACGGTGTGGTGTGGCCGCACGTGGCCTACCAATGGGCGCGCCGCGCGAAAATCCCTTATCACGCCGAACACCGCAATCTGCTGATGGACGCTTTTCTGGGCGGCTTCTGGGTCGCGGCCATGCAGTTCAATCCACTGCCCAGCGCGACCACGATTTCGATGATGGCAATGAACAACGTGGCCATTGGTGGCTTACGTTTTCTGCTGGCCGGCACCGTGGCGCAGATCCTCGGTATCGGCGCAGGGCTTCTGGTCTTCAGCCCCCTGTTCATCCCACAAACCAGTCCGTTGCAACTGTATGCCTGTTTACCGTTGTTAACCCTGTACCCGTTGGCGTTGGGCTGGATTTGCTTTCGTCAGGCCCACACCCTGGGTCGGCACAAGCGAGAGCTGCTGGCCCTGAGCCGTACCGACAGCCTCACCGGCTTGTTGAACCACGGCGCCTGGAAAGATCAGTTAGAGATCGAATTTCAGCGCTGTCAGCGACAGAATCATGGCGGGGCGATTGCATTGATCGACATCGATCATTTCAAATCGATCAATGACACTTACGGTCACGTTGCCGGGGACATCGTCCTGCGCCAACTGAGCAAAATGCTCAAGCAAAACCTGCGCGCCACCGACGTTGCCGGACGCTACGGCGGCGATGAATTCTGTGTGATCCTGCCGGACTTGCCGCTGACCAGCGCCGCTGCGCTGATGGACGCGTTGCGCGACCGCTTCTCCAAACTGGGCTACGAACAAAACCCGACGCTGAAAGTAAGCCTGAGCATCGGTCTTGCCGCGTTCACTCCGGCGCATACCGACGCGACCGTATGGCTCGACGACGCTGATCAGGCGCTCTATCAGGCCAAAGCCACCGGCCGTAACCGCGTTATTTGTCGCGTCGACGACAAACCGTATCACCCGTTGCTCGACTCGGTCTGAGCGCTCGCTGGACCTTGATCCAGAGCAGGCCCTGCCAACGCAGTTGCCATGACGCTCAGACAGTTAAACAGGTGTCGCATCGGGTATAGAGCCTTGCAGCGCAGTCAGGTAGGGTTTGAGTCCCCCGACACGAAACAAGGACCGCTTCATGACGCTCAAACGTACCGCTCTGGCGACCAGCCTCGCGCTGACCTTCGCCCTGGGCACTTGCACAGCCTTCGCCGAACCCCACAAACAAGTGCTCGCCGATGCCGAACAGTACAAGGCTGACGCCCTTAAGCTGCTCGAACGTCTAGTGAACATTGACTCCGGGTCCGGCTATGAACCGGGCCTGACGCAGGTGCGCGACATCGCCATCGACGAACTGAAAAAACTCGGCGCCAGCGTCGAACTCGTGCCCAATACCCCGGACAAAAGCACTCATGTAATCGCCACGCTCAAAGGCACCGGCAAGGCAAAAATATTGCTAATGGCGCACATGGACACGGTGTTCAAGGAAGGCTCCGCTGCCGAGCGCCCGTTCCACATCAAGGAGGGCCGTGCGTATGGTCCGGGCGTGATGGATGACAAGGGCGGCATTGTTGCCGGCATCTACGCACTCAAAGTCCTGAAAAATCTCGACTTCAAGGACTATGCGCAAATCACCTTCTTGCTCGACGCCAGCGAAGAAACCGGTTCAGACGTCGCCACCGACCTGATCAAGAAAACCGCCAAGGCCCACGACGTGACCCTCAACCTTGAACCGGGTCGCCCGGCGGATGGTCTGGTGGTGTGGCGCAAAGGCAGCGCCACGGCGGTGGTCGAAGTCAAAGGCAAGGCCGCCCATGCCGGCGTAGCCCCGGAACTGGGGCGCAATGCGGCGATGGAAGTCGCACACCAGATTTTGCAACTGGGAAAACTGGGCGACGAAGCGAAGAAAACCACCATTAACTTCACGGTCCTCCAGGCTGGCGACCGCACCAACGTGATCCCTGATCAAGCCAGCGCCAAGGCCGACGTGCGGGCCGCGGTGCCTGAGGAGTTTGACCGAATCGAACAGGATTTGGCGCGGGTATCAAAAAACCAATTGATAGCGGACACCGTGGTCACCACCACCCTTCAGCGCGGCTTGCCGCCGATGCCGCAGACGGCGGAATCGGACCGGTTGATGGCCATGGCTCAGGGGATTTACGGCGAAATTGGCCGCACGCTGACCGAGGAGGGCAGCGGTGGTGCGGCGGACGCGAGTTTGTCGGCGAGCGTTGGGACGCCGACTCTGGATGGGTTCGGGATTGTCGGCGGCAATATTCATACGCCGCAGGAATACGCAGAAGTGGAGAGCGTGGCGCCACGGATTTATCTGCTATCGCGGATGATCATGGAGTTGGCCAAGCAGTAAGCCGCACCGTGATTGATCGTTCCCACGCGAGTGGGCACGATCATTGGGTAGCGCACGGCTTTCCAAGACTTTTCCTACAACATGCCCCGTTGCTGCATTTCGGCATCGCTGCTTACAGTTTGCGGGACGGAAAACGCATCAGCGTCACTCTTTAACGCTCATAAACTCTTTCGCCCAGAGAATGTAATCCTCCGGTTGTGTGTAGGTATGCGTCAGCTCGGTAGCGCTCAAATCCGAGGCCTGTGTAAAGATCTGCCGCTGCTCACGCAAGCTGTCGTAGGTGGCCTTGATCGCCGCAAAGTAAGCACCATGGCCGTCGATGGTGACCCGCACGCCCAACTCTGCCAGGCGTTTATCATCGCGTAGCGCCGGGTTGCCGTAGGTCACCAGCATCAGTGGCACGCTCAAGTGTTCAGCGATTTGTTCGAGCTGGTCGAAATCCTGCACGCCCACCATACAGATCCCATCCGCCCCGGCGGCTTGATACTGCCGAGTACGGCTGATGATTTCCTGAATCGGCACGATCCCCGCGTTGGTGCGGGCAATGATTGCCATTTCCTTATCAACACGGGCTTCCAGCGCCGCACGAATCTTGCCGACCCCTTCGGCAACGCCGATCAAGTCGGTGGATTTGCGGCCGAACTGAGCCGGCAGCAAGGTGTCTTCGATGGTTAGGGCGGCCACGCCAGCGCGCTCAAGTTCGACGATGGTGCGCATGACGTTGAGTGCGTTGCCATAGCCGTGGTCGGCGTCGGCGATCACCGGCAGTTGCGCCACACGGCCAATGCGCGTGGCCTGTTCTGCGAACTCGCTGAGGGTGATCAAGGCAAAGTCAGGAGCGCCCAGCACTTGCAGCGAAGCGACCGAACCGCCGAGGATCCCCACTTCAAAACCCAGGTCCGCGGCAATGCGTGCCGACATGGGGTCGAAGACCGACGCGGTGTGATAGCAGGTGTCTGACGCGAGCAATTGGCGAAAGTTACGGCGCAAATCTTGATGGGAAAGCCTGGACATATGAGTTCCACCACTGCAATTGGAATGGAAAGGCTTGAGCAAAAGTGTCAACGCCGAAGGAACAAAAGGCTATCACGCGGGCGGGGCAAGGAGGATGACGAATTTGCAGGCGGTGCGCACGACGCCGATCTTTTTCGCGCGCGAGCTTGATGTGCAGCCTTCGCCAATCGATAAGGCTCGGTAGTCTGAAGAATGCACTGCTTGGTTTTGCGGCCGCTTCGCCGCTCGGCGGGAGCACGCTCCCCCGTCACAAGCGTATCGGACAGTTTAGAGCTGGATCATGCCGCTACGGCATGCTGCTCTTGATAAGGCAGCAGCACCGCGCGCACGGAGTTGCCCGGTTGCAGTTGCAGGCGTTTGGCAGTGAGACGATCAACGATCAAACTGTTGCCTACCCTTCGGCCCTTGGCGGTAGTGATGCGGCAGTTTTCCAGGCGCCGGTTGTGGATCATCCAGGTCGGGGCATGTTCATCGGGCGTGCCGATGCCCAGCATCAGCGGTTGGCTGTCGCGCACCGTGCGGATTTTCGAAACCTGGGCTTCGATCACCGGGCCGCCGTCGAAGATGTCGATGTAGTTCTTATGGGCAAAACCCTCGGCGTTGAGGATCTTCAGCGCCGGTTCCGTGTTCGGGTGAGCCTTGCCTATGGCGGCCTGGGCCTGTTCGGTCAACAGGCAGGTATAGAGCGGTTGCCGTGGCATCAGTTCGGCAATGAACGATTTGTTGCCCAGCCCTGACAAGTGATCGGCATGGCTGAAATCCATCTTGAAAAAATGTCGGCCCAAGCTGTCCCAGAACGGTGAACAGCCTTGTTCGTCGGCGTGACCACGCAGTTCGGCGATGAGCTTGTCGCCGAACAAGTGCGGGAACTCGGCGACGAACAGCAAGCGCCCGAGCGACAGCAGTCGCCCATTGCTGCCCTTGCGTTGATCGGGCCGCAGGAACAGCGAGCACAGTTCTGATTGCCCGGTCATTTCGTTGTTCAGGAACAAGGTCGGGATCTGCCGCTGGATACCCAGGCCTGGCGCCGAACTGACCGTGAGCCCCACCCGGTAGTTGTACCAGGGCTCGCGCAGGCCGACGGCTCCCGCCAGGGCGCTGACACCCACCACGCGTTGATCGTCGTCTTCAAGTACGAACAGGTAGTCGGCGTCGGCTCGCTCAACCTGCTCGGCGAAAGTGCGTTGGGCCCAGCGCACACGGTGTACCAAATGCTCCTCGCTGGCCGGCAGGGTGGTAAAGCCGGGGCCGGCCTGCTGCACCAGCGCCAGCAAGGCGGACAGGTCGGTGACGTGAACCGGACGAACAATCATGATGCAGCTCCTTCTGCGCGCCTGCTCGGGCGCTGTCGTTGGGCCCAGTGCCTGAGGGGGCTCATAGGGCGATCAGCCTGATCGGGCTGCCATTCGTCACGTTCAGCTCGGCGCACATCTGTGCGCTCAGGGCCACCGGTTGTCCGGCGTTGACCTCCAGTTCTGCGACGATGGCCCGATAATCCTTTAGCGCTTCATTGCTCACCAGATAGCTGCCTCGCGCGTCGTGGACGGACGCCACCGGCTGCGCCGTCAGGGTCTGGCTTTGGGCGATGGAGCGAACCTGGGCCGTTCGGGCATACAGGGTCGGGCCGCCGTCGAACAGGTCGATGTAGCTATTGGTTTCGAAACCTTCGCGCGCCAGGATATCGAAGGCTTCTTGGCCATCCGGATGGATTCGCCCAATGCAGTCTTGGGCCGCTTGCGCCAGCATCGGCACGTAGATGGGGTATTGCGGCATCAGTTCGGCGAGAAAGCTCCGGCTCTCCAGGCCGCACAGGCGCTCGGCCTCGGCGTAGGGTAGGTCGAAAAAGTGTTTGCCCAGCGCGTTCCAGAACGGCGATTGGCCCTGTTCATCACTGTAGCCGACGATTTCGGTAATCACGGCTTCAGCAAAACGCCCTGGATGGGCGGCGATAAACAACAGTCGTGCGCGTGACAGCAATTCGGAAAACGGCGTTCGCACCAAGGCAGCGTCAATATGAAACCCTCGCAGCAGCGTATGGCCACTGAGGTCATGGCACAACGAAAGCGCTGGCACGCCGTGCTCGATGTTCAGTTCCCGTGAGGCGCTGGTGAAGTGCCGGTTGCGCAGGCTGTAGAAAGGTTCGCTGAAACCTGCGGTGGCGAGGATTTCCGAGCACCCTGCCAGCTTTTGGCGGGCGAGGTCTTCGAGGACAAAGAAATAGTTCTCCGGGCCACCGCCCTTAGCGTCTTTGTCGAACGAGGCGCAGGAGTCGAGAATCTTCCCCCGCAGGCGTTCGGTGTCGTCCGGCAGGGATGTCACACCCACTAGACTGTCGTGCGCCAGTTGCTGTAACTGGGGCAGGTCGGATAACTCGACTGGGCGTAAGACCAGCATGGATGCACTCCTGTATCAAAGGGTTCGGCGGCTCGCTGCCGAACCTGACTATCACTGTCGGTTTCCACGCGTGAAATCAGCGGTCGCCTGAATGTTTGTCAGACGCCGCCCTTTTTTTTGTCAGACGTTGCTTGGGTCAGGCAGCGCCGTACTGGCGCCCAGTTTGTTCAGGAAAAACAGGTAAACCAGGCCTAGAGCAATCCAGATCAAGCCGAGTTTTTGTGCGTCTACGCCCATGTTGTACATGATCGCGGCAACGATAATGAAGCCGATCACCGGACAGACAAGGTGACGGATTACCTGGCCGGATTTTTGCCTGCGCCAGTAGTAATTGATCACGGTCAGGTGCAGCAGCATGAAGCCGCTCAAGGCGCCGAAGTTGACCAGGGAGGTGAGGGTGTCCACCGAATTGATAAACAGGTAGCAAATCACCAGCGACAGCGCCGCAACCAAGTAAATGCTCACGTAAGGGGTGTTGTGTGTCGGGTGTATCTTGGCCAGTATTTTCGGTAGTTTTCCGTCCCGCGCCATGCCGAACAACAGGCGCGACACGGCGGCTTGAGACGTGATCGCCACCGCCACGCCCCAGGCCAGGGCCGTGGCCACGCCGGTCAGCGTGGCCAGCCAACTGCCGGCGGCGATTTCGGCAATTTCATAGAACGCGGTGTCGGCGGACTTGAAGCCCATGCCCGCCGCCAGGTCAGTGGCGATCCAGGTCTGCACCACGAATATCACGCCCATCACCACCAGCGTAATCAGCGCTGCCTTGCCGACGCTGCGACCCGGGTCGCCCTTGACCTCTTCGGCAAGGGTGGAAATGGCGTCGAAACCCAGGAAGGACAGTACCGCAATCGACACTGCTTGCATCAGCAGGGCGAAGTTGAACGTGTCGGCGTTGTACAACGGCGCCAGGGTCAGTTGCCCGTTACCGCCGCCACTGTGCAGGGCGTTCCAGGCGTAAAACAGGAAAATCCCCAACACCACCAGTTGTGCCAGCAGAAAGATGATGTTCATCCGCGCGGTAAAGGTGATGCCCCGCAGGTTGACGAAGGTCGCGCTGACCAGGAAGGCCACGATGAAGCCGACTTTTGGGATGTCCGGGTACAAATGGTTCAGCGCCATGGCCGCATAGACGTAGAGCAGCGGCGGGATCAGCAGGTAGTCGAGCAGCATCAGCCAGCCGGCGATAAAACCGACGTGTTGATTTAAACCCCGTTGGGCGTAGGAATACACCGATCCTGCGATGGGAAAGGCTCGTGCCATGCAGCCGTAACTCAGCGCGGTGAACAGCATTGCAACCATGCCGATGATGTACGCCAGCGGCACCATCCCCGGTGCCTCGGCGTTGACATAGCCATAGACCCCGAACGGAGCGATGGGGATCATGAAGATCATCCCGTACACCACCAGATCCGTCAGCGACAGACTCCGTTTCAATTCCTGCTTGTAGCCGAACGCTTGAATGTCCATGAAGCCACTCTCCTTGCTAGCTTGTTGGGTGAATTTTTAGTTTTTTTCGGTGCAACACACTGCGGTAACGGTTCCTTGAGGCAGCGATTTCCTACAGCAGCGGTACCAGGTAATTGCTCCAGCGAGCGACGTCCTCGGGCGTGCGCAGCAAATCGTTGCGCACCTCGATCAACAACGCTTCCAGCCCTCTGGCATCGCCATGCACCGGTACGGTCATGTCCCCCAGAGGATCAATTTTGTAGGGCTGATTGCCGGCCACTTTCAGCGGGTGTTGGCTGAGGCCATCAATCAACCGTTGCGCATAATGACTGGCCTGGCCGTATAACACGCCGGCCTCCAGCAACCGTGGCTGACCGTAGAACACTGGCGTGAAGCTGTGAATTCCCACCACGCGCACCGGTCGCCCATGTGCGACGCGTTCGTCGATCAGGCTTTGCAGCCGGGTGTGAAACGGTTTGAACAGACACTGGCGGCGATACTCGCGAGTCGCTTCGTCGAGGTCGCGGTTGCCCGGCACCTGATAAATCTCGCTTTGCAACGGAATGCTGTCCAGCGCGTGGCGTGGACGGTTGAGGTCGATTAACAGCCGTGAATAATTGGCTGCCAGCAGCGTTGCGCCGAGAGCCTCTGACAGCTGCTCGGCCAACGACAGGGCGCCAATGTCCCAGGCAATGTGTTCGCCAGCGGCCTCGGGGCTCAGGCCCAGATTATTGAGCGAGGGCGGGATAAAACGGCTGGCGTGCTCGCACACCAAGATCAGCGGGTGCTCGGAGGCTTCCCGACTCAATGTATAAGGCGGCTCGGTGTAGAGGCCGAGTTCAACGGATTCAGTACAGGCGCGCATAGTGCTCACAAAGATCGGCGGGCGAGAGCTGTTCCGTCAGCGTCAGTTCCTCGGTTTTCAGGGCGAAATAAGTGTCCAGCAAGGCACGAGGCAAGGCGTCGAGCAGCGCATCACTGTTGCGCAGGCAATCCAGCGCCTGAGCGAGCGACGCGGGCAGGGCGACGATGCCCCTGGTCTGGCGTTGTTCTTCATTAAGGGCATCGGGTATTTCATCGGTGATCGCGTTCAGTGCCAGACGCTGTTCGATGCCTAACCGGCCGGCGATCAGCAGCGCGGCCAGCGCCAGGTGCGGCGAGGCGGTGGCGTCCATGGCGCGAAATTCCAGGTTGTACTGCGCCGCCACAGATTTACCGCCCAGGCTCACGGTCGGACAGATCCGCAGCGCTGCTTCGCGGTTGCGTTGCCCCAGGCACGCGTAGGACGCACTCCAGTGATGGGGTTGCAACCGCTCATAGGACACCGGTGTCGGCGCGGTAAACGCACACAGCGCCGGCAAGTAATGCAGAACGCCAGCGGCCCAGTGTTGGCCGAGGGCAGACAGGCCATTGGTGATACTTGCGTCGTAGAGCACTGGTTCACCGAACAGATCCAGCAGGCTGAGGTGCAGGTGTACACCGTTGCACACCGCGTGCTCGGCGGTCTTGGGCGAAAAACTGACGTCCAATGCCATTTGCCGGGCGATTTCCCGGGTGATCTCGCGCACATTCACCGCACGGTCCGCCGCCGCGACCCCGAGGGTCGGGCGGCAAGTGATTTCGTATTGATGCTTGCCGTATTCCGGCAGAAACATCTCGGGCTCCACGCCTGCGGCGCGCAGAGCACTGAGCAGCCAACCGCCGAATTCGGCCCCTTGGCGCTGTGCCTCGAGGGTAAACGCCAACTGATCGGCGGCCCCGCAGCCCAGGTTGAACTCATGTTCGAAGGCCGCGTTGATTTGCAGGTTCAACTGCGAGCGATAGCGTTTCACCTCGTTGCGCAGCAGGGTGCGTGGGCACGTGGCCCACGGGAGGCCGTCGGTTTCGCACAGGTCGCCGTGAATAAAGTCCAGGGCGGGAGCCTTCGCGTCCGGGCCATTGTTGACCTTAACCCGGCTGCTCAGGTCCGGAATCAGCCGCAAATCTCCGTAGGCGCCCCACGGGTTGCCAGTGGCGATGACGTCTTGCGGCGTCAGTGCGCTGTTGGCCGGCACCCAGCCGCAGCCTGCCGTTTGATAGTGGTCCAGTTCGTCGGTCGGGAACGAGCGACCACGGGTCACACCGATCAGGTCGGTGGTGACGATCGTGGTCATGGGCAGCGGCCACAGGCGTTCACTCATGGCGTCATCTCCTGCAACCTGGCGAGCACGGTTTGGGTATCGCTGATCCAGCAGTAGCCTTTGATCGCATTGAGGCAGGCCTGATGCCGATCCGGGGTGTAGGTGGCGCAGGCGTCTTCTACCACGGTCACCAGATATCCCCGGTCGGCGGCATCCCGCACGGCCATGTCCACGCACTGGTCGGTGACGATGCCAGCAATGATCAGGTGCCGCGTTTCCAGGTTGCGCAGGACGTAGTCGATGTTGGTGGAGTTGAAGACCCCCGAAGATGTCTTAGGCAAGACGATTTCGTTTTCCGTGGGCGCCAGGTCGTCGATGATCTGCGCCTGCGGGCTACCCTTGGGCAGGTGCATGTCCGACAGTTTGTGGTCCAGGGAGCGGTCACGGCCATCGGCGGTGAGGCTTTCGATAAGCGTGTGCAACACGTTTTGCCGGGCAGTGCGAAAGGCACTCAGGAGCCGGCGCTGATTGGGCACCACTTGCCTGTGGGTTCGGGTCAGGAAGTATTCGGCGTGCGGGTGATTGAGGTGCGGGTCGAACTGCGGCTCGAGCCAGGCACGCTGCATGTCGACCAGCAATAGCGCGGTGTGATCGGTGACGAACGGCAGATCTCGGGGTGAACGATGGGGGAGCGCAAACATCCTTATTTTTCCTCCAGCAGGTGGGTGTCGAAGTCAGTGCGCAGTGCATCGATGCCTTCCAGGCGATCAGCCAGCTCGGGGCTGCGTAGGGTCAGGCAAGCGATCAGTGCCTCGACCTGGGCCAGCGCCGGGACCATGGTGTCGAACGCCGAGACCGATTCCACTGGCGCACTGATGATCAGGTCCGCCATTTCCCGCAGTGGCGAGGCGTAAATGTCGGTGAACAGCACCACCCGGGCATAACGGCTTTTGGCGGCATGGGCGACGCGCAAGGCCTGGGACTGGTAGCGGCGGTAATCAAAGAGCAGCACTAAGTCCTGGCGCTGCACGTCAAACAGTCGGTCCGGCAATTGCGCGTTGCCTTCCAGGGCGAAACAACCGGGACGCAGCAGGCGTAAATGGTTGAGCAGATAGTGGGCGAGAAAACTGCTGAAGCGCCCGCCGTAGCAGTGGACCTGATGCCGGGTGTCGAGCAGCCATTCCACCAGGATTCGCACATCTTCCGGTTGGGTCAGGGCCTGCGTCTCGACCAGCGTTCGATGGCTTTGCGCCAGATAATGGCTCCAGGGATCGTCTTTTTGCAGGTGGGCGCGCGGTTGCAGGAGTGTGCTGGGTGAGCGCAGGCGGTGATCCATGTCGCTGAGCAAGGCATCCTGAAATTCGGCATAACCGCCAAAACCGAGTTTTTTGACCAAGCGCACAATGGTCGGGTCGCTGACGCCGGCATGTTCAGCCAAGCGTGACATCGGGCCGAGGCCATTACGCGGGTACTGGTCGAGCAAGGCGCGGATGACTTTGCGCTCTGACGGCGTGAGGTCCAGGCCGGGATCGGTGATCAGGTCTCGTAGAGGTGGCATCCGGTCTCCCTGCTGGATGAATATGTAGGTTTTATTTCATAATTCGCTAAAACAGTATTTATGTAATTCCTACTACATGTCTAGTGAATTTTTAGCGGCCATTAAAATGCCCTGAAGCAGGGCGAAACCCCCGGCTGCCGGGGGCTACACCTATGTCGACTGATGTTGTAGGCCATCGCCCATGGCGGTGTCAGATATAGGCGTTTTTAACGCGAGAAATAGCTCTACGGATTGAGTCGCTGCTAAAAACGAAAGTCCCCCGAGCGCCCTTCTTACGGCACAATTGCCCGATTGTTGATGATGTTGTCCTGTTGTTTATGCCCATTGATCGAGTATTGCTTCATGAAGGCGACGCGTTTAACCCTGATTTGCCACGCTCGAACCGTCGCACAGAAAATGGCGCGTTTTCCTATCGATGAGTCGTTGGAAATGGAGTGGCAATCGGCAAAGGGTTCACGTTGCGCTCAGTTCAAGGGCACGCCGCGCCTGATCTGCGCTCCGGAGCGGCGAGCTTGGCAGACCGCGCAATTGTTCGGTGACGACAGCGAGGTGTGCGCGGCATTGGCCGATTGCGACTTGGGTCGCTGGCAAGGCCTGCGGATTGACGATCTGCAAACATCTGAGCCCGACCACTTGGCAACCTGGCTTCAAGACCCCTATTCAGCGCCCCACGGCGGCGAGTCGGTGGCGCAGCTCAGGCAGCGGGTGGTGGCGTGGTTGAAGACGCTGGAGACCACGCCGGGACATGTCGTCGCCATCACTCACCCGTTTGTCATACGTGCCGCGCTGACTCATGTGCTGAACAGCGACGCGTTCAACCTGATTGATGTCGAACCGTTGTCGGCCACGGATGTATGGTTCTCCGGTCGCTGGCGCCTGCGCTTGTCGGGCATAAACGCTGAAGGAGCGCCCTGATGAAAACGTTGCTGGTCATTGGTATCGGTGCCGGGAATCCGGACTACATCACGATGCAGGCGGTGAAGGCGCTGAACCGCGCCGATGTTTTTTTCCTGATGGACAAGGGCGACAGCAAAAACAAGCTGATCGACCTGCGGCGGGACATCTGTGAGCGCTACATCAGCGGTCACACCTATCGTTTTGTCGAAGCCCACAGCCCAGAACGTGAGCGTGGTGAAGTGGACTACAAGGCCAGCGTCGAAGATCTGAACCTGGCTAAGCAGCAGACCTTCGAACGCTTGATCAACGAGCACATGGCTGACGGCGAATGCGCCGGTTTCCTGGTGTGGGGCGATCCGGCGTTATACGACAGCACGGTGCGTATTTTGCGGGCGATCCTGGCGGCGGGCCGTTGCGTCTTCGAATTCGACGTGATTCCTGGCATCACCAGTGTGCAGGCGTTGGCGGCGCAGCATAAAGTCCCGCTGAACCGCATTGGGCGTTCGATTGAAATCACCACCGGCCGGCGATTGGCTGCGGGGCAGGTGAGCGATGCTGACAGCGTGGTGGTGATGCTTGATGCCGAAGACTCCTACCACCACGTCGCGGATAAAGAGACAGAGATTTACTGGGGGGCCTACCTCGGGACGCCGGATGAAATTCTGATCAGCGGCAAGCTCAAGGAGGTGGCGGATGAGATTGAGCGCACGCGCAAAGCCGCTCGTGCGGTGCATGGGTGGATCATGGACACCTATTTATTGCGCCGGCCTTGAGGGTCAGTGTCCTGATGGGTCGCTAGAGAAATCGCTTTGACCTCACGTCCGAACCGCTCCCGGTAGACCGATGGCGGTACACCGACCACGCTGCGAAACGCCACTCTGAAGCTTTCGACCGAACGATAACCACACTGCTGGGCAATGTGCTCGGTGTTCTGGCGAGTACCTTCCAGCAGCTCCCGAGCCCTGGCCAGTCGTTGATGTTGCAACCAGGTCTTGGGTGACAAACCGCTGGCTTCGGTGAAGCGGCGCAGGAAAGTGCGTTCGCTCATGGCCGCCTCGCTGGCCAAGTCGCGGACTTCCAGCGGCTGGTGCAGGCGCTCCCGTGCCCACTGCATGACGCGGGATAAATCGCTGCGCGGCGTCGGGCTGATGGGAGCAGGAATAAATTGCGCCTGCCCGCCCGTGCGTTGCGGCGACATCACCAGCCGCCGTGCCACCGCATTGGCCACCTGCGTGCCGAAATCCCTGGCCACCAAGTGCAGGCACGCATCGATACCGGCGGCGCTCCCGGCCGAGGTGATCAACTGGCCCGCATCGACATAGAGTACGTCCGGGTCCACCTCAATGGCCGGGAAACGCTTGGCCAGCTCCGCGGTGTAGCGCCAATGGGTGGTGGCTCGGTGACCGTCCAGCAGACCGCTGGCCGCCAGCACGAACACTCCCGAGCAGATCGACAACAGGCGCGCCCCCCGTGCATGGGCCTGACGCAGTGCAACGAGTAACGCTTCGGGAACCGGTTGGTCGCGGCTACGCCAACCGGGGACAAGAATGGTGCGGGCACTTTCGAGCAGCTCCATGCCGCCGTTAGCCAATACCTGAATCCCGCCCGTGGCCCGCATTGGCCCCTCATCCACGGCGACGATGCGGTGTTCGTACCACGGGAAATCGAACTCCGGTCGGGCTAGGCCAAAAATCTCTACGGCAATGCCGAATTCGAATGTACACAGACCGTCGTAGGCCAGAATCGCGACTAAACCAGGGGAGGGCTGCATTTGGCGGAAAATTCCCGGTAAGTGTCTTGTGCGCCACTGTATCGGTAAGTCGGCGCTGGATAAAGTCTGCCGACACCTATCGAGACTTTGGAGTACGACCCATGACCAGCCTGGTTAGCGAGATTCCTGCCGCCCCGTCCGACGTTGCACTGATGCACTTCAGCAATCGCCTGACCTTTGAAACCGATTGTTCCGACGTCCACGACAGCCTGCAGGCCGATGAGGTGGACTTTGTATTGGTCGATGTGCGGGGCGCCTTGGCCTATCAGCGCGGCCATGTGCCCGGAGCCGTCAATCTTCCGGGGCGTTTGATGACGGCTGAAAGCCTGGCGGCCTATCCGCAAACAACGCTTTGGGTGGTGTATTGCGCCGGCCCCCACTGTAACGGCGCCAACAAGGCCGCCGCGAAACTGGCAGCGCTGGGGCGCCCCGTCAAGGAGATGATCGGCGGGGTGACGGGCTGGCTGGATGAAGGGTTCGAGTTGAACGTGGTGGTGCCGCGTGGCATAACGCAGCCGATGGCCTGTGACTGTTGATCGCCAACATTGGCGAGGTACTTCTGCTTAGGTTTCAGGCCGTTTCTGTTGAAACGGTCCACCACTCATCCAGTGTCCCGCGCAACCAGTCAAACACGGCGGCGTGGGCGGCGCTGTCGTCCTGGTCCCGCAGCAACGGTGATTCATCGGCGAAGTGTTGATTGAGTAGGGTGACGGATTCGGCATTCCATTCCGGGTGAAACTGCACGCCCACGCGGTGGGGGCTGACTCGATACATTTGCTGTTCACATCCCTCACTGCTGGCCAGTAACTGTGCCGCTGGCGGTAAGTCGATGGCGTCTTCATGCCATTCCAGCACGCTCAACAGCGTGCCATCAGCGAAGATGACCGAGGTCCAGCCGGTTTCGGGATGGGCCATGCGTCGCACCTTGCCGCCCAGGCTCAAGGCCAACAACTGCGCGCCCAGGCAAATCGCAAACACCGGCGCACCCTGCTGCACACTCGCCGCCAGCCACTGGCGTTCGGTTTCCAGCCACGCCGGCCCGGCGTTGGCTTCGTAAGGCCCACCCAGCACGATTGCCGGCTCTGAACTCACTGTCGGCAACTGCCCGAGATCGGCACGAAAAACCTTCAGCGCGACGCCTCGACGCCTGGCCCAGTCGGTAATGGCGCCTGGGCCCTCGGCAGGGTGGTGCTGAATCAGGTTCAAGGTGTTGGCGGGGTTGGGCATGTCGATTCTCAGAGGAGGAGGCCGCGCCCAATGTGCCGCAAAACGACGTTGATCACCAGCGCCCTCGGCGTCCGTTGTCTAGCGCGATTATTCCGTCGGATCCAGCCCCAAGCCCTGTAGGTTTCGTCTGAAAACGGGGCGTGCCCCACCGCCGTTGCACCGCGTTGGCGCACGCTGTTCAATCGCCTGATACGGCTATCACGTTTCTATAAGTATTCGTCGCTTAAACATAATTGGCCGGCTCCAAGCCACTCTAGACTGCCGGCCACTTCGGTTTTCACAGACCGCAAGTCGTCATTCCAACGCTGCCAATAAAAGTCTCCGCACGCAGGAGTTATAAATGAACAAGCTAGTGATGTTCGGTGCCCTGGCACTGTCGATGTTGTCCCTGACCGCCGTAGCCGAAGACGCTAAGCCGATCCGCCTCGGTATTGAAGCGGGCTACCCGCCGTTTTCGATGAAAACCCCTGACGGCAAGCTCACCGGTTTTGACGTGGACATCGGCGACGCGTTGTGTGATCAGATGAAAGTGAAGTGTGTATGGGTCGAGCAAGAGTTCGATGGCTTGATCCCCGCCCTGAAGGTCAAGAAGATCGACGCCATTTTGTCGTCCATGACCATCACTGATGATCGTAAGAAAAACGTCGATTTCACCATCAAGTATTACCACACGCCGGCGCGTTTCGTGATGAAGGCTGGCACCGACGTCAAAGACCCGCTAACCGAACTCAAGGGCAAAAAAGTCGGTGTGCTGCGCGCCAGTACGCATGACCGCTTCGCCACCGAAGTGTTGGTGCCCGCCGGCATCAACCTGGTGCGTTATGGGTCCCAGCAGGAAGCCAACCTGGACATGGTCGCTGGTCGCCTCGACGCGATGCTGGCCGACTCGGTCACCCTGGACGACGGTTTCCTGAAAACTGACGCCGGTAAAGGGTTCGCTTTTGTAGGCCCGACCTACGAAGACGCCAAGTACTTCGGCGGCGGTGCCGGTATCGCGGTGCGCAAGGGTGATAAAGAGCTGGCGGACAAGTTCAGCAACGCGATCACTGAAATTCGTGCCAACGGCAAGTACAAGCAAGTGCAGGACAAATACTTCAACTTTGACGTTTACAGCCAGTAATCGAGTCGTTTAAAAAAGTGGCCACCGTTGACGCGGGCGCCACTTTTTTTATGGGCTTGTAATTGGAATGACGCCTATGAGCTTGTCGCTCAGGTAATCAGGAGTTCTCATGCACCGCATCGACCATTCATTGCCCTGGAGTCATCTTGGAACCGAGCGCACCTTGAGCGTCTTTCGTTACGGCGCGGGCACTCGTAAGGTCTACATCCAGGCCAGCCTGCACGCTGACGAGCTGCCGGGCATGCGCACGGCGTGGGAACTGAAGAAGCGCTTGGCTGAACTTGATACCCAGGGCCAACTGCAAGGCGTTATCGAATTGGTGCCGGTGGCTAATCCGATCGGCCTCGACCAGCACTTGCAAGGCAGCCACATGGGGCGTTTTGAACTGGGCAGTGGCAAGAACTTCAACCGCTCGTTCGTTGAACTGAGCGCGCCGGTGGCCGCGTTGATCGGCGATCAGTTGGGCGAGGATGCCGTGGCCAACATCGCCCTGATTCGCCAAACCATGGGCCAAGTGCTCGACGGTCTGCCGGCACCGGCGTCGCAGTTGGAAGCCATGCACCGATTATTGCTGCGCCATGCCTGTGATGCGGATATCACACTGGACTTGCATTGTGATTTCGACGCGGCGATTCATCTGTATGCCTTGCCGCAGCATTGGCCGCAGTGGCAGTCCCTGGCGGCGCGTCTGAAAGCGGGTGTTGCACTGTTGTGCGAAGACTCCGGCGGCAGCTCTTTCGACGAGTCCTGCTCTTCACCGTGGTTGCGCTTGGCGCGCGCCTTTCCCGAGGCGGCGATCCCACCGGCTAACCTCGCTACGACTCTGGAGCTGGGCAGCATGGGCGACACCCGTGTCGATCAGGCCCAGGCCAATTGCGAGGCTATTCTGGGCTTCCTTGCCGAACAGGGATTCATTAAAGGCGCGTGGCCCGCGGCGCCGAGCGAGTGCTGCGAGGGCGTGCCGTTCGAAGGCACCGAGTACCTGTTTGCCCCGCACCATGGCGTGGTCAGCTTTCTGCGCAACGCTGGCGAGTCGGTAAAGCAGGGCGATGCGCTGTTTGAAGTGGTTGATCCATTGAGTGACCGAGTCACCACCGTGCGGGCAGGGACCAGTGGGGTGTTGTTCGCCATCGACCGTGGGCGGTACACCCAACCCGGTACATGGCAGGCGAAAGTGGCGGGGAGCGAGCCGATTCGGGTGGGTAAGTTGATTAACGACTGAGGCGTGGACCAGGAGATTTTCGTGGGCTCCCAACGGCTTCGCAGTGTTAGGCTTTGCCGCGAACCCTGCGCTTTTTGAAGGAAGGTCCATGTTCAAATGTCTGACGTTGCTGATGCTGCTGGCCTCCACCACGGTCCACGCTCAAATCCCGCTGCAAACCGATCTGCCGCTCAAGTACCTGGAGCAGGCTAATCCTGAAAGCCGTCATCAGCCGCTGGTGATTTTCCTTCACGGATACGGCAGTAACGAGCAGGACCTGTTTGGCATCAAGGACGAGTTGCCGTCGCAGTACAACGTGCTGTCGGTCCAGGCCCCAGTGACGCTCGAAGCGGGCAGTTACCAGTGGTTTCGCAAGAAAGGCGAAGGCGCTTATAACGGTGAGACGGATGATCTGAAGGCCAGCGCCAAACGCTTGTTGGACTTCATCGCCCAGGCGGCGAAGAAATATCACACCGAGGCTAACAAAGTGTTCTTGGTGGGGTTCAGCCAAGGCGCGATCATGGCCTACGAGGTGGGGTTGCGTCATCCCGAAGCCGTGGGCGGGATTGCGGCCTTGAGTGGGCGGATTCTGCCGGTGCTCAAGTCCGAACTGAAACCGGATGAAAAACGCCAGTCACTGGCGATTTTCATCGGTCATGGCACGCTGGACAAGCGTTTGCCGTATACCGATGGCACTGACGCCCAAAGCCTGTTACTGGGCCTGTCACTCAAGCCTGAGTTTCATGGCTACCCTGGCCTGGGCCACAACATCAGTGCCGCCGAAGTTGAGGATTTGAGCGCTTGGTTACGGCACCTTAATCCTTGAGTGGGCTTACTGCTCGGTCAGGATTTTTTTGACCAGTGCTTCGTGAACCAACGTGTCGCCGGGGCGCGAGATCACTTGCACCAACGCCATGCGTGTGCCGGATGCCGTCAGCAGCGTGGTGTCAAGCGTCGGGCCGCCACCTTGAGTGACGCGGCTGTCGATCTGCCGAACGCCCAGGCCTTGCGCTTTTTTGGAGAGGCTTTTCTCGCTAAGCAGCTTGAAGTCCGGCAGGGCTTTGGTTTGTTGGGCGACGAAGTCGGCGGCAGAGCTGTCGAGAAAATCACCGTCGTTATCCTTCACGGTGACACCGTTCGGGATGGTATTTTCCGCTGCGATCACCACGGTTTTGCTGGCGGCGTTAGTGTACAGCGTGCCTTTTGCGCCAGCGGTGCCATTGGCGGCGTCACCGCCCGGCAGCGCCGAGGCGATAAAACCCTTGGGCAGGGTGAACGTGAACTTGCCGGCCAGCAGCGAGACGTTCTGCGCCGGCGCATCGGCGCCCGCACTGGCCTTTGCCGCTTGCGCCTCCAAGGCACCCAGGCTGGCGACCGCTGTCAGTAGCAGGGCAACGGCTTTTTGACTCAACAATGACATTCGAACTCTCCAGAATGGTTGCACTTTCGCGGCGATCATCCCATGGCGACAGTCAAGCATTCCACCTCAGGCTGCTTAGCGCTCGGCGGCGTCGGTATTGGCTTGGCCCGGATTGCGCCAACGGTCGAGGGGGCAATGAAAATTAAGTCGTCAATAATTGTACAAACAAGTCGTTTGCGTATAAGTTTTTATCAGGCCCCCACGGTGAGTGACACCCATGAACAGACTACGATCGCGCCTGCGCCATGGCCTGTGGCTGCTGGCATTGCTGGCGACTCAAGCGCTTGCCAATTGGCAGGAGGCGTTACCCGGTGCGCAGATCATCGGAACGGGCGAGTTTCGAGTGTATGGCTTCAACGTCTATAACGCCCGGCTCTGGAGCGCGGCGCGGCCATTGTCGACGGATCAGCCGTTCGCGCTCGAACTTATCTACCAGCGCAGCATTTCCCGCGATGATTTGGTGCAGGCCAGCACCGAAGAAATCAAGCGTTTGTCAGGTGCCGCAGTCAGCGCCGAGCAACTGGCGAGTTGGCAAGCCCAGATGCAGCAGTCGTTTGTCGATGTCCAAGCCGGCACCCGGATTACCGGCGTTTACCTGCCGGGGCAAGGCGCGCGCTTTTTTGTCGGTCAACAGTTGCAGCACGAAGTGAAAGACCCACAGTTCGCCCGGGCGTTTTTCGACATCTGGCTCGACCCCCGAACCCGAAACCCCGAGTTGCGTCAGCAGTTGCTGGGCGCTACTCAGCCTTGAGGACATCGTCATGCTGAAAAAGCTTTTGCTGGTCCTATTCGTGTGCCTGGCCGGTTGCGGCGGGATCGATGTGCAGCGTTACAGCGAACAGAACCCCAAGCTCGATCTGCCACAGTTTTTTGTCGGGCAAGTGGATGGCTGGGGCATGTTCCAGAAGCGCTCGGGTGAGGTGATCAAACGCTTTCATGTGTTGATCAACAGCCGCATGGACGGCGCAAACCTGATCATGCATGAGGACTTTACCTACAGCGACGGCGTTAAACAGACCCGCGTCTGGACGTTGCACCCCGACGGTCCGGGGCGCTGGCGTGGGACGGCGGCAGATGTGGTTGGTGAGTCCAGTGGCGAAGTGGCAGGCAATGCCTTGCATTGGCGTTACGTGCTGAACCTGCCGGTGGACGACAAAGTGTATCAAGTGAACTTCGATGACTGGATGTACCTGCTCGATGAAAACACCATTGCCAACCGTTCGGCCATGACCAAATTCGGCTTTGAGTTAGGGCAGGTGACGTTGTTTTTCCGCCGACATGGCGCCTGATACTGCACGGGCCGCATCACGGTCTGATGGTTCCCCTTGGGCGTCACGCCTGAAACGCCTAAGCTGCTCCTTCTCACCTGTAAATGGATGATTGCGTGAAATTCAGTTTGCCCAAGATTGCCACGGCGCCATTCTGTCCGCCGGAAGTGGCTGGCAGTGTGGTCGTCGACCCGGCGGCCTCGTTCTTTAAACGCATGCTGATGTTCGCCGGCCCTGGCTTGCTGGTGTCGATCGGTTACATGGACCCCGGTAATTGGGCCACGGCCATCGAAGCCGGATCGCGTTTTGGTTACAGCTTGTTGTTTGTGGTGTTGCTGGCAAGTCTGGCGGGAATGGTGGTGCAGTGCCTGTGTTCGCGGCTGGGGATCGCCACTGGCCGGGACTTGGCGCAATTGTCCCGGGAGCGCTACAGCAAGCCCGCTGCACGGACGCAATGGGTCCTGGCGGAAATCTCGATCATCGCCACTGACCTCGCCGAAGTGCTGGGCTGCGCGTTGGCGTTTCATTTGCTGTTGGGGTGTTCACTGACCGTCGGCATCGCCCTCACTGCGTTTGATACGTTGTTAGTCCTGGCCTTGCAGAATCGCGGTTTTCGCCGGCTGGAGGCGATCATGCTGGTGCTGGTGGCGACCATCGGCGTGTGTTTCTTTGTCGAGCTGTTGCTAATCAAACCTTACTGGCCAGACGTCGCCCGTGGCTTTACGCCGTCGCTCTCGGCGATCAGCGGTGCAGCGCCGCTGTACTTGGCCATCGGCATTCTCGGCGCGACGGTGATGCCGCATAACTTGTACTTGCACACCTCAATCGTCCAGACGCGTTTGATCGGTCAGGACCTGGCCAGCAAGCAGGACGCGGTGAAGCTGGCACGCATCGACACCATCGGCTCGCTGGCGCTGGCGTTGTTGGTCAACGCCGCGATCCTGATCCTCGCTGCGGCAGCGTTCTACAAAACCGGGCACACCGACGTGGTGGAGATCCAGGATGCCTACCACCTGCTCGATCCGCTGGTTGGCGGGACGTTGGCCAGCGTGTTGTTCGGCGTGGCATTGCTGGCTTCGGGGCAGAGTTCGACCTTCACCGGGACCATTGCCGGGCAGGTGATCATGGAGGGTTACCTGAACCTGCGCATTCCGTGCTGGCAGCGGCGTTTAATCACGCGAGGGCTGGCGCTGATTCCGGCGTTCATCGGGGTCTGGCTGATGGGCGATAGCGCGATTGGCAAGCTGTTGGTTTTGAGCCAGGTGGTCTTGAGCCTACAACTGCCGTTTGCGCTGTATCCGTTGATTCGCATGACCAACGATCACCAACTCATGGGGCCTTTTGTCAATCGTCTACCGACCCGCGTGTTGGCGTGGGGCTTGTTTGTGGTGATCAGCGGTGCGAACGGCTGGTTGATCCTGGAGTTTGTGAGGTAAGTTGCCGCGTGTGCGTTGCCAGGCGGTGGACGGTTCTTCGTGGGTCCCCGTGCCGCCTGTTCAACGCGGCTGGCTTACGCCCTTTCGATGGCCAGTGCCACGCCTTGACCGCCGCCGATGCACAGCGTTGCGAGGCCTTTTTTGGCGTCACGCTTGATCATTTCATGCAGCAACGACACCAGTACCCGGCAACCCGATGCACCAATCGGATGACCCAGCGCAATGGCGCCGCCGTTGACGTTGACCTTGCGGGTATCCCATTCCAGGTCCTTGGCCACGGCCAGTGATTGCGCGGCGAACGCTTCGTTGGCTTCGATCAGGTCCAGTTGGTCGATGGCCCAGCCGGCCTTGTCCAGGCAGCGGCGAGTGGCGCTGACCGGGCCGATGCCCATGATGGCCGGGTCCACGCCCGCGTTGGCGTATGCGGCGATTTTCGCCAGCACCGGCAGGCCCAGGGCCTTGGCTTTTGCCGCGCTCATCAGCAACACTGCCGCCGCGCCGTCATTCAGCGACGATGCGTTGCCGGCGGTGACGCTACCGTCCTTTTTGAAGGCCGGACGCAATTTGGCCAGGGAGGCCTCGGTGGTGTCGCCGCGAGGCTGCTCATCCACCTGGAAGGCGATCGGATCGCCCTTGCGCTGCGGGATCAGGATCGGCGTGATCTCATCGACAAAGCGTCCGGCCTCGATGGCAGCCGTAGCTTTTTGCTGGGAGGCGGCGGCGAAAGCGTCTTGTTGTTCGCGGGTCAGGTGGTATTTCTCCACCAGATTCTCGGCAGTGATGCCCATGTGGTAATCGTTGAATGCATCCCACAGGCCGTCGCTGATCATCGTGTCGACGATCTGTGCGTGGCCCATCCGCAAGCCGGTGCGGGCGCCGGGCATGACGTAGTTGGACAGGCTCATGTTTTCCTGACCCCCAGCGATGATCACCTCGGCATCGCCGCAGCGAATCGCCTGGGCCGCCAAGTGCAGGGCCTTGAGGCCCGAGCCGCAGACCTTGTTCAGGGTCATGGCCGGCACAGCGAAGGGCAGGCCAGCCTTGATTGCCGCCTGACGCGCTGGGTTTTGCCCGGCGCCGGCCGTGAGCACCTGGCCCATGATCACTTCATCGACCAGCGCCGGGTCAATGCCGGTTTGCGCCAGCAACTGACGGATCACCGCGGCGCCCAGGTCGACCGCAGAAACACTGGCCAGCGAACCCTGAAAACTGCCGATGGCGGTACGGGTGGCGGCAACAATAACAACGTCTTGCATGGAATGATTCCTCACTGGGCAGCGAACTGCATTTCGGGCACGTGATCCGGCACGATCAATTTGCCGGCGGTCTTGGCGACAATTTCTTCAACGCTGACGCCTGGTGCGCGTTCTTTGAGAATGAACGCGCCGTCCTTTATTTCCAGGTAGGCGAGGTCGGTCAGGACGCGTTTGATGCACCTCGCACCGGTCAGCGGCAAGCTGCAACGCGGCAGCAGTTTAGACTCGCCGTCCTTGGACGCATGCGTCATTGTGACGATGATGTTTTCCGCACCGGCCACCAGGTCCATCGCGCCACCCATGCCCTTGACCATTTTGCCGGGGATCATCCAAGAGGCAATATTGCCTTCCACGTCCACTTCAAAAGCGCCGAGTACGGTCAGGTCGATGTGGCCACCCCGGATCATCGCAAAGGATTCGGCGGAGGAGAAAATCGACGCACCGATCCGTGCGGTCACGGTTTGTTTGCCGGCGTTGATCATGTCCGCATCCACCTGATCGTCGGTCGGGAAAGCCCCCATGCCCAGCAGGCCGTTTTCCGACTGCAGCATGACTTCCATGCCTTCAGGGATGTAGTTGGCGACCAGGGTCGGAATGCCGATGCCCAGGTTTACGTAAAAGCCGTCCTGCATTTCGCGGGCGACGCGTTGAGCCATTTGTTCGCGGGAAAGTGCCATTGATTGTTCTCCGTTATCGAGCCAGGGGGCAGGGGGTCACTTGCGCACGGTACGCTGTTCGATGCGTTTCTCGAACGTGCCGCAAATGACCCGGTCGACGTAGATGCCAGGGGTGTGGATCTGCGACGGGTCCAGCTCGCCGGGTTCAACGATTTCTTCGACTTCGACCACGGTGATCTTGCCCGCGGTGGCCGCCAGCGGGTTGAAGTTCTGGGCGGTATGGCGGTAGATCACGTTGCCGAAATGGTCGGCTTTCCAGCCTTTGACGATGGCGAAGTCACCCGTAATGGATTCTTCCATCAGGTACTGGCGACCGTGAAACTCGCGCACTTCCTTGCCTTCAGCGACCGGCGTGCCGACGCCCGTGGCGGTGAAAAAGGCCGGGATGCCGGCGCCGCCAGCGCGCATTTTTTCGGCCAGAGTGCCTTGTGGCGTCAGGTCGACTTCGATTTCGCCACTCAGCAGTTGCTCTTCGAACATCTTGTTCTCGCCGACGTAAGAGGCGACCACTTTACGAATCTGCCGATCTTCCAGCAGCACACCGAGACCGAAGCCGTCGACGCCGCAATTGTTGGACACCACGGTCAGGTCACGGGTGCCTTTACGCTTGATCTCGGCGATGAGGTTTTCCGGAATACCGCAAAGGCCGAAACCGCCGGCGATCACGGTCATGCCGTCTTCAAGTCCTGCAAGAGCTTCCTCGTAGGAACTCACGCGCTTGTCGAAACCTGCCATATGCACCTCTTTTATTCTTTATGGGCGGCTGGCTAGCCGGTGTGGGTTGAGTGTCTCGCTGGTGTATTCATTTGTTAAGTTGTTTTTTTGCTTCGATTGATTGATAAAGCTCATTAAAGCGCTATGCCTGTCTTGCAGACTATCGCTCGTCGCTTAACACCGGAGCAACGTGACCATGACCGTCAAGCAAATCCGCGCCTTCCTGGCCGTGGCCCACAGCCTGAGCTTTGCAGTCGCCTGCGAGCGGTTGCACCTGTCGCAATCGGCGCTGAGCCTGACCATCAAGGCCCTGGAAGAGGGCCTCGGGGGACGGTTGTTCAGTCGCAACACGCGCAATGTGGCGCTGACGCCCGAGGGCGAATCGCTGCTGCCACTGGCGCGTCGGCTGGTCGCGGACTGGGACAACGTCGAAGACGAAATGCGTCAGCGCTTCACTCTGCAGCGCGGGCGCGTGACGCTGGCGGCAATGCCGTCGTTTGCCGGTAACTTGCTGCCGCCGATCCTCAAGACGTTCCGCGCTCGCTACCCGAAGGTCAACGTCACGGTAAACGATGTGATCAACGAGCAGGTGCTGGAAATGGTCCGTGATCGCCAAGTGGAGTTGGGGGTGTCGTTTGAGCCAACGCAAAGCTCGTCTCTGGCCTTCACCCCGTTGTACATCGATCGCTTTGTGGCGGTGGTGCCGCAAGATTCGCCGCTGGCCACCCTTGACGATATTGACTGGCAAACCCTGCTGCAGGAGCCGTTCATCACCTTGCAGCGACCTTCCACCGTGCGGGTGATGCTCGAAGAGCATTTACAGGCCCGTGGCATGAAATTGCCGGTGGAGTTTGAAAGCCATCAATTGGCGACGGTCGGCCGGATGGTCGCCAGCGGACTGGGTGTCAGTGCGGTGCCGGCGCTGTGTGCCGGGCAGATGCAGGAGTTGGGGGCACGCTGCATCACCCTGCGTGACCCGGTGGTGGAACGGGCGATTGGCGTGTTGACCAAGCCGGGGCATGAACTGTCGGCGGCAGCCCAGGCGTTATTCGATATTTTCAAGGAGCAAAACCTGGAGGATCGCCTGAGCATTCCCCTCGCTCGTTAAGCGCGCACACAGGGTTGTGTTCGCGCGGGGCAGGGCGCGATCAGCCGCCAAGGCGTTGCGTCAGCAGCGGCAGGAGCTGTTCACAGGAGGCCTCTATCTTCATTTCCAGCACATCATCGGCCCGGGTCTTGCCCCAGTTGATGGCAATCACCGGTTTGCCCTGATCCACCATCGCTTTGCACAACCGAAACGCCGAGTACGCCATCAAGGACGATCCAATCACCAGCAGCCCCGCTGCGTTGTTGACCGCCGCCATCGCGCTGGCAGCCGTCTGTTGCGCGACGTTTTCACCAAAAAAAACCACATCCGGTTTCAGGCGATCACCGGCGCAATGTGGACACTGTGGCACCTGAAAGCGTGTTTCGAAGGCCGGATCAAGGAGGGTGTCACCGTCCGGTGCCTGCACGGCATCTACCCCGGAAAGATAGGGGTTATGCACCTCCATCCAGTGCTGAATCACATCCCGCTCGCTGCGCTGCAAGCAGTCCAGGCACAGCACCCGATGCAGGCTGCCGTGCAGTTCTATGACGTCAGGACTGCCAGCTTGATCGTGCAGGGTATCGACATTTTGGGTGATCAGCGCGCTGATGTGCTGCGCGCGTTGCAGGTCAGCCAGGGCTTCATGGGCCGCATTCGGCCGAGCCTCGCGCACCCGTGGCCAACCGAGCATCGCTCGGGCCCAATAACGCCGACGCGACTCCGCGGTGGCGAGGAACTCCTGATACATCATCGGTGAACGGCCTCGGCGCACACCTTCTTTGTCGCGGTGATCCGCAATGCCCGACGCGGTGCTAATACCCGCACCGGTCAGGGCCGCGAAGGGTTGGTCGGCCATTCGTTGCACCAACCGGTCGAGCTGTTCGCGAAGGGGGCTGTCGAGCATCTTCAACACTCCAACGTGGCATGAGTGATCGCAGCGTAGCAATGGCCACCAGTGTGCCAATTCTTGAAACGCCCACTCTGCGCGTAATCCTTAGCGCGGGATATTCGACTCAATCTTTTTCCCCAGGCTGATACGCGGCTCCACCGAGTAGCCCAAGGTTTCATAAAATGCCGTTACGCCTTCATTGCTGCTGACCACTTGCAGATTGATCTTCATGCAACCTCGCTCGGTCAGCGCCTGTTCGGCATGGCGAACCAGCCTGGCGCCCAGCCCCTGCCTGCGTAATGACGGGTGTACGGCTATCGAATACAACCAGCCGCGATGGCCGTCGTAACCGGCCAGCACGGTGCCAACGACGACATCCTCTGCCAGCGCCACAAAAAACAACCCGTCGCCGCAGGCCACTTTTTTGTCGATCGCCAGTCCTGGGCTGTTGTGCGCCGTTTCGTAGCCGAACGCGTTGTGCCAAAGCGCAGTGACTGAGGCGCGGTGCCTGGCGTTGTTGTAATCGACTATCTGGGTCATGGTGCGGCCTTGCATGGCGTGAGGTGGCGTTCCAGGGCCAGGCTATTTGAGCCGCGTTCCTTCAAACCATTCCATGGCCGTGCGCCAGAAGCAGATCCCCAGAAAGTACGCTGACATCAGTAGCCAAAGCCCCATCACCAGCGGGTTGATGACCGGATGGTTGATCACCAGCGACAAGCTGCACAGCAGCCAGATGGCGGTAACCGCAATGTTGATCGGCATGAATTTGCGCACGCGAAACGGGTGCAGGAATTTCATTCGGGTCACGGTCAACAGGGCCAGGCCAATCACGGTGAGCAGGGTGATCCAGGGCGTTGGGGCAATGATGTAAAAACACAGGGCAACCACGTTCCACGCGGCGGGGAAGCCTTGGAAGTAGTTGTCTTTGCTCTTCATGTTGACGTTGCAGAAGCAAAACAGCGACGACACCAGAATCAGCGACACGGTCAGTAACAGGGTGTAGTCGGGCAACGGAACGTAGCGATAGATGAACAGCGCCGGAATGAAGACATACGTAAGGTAGTCGATCACCAGGTCCAGAATCGAGCCATCGAAACTGGGCAGGACCGATTGCACGTTGACCTTGCGTGCGAGTGCGCCGTCCAGTCCATCGACGATCAGCGCTACACCCAGCCATAGCAGGCAATTGGTCGGCTGGTTTTCCAGCAGGGCGAGGGTGGCCAGGAAGGCCGTGACCACGCCGGTGGCGGTAAAACCATGGGCGCCCCAGGCTTTTAGCCTGGCAATGTGTACGGTCGATATCACGGGGGCGTTCTCCATAAAGTGAAGCGAGCCAGTCATCGCCCTCTACAGGGGGGCGTCGGCAAACGGGGTCGGGTTGCAGGTATCGACCGGGTTTGTGGGGATAAGGTTCACCTCGCGATGCTGCTAATCCCTTACAACGTTTTGCTCATGAACACCCGGCTGCTGCCCTCGGGATCACACGGTATTTCGCCGAATCGCTGCCAGCCGTTTTTTTCGTAAAAGCCGGGCGCCTGAAAACTCAAGGTATACAGAACTGCCGAACGACAGCCACGTTTTCGGCCTTCCTCTTCATAAGCTTGCAGCAGCCGCGAGCCTAGCCCAGAGCCGCGTAACGCGTCAGGTAAATAAAACAACTCTATAAACAATAGACCAAGAGACGTGCGTCCGGTAATACCGCCCAGCACCTGCTGAGTCAGGGCATCGCGCACGGTCACCGCCAAGGCTTGGCGATCATTGATCCCCGTGACCTGATCGTTGAAGGTGTTGAGCCCGGCGCTGATGAGTTGACTCACGTGCGGGTCGATCTCGTCGCTGACGACGATCTGATGAAGTTCCATGTGGGTTGGTCCTGTGGTGGCTGGGCAAGGGTTGAACACTCGCAGCCGACGGCCATCAAGGTCAAGGGTTGCCAAGGCGAGGGCGATAGTGCGCTGGGTGGGACCGGGTACTCAAGGAGGACGTCGCGCCATCTTGCCGGTGCCATCGAAATCGTGGAGGCTTGTGCCCCGGCCAAATCCGCCACGCGGGCAAACACTTCAGGGAAGCAGTCAATGACACTTAGGGTATTGGTCATCGGTGGCTATGGAAACTTCGGCAGCATTGTTTGCCGACACCTCGCTGTCATTCCAGGCATCAGTCTGGTCATTTCGGGTCGAGACTCACTCAAACTGTCGCGCCAGGTCGATGTGTTGGATGCCTTGGCCGGTGTGCCCTGCGCAAGTTGGTGCGGCGATGCGATGGCGCCAGGTTTCAACGCTGTGTTGGCCTCGCGGGGCATTCAACTGGTTATTCACACGGGCGGCCCCTTTCAGGGGCAATCGTATGCCGTGGCGCAAGCCTGTATCGAGGCCGGTGCTAACTACTGCGACTTGGCGGATTGCCGCACCTTCGTCAATGCTATTTCTGTTCTCGACGAGCAAGCGAAGGCCGCCGGAGTATCAATCCTCAGCGGTTGCAGTTCGGTGCCGACGTTGTCGTCCGCCATCGTCGATAGTCACCGCGCCCGGTTCAAACGCATCGACACGATCGAGCATGGCATTTCCTCATCCGCCAAGATGCCTGGGTTATCGACCGTTAAAGGGGTACTCGCATACGCCGGTAGACCGATCAAACAACTCAAAAATGGGCAGGTGCATGAGGTGCTGGGGTGGCAGGGCCTGACCTTGCGCAGCATGCCGCCACTGGGGTGGCGAGTGCTGGCCAATGTCGATGTGCCGGATATGGATATCTTCGCCGGCCGCTACGGCGCCCATACCTTGCGTTTCAAGGCGGGGGCTGGCCTTAAACTGGGTGGTGTGGCCAATTTTCTGTTAGCGCAAGCGGTGAAAGTCGGTTGGGTGAATGACCCGACGCCATGGGCGGTGCGCCTGCATCGCTGGGGCACCGGGTTCGAGCGCCTGGGCGATGGGAAAAGTGCCATGTACCTTGATGTCGAGGGGGTTGGCGTGGATGACCAACCGCTGTCGATGACGGTTCAACTCACCGCGTTCAATGACCAAGGGCCGCAAATTCCGAGCTGCGCATCGGTGGCGCTGGCGATCAAGATGCTCAATGGTTATTTGCCGTCACCCGGCGCACGTGCCTGTGTGGGCGAAATCACTGTCGATGAATACCTGGCGGCGATCAACGATTCACAAAACCTGCAGATGTCGGTTCGATTTTCAGAGGGGCAGCGTTGAGCATGCTGTACCTCAGCCTGAAATACATGCACATCATTGCCGCGATTTTTTTGTTCGGTTTCGGTATGGGTTCCTACCTTTACCTGATTGCCGCTAGCCGCACCGCCAATCCGTTGGTGATCGCTCATGTGGCTCGAATGGTGGTGCGGTTCGACACATGGATCACTACGCCGGCAGGCTTGATTCAGGTCGCAACAGGTTTTGGTCTGGTGACTGTCGCTGGCGTGTCGCTGACCACCGAATGGGTAGTGACCGCGTTGCTGATCGTGCTGTGCGTGGGGGCGTTGTGGTTGCCGGTGCTGCTACTGCAAAAGCGCATGCAGGTGCTGGCGGTGAGCGCCGTCGAGGCGGGAAAAAAACTCGATGCCGAGTACGCCGCGATTTATCGCCAGTGGTTCTGGATGGGTGTACTGGGGTTTGCCGGTATGTTTGTGATCGTCGCGGTGATGGTGACCAAGCTGTCTCCCCGGCAGTGGCTGGCGATGTAAGCCGACTACATCAGCGCCGAGGGCTGGGTGCTCCCGTGTCTGTGCAGTCGGCTTTATGGACAGTTGCTTGAGGGAAAGCTCGGTGCCTGCGCGAATGAGCAAGCTGGCCTAGAGGTGTTCAAGCCCTATGCGCAGGGCTCAAACCCATCACTGTCGCCACGCATGGCGCTGAAAAACGTGCAGTGTTTTAGCGGATAAATGCCTGCAAATCGCTGGTCAGCTTGTTGATCGCTGCTTTGAAGTCATTGGCGGTGATGGTCTGACTGGCGTTTTTCAACTGTTGCCCAAAGACCTTGCGCACCACTTTGGCCACCGTCTGATTGTTGCTGGCGTCGATCAGTTCGGCTTCGATGAACAGCTCCGTGTCCTGATCGCGATGGCCGGTGGCGGCGGACACACCGCCGACCACGGCGGCGACCGGAATCACTTCGTACCATTTCATGCCTTCGTTGGAGGCGCTGACCCCCGTGATGGCTGCGCGCAGAATCAGGGTTCTCGAACCGGCCGGGGCAGATTGAGGATTCGGCACGATGCGGTATTTCTGCCCGAGTACGCCTTTGGCGTTATTGGTCATGTAGTTCTGCAGTTCATCAAGGGTCTGGCGATTAATCCGCTCGTTGGGCTGCGGCGTCGGGTAGAGCTCCAGACGCTTGAACGCCACGGTGTCGTAGGCGTTGGGGTTCCAGGACGGGGTCACCCAACGCATGGCTTTCTCGCCGCTGGCAGTGGTCACTTCCTGAAGGTTGTTGTAGTTGGGCAAAAAGCCCGAGTACTGTTCGCGTTCGGTGACTTTAGAGGTGCAACCGCCCAATACCAGGCTAGCAAGGGCAACGCCGAAAAACAGTTTTCGAGACAGGCTCATTGTGGTGTGCTCCAGGGGGTAAGTTGCTTCAAGTGGCGTCAAAAGCGCCACGTCATGTTGCCTGTTATAGCTTGAATCCAGGCATTGTCGAATTGGCCGGAGGTTCTAATGCCCGATGTGGATTTTGTCTGGTCCACCGGCATGTCACCGAGCCAGACCAGCGCCCAACTGACGTTGACGTCGGTGTCCTTGTTCAATGCATAAGTCGCCCCGGTCGCCAGCCGCCAGGATTCGCCCATGGGCGCGGTAAACGTGCGGTTGGCGTCTGACACCGCGCTGCTGTCATACGCCACGCCTGCGTTCCACAGCAGTTTGGGTGTCGCCTGGTACTGCGTGCCCAAGGCCAGTTGCCAAGTGTCCTTGTAGTGAGCATTGACTGTAGTCGATTGCGCGCCGACCGCTGTCGTATCGACTTGCACGGCTACATTCCCAAACTGCGACCAGTCCTGCCAGTTGACCGTCGCCAGGAAAGCCCATTGCGCGTCGAGTTGCTGGAACAAGCTCAAGGTCGCGGTCTGAGGCACTTGCATGTCGAGCTTGGTGTTCAGCCCGTCGAGGCGTTGCAGCAACGGGCCGTCGCCGTGGACGTTGAGCTTGTCCTCGAAGTTCAGATCGACTTTGCTGGTGTAAGCCAGGCCGATGCGTGTGCCGGGCTGTGGCGCGTAGATCACCCCCAGGTTCGCGCCGTAGCCCCACGTGGTGTCCTGGTATTTGAACTGGCCGTCGTTGCGATCAGTCAGGCCAAACGGCGAGCGGTCGATGGCGGTCTGGGTTTGCAGCATGCCGTACATGGCTTTCACACCAAGGCCCACCGACCATTGCTCGTTAAAGCGATAGGCCACGCTGGGCACCAGAGATAAACCGCCGAGGCTTGCATCCTGCGCAAAGTAGCGTCCAGACCAGTCGTTTTTATAGTTGGCGGCTAACCCGAAATCGCCGTAAGCGCCGAAGCCGACGCTCCAGTTATCGTCCAACTGATGAGTGATGAAAAAGCTACCTCCGGGAATGGGGTCAAGGGCATTGCCGCTGCCGGTACCGGAGCCATTGGTGTTGCCGTCACGGCTGAAGGTCAGGTTGCCGTACAGCACCTGCAAACCTCCGGTGACTTGTGTGCCCGACAAATAGCTCATGCCCGCCGGGTTGCTGGCGATGGTGGACGGGCCTTGCGCCCGAGCGGCGGCGCCAGCGTTGGCCAGGCCGGCGTTATCGGTGCCGATTTCGTAGAGGATAATGCCGCCAGCCTGTGCCTGTTGGCAGCACAGGGCGAGGAGGGTGAAGGCGGGCAGCGCGGATTTTTTCAATCGCATAGCGTTACCTCAATCAAGGAGCGACACGAAAACGGATGCCCCTCAGGGCACCCGATAGACGCTTTGCGATTTACTTGCCCATCGCCGCACGAGCGGCTTCGATTTTCGCCTTGACCGCATCGAGGTTGAAGCTCGCGCCTTTTTGCATCGGCGGATATTCGATGGCTGTCTGCGCCAGTTTGATCACCTGATCCTGTACAAACACGAAGCGCCAGAATTGATACTTGAACCATTCGAAATAGGACAGTGAACCGCTGGCCGCCTGATTATCGGTCCAGCCCATCCGTTCGAAGGGGTCGAGCCGCAGGTTGGTCAGGATCGGCATGTCCATCGCGACTTTGGCGCCGAGCCAGCCATCGGGTTGATCGATAAACCGGTACTTGAAGTCATCTATACGGATGGCGCCCAGCACACTTTCACCGAAGTAAAAGATCTCGTGGCGGTTTGACGGGCCTTTGCCGGTGATCATTGGCGTCTGATCGTAGCCATCCAAATGCACCTTGTAAGTGGTATCACCCAGTTGTTTGCCTTTGAGCAGTTCGGCAGTGATGTTTGGATTACCGGCCGCTGTGAGGAAGGTCGGGAACCAGTCCATGCCGGAGATGATGCCGTTGGCAACTTGACCGGCGGGTACAGTGCCCGGCCAGCGGATAATGGCCGGAACCCGGAAGCCACCTTCCATGACCGTGCCCTTGCCCATGGCAAATGGTGTGGTGCCGCCATCGGGCCACGTGAAGTTTTCCGCACCGTTGTCGGTGGTGAACACCACGATGGTGTTGTCATCCATGCCTTCTTTTTTCAGCTTGGCCATGACATCCCCGACGATATCGTCGAGTTGTGCCATGCCGGCTTCCTGTTCCGACCAACCATTTTGCGAATTGCGCATGGCTTCGTACTTGTCGGAGAGGTGCGTGACGATGTGCATGCGGGTCGGGTTGAGCCACAGGAAGAACGGTTTGTTGTCCTGCTTGGCCTTGTCGATGAAGCTGAAGGCTTTTGCCTGGATTTCGTCGTCGACGGTTTTCATGCGCTCTGGGTAAAGCGTGCCGGCATCTTCGACTTTCTGTTTGCCAATCTTGCCCCAGCGTGGCACCACGGTCGGGTCATCGACCGTCGTTGCCCAACTGTGAACCATGTTGCGCGGGCCAATGGTAGGCAGCAGCTCCTGCGGATAATTGGGATGCGCCGGGTCTTCCATGGCATCGAGGTGGTAGAGGTAGCCGAAGAACTCGTCAAAGCCATGTACGGTCGGCAGAAACTCATTCAAGTCACCTAAGTGGTTTTTGCCGAACTGGCCGGTGGCGTAGCCCATGGATTTGAGTGCGGTGGCGATGGTCACGGCCTGGGCCGGAATGCCAATCGGCGAACCGGCTTGGCCCACGGTGGTCATGCCGGTGCGAATAGGCAGTTCACCCGTGATGAAGTTGGCACGCCCGGCGGTGCAACTGGCTTCGGCGTAATAGTCGGTAAAGCGCATGCCTTCGTTAGCGAGTGTATCGAGGTGGGGTGTACGGCCTGCCATTAAACCCTGGTTGTAAACACCGATATTGGACCAGCCAATATCGTCGCCCATGATGACGACAATGTTCGGTGCGGGTTTATCAGCCGCGTGAGTGATGATGGGTAAAAGCATTGCCGAAAACAGTACCGATAGCGTGAATGCCCTGGATAGAAGTGTCCCGTTCATGTTGCGCTCCTGTACACCCGCGTTAGTTTTCTGTATGGCCCCCCGACCAGTTGTAGAGTGTTTGCTCCACGCAAGAGAGTAGGTAGGAATTATGAATTAGCCAGTAAATAGTTTTTGCTCGGATCCCTTGTCTCAAAAGGGTTACAGTCGAATCAACGTTTTGCACAATAACGGGAATTTTATTCATGGTCGGTCGGCGATATAACGCGATTTAGTGTTGTCTTGTTGTGCAGATATACAGAAGAAAGTAGGGGTTTAAATGAATCGATGTGGAGTGATTTTATTATTAGGTCTATCGCTAATAGTTATTGATAGAGGTGGGGTAGTTCTGTGGAATAAAGGCGAATCATGGCCTGCCTGAATATATTTTCTGCACGAGGGATTAGTCGAAAAACGCAAAAATATTGCCCACGCCTACCGTGTACTTAGCACTTCATAAAACGGCCTTATGCGTCACGCAACAAGTCGTTGGCGTTGAGCAGTTCATAGGCAATTTGCGGGTGTTTTTCCAGGCCACGACGAATCGCTGCCGGAATGGAGGCGCGGGTTTTTCGGCAGAGACCTGGTAGCGCTTCGATTTGAATACCGATGCCGCGCATGGTTCTGACCTCGTTGAAGCCGGGCACCAGCGACACGCGAATGCCCAACTGCTGGAGCATCTTCTGTTGCAGACGCTCAAGGTCTTCCAGGCTTTGCAGGTTTTCCAGACGATCAAGCAAGCGCTTTTCTTCCTGGCGGGTCAGGCACAGGATTCGCACGTCTGCACCTGGCGTTTGGAGCAATGAATCACGCTCGCAGATACAGGCGCCGGGCGGGCAGGGGGAGCGAATGGGCGCAGAGTTTGTCATGCGCCCAATCATAGTGGCCCGCGCACGGTTTTGACCATGGTGCGATTCACCGCGCGCGGGGCAGCATCAGCAATGGCCAGGCGTTCACAGTCACCACTGGGTTACTGATCCGCTGGCGCCTCGTAGTGAACGAGGATGGCGTTGGCCAACTCTTCGTCGCTGGCGTCGAGGCCGGGCCGCTGCTGGCGAATCTCTTGTAGCACCGACTCCAGGTACACCCCGCGAATGGCGCCGCCACTGGCGACAAACGCAGAGAGATCGTCTCTGGCCGCGATCACTGTCTTGTGGTCTTTAAACGTTGAGTAAAGCGACGCGGAAACCCCGGCCGAGGTTGCCACATCTTTCGCGTGAACGCTGGCCAGCACCGAGCCGAAAGGCAGGCACAGGATAAGAGATGAAGTCACTAACAGGCGGCGCATGATGAATTCCTCCAACAGCAATATGCAAAAAGGAAGGCTGCATAGCTTAGGAGGTGAGCCCCTTATTATTAGTTCCGTTTTGTCTGCAAGCGCCGTCAGGTCTCTGGAAAAGGCCGTATGCCTTGCGGCGCACGGTGCCGGTCTGCTCATCGACAGTGTCTATCCTGATGAGGTCGGGCGAGGGCGCGGGCAAACGCATTTTGCAGTCACGTTTCGCAACAGCCCGCCGATAAAACCAGGTACGGAGACAGACCATCAAGTCGGGAACAGACGCGCGGGTTTGCCGTGTCGTGATATTCTGCGCGCCAATTTGGTTTGACCTATTCAGTTTGCACGTCCTTGAAGCGTGCCGACAGGATCAATGTCGCTCCAGTAGCTGAAGCCAATAATGATAAAAAGTCAGTTCAGTAGGGACATATAAACTGCGGTCGATGCGGTAAGTCGGCCTTGTGTGCCCACCCAAAATTCTGATGTGCGGTGACCCACGACATGCTGCCTGCGTGCCGTGAATCAGGGCTTCGCGCGTGAGAATGGAAGGGCGGATGGCGTTTTATCATAGGTGCAATAGATGTTTAAAAAAATGAACACGGCCCTTCTGGGGCTCGCTTTGTCGATGGGGATCGCGTCCGCTCACGCGGAAGAGGCAAAGAAGGTCGATGTATTGCTCATCGGCGGCGGCATCATGAGTGCGACCCTCGGTGTGTGGCTCAATGAGCTGCAACCGGACTGGTCGATGGAAATGGTTGAGCGCCTCGACGGCGTTGCCGAAGAAAGCTCCAATGGCTGGAACAACGCGGGTACGGGCCACTCTGCCCTGGCCGAGCTGAACTACACCCCGGAAGACGAAAACGGCAAGGTGCAAATCCCGAAAGCCGTCGAGATCAACGAAGCGTTCCAGATCTCTCGTCAATTCTGGTCGTGGCAGGTTCAACAAGGCGTTCTGAAGAACCCGCGTTCGTTCATCAATTCCACTCCGCACATGAGCTTTGTGTGGGGCGATGACAACATCAAGTTCTTGAAAAAGCGCTACGAAGCCCTGCAAGCAAGCCCGCTGTTCGCTGGCATGCAGTATTCCGAAGACCCGGCGGTGATCAAGAAGTGGGTTCCGCTGATGATGGAAGGGCGTGACCCGAACCAGAAAATCGCGGCCACCTGGACCCCGATCGGCACCGACGTAAACTTTGGCGAAATCACCCGCCAGTTCGTCGCCCACCTGCAAACCACACCCAAGTTTGACTTGAAGCTGTCTAGCGAAGTGCAAGACATCACCAAGAATCAAGACGGCACCTGGCGTGTCAGCTACAAAAACCTGAAAGATGGCAGCAAAACCGAAACCGACGCCAAGTTCGTGTTCATCGGCGCGGGCGGCGGTGCGCTGCACTTGCTGCAGAAATCCGGTATTCCTGAAGCCAAGGAGTATGCAGGCTTCCCGGTTGGCGGCTCGTTCCTGGTCACCGATAACCCGGCCATCGCCGAGCAACACTTGGCCAAGGCCTACGGTAAAGCGTCGGTTGGCGCGCCGCCGATGTCCGTCCCGCACCTGGACACCCGTGTTCTGGATGGCAAGCGCGTCATCCTGTTTGGCCCGTTCGCGACCTTCAGCACCAAGTTCCTGAAAGAAGGCTCGTACCTGGACCTGCTGACCAGCACCACCACCCACAACATCTGGCCGATGACCAAAGTCGGCATCAAGGAATACCCGCTGGTCGAGTACCTTGCAGGCCAACTGATGCTGTCGGACGAAGACCGCATGAACGCGCTGAAGGAATACTTCCCGCACGCCAAAGCCGAAGACTGGCGCTTGTGGCAAGCCGGCCAGCGCGTGCAAATCATCAAGCGTGATGAAGCTGCGGGTGGCGTACTGAAGCTGGGCACTGAAATCGTTGCCTCTGCAGACGGCACCATCGCCGGCCTGCTGGGCGCATCGCCAGGCGCATCGACCGCCGCACCGATCATGTTGACCGTGCTGCAAAAAGTCTTCAAGGATCAGGTTGCCAGCCCTGCGTGGCAGGAAAAACTGCACCAGATCGTGCCGAGCTATGGCACTCAGTTGAACGGTAACCCTCAGAAAGTGGCTGAAGAGTGGGCTTACACCGCCAAGGTGTTGCAGCTGACTCCGCCACCAGTGATTGGTCAGGCGGCTCCGGCTGCTGCTCCGGCTGACGCTGACAAAGCCAAGGCTGCAAAGCCAAACGCTGCGAGTGACATGGCTCTGTAACCAGAGGCCCAGTCAAAAGCCCACTGAACCGGTAACGGTCAGTGGGCTTTTTTGTGCTAATTGAGTGTGCAAGGCGCAATAGCGCAGGGTATTCGTTCGCGCTGAGTGCGTCAGCCCACCCAGCTGACAGCCGTTTTTGGAATCACGTCGGACTCGTCAAGTTTGGTGGCGAACATGCTCACCGCTGCCACTGCATCACTTGTGCCAGTGCGGATTTGCAAGATAACCAAACCGGCTTGGTCGGCCAGGGTGACACCGCGTTGTGCGCCTTCCTGCGTGATGTTCATGCTGGACACCGCATCGCGGGTTTCGGACAGGATCTTGCCGATCATTTCCGCAATTTCAGCGGTCGAACGGCTGGTGCGTCCTGCCAGTTGCCGGACTTCGTCAGCCACCACCGCAAAGCCCCTGCCTTGATCGCCGGCACGAGCCGCTTCAATCGCGGCGTTAAGCGCCAGCAGATTGGTCTGATCAGCGATGCCGCGAATGGTATTGACGATGGCGGTGATCTGTTCGGAGCGGTCACCTAGCTGCCCAACCAGGCGCGCCGATGCGCCGATGTTGTCGGCGATCAGACGCATCTCTGCCGCAGTCTGCTGAATCACCTGCGCGCCCTGTTCGGCGACTTTCTCTGTTTCTGCGGAGATGTGATAAGCACGCGAAGCGCCGCGTGAGTCCTCTTCGAATTTTTCCACTCGCTCGGTGATGTCAGTCGCAAACTTTACGATTTTGCTCAACTTGCCTTCGGCATCGTAGACAGGGTTGTAGGTCGCTTCCAGCCATACGATTCGACCGTGTTTAGCGAGACGCTTGAACTGCCCGCTAAAGAACTCCCCCGCGTTTAGGCGACGCCAGAAGTCGAGGTAATCGGCACTGTTTACCAAGCTGGGTTCACAGAACACTCGATGGTGCTTGCCCTTCAGCTCGGTTATGGCGTAACCCATGGTCGTGAGAAAGTTATCGTTTGCCGTCAGGATATTGCCATTCAGGTCGAACTCGATAACCGCCATGGCACGATCGAGTGCCGCCAGCTTGCCACGGGTTTCAGCCTCTTGTACGACTTGGGTGGTGACGTCCAGCGCGTACTTGACCACCTTAAAGACTTGCCCGTGTTCATCCGTCACGGGGTTATAGCTGGCCTCCAGCCAAACATTTTGTCCCTGGCCACCGATACGCTGGAAGGTGCCAGAGACGCATTTCCCATCGCGAAGCTGGCGCCAAAATTCACTGTATTCGGTGCTACGCGTCAGCGTCGGCAAACAAAAGTCGCGATGAGATTTTCCTGGCAACTGGTCTGCGCGATAGCCCATCGTGTTCAAAAAATTATCGTTGGCGCGAAGAACCTTACCCTCCAGGCTAAATTCAACCACCGCCATTGAGCGCTCCAGAGCACCAATCAATCCCTTGTATACCGCTACTTCGGCTGTCCTTGCCGTCAGTTCACTTTTCAGAGTTTTATTAAACATGACGCACCCCAGTGAGACCCGAAACTAAAGGAACCTAATCCCATATCGGCTAGCGAATGCGGCGCTTAATAGCGCTCAACAGAATTATGTTTTGACGCCAAAAAATTCAGAGGTGCCTGCCTGGTTAGGAGCTGTGGCTGTTCTGCACCGTATTTTTCGTCGTCAGGTGCATCTGTAATGCACCCCGATCGCGGCTCACAATGGCGGCACACTAAGCAGTCGCGCTAGCGGTTGTACCGCACATTCATTTTGTAGGAGGCCCGATGGCTAAGATGGCAATTTTTCTGGGTGGATTTCTGGTGTTGACCATTCTGATTGGTGCCCTCGCCACGATTTCTCCCGTATAGATTTTTCTACGATGAGCAACACGCAGAACGCCTCCACCTTGCGAGGCGTTTTGGTGACCGGCAGATAGCGTTTCGCCTCAAATAAATCGCTGTGCGAACGGGCGAAACACTCGACGCTGGGGCGCTTGATCAGGCATCGACCCGCCAGCGCCGTGCTTGGACGATCAATGCCGGCGCGAAGTGCAGCGCAACCATTCGTACCAGATGATGCGTCAGGATGAACACCACATTCAGCCCGCCACTGAACGCGACGATGGCGATGGTTTCTATGGCACCCGGCATATAGGCCAGCCACAACGACAGCGGATCATTGCCCATGAGCCGCCCGGCCACACCGGCAAACGTCGCTGCAATCAGCAACATCAGCGCCACGGCGAGCAGACCAGCCCGTCCATGACGAATCAGCTCGGCGAAGGTGATGTCCTTGAATTTCGAGCCAATCAGTACACCCAGCAGAATCGTGGCTGCTTCGATGCTCAAGGGCGGCATCTGGAAGGCGTGGAGATAGCCCAGCTTGATGTAGAGGGCAGTGCTGACGATCGCCGTGAGCATGAACGGTGCCGGGACGCCGATGCGTAGCAGCACGCGGCCAAGCGCCAGGCACAAGACGATCAGCGACAGCAGTGTCAGCAGTGTGCTCATCACCAGCGGTTGGGGTTCGGCAAGGGCGACCTCGGTCGAGCCTGGAATCAGAAGGGTGACCAGAAGGGTGATCGACAGTAGGCGAACCAGATGCACGACGATGACCTTGTTTGACGCGCGTTCAGATTCCAGCAGGTCGAACACAGCGGCGAGCGCGCCGGGGTAGACGGCCAACAGTGAGTCCTTCAGGTTCCATCCCGAGACTCTGAACAGCCAGAAACTGCCCGCCACGATTTGCACGCTCAGGCACAGCAACATGATGCCGAGACTGGGCAGCATGGTCGCCGCCGTTTGGCTGTTCCACGATTCGAACATCAGGCCGGTGGCGATGCCCAGCACGATTTGCACATAACCCAGTGCGAAACGCAGCGTGGGAGCAAAACGCAGATTGCTGACGATCAGGGCGGTCGCGAGTATCGAGCCCAACAGAAGGCCATGCGGGACACCGGCGTACTGCAATACCCTGCCAATCAGGGTGGCGATCAGTAAACACACTAAAGTTTTCATGGCGTCGATGAGTCTTCCTTGATTCTCGAAGTGACCCAGCTCGTGATTTGAGTCACCGGTTTGGGCCGCGCCTGTTTTCCCACTTTGCGAGGTGACGCGTCAAGTCTTTTACCGCGTGTATTGCCTGATGAGAAAGACGTCTAGCGAAGGAGTGAAGTCGCCCCGTAACGTGTCAACGCGTAAAGAAAAAAAAGCCCACTGACCGTGATCGGTGCAGTGGGCTGTCAGACGGTCTAACGTACCCGTTACCGCATGTCGAAGCGATCCAGGTTCATGACTTTGGTCCATGCTGCGACGAAGTCTTTAACGAACTTTTCCTGGGCATCGCTGCTTGCATAGACTTCCGCCAAGGCACGCAACTGCGCGTGTGAGCCGAAGACGAGGTCCACGCGGGTGCCTGTCCACTTCACCGCACCACTTTTGCGGTCTCGCGCTTCAAACGTCTCCTGAGTATCCGAAGTCGGTTTCCACTCCACGCTCATATCGAGCAGGTTGGTGAAGAAATCGTTGGTTAACGTTTCGGGACGCTGAGTGAAGACGCCATGTTGGGCGTGGCCGACGTTGGTATTGAGTACACGTAAGCCGCCGATGAGTACGGTCATTTCCGGCGCAGTGAGCGACAGCAGTTGCGCCTTGTCGATCAGTAGTTTCTCGGCCGGTACGCGGTAACGGGTTTTCAGGTAGTTACGGAAGCCATCGGCAATCGGTTCCAGGAAGCCGAAAGACTCGACGTCCGTCTGTTCTTGCGTGGCGTCCATACGTCCCGGTGTGAAGGGGACCGTGACACTGTGGCCAGCATTTTTCGCGGCTTGTTCGATGCCCGCGCTGCCGGCAAGCACGATCAGGTCGGCCATCGAGATTTTTTTGCCACCGCTGTTGAACGCGTGCTGGATGCCCTCGAGTTTTGCCAGCACGTGCGCCAGTTGTTCTGGCTGGTTAGCGTGCCAGGACTTCTGTGGTTCCAGACGCAGGCGCCCGCCATTCGCACCGCCGCGTTTGTCGGAGCCGCGGAAGGTAGACGCCGCCGCCCACGCCGTGGAGACCAGTTGCGAGACCGACAGCCCCGAAGCCAGCAATTTGCTTTTGAGTGCGGCGATGTCGCCGTCGTTGACCAGTTCATGGTCAAGCGCCGGGATAGGGTCTTGCCACAGCAGGACTTCACTTGGCAGTTCTGGCCCGAGGTAGCGCGAGAGCGGCCCCATGTCGCGGTGTATCAGCTTGAACCAGGCGCGGGCAAATGCATCGTCCAACTGCTCTGGATGGGCCAGGAAACGTCGCGAAATCTGCTCATAGGCCGGGTCGAAGCGCAGCGCCAGGTCAGAGGTCAGCATGGTCGGGTTGCGTCGTTTGGACGGGTCGTGGGCATCCGGAATAGTGCCGGCGCCAGCGCCGTTTTTAGGCGTCCACTGGTGAGCGCCCGCCGGGCTCTTGGTCAGCTCCCACTCGAAGCCGAACAGGTTCTCCAGGTACTCGTTGCTCCACTTCGTTGGCGTAGAAGTCCAGGTTACTTCCAGGCCGCTGGTGATTGCGTCGCCCCCCTTGCCGGTGCCGAACGTGCTCTTCCAGCCCAGGCCCTGCAGTTCCAGGCCGGCGGCTTCAGGCTCGGGACCGACGTGGTCAGCCGGACCTGCGCCGTGGGTCTTGCCGAAGGCATGGCCACCGGCAATCAGCGCGACGGTCTCTTCGTCGTTCATTGCCATGCGACCGAAGGTTTCACGGATGTCTTTTGCCGACGCGACCGGGTCCGGGTGACCTTCCGGACCTTCCGGGTTTACGTAGATCAGGCCCATCTGTACGGCGGCGAGCGGGTTCTCCAGGTTACGGCCCTGATCGGTACGGCTCTGCTCACTGCCATGCAGGTCCGGCTCGGCGACAAGTGTGCCGTCGCCAGGCGCTTGCATCGCTTGTTTATCTTTTCCGTAGCGCACGTCGCCGCCCAGCCACGTGTTTTCGGAGCCCCAGTAGACGTCTTCGTCCGGTTCCCAGACGTCTGGACGACCGCCGGAATAACCAAAGGTCTTGAAGCCCATGGACTCCAACGCAACGTTGCCGGTGAGCACGATCAAGTCGGCCCAGGAAATGTTATGGCCGTATTTTTGCTTGATCGGCCAGAGCAGTCGACGCGCCTTATCGAGGCTGACGTTGTCTGGCCAGCTGTTGAGTGGTGCAAAGCGTTGTTGCCCAGAACCCGCGCCGCCACGACCGTCAGCGGTACGGTAGGTGCCGGCACTGTGCCAGGCCATGCGAATGAAGAACGGGCCGTAGTGGCCGAAGTCCGCTGGCCACCAGTCCTGGGAATCGGTCATCAGTGCGTGCAGGTCTTGTTTGACCGCCGCGAAGTCCAAGCTCTTGAACGCTTCGGCGTAATTGAAACCCTCACCCAACGGGTCGGACAGTGACGAGTGTTGGTGCAGGATTTTCAAATTCAGCTGGTTCGGCCACCAGTCGCGGTTGGTCGTACCACCGCCAGCGGCGTGGTTGAAGGGACATTTCGATTCAGTTGCCATGTGCTAGCTACCTCGGGTCGTGTTCATCAGGTTATTGGGCCCTGTTTGGGCTCTAAGTATTGACGAGCAAAATTAATGGCCAAGCTGCGGGACTAACGATATTGGTCACTCATTTCTCTCTTCCCGGCAGCGTGGCAGTGGGGAGGAGGTTAGACCCGTCTGGACGACTCGGCTAATAGGATGAGTATTCAGGGCTGATAGGCATTGTCTTTTAACAGCGCGCCAGCCTGATGTGTGGGACCAGGCATCCCGCCTATGCGAGGTCTTCATCAAGCCTGCCTGGTTATGTTTCGAAATGTTTTGGTGCTGATCCAGTGGGCCTGCGAGTAAGCGCCTGCTGAAGAGGGGTGAAGCCCGAGCTGTCGTTGCCGGTGAAGACGCCGTCCTGTTTGCCGGCGTCAAGGACCTTGGCTGCAAAAAAGCCCCGTCCCTTGTTAGAAGGACGGGGCTTGTTTATCGCGGTAGGACGGCGCGTGCGAGCGGTGTTAAACGCTGCCCTCAACGTCGTCCAGGCTGAACGTCTCGGTATGGTCGTCATACGAGAATATTTCGGCGTAGCGCCCCCAGGTGATCACGCTTTCGAGGGTTTTCTCCACAAACGCTTCAGTGAGCGAGTCTTCCAGCTCCTGCTCAAAGCGCACCCGTGGTGCCCGGTGTCCGTTGCGTTCCAGCAAGACCTGGCGAATACGTGCGGCCAGCGGCACATGTTTGAGCAGGTGCTCGGCAAACAGGGTTTTGCGCTCTTGGGTGCCATAGTCAGCGAACAGCTTGCCAGCCTCAGTCAGGGTGATGTCGGCGCCCTTGAGTTCGGCGAAGCCCAAGTGCTCCAGCATCTCGGCTACGGGGAACAGATCGTCGACTTCCAGCAAGCGCCGTTCTGCCACATCCGGCAGCCCGGCACCGCCGTTGTAAGGCTCGGCCGCGAGGGTTTCGATCAGGCCGGCCATCAGGTTGGTGGACACCTCTGGCAGCGGGCTGCTCATCTTCAACTCGGCTTTACCGGTGCTGGCGTCAGCGCTGCGGCGGTCGGTCATCAAGGCATAGATGTCATCGACCATTTGCCGAAAGGTTGGGTCCAGCCGGTTGCGTGGATGAGCAAACGGTACTTTGATTTCGGCCACGACCCGTCCGGGGTTTGATGACAAGACCAGAATACGGTCACACATCAGGACTGCTTCTTCGATGTTGTGCGTCACGATCAGGATGGATTTGATCGGCAGTTGTTTACCGCTCCACAAATCCAGCAGGTCGTTGCGCAACGTTTCTGCGGTCAATACGTCCAGCGCCGAGAAAGGCTCGTCCATCAACAGCAGGGTAGGGTTCACCACCAGGGCGCGGGCAAACCCGACGCGTTGGCGCATACCGCCGGAGAGTTCTCGGGGGTAGGCGTTTTCGAAGCCGTCGAGGCCGATCAGGTCAATCGCCGCCAGGGCACGCTGGCGCGAGGCCTTGCGCTCTACTTGCAGCGCTTGCAGGCCGGCTTCCACGTTTTCGAGGACGGTCAGCCAAGGGAACAGTGCAAAGGTCTGAAAGACCATGGCTACGCCTTCGGCCGGGCCGGTGAGCAACGAGCCGTTGTACCTGACCTCGCCGGATGAGGGTTGTATCAGGCCCGCGATAATGCGCAGCAACGTCGATTTGCCGGATCCGGAGCGGCCCAGCATGCCGACGATCTCGCCTTCGCGCAGTGTCAGATCAACTCCGCTGAGCACTTGCAACTCGTCTTTGCCTTTGCCAAACGCTCGATTCACATTATTGAGCGAGTAGATCTCGGGGGTTGCAGCGGTGTGTTCGGTATAGGTATTCATGAAATCGAATCCCATTAATTCAGACGGAGTTTGTTTTCGGCCATGGCGTACATCGGCCGCCATACCAATCGATTGAAAGCCACGACAAAGATCGACATCACCACCACGCCCAGCGTGATTTTCGGGAAATCACCGTCAGCGGTGGTCTGGGCGATATAGGCGCCTAAACCGTGAGCGACGACTTTGTCCTGGCCCCATGAAACGAATTCGGAAACGATACTGGCGTTCCACGCACCGCCAGAGGCCGTGATTGCACCGGTCACGTAATAGGGGAAGATGCCCGGCAGCATGATCTTGCGCCACCACAGCCAGCCGCGGATGCGGAAGTTGGCCGCCGCTTCCCGGAAGTCATTCGGGAACGCGCTCGCCCCGGCAATCACGTTGAACAGGATGTACCACTGAGTACCCAGCACGATCAGCGGGCTCAGCCAGACATCCGGGTTCAACTGATAACGCAGAATCACGATGACAAACACCGGAAACAGCAGGTTCGCCGGGAAGGCGGCGAGGAACTGGGCCAGTGGCTGGATTTTTTCCGCCAAATGCGGGCGCAAGCCGATCAGCACGCCCAGCGGCACCCAGATCAATGAAGCCACCACGATCAACAGCACCACCCGTAACAGGGTTATCAGGCCCAAAACGATCACATGCCCGACCTCGGCGAGTGTGACCTCGCTGCCGACGTAGCGCGCAATGTGGTACAGCGCGTACAGCGTCAGTGCTGCAATCAGCGATCCCCAGACCCAATCAATCGCCCGCGAAGTGGCTGGGCTGGAGGGTATGCCTTTGAACGTTGAACGCGGCAGGCTGAAGCGCTTATTGCCGATTCGGCCAATGGTGCGGGTGATCGGCCGCAAGATACGCTGGACCATCCGGGTGCGCTGGATCAGCTTCAACACCCAGGACTCCGGCGCGCCGGACTGGGACGCGGTGGTTTCCATGCGGAATTTGTCGGCCCAGGCCACCAGAGGCCGGAACAGGAATTGGTCATAGATCAGGATGACCGCGACCATTGCCACAATCACGTAGCCCACGGCGTGCAGGTCTTGCTGTTGGATAGCGATCGCCAGGTAAGAACCGACCCCAGGCAGCATGACGCTCTTGTCACCGACGGTGATGGCTTCGGAGGCCACCACGAAGAACCAGCCGCCGGACATGCTCATCATCATGTTCCAGACCAGCCCCGGTATGGCGAAAGGCACGTCGAGCTTCCAGAACTTTTGCCAGCCGGACAGTTGAAGGTTGCTGGACACTTCTTCCAGATCGCTGGGCAGCATGCGCAGTGACTGGTAGAAGCTGAACGTCATGTTCCAGGCCTGACTGGTAAAGATCGCAAAAATCGCGGCGAACTCAGCACCGAGTACCCGGCCCGGAAACAGCAGCAGGAAAAATGTCACCGTGAACGAGATGTAGCCCAGTACGGGCACTGATTGCAGGATGTCCAGCACCGGGACCAGCAGCTTTTCAGCGCGCCGGCTCTTGGCGGCGAGCGTGCCGTAAATCAGGGTGAACACCAAGGATGCGACCATCGCCGCGAGCATCCGCAGGGTGGTGCGCATTGCATATTCAGGCAGGTTAGCCGGATCGAGCGATATTTCTTCGCTCTGCAACGTTGAAATCGGTGCCCAGGTTTCGTGCGCACCGATCGAGAAGAACAGCAAAAAGCCGATCACCAGCGGTAAGGCGATCAAATCCCAGCGGTTGGGCAGCAACCGCAGCGTCGTGGCCGGGATGTAGTGACGGAACACTTTGTTCATAAGCAGTGATTCCAGCAGCGTTCTGAGTGGAAGGGCATGACCACAAGTCAATACTTTCTTGAGCGTGCACGTCTGATTAAGCTCAGTACGCGGCGACAGCACGGCACACTCTTGAGGGTTGGCAAAACAGCAGAGTGAGGTCACGCAAGCGAACGCTAAAGGTAGAAGCACAAACACTACGTTTAATCGATAAGGCTACTTACCGGGTAAACACTGCGCGCGGCTTTTTTGAGCTTAGCTTCTGTCTGCATGACCCACCGAGAATGGGCGGGATCCATGGGCGGAGGCTCCTTTGGCAGGTTGAAATACGTATTTGGACTGGGAGCCTGATGATGCCATCGGGCCCTGCGTGCAGGGAGGATTGAGTCTGGCGCCGATGTACCGGTTGGGCGCGGGTGATTATACGTTTCGAAATGTTACAAAAACATAAAATTCCTGTAAGTTTTGAGTAATAACAATGAGAAGCCGACGTATGCTCTTTTCGTGATGGCGTTGTTGTCACGTGGGTGTTTAAGAAAACGGCCGTCCGTAGACGTTTCCTGAGTCGCTTCTGGTGCTGGCGCATGGATTGCTTTGGCCGCTTTACTCACTTCAGCGGCCTCAAAATTACCGAACTTTTTGGCAATCGCTCGGCTCTTAGAAAATCGTCCTCGATGTCCCCCAGTTTTTTCATACTGAACCACACGGCCCTCTACCGGCCCACTGCTCGAGCTTATCTACATGCATTCAAAGGCCCGTAGCGTTGATGTGCCCTTGCTGCTTCAGGACCTTCGGGCCGGGACAGCCCAGTTGCACATCGCGCTGGAAAAACGCCTTCCGTTCTTCTCTGCGACACTGAACACCGGCCATTACCGGCTTCTGATCCAAGCCTATTACGGCTTTTACCACGTCCTTGAACAACGCCTCGAAGCCAGCGGCCTGATACCGCACGACTTCGATTTGAGCGAGCGGCTAAAGACGGCGACCCTGCGCCGAGACTTGCAGGCATTGGGCCTGGCGGATGACGTCATCGCGAGGCTGCCGGTGTGCCAGGTGCTGCCAGCGATTGTCTCGACCGGCTCGTGCCTGGGCGTGCTGTATGTGCTGGAAGGCGCGACGCTTGGCGGGCAGATTTTGCGTCGTGAGATCGCGGCCCGATTGCACCTTGATGCCGACACAGGCGCTGCGTTTCTGGAGATTTATGGCGCCGCCACGGGGCGATTCTGGCGCGAATTCACGGACTATCTGTGCGCTCAACGTTTGGACGCTGGCGAACGGCACGCCGCAGTGAGCGCCGCACAAGACACATTCTCCTGCTTCGAACGCTGGCTAGACCGCGCTGAGGTGCTGCTATGAACCCGCTGGACAAAGAAGCCTTTGAAGAACTGCTGGCCAACTGTGCCGACGAGCCGATTCGCACGCCCGGCGCGATCCAGCCTCACGGTGTGCTTCTGACGCTGTCCGAGCCGGACTTTTGCGTGGTGCAGGTCAGTACCAATGTCGAAACGTTGCTGGGTCGCACGCCCGGCGAGGTGGTAGGTGCAACGCTGCACAGCTTGATTGGGGAGATTAATGCCGAGGTGGTACGTGAGGCTTCCCGGCAGGAAAATCCGCTGGATGTCGCCGACATGCGGTTCACGCTTAACCATGCAATGTTCGAAGGGTTTATCCATCGGCACGACGGCGTGCTGTTGCTGGAGCTGGAAGTTCAGGCCAAAGACAATGAGCCGCGCACGGGCAACATCAACAGCCTGGGGCGCATGTTGCAACGTCTGCAAGCGGCGAAGAGCCTGCAAGCGCTGTACGCAGTCAGTGTTCAGGAAATCCAGGCGCTTACCGGTTACGACCGGGTATTGATTTATCGCTTTGAGGAGGAAGGGCACGGCCAGGTAATCGCCGAAGCCTCGTCTGCATCCATGGAGGCGTTCCAGGGTTTGTTTTTCCCTGCGTCCGATATTCCTGAACAGGCGCGGGAGCTGTATCGCACTAACTGGTTGCGGATCATCCCGAACGCCGATTATCAACCGGTGCCTCTGGTGCCCACGTTGCGGCCCGACACCGGGCAGCCGCTCGACCTGAGCTATGCCAGCCTGCGCAGTGTGTCGCCGATTCATTGTCAGTACATGAAAAACATGGGCGTGCTGTCTTCCATGAGCATTTCACTGCTCAAGGGCGACAAGCTGTGGGGTTTGATCAGTTGCGGCAACCGTCAGCCGCTGCATGTGCCTCATGCGCTGCGCAGTGCCTGCCAGACCATCGGCCAAGTGCTGTCGTTGCAGATCAGCGCGATGGAAGCGCTAGAGGTCAGTCGCCAGCGCGACGAAAAGGTCGAGGCGTTGACGGTGCTGCATCAGGCCATGGTCGATTCAACGGAAAACGTGCTCGACGGCCTGACGCATCAGCCAGAGGTGCTGATGGCGCTGACCGATGCCGGGGGCGTTGCGATCATTCAGGACAAGCAATTGCACCGCTATGGCCAGTGCCCCGAGCCGGAGCAGATCCGCGCTTTGCATAAGTGGCTGCAAGCGTGCCCCCAGCCTGTGTTTGCCAGCCACGAGTTGTCGTCGCAGTATCCGCCGGCGCAGGCCTATCAACAGGTCGCCAGTGGCGTGCTTGCCATGAGTTTGCCCAAACCGGTGGATAACGGTGTGCTGTGGTTTCGCCCTGAAGTAAAAGAAAACATTCAATGGAGTGGCGATCCGAAAAAGCCGCTGGACCTTGAGAACTCCGATGCCGGCCTGCGTCTGCGACCGAGGGCCTCGTTCGAGATCTGGAAAGTCGAGATGACGGGTATTTGCGCGAAGTGGAGCCATGGCGACCTGTTCGCCGCCAACGACCTGCGACGGTCGGCGCTGGAAAACGACCTGGCGCGTCAGGTCGCGCGTGAGCAGCGAGCGGTACAGGCCCGAGATGAACTGGTGGCCGTGGTGTCTCACGACCTGCGTAACCCAATGACCGTTATTTCGATGCTCTGCGCAATGATGCAAAAGTCCTTCAGCTCTGAGGGCGCGCACACCTCTCGCCGCATCTCCACGGCTATCGACACCCTGCAACAGGCCGCTGGCCGGATGAATACGCTGTTGGACGATTTGCTCGACACCTCGAAAATCGACGCTGGACGCTACACCATCAGCCCGCAGCCGCTGGATGTCGGGCAAATTTTTGAAGAAGCCTATTCGCTGCTCTCGCCGTTAGCGATGGATAAGGACATCGAAATTTCCTTCCACGCCGAGCCGCAACTGAAGATCCAGGCCGACCCCGAGCGACTGTTTCAGGTGCTGTCGAATCTGGTCGGCAACGCCATCAAGTTCACACCGCGGCTGGGCAAAGTCGGCGTGGCGGCGATGTCGGCGGGCGATGACATTGTTTTCAGCATTCGTGACACCGGTGAAGGCATTCCGCAAGATCAGTTGCCTCATGTGTTTGATCGCTACTGGACGGTCAAGGAGGGTAACCCGACCGGTATTGGGCTGGGGCTCTACATCACGCAAGGTATTGTTGAGGCGCACGGCGGGCGCATTGAAGCTGAGAGCGAACTCGGTAATGGCACGGAGTTTCGGTTTACGGTGCCTAAGTCCACGCAACAGTGACGTCTGGCGCAAGCGTCATCCGTCGGTCACTGGATTAAAAAAAGGGCCTGCTCCTTATCTGGAGCAGGCCCTTTTTTGTGAGGCGCTTAGTTTAGTGTTGAACCATGTAACTCAGTAGAGCTGATCAATCACCCGAACTTCATTCTGGTTCTGCATCGAAGCCCATGCGTGTTTCAGTGTTTGCAGAACACGACCGATGAAATCCTTGTCCGCCGCGGCTTTTTTGCCGACATAGCCTTGGCCGCGACGGTACATCTTCAGTCGGGCCAGCAGGTTATGGTTGTTCTTGTCGAACTCTTCTTCATGGGCGTGTGGGGACAGGCAGTCAATGTGTACCTGGCCCGACTTGCTGATCCACAGAATATGGCTGTCCTGGCTGTCTTTCTGCGCAGCGAACATACGAGCCAGTTCATCGATAGTAGGTTGATTGTTCAGATTCATGGTTAAGCCCCTTGACCATTTGGTGATCTTTCAAAGTTGATTCGCTAATACAGGTAGCCCATCGGTTAGTTGATCCCTGGCACCGAAACCAGGACATCCGCGGTGGCCATCAGCTGTTAAAAACGGCAGTGACGGGGTCTCGCATCTGTTGCATGTAGTCGTGCTGAATAACTGCTACGCAATAGCGTCACAACGAAGAGAAGCGGCGAAAACCTGGAGGCCACTGCCGACGTTTTCAGGGTCGGCCACAAGCTTCATGAGAACTTTTCGCCGGCGTTTCTCGTCCTTGTACTGGACGTTCTGGCCAGGTCAGCTTCTTCAATCTGCCTTGTGGGCAGCGTGTATCCGGGAAAAACAGCTCGGCGGTCAGACGAGCTTGCTCAAGCGTGTTGCGGGTACTCCCGATCGGGGAGACGTCCGCATCATGCAAGGGCAAATCGGAGACGTCAACGATTATGTAGTGATTATTTTTTGGCACTACATATTGTCGGACAAAGTGCTTTGGGCATTAGGAAGCGCTATGGAAGCGGTAGAGGGTGCAGGGGTAGCCATCCACCGGTAGCGAACGAACGGTGAAGTCGCCGCCGCTGAGATCGGGTATTACGCTGGCCCAGAATAACCGGGCAGTCTTGTTGTCATCGATGTGGAAAATTTGCCATTGACCGGGTAATCGGCTCAAGAGGGTGGAAATGACAAACCTCGCGACGCCTTGGCCACGAAAGCGTCTGCTTACAAAGAAATAGCCGATGTTGAACTCGGCGCCTTCCCCATGGGTTTCATTATCCACGGTCACAAAACCGGCCAGTTCGCCAGCGACCTTGATAAGAAACGGCTGCGTGGCCGGTTGGCGCCAGTAGTCCAGTTTCGGCTGTATCTTGAACAACCCATGCTCCCCCAGTTTCAGCGGCAGCCATTCGCTGAAGTCATACAGGTAGAACTGCATCAGGTTTTCAATCGTGTCCCATTCTTCACGTTGAGCGGCATGCAGCTCTATCGATGGCATGGCAGGCTCCCTATTCCGTCGGCCGTCCGTGGCCAACGCAAGATGCATCAGTGGGGCGCAAAGTCGTATTTGCCGCCTTTTTCCAACGCGGCGATGTAGGCCGGGCGGGCCTGAAAGCGCGCAACCCAGGCGGCGACATGAGGGTACTCGGCAAGTTTGCCCTGAGCCCTGGCAATTTCGCCGATAAAACTCATCTGGATGTCGGCTGCGCTGAGTTCGCTGCCCAGCAAGTATTCGGACTGGCTCAAGGCGTTGTTCAGATAACCAAGGTAGTTGGCCACTTCCGAGTTGATCCGAGGATGTAACGGTGCGCCGGCCTCACCGAGACGGCCCACGTACAAGTTGAGCATCAGCGGCAACATCGCCGAGCCTTCGGCAAAGTGCAGCCACTGCACGTAGGCATCGTAGGCAGGAGTGGCTGGATCAGGTTGCAGGCGGCCTTGACCATGACGACGAATCAGGTAGTCGATGATGGCGGCGGACTCGATCAGTTTCTGTGGGCCGTCTTCGATCACCGGCGATTTGCCCAAGGCATTGATCGCTTTAAGTTCCGGCGGGGCGAGGTTGGTCTTCGGGTCGCGTTGATAGAGTTTCAGTTCATAAGGTACGGACAGTTCCTCCAGCAGCCACAAAATACGCTGGGAACGGGAGTTGTTCAGGTGATGGACGATGATCATGGTCGAGGCCTTTTAAAAAGTCGGGAGGTCGCTGGGGCTTGAGGAACACTAGACCATCCTGGCCTCATTGAAGTGCCCTCACGCTTTACGGGTCGGTTTCGAGACGCGTTGGGTGCTGCTCGACGGCTTGCGTTTACTCGGTTTGCGTTTGTTCTTCCAGGGCGCGGAGCCATTCCCGGCCGGGCTTGCCGCCCCGCTGATGGTCAGGCTCAGGCCGGCGCAGCGGGCGACCTGTTTGCTCATCCACGCCGCTTGTTTGGTCACGAATTCTTCCAGGCTCATTTCGCCGCTTTGTACCATGTCTAGCGCTTGTTCCCAGATTGCCGTGGTGCCTGGGTCGGCGATGGCCCTGGGCACCGAGTCGATCAGGCTGAAGGCCGCCGAGGTCGCGGCCAGCGCTTTAGCGTTTTTGATCAGGTAACCCCGATCCAGCAAACCCTGAATAATTGATGCGCGGGTCGCTTCGGTGCCGATCCCGGTGGTGTCCTTGAGTTTCTGCTTCAGGAGTGGATCTTCCACCAGTTTGGCGACGTTCTTCATCGCCTTGATCAAGTCACCTTCGGTGAACGGCTTGGGCGGTTGGGTCCAGAGGTCCTTGAGCTTTACCTCGGCGATGGCGCAGTCGCGTCCTTCGACCAATGCCGGCAGTGTTTGTGGGGCCGGCGCTTCGCGGCCCTTGGCCGGGGCCAGCGCCTCGGGCAACGCACGCTTCCAGCCCGGCTCGACGATTTGCTTGCCCACGGCGCGCAAGGCCTCGCCAGCACAGTCGAAATCGGCCTGGGTACGGTCAAACTCGTGGTTGGGTAGGAACTGCGCCAGATACCGTGCGCGAATCAAGGTATAGACCGCCCGTTGTTTACCTGCCAACCGCTCGAGATTTTTTGCCGCGGCCGTGGGAATGATGCCGTGGTGAGCGCTGACCTTGGCATCGTTCCAGGCCCTTGAGCGTCGTTGAGGCTCCAGATGATCGTGCAGGGCGTTGAGACTCGGATCGGCTTGGCGAAGTGCCGCGAGAATACCGGGTGCTTCGCAGTGCTGGCTCACGGGCAGGTAGCCGCAGTCGCTGCGCGGGTAGGTGATGAGCTTGTGGGTTTCGTACAGCGCTTGGGCAATATCGAGGGTTTCCTGGGCACCTAGCCCGAGTTTCTTCGAGCAGACTTCCTGCAAGGTGCCCAGGTCAAACGGCAGAGGTGCTATTTCACGCATCCGCTCGGTGCGTAATCTGATCACCCGTGCGCTCGCGGCGGCGCCCATCGCTTCAGCGGCGTTACGTGCCAGCGTTGGATTCAAGCAGCGGTCCTGGTCGTCACAGGCATCGGCGGCGGCGCGCCACTGGCTGGTGAAAACCGTACCGTCGTGGAGCAATTGCACCTCAATGGCCCAGTAAGCCACCGGGACGAAGTCGGCAATGCTGCGGTCGCGATCCACCACCAGGCGCAGGGTCGGCGTTTGCACCCGACCGACTGGTAGCACGCCTTGGTAACCGGATTGGCGCCCGAGCAAGGTGAAGAGGCGACTCATGTTCATCCCGATCAGCCAGTCGGCCCTTGAACGGCCCAACGCCGAATGATAGAGGCTGAACGTCTCGACCCCTGGCTTGAGCGCGGCCAATGCTTTGCGGATCGAGGCATCGTCCAGCGCCGACAGCCACAGGCGCCGGATCGGTCCACGATACCGACAATGCTCCACCAGTTCCCGAGCGATCATCTCGCCCTCACGGTCGGCATCGGTGGCGATGATCAGCTCGCTGGCTTCGCCAAGCAGGCGTTTGACCGCTTTGTACTGGCTGGCGGTACGGGGTTTGACGGTCATCTTCCACTTTTCGGGAATGATCGGCAGGTCCGCCAGTACCCAGCGCTTGTATTTGGCGTCGTATGCGTCTGGCGGCGCCGTTTCCAGCAGATGGCCAATGCACCAGGTCACCGTGACGTTGGTTCCCAGCCAGCAGCCGTCGCCCCGACGCTTGGCGCCGAGTACGGCCGCGATGTCTTTGGCCTGGGACGGTTTTTCACAGAGGTACAGCTGCATGACCACGCTCGTCGATCAATGTTCGAAAGGTCAACAGAATGGCGGGTGAGGAGCGAAGGGGCAATCTTTATCTGTATGGATGTACAGTTAAGGCGTTGCTATTGATGACAGACCTCACTCCACCCCAAACAAGCGTGCGCCAGAGGTCCGTTCAGCGAATTCAGTGCCCAGGCACAACGCCGTGGTTGTGCCGGGATTCGCAGCGTGGCGAGGGGATCGCTCACGCCCCTTACCACACAGGCAAACCGTCAGTTGGTATCGAGATCCACGTTTTTTGTCTCACGCAGGCAGATCATCCCCACCACCAGGCTCACCCCGGTAATCACCACCGGATACCACAGCCCATAGAAAATATCCCCGGTGTACACCACTAACGCAAATGACACGGTTGGCAGGAACCCGCCAAACCAGCCATTGCCGATGTGGTAGGGCAGGGACATCGAGGTATAGCGGATACGCGTCGGGAACAATTCGACCATCAATGCCGCCAGTGGCCCGTAGCACATGGCCGAGATAATGATCAGCGCGACAATCAGCGCCACGATCATCGGTTTGTTGATTTGCTGTGCATCGGCTTGCGACGGATACCCGGACAACGTCACTGCACCGCGCAGGGCCGCTTCGTCGTAACCCTCTATTTTTATGTCGCCGACGCTGACTTGTACGCCGCTGCCGGCAGGTGCGGCGGCACTGTTGTAAGGCAGGCCCTGTTTAATCAGGAAGGTCTTGACCTTGTCGCATGGGCTGTCAAATTTCGCCTTGCCTACCGGGTCGAACTGGAAGGTGCAAGTGGTCGGGTCGGCGAGTACGGTGATCGGTGCCTGACGGCTGGCCTGGTCGATGGCCGGGTTGGCGTAGTGGGCCAGGGTTTTGAAGATCGGGAAATACAGCGCCGTGGCCAGCAACAGGCCGATCATCAGTACCGGTTTGCGTCCAACCTTGTCCGATAGCCAGCCGAAAAAGATAAAGAACGGCGCGCCGATGATCACACTGACAATCAGCAGACTATTGGCCAGCGCCGGGTCCATTTTCAGAAACTGTGTGAGGAAGAACAGCACATAAAACTGCGCCGCGTAAAACGTCACGGCTTGCCCGGCGTTGATACTGAACAGCGCAATCAGCACCACTTTGAGGTTGTCCCATTTACCGAACGAATCGCGCAGGGGCTGCTTGCAGAGTTTGCCTTCCTCTTTCATTTTCACGAAGGCCGGCGACTCGTGCAGGCTTAGGCGAATCCAGGTCGAGATACCCAGCAGCACGATGGAAAACAGAAACGGAATGCGCCAGCCCCAGACTTCGAACTGGTCGCCGGTGAAGTAGCGGCACCCCAGCACTACCAGCAACGACAGCAGCAGGCCAAGGGTCGCGGTGGACTGAATCCAGCTGGTGTGGAAGCCGCGCTTGCCGATGGGGGCGTGTTCAGCCACATACGTCGCCGCGCCGCCGTACTCACCGCCGAGGGCCAGGCCCTGAAGCATGCGCAGCACCACGAGGATGATCGGCGCCGCGATACCGATGCTGGCGTAGGTCGGCAACAAGCCGACGCAAAACGTCGCCAGGCCCATGAGGATGATGGTGGCGAGGAAAGTGTATTTACGCCCGATCATGTCTCCCAATCGGCCAAACACCAGCGCCCCGAACGGTCGCACGATGAACCCTGCGGCAAACGCCATAAGCGCGAATATGAACGCAGTGGTGTCGTTGACTCCGGCAAAGAACTGCTTGCTGATGACGGCGGCGAGGGCGCCATAGAGGAAAAAGTCATACCACTCGAACACCGTCCCCAGTGAGGAGGCGAAGATGACTTTTTGTGTGTCGTTGCGGGTGCCGACGCTGCGCGTAGCGCCCATAGGCTGAACATGTTCTGACATATCGGTATCCCTCACAGTGATTGTTTTTGTTGTTCCACTGTCGGCACCGGCCTTGTGGGCCGGTGCCGCTGTTCCATCGGTCAAGAGACTGCGGTAGGTACTTTTTCTGGCGTTGCAAAACGCCTTGCTGAGGTGTCGAGTATCAGCTGCGCCGCCTTCTCGGCAATCATCAGCGTGGGTGAACAGGTATTGCCCGAGGTAATGCGCGGCATGATCGAGGCATCGGCAATGCGCAGCCCTGGTATGCCGTGGACTCTCAGCTCGGCGTCGACCACCGCGTGTGCATCGCGGCCCATGCGGCAGGTGCCCACCGGGTGGAAGATCGTCGTGCCAATGCGGGCGGCGGCTTCGCGTAACTCTTCTTCGCTTTGCAGGTGCTCACCGGGTAAGTATTCCACCGGTTTGAAAGCGCTCAAGGCCGGCGCGCCGACGATGCGCCGGGTCAGGCGGATGGCGTCGGCCGCCACGCGCAGGTCTTCGGGGTGGCTCAGGTAATTGGGCTGAATCAACGGTGCGTCCTGTGGGTCGGTCGAGCGAATCTCCACCCGACCCCGACTGTGCGGCCGCAGATCGCAGACCGACGCGGTGAACGCCGGGAACGCGTGCAACGGTTCGCCGAAGCGCTCCAGTGACAGTGGTTGCACGTGGTATTCGAGATTGGCCGAGGTCTGCTCCGGCCCCGAACGGGCGAACGCGCCGAGTTGGCTGGGCGCCATGGACAATGGCCCGCTGCGGTCATACAGATAGCGCAAGCCCATGCTCATTTTCCCCCACAGGCTGCCGGCGATCTGGTTCAGGGTGCGGGCGTTTTCCAGTTTGTAGATCAGCCGCAGTTGCAAATGATCCTGCAAGTTGCTGCCCACGCCCGGCAGTTCGTGGGCCACGCCGATGCCAAGCTTTTGCAGCAATGGCCGAGGGCCGATACCGGAGCGCTGCAGGATGCTCGGCGAGCCGACGGAGCCGGCACACAGGACGATTTCCTTGCGTGCCTTGAAGGTTTTCGCTTGACCCTGCCAGCGCGCACTCACCGCCGAGGCCCGGCTGTTTTCCAACAGCACGCGGTCCACTTCAACGTCGGTCAGCACCGTGAGGTTGGCGCGATTGCGGATCGGTTTGAGAAACGCCTTGGCTGCATTCCAGCGTACTCCGGCCTTCTGATTAACCTGAAAATAGCCGCAGCCTTCATTGTTGCCCTGATTGAAGTCATCAATGCGCGCGATGCCGCTTTGCTCGGCGGCGGTGCGGAAGGCATCGAGAATCGGCCACGACAGCCGCTGACGCTCGATCCGCCATTCGCCGTCGGCACCGTGGAACTCGCTGCTGCCGGCAAAATGATTTTCGCTGTGCTTGAACAGCGGCAACACCTGTTCCCAGGCCCAGCCAGGATTGCCCTCGGCCGCCCAGCCGTCATAGTCGCTGGCCTGACCGCGCATGTAGATCATGCCGTTGATGGAGGAGCAGCCGCCGAGCACTTTGCCGCGAGGATAACTGAGGGCGCGGCCTTGCAGACCCGGCTGTGCTTCGGTCTTGAAGCACCAATCGGTACGCGGGTTGCCGATGCAGAAGAGGTAACCCACGGGAATGTGAATCCATGGGTAGTTATCGCGGCCGCCGGCTTCGAGCAGCAGCACTCGGTGTTGCGCATTGGCTGACAGCCGATTGGCCAGCAAACACCCGGCCGGCCCGGCGCCCACCACGATGTAGTCGTACTCATCAAGGGAAGTCTGCATCCCTGACCTCTTAGTGTTGTTCTTATTGCCGGTCATCCTAGTTGTTAGCTTTCGTCAAAAGAATGTTAGTTTTTGCTCAGCTGCTGTGCGTTTTTAGACAGCCGTTTAAACAGCTTAGTCCCAAGGATGAATCATGTTCGACTGGAATGACCTGCGGTTTTTTCTTGAATTGCAGCGCAGCGGTCGCTTACTCACTGCCGCCCGCCGCTTGAACACCACGCACGCCACCGTGGCGCGACACATTGAAGCCGTCGAAAAGAGCCTCGGCACCGCGCTGTTCGTGCAGCATGCTCAAGGCTACGAGTTGACTCCGGCCGGTGAAGCGTTGCTCAAACACGCCGAGGCCATGGAAAACGTTGCGCTGCTGGCGCAAGAGGAGATCACCCAATCCACTGCGCCACTGGGCAAGATTCGCGTTGGCGTGACCGAAGGGCTGGGCATCATGTTTCTCGCCAGCCGCATGAACGGCCTGTTCGAGCGTTATCCGGGGCTGGAAGTCGAGTTGGTGGCGGTGCCGCGCTTTGTCAGCATTCTGAACCGCGAAGCCGAGATCAGTATTCACCTGGAACGCCCGGCCGCCGACATGCTGGTCACCCGCAAACTCACCGACTATCGCCTCGCGCTCTATGCCAGCCAGGCCTACCTCGACAACGCGCCGCCGCTGCGCAGTCGTGAAGACCTCGGTCGCCATGCCTGGATCGGCTATGTCGATGACTTGCTGTTCAGTCAGGAACTGATGTTCCTCAACAGCTTTTGTCGCAACCCCCAAGTGGTGTTCCACAGCACCAGTGTGATTGCTCAGCACCAAGCCGCACGGTCGGGCCTGGGGATTGCTGTGCTGCCGTGCTACATGGCCAGCACCGATCCGGGGCTGGTGCCATTGTTGCCTGAGGAGAGTATTCAGCGCAGCTACTGGATCAGCACCCGGCGCGAGTTGCACAAGTCGGTGCGGCTGCGGGTGTTGTGGGATTACGTGGTGGCGTTATGTGAGCGCGAGCAAGCGTTACTCCTAGGGCCTCAATAACGCTCCGGGGCGGGCGGCAACGTTTCGTTTGCCAAGCGGCTGCGGTGTGAGCCGTCGGGAATGTCGAGGGTTGCCCGCAGTCCGCCCTCCGGGCGATTCACCAAGGTGATTCGCCCACCCAGGCGCCTTGCAATGGTATTGACGATCGTCAGCCCCAACCCCGCACCCCGAGCGTTTCCACGACTGTAAAAGCGCTCGAACAAGCGGTCTCGATCTGCTTCGTCAATGCCTGGCCCTTGATCGTCGACGCTCAGCGAGTAGAACCCGTCTGCGTGGCTCAACTGCACTGTGATAACCCCTTGCTCCGGGGAAAAATTGGCGGCGTTGGTGATCAGGTTGTTCAGCGCGATATCGATTGCAGCCGCGTCGGCGACCACCCGCAACGGTCGTTCATTGACGTCGAAGGCCAGTTCCAGGTGCTTGCTCAACAACCACGGCGTGAGTTGAACCAGGCTGTCGCGGACGGTGGCGACCAGGTCGATGGTGCGCAGTAACGGCGCCACGGCGTTGGGTTCGAGGCGGGCCATGGTCAGGAGCTGGTTAACCAGGCGGCTGGTACGGTCCACGCCCGATATCAGAAATTGCAGTGACTCCCGGCGCTCCTGTTCCGTACCGGCCTCCAGCAGGTTTTGTGCATGCACCCGCAGCACCGCCAGGGGCGTGCGCATTTCGTGGGCGGCGTCGGCAATGAAACGCCGCTCCCTGCCCAAAACTTCCTGGATCTGCGCCAGCATCTGGTTGAGCGCCGCTTGCATTGGCTCCAGTTCGCTGGGCAGCGGGGCCATGTGCAACGGCTCCAGAGAGCCGCTGTGCCGTGCCCGCAGAGTCGCCGCCAGGTCCTCAAGCGGCTTGAGTCCCCAGCCGATGGCCAGCCAGACCATGACGGCGACGATCAGGCTGCCCAATACGTTGGGCCATAACGTGTGGCTGACGATGCGGTCCACCAGGTCCGAACGCACGTCGTCGCGTTCGCCCACCCAGACCCGCAGATCATTGTGTGGGTCTTGCAGGACAAACGCGCGCCAGTGACGGTTGTTCAGGTCCACCACATCACTGAAGCCCGGTGTGGTCGGAAGGACGGTGAAGGAGGGCGCGCTGGCGCTGTGTACCAGCACTTCGCCCTTCGCGTTCCAGACCTGAAAGGCAATTTTACTTTCATAGGGATGGCCATCGGCCCTGGATTCGGCTTCGCCCAGTGCCTCGTTGAACGCTTGATACAGATTGGCGTGCTCGTTACCGGCCAGCGGCATGCGCATCACGCCTTGTAGCAGTCGGGCGTTCTGGGCCAGTTGGGCGTCATAGACTTCGGCGATTTCGTGATTGCTGTCGTGCAGGTTGAACACACTGATCACCGCCAGGCCGGTGAGCATCAGGCCAATGATCAGCGTCAGGGTACGACGCCGGATCGAACTCATCGACGCTCCTCCACCAGGTAACCGACGCCACGAATGGTACGGATCAGCTCGCTGGAGAACTTTTTGCGCAGGTTATGGATGTGAACTTCCAAGGTGTTGCTTTCCGCTTCCTCGCTCCAGCCGTAGAGCAACTGCATCAGATGGTCGCGCGTCATGACCCGACCCGGCGGCGAGAGTAACTCGTAGAGCAATTGATATTCTTTAGGGGTTAGCGCCACGGGCTCGTCTTGATACGTCACCTGCTGCGTGCCGGGATCGAGACGAACGCCCGCATGCTCGATCACCACGCGGGCACGGCCGGCGCTGCGGCGTAGCAGAGCGCGCAACCGGGCTTTCAACTCGGCCAGGTCAAAGGGCTTGATCAAGTAATCATCGGCCCCGGCATCAAGCCCGGCGATACGGTCTTCGGTGGCATCCCGTGCGGTGAGAATCAACACCGGCAGGTTGGAGCCGCTGTCACGCAAACGGCGCAGCACCTCCAGCCCGTCCATGCGCGGCAGGCCGAGGTCGAGCACCGCCAGATCGAAGGTTTCGCTGAGTAGCGCGTGCAACGCGCTGCTGCCATCGCGCAGCCAGTCGACGGTGTAGCCCTCACGACTCAATGCCTGCTGAATTCCCTCGCCAAGCGCCTCGTCATCCTCGATCAGTAATAAACGCACAGCGGCCCCTCAGTTGAGATTTTCCAGGCATCGAGCCGCACCAGCGCTGACCTGTGCGGCGGCGTAACGCCGATAACGGTAGAGCGCGTGACCTCACAAGTACAGCGTTGCACCGATGATTTTTTTCAGCGCTCAAGGTGTCCGTTATCGAATGCCTGAGGCCGGCGAACGATCATATTCCGGTTCGTTGGCAGTCTGTTGAGGCTTCTTCAGATTGCCTTAAGACTTTGCGGGCAGGGTAGCGTCTGCCGGTTCGGTGACAGGCCGGATCGAGGCTGTGCGAATCAGTCGGCAGTCGGCAATAACGTTCACGAGGCTCTTCATGACCCGAGATTCAGTAAGACAACGCTATGGAAAACTGTCGATGACTTTGCATTGGCTAATGCTGGCGCTATTTGTTGGTGTCTACGCCTGCATCGAAATCAAAGGGCTGCTGCCCCGTGGAAATGCCGCAAGAACCCTGTTTCTGGGGCTGCACGGGCTGTTCGGGGTGAGCATTTTTGTATTGGTCTGGGTCCGTTTACTTGGGCGTCTGACGCCGCGTCCGCCGATTACCCCGGCGCCACCGAGCTGGCAAACCGGCGTTTCACACCTGATGCACCTGGCGCTCTACGGACTGATGATTGCCACGCCGTTGTTGGGTTGGTTGATGCTGGCAGCGGCAGACAAACCGATGCCCTATTTCGGTTTCGCGTTGCCGGCGCCAGTGGCGGTTGATCCGGACCTGGCCAAACAGCTCAAGTATTGGCACGAATTGCTCGGCAGTACCGGCTACTGGCTGATCGGTTTGCACGCGGCGGCGGGACTGTTCCATCACTACTGGGTGCGTGATAACACCTTGGCGCGGATGTTGCCGTGGCGATCCGCCGCCGGTGTCAAACACCGTCAGGGATAATCGCCAACCCGCTGCTGACCGGCGTCGCAGGTGTTGGCGCTGGTGTTGAATTTTCTTCAATGCCGTGGCTCAGGTGTCAGCAGTGGTTAGCGCTCGCGTCCGATGCACAGGGCCTCAGGTCATAGGGGTGCTGAGGAACGCCTCAAGCTTTTCCGCATATGCAGTGAACTGGCTGATTTGCGGGAAGTGCGCGGGCTCCACTTGATCCGGCACCACCAAACGGGTGAAGCTCCAGGCCACCGCCACCGTGAGGCCATCCTGAGCAATCGAGCCATCGGTTTTCAGCGGGTGTTTTGTCAGCGCTTGCTCCAGGGCTAAATAAGCTGACGCCAGTTGGCCTTCTACCCGTTCGACCCATGGCTGGTGCTGACTCTCGACGGGTCGCAAGTGGCGTTCGTAATAAAGCTGAACCGATTTTTCGCAAGCGGCCAATGCCAGTCCGATCAACTGCAATGACCGCACCCGCTGCTGAAGATCACTCGGCATCAGGCTCCTGCCGGGCCCTGCCAGCGCCTCCAGGTAATCGATAATCAGCGTCGAATCCATCAACACATTGCCGTCATCCAGCAAAAGCGTCGGGGCCTTGACCACTGGGTTGATCTGCTGGAATTGCTGGAAATGCCGAAACACCGAAACCGCCTCGTGGTCCAGGTTAATGCCCAGGCATTTGGCAGAAATGGCCACGCGTCGCACATAGGGCGAATCCAGCATGCCGATCAGTTTCATAGAGCCTCTCCTTCCGTTGGCGATGTTGCGATGAACGACCTTAGCTGAGGTTCACGGACCTGCAACCACGGCGCTAATCGTCGAAACCGACCTGTTCATGAATCTCATCGACCTTTAACTCCAGTCGATACGCCACGGCGATAAACAAGGCCTGGCACAGGCACAACGTCGCACTTAACGAGCGAAATGCAAACGAGCTACCTTCGTTGACCAGCAACACTGTGCTCGCACGTTTAGCCAACGGTGAAAGGTTGCTGTCGGTGATGATCAGGGTTTTGGCCTGATGGTGTTGCGCTATGCGCAGGCAATGCTGGGTTTCTTTGCCGTAGGGCGTGAAGCTGATGGCGATCACCAGGTCATTGGCGCGCACGCTGCGCATCTGCTCGCGGTAGCTGCCGCCAAGCCCGGAGACCAAGTGAATGCGCTTGTTGGTGTGTTGCAGGTTGTAGACCAGGTAATCGGCCACGGCGAACGAGCGGCGCACCCCGACCACGTAGATGTTGTCCGCGTTGACGACAAGGTCCACGGCCTTGTCGAAAGCCGCATCGTCGAGCTCCAGCCCTAGTCGCTCGATGCCCGACAGGGTGGCGTCGATGCACTCGCGTGCCAGGTCGCCGCCGCTGGCTTTCTGCGACTTGTTGGCAATCATGCTGCGAATGCGCTGCTGGTAGTTCTGTACCGGCGTGGTTTTGTGGGTGTAGGCCTCGCGGAACAAGGCCTGCATCTCGCTGAAACCGCTGAACCCGAACCGTTGGGAAAAACGCACGATCGCCGAAGGATGCACTTCGCACTCACGGGCGATGTCGCTGATGCGATCGACCATGATCCGGTCGCTCTGCTGGCTCATGTAGCTGGCGATGCGTTTGAGTTGGCGCGGCAGGCTTTCGTATTCGTTGGTGATCAGTTGCAGCAGACGCTCGGCATTGATCGGGGGGCTGGCGAGTTCGCTCTCAGGCGTGTTCTCGGTCGTAGCCGGCTGATCGGTGCGGGACATAAAAAATCCTTCTGGCGTGTTCTCACAGGAATGACAAGCAGCTCATCCGCTGACAATAGGTGGGCTGTGCGCAGTCTACAGGGTAGGCCGGAATAAAATCTTGAGCTTGCAGTGGGCGCTGCGCCTGCTGAATCGATGCACCGCGTCTGGAGCGCTCGCACAGGGGCTTATTGGAAAAAATATTCCACGTAAAAATTATATAGAATAAATATTGATTATTCGGCCCTGCTCGTTTTAGTCTGCATCCACCAAGAACGTTCGGCGCGGCCATCGCCCTGAACGCAGGCTGATAAAAATAACAGGAGCCAGCATGGGCCAGACTCGTTTTGCCAATGGGCGTCAATTGGATTTGATTTGCCTGGGGCGCCTTGGCGTCGACCTTTATGCGCAGCAAGTCGGGGCGCGGCTTGAGGATGTCTCAAGCTTTGCCAAATACCTCGGTGGTTCTTCTGCGAACATCGCCTTCGGCACCGCTCGCCTGGGGCTCAAATCAGCCATGCTGAGCCGGGTGGGCGATGATCACATGGGGCGCTTCCTCCTCGAATCTCTGGCCCGCGAAGGCTGCGATGTCAGCGGCATCAAGGTCGATCCGGAGCGCCTTACCGCGATGGTCCTGCTGGGCCTCAAAGACCGTGAAACCTTTCCTTTAGTCTTTTACCGCGAAAACTGCGCTGACATGGCGCTGCGGGCCGAAGACATCAGTGAAGCGTTCATCGCTTCCAGCAAAGCGTTGCTGATCACCGGCACCCACTTCTCCACTGACGGCGTGTACAAGGCGAGCATCCAGGCGCTGGAATACGCCGAGAAACATGGCGTCAAACGCGTTCTCGACATTGATTACCGCCCCGTGCTCTGGGGCCTGGTGGGCAAGGCGGACGGCGAAACGCGCTTTGTGGCCGACCAGAACGTCAGCCAGCACGTGCAGAAAATCCTGCCGCGTTTCGACCTGATTGTCGGCACCGAAGAAGAGTTTCTGATTGCCGGCGGTTCCGAGGATTTGCTCACCGCGCTGCGTAATATCCGGCGCATGAGCGCAGCCACGCTGGTGGTCAAGCTCGGTCCACAAGGTTGCACGGTGATTCACGGGGTGATTCCGGTCCGTCTCGAAGACGGCGCGATCTATCCCGGCGTTCGTGTGGAAGTGCTCAACGTGTTGGGGGCGGGCGATGCGTTCATGTCTGGTTTTCTTGCCGGTTGGCTTGAAGACGCCAGCGACGATCGTTGCTGCCAGTTGGCCAATGCCTGCGGCGGGCTGGTGGTGTCGCGTCATGCGTGTGCCCCGGCGATGCCGACGCGTGCCGAACTCGACTACTTGTTCAACAGCCCGGAGCCGATCACCCGACCGGATCAGGACGCCACGCTGCAACGCCTGCATCAGGTTAGCGTGGCGCGTAAACAGTGGAAGCAGCTGTTCATTTTTGCCTTCGATCATCGTGGGCAATTGGTCGAACTGGCCCACAAGGGCGGCCGCGATCTGAGCAGTATCTGTGAACTCAAACAGCTTTTTATCAAAGCGGTGGAGCGGGTCGAAGCCGATTTACGCGGTCAAGGCATCGATGCCGATGTCGGCTTGCTGGCCGATCAACGCTTCGGCCAGGACTCGCTGAACGCCGCCACCGGTCGTGGCTGGTGGGTGGCGCGCCCGGTTGAGGTACAAGGCTCGCGGCCGTTAGCCTTTGAACATGGGCGCTCCATTGGCAGCAACCTGATTGCCTGGCCGCAAGAACAAATCATCAAGTGCCTGGTGCAATTTCACCCGGATGACGAGCCGCTACTGCGCCTGGAGCAGGAAGCGCAGATCAAGGGTTTGTATCAAGCTTCCCAGGTCAGTGGTCATGAGCTGCTGCTGGAGATCATCCCGCCCAAGGATCACCCTTCGGCCCATCCCGAGGTGCTCTATCGTGCGCTGAAACGCCTCTACAACCTGGGCATCTACCCGGCGTGGTGGAAGATCGAAGCGCAAAGTGCCGAACAATGGAAACAGCTCGACGCGTTGATTCAGGAGCGCGACCCGTATTGCCGCGGCGTCGTACTGCTGGGCCTGAATGCCCCGGCGGCGGCCCTGGCCGAAGGCTTTAAGCAAGCGAGCCAGAGCCAGACGTGCCGTGGCTTCGCGGTCGGCCGGACGATTTTCCAGGAGCCGAGCCGCGCCTGGATGGCCGGTGAAATCGACGATGAGGCGCTGATTCATCAGGTGCAGCGCACGTTTGTCGAACTGATCGATGCCTGGCGCGCAGCCCGGGCCTGAACCCATGCGCGAGCAGGCTCGTTCCCGCAAGGGGCCTGTGTCGGTCTTACAGCTTTGTAAAAACAATAATAGGTGCAGCCATGCCCGCTATCCGAATTGGCATCAACCCGATCTCCTGGAGCAACGACGACCTGCCGTCTCTCGGCGGCGAGACGCCGCTGAGCACCGCCCTCAGCGAAGGCAAGGAAATCGGTTACGAAGGTTTTGAACTCAACGGCAAATTCCCCAAGGACGCCCAAGGCGTCGGCGATGTGCTGCGGCCTTACGGTCTGGCGTTGGTTTCCGGTTGGTACTCCAGCCGTCTGGCTCGCCGTTCGGTGGCCGAGGAAATCGACGCCATCGGCAGCCATGTCGAACTGCTGGCGAAGAACGGCGCTAAGGTATTGGTCTACGGCGAAGTCGCTGACTCGATTCAAGGCCAGCGCATTCCGCTGGTTGAGCGTCCGCGTTTCCACACCGAGCTAGCCTGGCAGGAATACGCCGACAAACTCACCGAACTGGCGCGTTTTACCCTGTCCCAAGGTGTGCGTCTGGCGTACCACCATCACATGGGCGCCTACGTCGAATCCCCGACTGACATCGACAAGTTGATGGCGCTGACCGGCAGCGAAGTCGGCCTGCTGTTCGATTCCGGCCACTGCTACATGGGCGGCGGCGAGCCTTTGCAGGTGCTGCGCAAACACATCGAACGGATCTGTCACGTGCATTTCAAGGACGTGCGCAAACCGGTGGTGCAACTGGCGCGCAACAACCTCTGGAGCTTCCCGGATTGCATCATTAACGGCACTTTCACTGTGCCCGGCGATGGCGATATCGATTTTGGCGCCTTGCTCGACGTCTTGCTGGCCGCTGATTATCACGGCTGGCTGGTGGTTGAAGCCGAGCAAGACCCGGCAGTCGCCCCCAGCTATGCCTATGCCAAGAAAGGCTTCGACACCCTGCGTGGGTTGCTCGACGCGAGGAGTGTGTGATGAGCCTGCTGGTCAAGAGCAATGCCCGAGGCCGGACCATGGTCGAGTTGGGCGAAAATGAGCTGGAATACGTTGGCTTCGCCGCGTATCGCCTGAGTCTTGGCGAAACCCTGCCGGTTGCAGCGGGCGATAAAGAACTGTGCCTGGTGCTACTCAGCGGGCGCGTCAGCGTCCACGGCGAAGCGCCGGGGCAGGGCGCGTTCAACTGGGACAACCTCGGTGATCGCCAATCGGTGTTCGAGGACAAATCCCCGTTCGCCGCCTACTTGCCTCCAGGCAGCCACGCTCAAGTGGTTGCGCTGAGTGACGTGCAAATCGCCGTCTGCGCCGCCCCCGGCTCAACCGCTGAAAACCTCGGGCCGCGTCTGATCAGGCCTGAAACCATGAAGCGTAGCGTGCGCGGCAAGGGCGCCAACACTCGGTACGTCTGCGACATTCTGCCGGACACCGAGCCCGCTCATTCGCTGCTGGTGGTGGAAGTGCGCACGCCGTCCGGGCATTCGTCGAGTTACCCGCCGCATAAGCACGACACCGACAACCTGCCACACCAGAGCTTTCTCGAAGAAACCTATTACCACCAGGTCAACCCGCCCCAAGGCTTCGTCTTCCAGCGGGTCTACACCGACGACCGCAGCATCGATCAGGCCATGGCCGTGGAGAACAGCGACCTTGTGGTCGTCCCCAAAGGCTATCACCCAGTCAGCGTGCCCTACGGTTACGAGTCGTATTACCTGAACGTGATGGCCGGCCCGAAACGTGTTTGGCAGTTCCATAACGATCCGCAGCACAGCTGGCTACTGGATCTCTGAATTCGACCTTTTGCACGGAGAACAAGAACAATGAGCAACGCCCCGGTTTTAGGCCATTACATCGATGGTCAGGTGCAAGACACCGGCAGTGAGCGGTTCAGCAGCGTGTTCAACCCGGCCACCGGCGCCGTCCAGGCACACGTCGGTCTGGCCAGCCAAAAGATTGTCGACGAAGCGGTTGCCTCAGCATTGAAAGCTTTCCCTGCCTGGTCTGAGCAATCGTCCCTGCGTCGCTCGCGGGTGATGTTCAAGTTCAAGGAACTGCTCGACCGCCATCACGATGAGCTGGCAGAAATCATCAGCCGCGAACACGGCAAAGTGTTCTCCGACGCCAAGGGTGAAGTGACGCGCGGCATCGAAATCGTCGAGTACGCCTGCGGTGCGCCAAACCTGCTGAAAACCGATTTCAGCGACAACATCGGCGGCGGCATCGACAACTGGAACCTGCGCCAGCCGCTGGGCGTTTGCGCCGGGGTAACGCCGTTCAACTTCCCGGTGATGGTGCCGCTGTGGATGATCCCGCTGGCGCTGGTCACCGGTAATTGCTTCATCCTCAAGCCGTCCGAACGTGATCCGTCGGCCAGTTTGCTGATGGCCCGCTTGCTCACCGAAGCCGGGTTGCCGGACGGCGTGTTCAACGTGGTTCAGGGCGACAAAGTCGCAGTGGATGCCTTGCTGCAACACCCGGACATCGAGGCGATTTCCTTTGTCGGTTCGACGCCGATTGCCGAGTACATCCATCAGCAGGCCACCGCTCGCGGCAAGCGCGTACAGGCGCTGGGCGGGGCGAAGAACCACATGATCGTGATGCCCGACGCCGATCTCGATCAAGCTGCCGACGCCCTGATTGGCGCAGCTTACGGCTCGGCCGGTGAACGCTGCATGGCGATCTCGATTGCCGTCGCAGTCGGTGATGTCGGCGATCAGTTGATTGCCAAACTGCTGCCACGTATTGATCAACTGAAAGTCGGCAACGGTATGCAGGGTGACAGCGACATGGGGCCGCTGGTCACCGCCGAGCACAAAGCCAAGGTCGAGGGTTTTATTGATCAAGGCGTGGCCCAGGGCGCGCAGTTGATTGTCGATGGCCGCCATTTCAAGGTGCCCGGCGCCGAGAACGGTTTCTTCGTCGGTGCGACGCTGTTCGATAACGTCACGACCGAGATGAGCATCTACCAGCAAGAGATCTTCGGCCCGGTGCTGGGCATCGTGCGGGTGCCAGATTTTGCCAGTGCCGTCGCGTTGATCAACGCCCACGAATTCGGCAACGGTGTGTCGTGTTTCACCAGTGACGGCGGCATTGCTCGTGCGTTTGCCCGCACGATCAAGGTGGGCATGGTCGGCATCAACGTGCCGATTCCGGTGCCGATGGCCTGGCATTCGTTTGGTGGCTGGAAGCGCTCGTTGTTCGGCGACCACCACGCCTACGGCGAAGAAGGCATTCGTTTCTACAGCCGTTACAAAAGTGTGATGCAGCGTTGGCCCGACAGCATCGCCAAAGGCCCGGAATTCAGCATGCCGACCGCCCATTAACTCACCCCTGCGGAGAACAAAAATAATGAGCAAGCCCCTGCGTTTCGCCCTGAACCGTATGGTCGCCCCCCGTTTGTCGCTGCCGGCGTTCATCGAGTTGGCGGTGAGCCTTAAGGCCGACGCCATCGAGATCCGCAACGACCTTAAAGGCGTTGAGATCGAAGACGGCACCGCGCCTGAAAAGGTGCGTGAATTGTGCGCGGCCAAAGGCATCACCGTGCTGTCGATCAATGCGTTGTACCCGTTTGATGTGTGGAATGACGAGCGCCGTGCCCAGGCCTTGAAGCTTGCCGCGTATGCCCGTGATTGCGGCGCGCAGGGGCTGGTTATGTGCCCGTTGAATGACCGTTCGGATACGCGCGGCGAAGCGCAACGCGCTTCGGGTTTGCGCACGGCGTTGACTGCGTTGGCGCCCATCCTGCGTGACCACGGGATTCTCGGTTTCATCGAACCACTGGGTTTCGAAGAGTGCTCGCTGCGCCGCAAGCGCACAGCGGTGGACGCGATCAAAGCCGTCGGCGGGCTGGATGTGTTCCGGCTGGTGCATGACACGTTCCACCATCACCTGGCCAGCGAGCAGGAATTCTTCCCTGAGCTGACCGGACTGATGCACATTTCGGGTGTCGAGGATGCCGACGCGCCGCTCAACAGCATCCGCGACGGCCACCGCGTGCTGGTGGGTGAGGGCGACATCCTTGGCAACGCCGCGCAGATCGAAACCTTGCTGGGCAGCGGTTACAGCGGCTACCTGTCGTTCGAGCCGTTTGCCGACAGCGTGCAGGGTCTGGCGGATATCGAACAGGCAATCGGCGCGAGCATGGATCACCTGCAAAAAACTCAAGGCTAATGAAGATGCCCTGTTCCACAGAGGTTTCTTCGTTTATTGAAGGATCGGTTATGACCACAACACGACTGACCATGGCCCAGGCTTTGGTGAAATTCCTCGATAACCAGTACATCGAGGTCGATGGGGTTCAAAGCAAATTCGTCGCCGGGTTTTTTACCATTTTCGGCCACGGCAACGTACTCGGTCTGGGCCAGGCGCTGGAGCAGGACAGCGGCGACCTGATCGTCCATCAGGGTCGCAACGAGCAAGGCATGGCTCACGCCGCTATCGGTTTCGCCAAACAGCATCTGCGGCGCAAGATTTACGCGTGCTCGTCATCGGTCGGTCCCGGCGCGGCGAACATGCTGACCGCTGCCGCGACTGCCACCGCCAACCGTATTCCATTGTTACTGTTGCCTGGCGATGTCTACGCTTGTCGGCAGCCGGACCCGGTGCTGCAACAGATCGAGCAGTTCCACGACCTCAGCATCAGCACCAATGATGCTTTTAAAGCGGTGAGCAAATACTGGGACCGCATCAACCGTCCTGAGCAACTGATGAGCGCCGCGATCCACGCCATGCGCGTGCTCACCGATCCCGCCGAAACCGGTGCTGTGACCTTGGCCTTGCCGCAAGACGTGCAAGCCGAAGCCTATGACTATCCGGATTATTTCCTGCAAAAACGCGTTCACCGTATCGAGCGTCGCCCGGCCACAGACGCGATGCTGAGGGATGCGTTGGCGCTCATCGAGGGCAAGCGCAAACCGCTAATCATTTGCGGTGGCGGGGTCAAGTATTCCGGTGCCAACGCAGCCTTGCAGGCGTTTGCCGAGCGCTTTGATATTCCGTTCGCCGAAACCCAAGCGGGCAAAAGTGCGGTGGTGTCCAGTCATCCGCTGAACGTCGGTGGCATAGGTGAGACCGGTTGCCTGGCGGCCAATCTGCTGGCGAGAGAAGCTGACTTGATCATCGGTATCGGCACCCGCTACAGCGACTTCACCACGGCATCGAAGTCGCTGTTTCAGCACCCGGACGTGCAGTTTCTCAACCTCAATATCAGCCCGTGCGATGCCCTGAAACTGGACGGCGTGCAACTGCTGGCAGACGCCAGAACCGGTTTGCAGGCGCTGGGCGAAGCGCTGGGTGATTACCGTTCAAGCTGGGGCGATCAACCCCGCCAGGCCAAGGCGAAATTGGAGGAGGAGGTCGACCGGCTCTATCAAGTCGACTATCAATTCAAGGATTTTGTCCCGGAAATCAACGACCACATGGACCCGGCAGTCTTGCGCGAATTCATCGAGCTGACCGGTTCCTGCCTGACTCAGAGCCGCGTGCTCGGCGTGCTCAACGAAACCCTGGCCGACGACGCGGTGATCGTTGCCGCCGCCGGCAGCCTGCCGGGGGACTTACAGCGCAGTTGGCGCAGTAAGGGCGTGAACACCTACCACGTCGAATACGGTTATTCGTGCATGGGCTACGAGGTCAACGCCGCTCTCGGCGTGAAACTCGCCGAACCGGAGCGTGAGGTCTATGCGCTGGTCGGCGATGGCTCCTACATGATGCTGCACTCGGAGCTGGCGACCTCGATTCAGGAGCGACGCAAGATCAACGTGGTACTGCTCGATAACATGACGTTCGGCTGCATCAACAACCTGCAAATGGAACACGGCATGGACAGCTTCGGCACGGAGTTCCGTTTTCGCAATCCAGAAACAGGAAAGCTCGATGGCGGTTTCGTCCCCGTGGATTTCGCCATGAGTGCGGCGGCTTATGGCTGCAAGACTTACAAAGTGAATACGGTTGAAGCGCTGCAAGCAGCACTGGCTGATGCGCGGTTACAGACGGTGTCGACGCTGATCGATATCAAGGTTCTGCCCAAGACGATGATTCACAAATACCTGTCGTGGTGGCGGGTCGGCGTGGCGCAAGTCTCCACCAGCGCCCGCACCGACGCGGTGGCCAAGACGCTGAACGAACGACTGGCCAAGGCCCGCCAGTACTGATTGCCCCTGAAAACCAACAACAATTTTTCACAGGAGAATCTACATGTCTTTGAAGCTGGGAGTTATCGGCACCGGAGCCATCGGCCAGGACCATATCCGTCGTTGCAGCCAGACCTTGCTCAATAGCCAGGTCGTTGCCGTCACCGACATCAACGTGCAGCAAGCGGCCAAAGTCGTTGCTGATTTGAAGCTGACGGCCGAGGTTTACCCTGACGGCCACGCGCTGATCAAATCGCCCGAAGTCGAGGCGATCCTGGTCACCTCATGGGGCCCGAGCCACGAAGAGTTCGTATTGGCTGCGATTGCCGCCGGCAAACCGGTGTTCTGCGAGAAACCCCTGGCCGTCACCGCCGAAGGCTGCCGCAAAATCGTCGAAGCTGAAGTGGCCCACGGCAAACGCTTGGTGCAGGTCGGCTTCATGCGTCCATACGATGAAGGTTATCGCGCCCTCAAAACGGTGATCGACAGTGGCCAGATCGGCGAGCCGCTGATGCTGCACTGTGCGCATCGCAACCCGACCGTGGGCGAAAACTACAAGACTGACATGGCGATCACCGACACGCTGATCCATGAGCTGGACGTGCTGCGCTGGTTGCTTAACGACGATTACGTCTCGGTGCAGGTGGTGTTTCCACGTAAGACCAGCAAGGCCCATGCTCACCTGAGAGACCCACAAATCGTTCTGCTGGAAACCGCCAAGGGCACGCGCATCGACGTGGAGGTGTTCGTTAACTGCCAATACGGCTACGACATCCAGTGCGAAGTGGTAGGGGAGACCGGCATTGCCAAACTGCCTGAGCCTTCCCAGGTACAGATGCGCAGCGGGGCAAAGCTGTCGAGTGCCATTCTGATGGACTGGAAGGACCGGTTTATCGCGGCGTATGACGTCGAGTTGCAGGCGTTTATCGACGGCGTTCGAGCCGGTCAGGTGGGTGGCCCGTCCGCATGGGACGGTTTCGCCGCTGCCGTCGCGGCAGACGCCTGTATCGAAGCGCAAAACAGTGGCCAGATCATCAAGGTCGGCCTCCCGGAGCGCCCACGCTTCTACGGCTAATCCGTTTAATGATCATTCTCACGCTGCGCGTGGGAATGATCATTGTCAGGTGAGGGAGAGCAACCAATGCGCATCGCACTAGACCCCTACATGTATCGCAACCTGTCCCTGGGCAAGATGGTCGATAAGGTCGCCGAACTCGGTTACGAACACATCGAACTGTCGCCCCGTGAAGACTTCCTGCCGTTTTACAAAGCGCCACGGGTCGACAAGGCGCGGATCAGGGAGTTTCGCAAAGTCCTGAGCGACGCCGGGGTCAAACTCTCATCGCTGTTACCGATGTACCACTGGGCGGCGGCCGATGAAGGATTGCGAGTTGCAGCAGTACGCAATTGGAAACGGGCGATTCAGATCGCCGTGGAAATGGACTGCGAACTGGTCAACACCGAGTTCACCGGCCAGTCGGACAACCCGCTGGTGTGCGAGAACCAGTTCATGCGCTCCATGGACGAGTTGATGCCCGAATTTGAGCGCGAAGGCATCAAACTCGATATCCAGGCGCATCCGTATGACTTTTGCGAGCGCAACAACGAGTCGGTGGACATCATCCGCGGGCTGGATCGCGACTGGATCAACTACCTCTACGCGGCGCCGCACACGTTTTTCTACGACGACGGCGTCGGTGACGTCGCCCCGATGCTCAAGTACGCCGGCTCGAAACTGACGCACCTGATCATCGCTGACACCTACAACCACAAGGCGTCTTCGGGGTTGCGCTACATCGTCAACCCGCCAGGCGTCACCGCCACCGTGCATCAGCACCTGGACATCGGTCAGGGCGAAGTTGATTGGCAGGCGTTTTTTGGCACCCTGCGCGACATCCAGTTCGACGGTATCGCCACGGTCTCGGTGTTCGCCTGGGAAGACCGGCCGGACGAGTCCAACCGGATGATGCTGGAGCGCGTAACCCGCGAACTGTGCCAATAACCCGTAACCGATCATTCCCATGCAGCGCGTGGGAACGATCAAAAGAAGGAATGTATACATGCGTATCGGACTTGTCGGTTACGGCCATGGCGGCCGGTTTTTTCATGCGCCGCTGATTAGCAGTTTGCCGGGCGCCACGTTTGTCGGTGTGGTCACCCGCTCAGCGGAGCGCCGACAGTTGCTGGTCACCGAACACCCCGGCGTGCCGGCATTCGACAGCATTGGCCAACTGGTGGAGGCCGGAATCGATGTGCTGGTGATTTCCACGCCACTCAAGGGCCGACCGGCGCTGGTGCTCGATGCTATCGAGCACGGCGTGGCCGTGGTCAGCGACAAACCGTTCGCCGCCGATGCGCAACAAGCGCAAACCCTGATCACCATGGCCGAACGCCAGGGCGTGCGGCTGAGCGTCTACCAGAACCGTCGCTGGGATTCGGACTTCCTCACCGTGCGCAAACTCATTGAGTCGGGCGCGCTAGGGCAAATCACTCGTTTCGAGTCGCGGGTCGAACGCTACTCGCCGCGTTCAGTGAACAACGCCAGCGGCGGCGGCTTTTTGCGCGATCTCGGCAGCCATCTGGTGGATCAGGCGCTGCTGCTGTTCGGTCCTGTGGCAAAAGTCTATGCCGAACTGGACTACCTGGATAAAGATCAGGTCTTCGACAACGGTTTCTTTATGTGCCTGACCCACGCCAGCGGCGTGATCTCGCACCTGGGCGGCAGTTGCCTGCAAAACATCCCGGGACCGCGCTTTCGGGTCACTGGCACTCAGGGTTGCTACAGCGTCGATGGACTGGACGGGCAGGAAGCCTCGGCGCTGGCCGGGATGTCACCCCAATCTGAAGGTGAACGCTGGGGGGTGGAAGAACATCGGCGTTGGGGCTGGTTCGAACACGGCGAGGTGCGCGAGCGCGTGCCCTCCGAGCGGGGTTGCTGGCAGCAGTTCTATGTGCAGCTACAAACCGCGTTACAGAGCGGTGGCCCACTGCCGGTGGAGCCCCGTGATGCACTGGCAACCACTCGCGTACTGGACGCCGCACGACTCAGCTTCGAGCACGGAGAAGTGATGGAGTTGACCTCGTTTGACAGCCATGGAATGAAAACAGAATAAAATTCTAAAATGAGTTGATATAGAAATTATTTTCCAATAAAGTCATTTCCAGGTTGCCGACGATCAACGTCCAATCTCGCTCAAGTCAACATTGAGCGGGTGCAGGACGAACCAAAAACAAGAATCAAAAGCCAGGTACTGTCGATGAAAACCGTCCACTGCGTTCTGCCTGTTCCACGTCTTGTGCAACACCTCTTTCGCGACCTGCCTCGCGCCTCGTTCCTGTTCGTTACCCGCTTGCTGTGCGTTGAACGCAACGGCGCCCTGGTCTGCTGTATTCCAGGCGCACCGATTGTCCGTTTGCCCGCTGACTGAATGCGTCACGCCTTATCCATAAAACCAACAAAAATGTGGAGAAAGACTTTTCATGAAGACCCAGATCCGTTTCACCGCACTTGCCCTGTCCCTGATGTTCGCCAGCGGCGCTGCCCTGGCCGACATGAGGATCGGCGTCAGCATGTCCCAGTTCGATGACACGTGGCTGACCTACCTGCGCGAATCCATGGACAAAAAAGCCAAGTCCTACCCCGATGGCGTGAAATTGCAATTCGAAGACGCTCGCAGTGATGTGGTCAAGCAACTGAGCCAAGTGGAAAGCTTCATCAGCCAGAAGGTCGACGCCATTGTGGTCAACCCCGTTGATACTGCGGCGACCAAAAAAATCACAGAAGCCGCCGTCAAGGCTGGCATCCCGCTGGTCTACGTCAACCGTCGCCCGGATGACCTGAAGCTGCCAAAAGGCGTGGTGACCGTCGCTTCCAATGACCTGGAAGCCGGCGAAATGCAGATGCAATACCTGGCCGAAAAAATGGGTGGTAAGGGCGACATCGTGATTCTGTTGGGCGACCTCGCCAACAACTCCACCACCAACCGCACCAAAGGCGTAAAAGAGGTGCTGGCCAAGTACCCGAACATCAAGATCGAGCAAGAGCAAACCGGCACCTGGTTACGCGATAAAGGCATGACTTTGGTCAACGACTGGCTGACCCAGGGCCGCAAGTTTGATGCGGTCGTGGCCAACAACGACGAAATGGCCATTGGTGCCGCGATGGCCCTGCAACAGGCAGGCGTTGAGAAGGGCAGCGTGCTGATTGCCGGTGTCGATGGTACGCCGGACGGTTTGAACGCGATCAAGAAAGGCAACATGACGGTGTCGGTGTTCCAGGACGCGAAAGGTCAAGCGGACGGTTCGATCGACACCGCGGTGAGAATGGCCAAGAACGAACCGGTTGAGCAGGCCGTGTGGGTGCCATACCGCTTGATCACCCCGCAAAACGTCGACACGTTTAAATAGTCAGTCCGTTCAATAACAACAATAAGCACGCAAGGTTGCGCCTGCGACCTTGCTGATGGAGTACCTGATCATGTTCGCTTCAGCGACTGCTTCGAGCGCCCCGTTGGTGGGTATCCAGCCAACCGCAACACCTGTCGATGAGCCGTACCTGCTGGAGATCGTCAACGTCAGCAAGGGTTTTCCGGGCGTGGTGGCCTTGTCCGAGGTGCAGCTTCGGGTGCGCCCCGGTTCCGTGCTTGCCCTCATGGGCGAGAACGGCGCGGGTAAATCGACCCTGATGAAAATCATTGCCGGCATCTACCAGCCGGACGCCGGTGAACTGCGCCTGCGGGGCAAGAAGGTGACCTTCGAAACGCCTTTGGCGGCGCTCCAGGCCGGGATCGCCATGATCCATCAAGAACTTAATCTGATGCCGCACATGAGCATTGCCGAGAACATCTGGATCGGCCGTGAGCAGCTCAACGGCTTGCACATGGTTGACCACCGGGAAATGCACCGTTGCACTGCCAAACTGCTGGAGCGTCTGCGGATCAACCTCGATCCCGAGGAGCACGTCGGCAATCTGAGCATCGCCGAGCGGCAGATGGTCGAAATCGCTAAGGCGGTGTCCTACGACTCTGACATCCTGATCATGGATGAACCGACCTCTGCCATCACCGAAAAGGAAGTCGCCCACCTTTTTTCGATCATTGCCGACCTCAAGAGTCAGGGCAAAGGCATCATCTACATCACCCACAAAATGAACGAAGTGTTCGCCATCGCCGATGAAGTAGCGGTGTTCCGTGATGGCGCCTACATCGGCCTGCAACGGGCTGACAGCATGGACGGCGACAGCCTGATCTCGATGATGGTCGGCCGCGAATTGAGCCAATTGTTTCCCGTTCGCGAGAAGCCGATCGGCGATCTGCTGCTGTCTGTGCGCGACCTCAAGCTCGACGGCATTTTCAAAGGTGTTTCCTTCGACCTGCATGCCGGGGAAATCCTTGGGATTGCCGGGTTGATGGGCTCGGGGCGAACCAACGTCGCCGAGGCGATTTTCGGCATCACGCCCAGCGACGGTGGCGTGATGCGTCTCGACGGCCAGGTTGTGCGCATCACCGACCCACACATGGCGATTGAGAAGGGCTTTGCCCTGCTGACCGAGGATCGCAAACTCAGTGGCCTGTTCCCGTGCCTGTCGGTGCTGGAGAACATGGAGATGGCGGTGTTGCCACATTACGCCGGTCACGGCTTTGTCCAGCAGAAAGCCTTGCGGGTGCTGTGCGAAGACATGTGCAAAAAACTGCGAGTAAAAACCCCGTCGCTGGAGCAGTGCATCGACACCTTGTCTGGGGGTAATCAGCAAAAGGCCTTGCTGGCCCGCTGGCTGATGACCAACCCGCGCATCCTGATTCTCGACGAGCCCACTCGTGGTATCGACGTGGGTGCCAAGGCTGAGATTTATCGGCTCATTGCTTATCTCGCCAGCGAAGGCATGGCGGTGATCATGATTTCCTCGGAGCTGCCTGAAGTGCTGGGCATGAGCGACCGAGTGATGGTCATGCATGAGGGCGATCTGATGGGCACCCTCGATCGCGATGACGCGACCCAGGAACGGGTGATGCAATTGGCCTCGGGCATGTCCTCGGTTCACTAATTGATGCCGGCAGTGGCTGCAGCTGTTGCCAGCGACGCGAAAGAAGGGTGAGTGGTTATGAACGCGATACTGGAAAACAAACCAGCAACGGCACCGGTCAAGAGTCGCCGGCGCTTTCCGACCGAGCTGAGTATCTTTCTGGTGCTGATCGGTATCGGCCTGGTGTTTGAAGTGTTCGGCTGGATCGTGCGCGACCAGAGCTTCCTGATGAACTCACAGCGCCTGGTGCTGATGATTTTGCAGGTGTCGATTATCGGCTTGCTGGCCATCGGTGTGACCCAAGTGATTATCACGACCGGTATCGACCTGTCTTCAGGGTCGGTGCTGGCGCTGTCGGCGATGATCGCCGCCAGCCTGGCGCAGACGTCGGACTTCGCCCGGGCGGTGTTTCCGTCCTTGACCGATTTGCCCGTGTGGATTCCCGTGATCGCTGGCCTTGGGGTCGGGTTGCTGGCGGGGGCAATCAACGGCAGCATTATCGCTGTCACCGGCATTCCTCCATTTATCGCCACCCTTGGGATGATGGTCTCCGCTCGCGGTCTGGCGCGGTATTACACCGAAGGCCAACCGGTCAGCATGCTGTCCGACTCCTACACCGCCATTGGCCATGGCGCCATGCCGGTAGTCATTTTCCTGGTGGTGGCGGTGATTTTCCACATCGCCCTGCGCTACACCAAATACGGCAAATACACCTACGCCATTGGCGGCAATATGCAGGCGGCACGCACGTCCGGAATCAACGTCAAGCGTCATCTGGTGATTGTCTACAGCATCGCCGGGTTACTCGCTGGCCTCGCCGGGGTGGTTGCGTCGGCGCGGGCAGCGACCGGGCAAGCCGGGATGGGCATGTCATATGAACTGGATGCGATTGCGGCCGCAGTCATTGGTGGCACCAGCCTGGCGGGCGGCGTAGGTCGCATCACCGGCACAGTGATCGGCGCGTTGATTCTGGGGGTGATGGCCAGCGGGTTCACCTTTGTCGGCGTGGATGCTTATATCCAGGACATCATCAAGGGTTTGATTATTGTGGTGGCGGTCGTCATCGACCAGTACCGCAATAAACGCAAACTCAAGCGCTAAATTCGGACAAAACCGTAAAATGCGCCACGCCTGACCCGCGTGGCGTAGCCGTTTGTCTTCTATATACAGCCGCTGTATTGAATTTCTTGCTATAAACGCACTCCGATGACCGCCACAAAGGCTGCCATAGCGCACTTTCCGGGCCTTGTCGGGCACTTTCGTTGTCTTTTCAGTTGCTGAGGCCTCAAGTCGGCCTTAGACTGCCGCCCCTCGTAAATTGAGTGCCGGGTGGCGCTTGGAATAAACGGCGCCTTTCCGAGGGCCGACTCAGGTCCGCCGGAACGCTCCCTAATTCGCCTTAATGCACGTTTTTTTATAGAGATATCAATGACAAAGGACAAGTTGCTGGCCATGCCGGCGGATGACTACATGAATGCCGAGCAACATGCTTTTTTCCACGAGCTGTTGCAGAACATGAAAATCGAAACTCACGAGCGCATTGAGCAGAACCGCATTGCCATCGAAAGCCTCGACACTCCGGCCGATCCGGCTGACGCAGCGTCGGTTGAGGAAGAACGCACGTGGCTGGTGAATGCTATCGACCGCGACCAGCGCATGCTGCCGCAGTTGGAGCAGGCTCTGGAACGTATCAAAGAAGACAGCTTTGGCTGGTGCGACGACAGCGGCGAGGCCATTGGCCTGAAGCGCCTGCTGATCAGCCCGACCACCAAGTACTGCATCGAAGCTCAAGAGCGTCACGAGCAAATCGATAAGCACCAGCGTCAGGCCTGATTCCGTAGCGCCCTGATCGCGGGCAAGCCCATCCCCACAGGTTCAATGCGCACCGTGTGGGGATGGGCTTGCCCGCGATGCTTTTTGCCGTCTGCGAAAAATCTCACACACTTCTTTTGACCTGCTGCAATATCCGCGACTAACGGACCGTAGATAATGGCCCAATAGTGGCGTTTAATGCAGGCACAACAATTAGAAGTCGGATGGGGTGACGAAGATGACGAGAGACGGATCTCTGGTTGGGCCAGTGCCTACACCAGCGCCCGCAGCAACGCTGGCCGCGAAAAACCGCTGGATGACCCCCACGTTGCAAAGCATCGCTTTGATGCTGTTGCTCTGTGGCATGGTGTTGGGTGGGTGGTCCCTGTATTTGGGCCTGCCGTTGGCGGTGCTGATCATCTGGTTACCGCGCTTGCGTTCACGCCCGACTCCTGATTCAGCCCCTGCGCAAAGCATCAGTGCAATCTCCGAGCTGACCCGCGACCTTTCCTACACCACCAGTCACAACGCGCTGTCCGCCGCCGGCGTGGCCTTCTCGGTCAAGCAACTGGCCGACAAGCTGCAATCGCAACTCGGTGCTGCCGCCCGGATCGTCAGTAACGCCGAAGTCATGATCGCGACCGAACACGCCACCTCGACACTTAGCCGCCAAGCCCTCAGCGCGGCCAGCGAGGCTCATCAGAGCAGCGCCGCAGGGCATTCGGAGTTGATCGAGTCAATTGCTCTCATGCACCAGCTCAGCCAGCGCGCGAATGCCAGCCGTGAACTGATCGAGGCCTTGAGCCTGCGCAGTGATGACATTCAGCGGGTGACCCTGGTGATCCAGTCCATCGCCAGCCAGACCAATCTGTTGGCACTGAATGCGGCCATTGAAGCAGCCCGTGCCGGAGAGCATGGTCGCGGCTTCGCGGTGGTGGCGGATGAAGTGCGTGGGCTGGCCGCGCGCACGGCGTCGGCCACTGGCGAAGTGGGTGGAATGGTCGCCGACATTCAGCAGCGTACCGCGCAAGTGGTCGAGCAAATTCGCCAGCTCTCCAGTGACCTGGACATCGGTGTCGGGCAAGTCGAGCACACAGGCCAGCACCTGGAAAATATCGCGCGCCTGGCCGCCAATGTCGAACATCAGGTTGGGGAAATCGCCTTGGGCGCTGACACCAACCGTGAACAACTGGACAGTCTGTTTCAAGCCATTGAGCAAATGCGCAGCGATTTGGCAATCAGTGACCAGCAGACCCAACGTCTGGCCCAGGCAGCGGTGCAGATGGAAGGTCAAGCCGAAAGCATCAGCGAACGTTTGGCTGAAGTTGGGCTGGACGACTATCACCAGCGGGTTTACGACCTCGCCCGTGAAGGCGCCAGCCAGATTGCCGCGCGTTTTGAAGCGGACATCGATCAGGGTCGTGTCAGTCTCGATGACCTGTTTGATCGCCATTATCAGGCGATCCCCAAAACCCAGCCGGCCAAGTTTCAGACGCGTTTCGATGGCTACACCGATCAAGTCTTGCCGGCGATTCAAGAGCCGTTGTTGCCGCGTCACGAAGGCTTGGTGTTTGCCATTGCTTGCACTCAGCAGGGCTATGTGCCGACCCATAACACCGTTTTCACCCAGCCACTGACCGGTGATGTGCAGGTCGATACGCTGCAAAACCGTACCAAACGCAAATTTGCCGACCGTACCGGCGTGCGCTGTGGCAGCCATCAACAAGCGGTACTGCTGCAAACCTATACCCGCGACACCGGAGAACTGATGCACGATCTGTCAGTACCGATCATGGTCAAGGGCAGGCATTGGGGTGGTTTACGCTTGGGTTACAAACCGCAGAAGCCACGCTGACACGCCGATTGTTACGCTTCGTGTAACGAAGCTGTACATATAGCTTGCTGTTTCCTCGTGATTCAAATCATTAACATGCCGACATAGTTAGGCGGCTAATGAATATTCGAGGGGGCAGCATGCAAAGCAAAGTCGATGTCGCGGTGATGATTGGCAGCGGAGTGCCCGCCAGTTTGCGCGCAGTGGGCCAGAGTGTTTGCTGGGTGGTCTTGCTCAATGGTGAACGCCGGGGGACGGCGTTTTCCAGTCGCGATGAGGCTGAAGCCTGCAGGGCCGCCTGGTTAGCGCAATTAAGCGGCAAACGGCCCGACAGTCTGCACTGATTAATTGCTTCAGTGAACTTGATGCATACGCAGGTTTAAGTCATCCACCACCCGCGCCCAGTCAGCGTCTTCACGCAATTGTTCTTTTAGAAAACTAGCCTGTTGTGGGGTCCAGAATTCGGCATCAATGAGTTTCTCGTCGTCCGCCAAGGGCGAGTGATGGGCGATGAAATCGTCGATGGCCTTCTCGCTGGAGTCCAGGCCGAGTTGGTCAAATAAGCCTTTCAAGTCGTGGGTGGGCGAATCCATCGGTATCTCCTTGCAGGTGAGTCAGTCACGGTGATTGCGCAATCCGGGAGGGCAACGTCATTGCATCTGAGGGGGGCGCGCGCCAAGAGTTCGATAAGGTTTAGCAGCCTTTTGCGGAATCGGCACCAATGATGGCTATAAGCTATTGCTTGTCGCCTGCTCAAAGTTTACGATGCCGCCGCGTTTCTGGCGTCACCAAGCCGCCGCTCAACGAGTCCGTACATGGATGTAACCGACACTCACTTCCTTGGCTAAACGCCTTCGATGCTGATCTGCCCAATCCTTGTACGAGGTTCTGTCGAGCCAACGCTCCCCCGATCCCGTATAAAAAGGATTTAAGCAGTGAAGCGTCTCGTTTATCTGGCGGTTATCACCCTCGGACTGTCGCTGACAGGGTGTGTTTCGTTCACGCCGTTGGGGCCGATCGGCCAGCCTTTGAGCCCCGCCCCTGTGACTCTCGATCGCAACGCCGAAATCAGTGCGGTGGTGATTTCCGCCCCCGGTCTGGACAACAACGTCCGTAACGCCGGCAGCAAACAGCTGACCGAGCAGATCAGCGCTTACGTCGATAAAAGCGACTACTTCAAGCGCACCGTGGTTTTCCCAGCGAAGGCCGGAGAGGACGATGTGGTACTCAAGTTCAATCTGACGTCGCTGGCAGGCAAGCGCACCGTCCACCCTGCGTACTTGCCCGGCGCGTTGTTGACGTTGACGATCTGGATCTGGGTTGACGGCCCGATCTATATCGACAAGTACGACCTGGCCGGCGAGTTGATCATCGAAGACCGTCATGGCAAGCAATTGGCCAAGTCTGTCGAGCAGGTCAAACTCGACAAGAATGTCGGTATGTGGAGCTCCGATTACCTCAACGCGGGTCTGGGGGCTACGCAGTTGCGTGAACTCATTGCGCATTTGCTGGCCAGCGCCACCCCTCAATTACAAACTCCGTCAAAGGAACTGACTGCACATGAATAAGTATTTTCTGGCGTTACTGCTGCTGGTCAGCACGACCCTGACCGGTTGCATTTCCTACTCCCAGCATGAACTGCCGCCTGTAGAACAATGGCCGCCGGCCCAAGTCCGGCAGGACAAGCCCACCGCCTATTTGCAGGTGAGCGCACAACACCACTTTAACGGCGAGCTGTCGGGTGGCGTGGTCAATTCGCAAGGGATACAAAAGAGCATTCTGGAAACGTTCAATGAGTCCGGGCAGTTCAAAAGCGTGACCACGGACAAGGTCGATTCCAACCTGTACATCACCAGCCTGTTGACCAACAACGAACAAGGCAATGTGGCGAGTGCCTGGCTGACCGGTTTCACGCTGTTTCTGATCCCGACAACGTTCAGCAACACGTTGACCCTGGAGACGGTGTTCAAGGATCAGGACGGTAAAGTGCTGGGTAAAATCGTCAAGCAAGAGAGCACCCGGACCTGGATGCAGATTTTGCTCATTGTCGGTGCGCCGTTCAATGAACGCGGTGACGTGCTGCTCAAGCACTTGACGCAGAGCACGCTGGACGAAGCGATCAAGCGCAAGCTGATCTGATCGGTTGACGAAAATGGCATGCCCTGGGCATGCCTCAGGCTAATGTGTCGACGCTCTCCAGCCTGCTGTTTTCGGCCAGAAACAGCGCGCTGGATGCCGTGGACATGGCACTGGTCCTGCCCCTGCCTCTTGGCGGCGCGCAGCCGATGTCGGCATTCAGGGCGAGTGCATCGTCATCGGTACTTCGCGGGATTGAACGTTAGCGATACTTTTCGTTGCCAGGCGAGCGGGCGGGTTCAACTTAATCATCTTGCTGTTCTTAAAGAGAAGCTCGCCTTTGCATCGCTCGTTCCTTGACGGCGTGGCGGTGTATCTCAGGCTTTCAGCGCGCCTTCATCGACAGCCACCTTCAGAGCCTTGGCAGCCTCTTGGGCGGCGATGTTGGCCACTTCCGCCGTTTTGAACCAGCGATCCTTCTCGACCTGATGAAAGGTGACGGCGGTCAGTGGCGGTTTGGCGCGCATCACAATGACGGCCTGAAATTCACCTTCAACTTCTCTGGCTTCGCCCCGGATAAAAAACTCGCCGATATCAAATTCCGTCACGTAGCAGCCTTCCCTTGAAAATTTTCGTTTTTATTGAAAGCCGTCCACCGAGGGGATGGGTTTCTTAGGGCGGGCAGTATGGCAGTAGTTGCCAGCCGACGGCTGAGTTAACTCATCGGCGTGACGAAACGTCATGGGCGTTGCACGAGGATTTACTTCAGCTGCTGGCTTCGAGTGCGCGGGCGAGAAAGCAGGCCTCGTTGTGGTTCCCTCGGAAGCCTCTTACGCGCCCCGTGGATTTTTCTTTTATGTGGAAAAATGCATTTCCGGCCAGGACCACTTGAAAGCGAGGCGCTGCTAGGGGTTGCAGGTGGCTTGCCGTGTGTTGAAACGCCGCCGCCGTGGGGGCGGACGAGTCGCTTGTTGGGGCGCAGGGGTTAAAGGAAAAGTGGCTGAGTATGCACATATGAAGTCCTTTTCATTGTTTACCGACGTCTGTTCGTCGTTTTGAGTAGTCTCTATGAGCATCACTGCTCTAGAATCGCGTCACTGGTGCTTGACGGCTGATGCGTATCTAAAGCAATTTTTTAAGGGCGATATGTCAGAAAAGAGATTTTTTTAAAGCGACTTTTCTCTAATGTTTGTAGTCTTTTTTCTCTGGCCCCAAGAATGGCGTTTTCCTTCAACGCCTGACGAACGTCAGGGAGGGCATCGCGCGAGACATTCCAGTAGTCTTATCGAACCTCATGATGGATGAGCGCTCTGCTCAATTCAGGCTTTTACCTGAGTGATTCTGCAACACCTTCGGCATGGCCGCTTTTTTCTGCCGTGCGCATTTTCTGCGTATGGCACCATTTTCAGATGTGGGGATGTTTCCTTGGCAGTAAGTAATCTCGATATGCATGCTTTGTTCGTGCTGGGTGATTTGCGCGCAAAGTTGGTTAAACAGTTCCAGTCGCGTTTTATTTACGTCACCGAACAGAACGCTGAAGGCATTTACATTGCCGAAATCGATACCGAGACAGCACTGGTGGTGGACGACAAACCGGGGCTCAAACTTAAGGTCGGCGATTATTTCAGCGCCGCGGTATTGCCCAGCCGCGAAGGCGGCAAGCTGGACATCAAGTTCCGCGAAATCAAACTGACGGTTTACGGCATCGGTGATTACGCGTTCGTCACCACAACCGATGGTCACGGCGTTGTGTTCAAAGAAGGTCATAGCGTGGTGATGGTGTTCGCTGCCCATCAGCAGTTGCAGGAAGGCCTGACCAAAACACTCAAGGCCGTGACCGCCAAGGCGGCCAAGTGGCGCAAGGGTGAGCTGGTGACGTTCAAGGCGAGCGAGTAATGCCCCTGACCCGCGCGGATTTCCATGAGCAAAACCAGGCCAGCGCTCGAGCTGAGGCCAAGCGCCTGTTCGACCATAAGGCCATTGCGCAGGGGAGCTGGCTGAGTTGGGTTGCGTCACAGATTTACACGTTACGCCCTGCGGAATACGCGAGCATGGTCAGAAGAGAGCTGGCCCGTTTGCAGGAACCTTCCGAAAAATAGCCCACGCTCCTCGAAAACAGGAACCTCTACTACAGTCAGTTGACTGAGTATTCAGAGGCTCGCGGTGTTGTACCCGGCCATCCTGTTACTGCTGTGAACAGCGCGAGGTGCAAAAGCATGAAAGGATTTCGAAGGTTGTTGGCCGCAACCCTGGCCACATTCGGTATGTTGGCCACCCCGGTTCCGGTTTTTGCCGCCCAGGCACCGATCCACTTTGCCGACCTGAACTGGGAAAGCGGCAGCTTGATCACCGATATCCTGCGGATCATTGTCGAGAAGGGCTACGGACTGCCGACCGATACCTTGCCGGGTACGACCATCACGCTGGAGACCGCACTGGCCAACAACGACATTCAGGTCATTGGCGAAGAGTGGGCCGGCCGCAGTCCGGTATGGGTCAAGGCTGAGGCTGAAGGTAAAGTCGCGAGCCTGGGCGATACGGTCAAGGGAGCCACCGAAGGTTGGTGGGTGCCGGAGTACGTTATCAAGGGGGACCCGGCCAAAGGCATCAAGCCGCTGGCGCCGGACCTGCGTAGTGTCAGTGATCTGCCGCGCTACAAGGATGTGTTCAGCGATCCGGAAAGCCCAGGCAAGGGGCGCTTCCTCAACAGTCCGATCGGCTGGACGTCGGAAGTGGTCAACCAGCAAAAACTCAAAGCCTATGGCTTGTCCGACAGCTACGTGAATTTTCGCAGCGGTTCGGGGGCAGCACTGGACGCGGAAATCACGTCGTCGATCCGTCGTGGCAAACCGATATTGTTTTATTACTGGTCGCCCACGCCGTTGCTCGGGCGTTACAAACTGATTCAGCTCGAAGAGCCGCCGTTTGACGCTCAAGCGTGGAAAACCCTGACGGACGCCGATAACCCCAATCCGCAACCGACGCGCTCGCTGGCCTCGAAATTGTCCATTGGCGTTTCTACTCCGTTCCAGACGCAGTATCCGCAGATTGCCGAGTTCTTCAGCAAGGTCGATTTGCCAATCGTGCCGTTGAACAAGGCGCTGGCTGACATGAGCGAAAAACACACCGCGCCGCGCCAGGCAGCCGAGGCGTTCATGACCGCGCACCCTGACGTATGGCGAGCGTGGTTGCCCAAGGATGTGGCGGACAAAGTCACCGCCAGCCTCACCCCATAAAACGCGCGGCGTGCAGCCTTGCTCACGCTGGGCTGCTTGGCAGTCCGGCAGGCGATTGTTCTTCGCCAGTGCGTCAGGTGGCCGGTGCCAGGGCGGGGCTTTTCCCCAGTGATGACATTTACCTTACAAAAACGCGCAAGGAAGTTCATCCTGCGGCGACCTTTCACGCTGGATGTCGAATATGAGCCTAATGGTCGCGCAATGGATTGCAGCAGTCTTTCTGTTGATAAGCCTGGTGCATTTGTACTGGGCACTCGGTGGCAAGCTCGGCAGCGAAGCCGCGGTACCTCGAGTACCCGACGAGGGTGGAGGGCAATCCAGGCCTGCGTTCAAACCTTCAGGCTTTGGCACACTGCTGGTGTCGGCGGCGTTGCTGTTGATAGCCATGCTGGTGTGCCTGCGAGTCGGGCTTTATTTTCCGACAGTGCAGCACTGGTCCTTGCAATGGGTGATCAGTGCGCTTGCGATGTTGATGTTCGCTCGCGCTATAGGCGATTCGAATTTGGTGGGGTTCTTCAAACAAGTCAAAGACTCGACATTTGCCCGGCTCGACACCTGGGCGTATTCGCCGTTGTGCGTGGTGTTGGGGGCGGGTTTATTGGCTGTCGCCTGGGGCTGAATCTCGGCGGAGAGACTCGTCGGGTGGCCATCGCAAGCCAGCCCGGTTCGACAGTCGAGCGCTATCGCCTGCGAGGGCTGGCATGCCGCGCCCAGTCCGATCAGTACAGCGAGCGGTGAATTTAACGCCCGCTCTCCGTGCGCCGACTACTGACTTCGGCGGGCACATCATCCCCGGCCATGCGCTTTCGAAACAGCGCGGCCCGGGCCAGCAGCAACGTGGTCACGGGCACCGTAATCGACAACAGAATCGGAATCAGCCAGGCGTGCAGCACTGGGCTTGATTTGAGCGCCGAAAAGTAAATGATCGACGCCAGCGCCACAGACCACGCACCCAATGTTGAGGCCAGGGCCGGCGGGTGCATGCGTTGGAAGTAATCCTTCATCCGTAACAATCCGAGGGCACCGATCAGCGCAAACAGACTGCTGAGCACCAGCAGAGTTGCCACCGGTATTTCGACCCACAGCGACCATTCAGTATTCATTCGATCACCTCGCCGCGTAGCAGAAATTTAGCCAGGGCAAACGAGCCCACAAAACCGAAGAGGGCGATCAGCAACGCGGCCTCGAAGTACGTGTCACTGGCGTAGCGAATACCCAGCGTCAGCATCATCAGCATGGCGATGATGTACAGGTAGTCCAGGGCCAGAACCCTGTCCTGAGCCGATGGTCCCCGAAACAGGCGAACCAGCGTCAGCAGCATCGCCACGGAAAAGATGAACAGACTCAGCAAGATTGCGTTCGACAGCAGGGCGCTCATTCGAAGATCTCCATCAGTGGACGTTCGTAGGTCGCCTTGAAGTGCTGGATGAAGAGTGCTTCGTCATCCAGATCGAACACGTGCAGTAACAGGATGCTGCGGTCCAGCGCCAGCTCCGACCAGACCGTGCCGGGAACGACCGTAGTGATGATCGAGAGTGCCGCCAGACCATTGGCATCGCGCAAGTCCAGCGGCACCTTGACGAACCGCGAGCGAGGCGGGCGGCGACCGGCGTTGAGCACGCTCCAAGCCACAGCGATGTTGGACACCAGCACATCGCGGCCGACCAGCAGGATCAGGCGCAAGAGTGTCCCTGGTCGTCGAATGCGGATCGGTAGTGGTCGCAGTTTGCGCATCATGAGTGGCGCGCACACACCCAGCACGGCGCCCAGCAGCAGATTGCCCGGGCTGATCGACAGGTTTAGTACCAGCCATAACAACCACAGTGCCAGCGATAGCCACGGTGCAGGAAACAGACGCCTCATGGTTGCACCTCCAGCATCGCTGCCCGGGCTTCGGGACTTGGAATCGCTCGAGTACCGAGCACGGCCATGACGTACTGCTGTGGGTTGTTCAAGGCATCAGCGGCCGCCTGGGTGTAGCGCATCAGCGGCTCGGCCTTGAAGGTCAGCGCGATGCTCAGGCCCAGCAACGCAATAATCGGCACGCATTCCAGGCGTCGCAGCAAGGGCGACGGTCGTTCTTGCGGCGTCCAAAAGCGCTGTACCCCCATGCGCGAGAAAGCAATCAGCGACGCTAACCCGGAAAGGATCAACAACGCCAACAAGCCCCACGCTGCGTTTGAAACCGGTTCATCACTCCCCACGCCCAGACCCAGTGGGTTAAGCAGGGCGTGAAGCAGGCCGAGCTTGCCGATGAAGCCAGAGAGCGGCGGCATGCCTATGATCAGCAGCGCGCACGCAATGAAGCTCAAACCCAGAAACGCCTTGGTCCAGGGAATCACCTGGCCCACGACAGCTTTCTGTTCGTCATCAAGATTGATGCCTTTGGGTGGTCGCAGGGATTCCATTGGCCGTGGGATCTGTTCGCCGTCATCGAATAACGGCATTTCGTTGGCTGAACGCGAGCGCTCGATCAACTCGGCTAACAGGAACAGCGCGCTCAACGCCAGCGTCGAGCTGACCAGGTAAAACAGCGCCGCGCCGATCAGGTTAGGCTGGGCGAAGCCGATGGCCGACAGCAGAATTCCAGCCGACACCAGGATGCTCAGGCTGGCCATGCGCTCAATTCGTTGCGCAGCAAGAATCGCCACTGCCGCGCAGACGATGGTCGCCATGCCACCGTAGATCAGCCAGTCGCCGCCAAAGTACGCCGATGCGCCGGCTTGGCCGGAGAACAACAGTGTCCAAAGTCGCAACAAGGTGTAGATGCCGACCTTGGTCATGATTGCGAACATTGCCGCCACTGGCGCGCTGGCCGAAGAGTAGGCCGGAACCAGCCAGAAATTCAGCGGCCACATTCCGGCCTTGGCCAGGAACGCGACCGCCAGAATCGCCGCGCCGGCATGCAGCAGGCCGCGATCAGCTTCCGGCACCAACGGGATTTTCAGCGCCAGATCAGCCATGTTCAGGGTGCCGGTGACGCCATAAATCAGTGCGGCGCCAATCAAAAACAACGATGACGCCAGCAGGTTGATCGAGATGTAATGCAGGCCTGACGACACCCGCGCCCGGCCGGAACCATGGAGCATCAACCCGTAGGACGCGGCGAGCAAGACTTCGAAGAAGACGAACAGGTTGAACAGGTCCGCCGTCAGAAACGCGCCGTACAGCCCCATCAACTGAATCTGGAACAGTGCGTGGAAGCTTGAGCCGGCGCCGTCCCAGCGTGCCATGGCGAACAGCAGGGCGCTGACGCCGATGATTCCGGTCAGTACCAGCATTAGCGCCGATAGACGATCGACCACCAGTGCGATGCCGAAAGGCGACTGCCAGTTGCCAGGCAGGTAGACCCCGATGGACCCTGGCACCCCGGTGGTGTGCGTCCATTGCAGCAACAGCACGGAAATGCCCAGGCCCAACAAGCTCGAGAACAGGTTGATCCTGGCCTTCAGCGGACGATGTTTCTCGCCCAACATCAACATGATGGCGGCGGTCAGCAGCGGGAGCAGAATCGGTGCGGCGATCAAGTGCGTCATCGCATTCATTCTTTAGGCTCCCGGCCATCCACATGGTCAGTGCCAGTCAGGCCTCGTGATGCCAGCAGCACCACCAGGAACAAAGCGGTCATGGCGAAGCTGATGACGATGGCGGTCAGGACCAGCGCTTGCGGCAGCGGATCGGTGTAGTGCAGCAAATCCTGGGGCACGCCGTCCTTGATAATCGGTTCCTTGCCGATAAACAGGCTGCCCATGCTGAAGATGAACAGGTTAACGGCATAGGACAGCAGGCACAGCCCCATGACCACCTGGAACGTCCGTGGTCGCAGGATCAGCCAGACACCGGATGCGGCCAGGACGCCGATGGCGATTGCGATGACTTCTTCCATCAGACGGCTCCTTTGGCAGCAACGGATTTAGGGTGAGACGCGGTTTTGTGGCCGCGTACCGATTGGTGGGCAATAGCGGTGAGCATTAACAGCGTTGAACCGACCACGACGGCGTAGACGCCGATGTCGAAGAACAACGCGCTGGCGATGTGAATGTCGCCCAGTACCGGCACAGCGAAACGCCAGGTATGGGTGGTCATGAAGGGATAACCGACCGCCATCGCTCCAAGCCCAGTCACTGTAGCGAACAGCAAACCGGTGCCCATCCAGCGCAGCGGTCGCAGGTTCATTTGTGCCTCGACCCACTGAGTGCCGGCGACCATGTATTGCAGAATGAACGCTACGGACATCACCAGCCCGGCAACAAAACCACCACCCGGCAGGTTGTGGCCTCGCAGGAACAAATAGAACGACACCACCAGCGCAATTGGCAACAGCAGACGCACCAGCACCGCAGGCACCATCATAAAGCCGAGAGCGGTGTCGCTGGCATGGCGCGGGTTAACCAGATCAGTGACGACGTCTGGCGCCAGCAGGCGTTGCTGCGCCGGTAATCGCAGGCTTTCCTTCGGCGGGCGGAAGCGGCGAAGCAAGGCGAACACGGTCAGGGCAACGGCCACCAGTACGGTGATTTCACCGAGGGTGTCGAAGCCCCGGAAGTCCACCAACATCACATTCACCACGTTGCTGCCGCCGCCTTCCGGCAAGGCACGACTGAGGTAAAAAGAGGAAATGTCGTTTGGCGTCTGACGCGTCAGCATCGCGTAAGACAGCAACGCCATGCCGATACCGACCGCGAGCGACAGCAGCAAGTCGCGCAGGCGCCGGATACGCGCCCTGGGCACGCTGCCCGGCAACGGCGAGACGTCTTCTATTCGGCGCGGTAGCCAGCGCAGGCCCAGCAGGATCAGTACCGTGGTCACCACTTCGACCGCCAGTTGCGTCAGCGCCAGGTCCGGTGCCGAGAACCAGACGAACGTCACACAGGTCATCAGGCCGCAGACGCTGACCATGGTCAGGGCCGCGAGCCGGTGATACTTGGCCTGCCACGCCGCGCCGAGGGCACAGGCGATTGCCAGCAGCCACAGGGTCACAAACACCATCGAACCGGCAATTTTCGGTCGGTCACCCCAGCTCAGGCCGCTGTGGAGCATCGGGACCAACCCCGCCAGCACGGCGGCGAGCACCAAAAGGAACAGCTGCGTTTGCAGGCGTTTGGTGCTCAGACGCCGCTCAAGCCGACGCGACAGTCGCATCATGATCACCAGGCTACGCTCGAACAGACGCTTGCCATTGAACAGGCCAATGATCGGTGGGTACTTGAAGCGCCCGCGCTTGAGCTGATTGCGCAGTAACAGATAGAGCACAATACCGCCGGACATGGCGATCAGGCTCATGATCATCGGTGCGTTCAAGCCGTGCCAGATGGCCAGGCTGTACTCGGGCAGCGTGCCACCCACGACCGGCAGAGCGGCGGCTGCCAGCAGCGGACCGACTACTTGTGCAGGGAAGATCCCGACGACAAGGCACGCGAAAACCAACAGTTCCACCGGGGCACGCATCCAGCGCGGCGGCTCGTGCGGGGTATGGGGTAGGTCGGTGGCCGGCGGGCCGAAAAACACATCGACCGTAAAACGCAGCGAGTAGGCGACGCTGAAGGTGCCGGCGATGGTTGCGATAACAGGCAGGCTCATCTCCACCCAGGCCGTGGCATTGATGAACACGGTTTCGGCGAAGAACATTTCTTTGGAGAGGAAACCATTAAGCAGCGGCACGCCGGCCATGGAGGCACTGGCGACCATGGCGAGGGTAGCGGTGAACGGGATCAGTTTGATCAGACCGCTGAGCTTGCGAATGTCTCGGGTGCCGCTTTCGTGGTCGATGATCCCGGCGGCCATGAACAACGATGCCTTGAACGTCGCGTGGTTGAGAATGTGAAACACCGCGGCCACAGCGGCAAGTGGGCTGTTCAGGCCCAGCAACAGGGTTATCAAGCCCAGGTGGCTGATGGTCGAGTAAGCCAGCAGACCCTTGAGATCGTTCTGGAACATCGCGCAATACGCGCCGAGTAACAGGGTGCAGGCTCCCGCGCCGCTGACGATGTAGAACCATTCTTCACTGCCGGACAGCGATGGCCACAGCCGTGCCAGAAGGAAAACACCGGCTTTGACCATTGTTGCCGAGTGCAGATAAGCGGAGACCGGCGTGGGCGCCGCCATGGCGTGGGGCAGCCAGAAGTGGAAGGGGAATTGTGCGCTTTTGCTCAGTGCGCCAATCAGAATCAGGGGCAGCAGAATAGGGTAGAGGGCATGTGCGCGAATCAGCTCGCCGGCGGCCAGAACCTTGTCCAGGTCATAGCTGCCGACCACATGGCCAAGGAGCATGACCCCCGCCAGCAGGCACAAGCCGCCTGCGCCGGTGACCATCAGCGCCATGTACGCGCCACGGCGAGCATCCGCGCGGTGGTGCCAGTAGCCGATCAGCAGGAACGAGAAGAGGCTTGTCAGCTCCCAGAAAAACACGATCTGGATCAGATTCCCGGAGATCACCAGGCCAAGCATGGCGCCCATGAATGCCAGGAAGAACGCAAAGAAGCGCGGCACCGGATCATCTGGCGACATGTAGTAGCGCGCGTACAGCGAGACCAGTGTGCCAATGCCCAGCACCATCAACGAGAACAGCCAGGCAAAGCCGTCCATGCGCAGGACGAAGTTCAGCCCCAGACTCGGTAGCCAGAAAAACTCTTCGCGGATTACACCGCCGTGGGCGATTTGCGGGTAAAGGAGGGCGACTTGGAGGGTGCCGATGAGGGCGACCAGGCCAGCTAATAGCGATTCGGTATTTCGCGCGTTGTGCGGCAGCAAGGCCGCCAGACAGCTGCCAATAAAAGGCAGAAGCAGTAGAACTATCAGGGACATAGGCTTCTAATCTGCGGAAGTTTGTGATGCATCATACGTGCCGCATTCAGGATCACCAAACGCGAAGCTGTGGCAGGATCCTTCACAGTCGTTGGAAGTGGCGTGTTTTTCAGGGTTTCAAAATGAATATAGGCGCAAAACTCACTTGTTTGAGTCGACGACTTTGTCTTCCAGCGCGTCCGCGCACTGCTCGCGATTTTTGCCCTTGGTTTTTAACTCACTGACAATCACTGCCGCCACAATCAACCCGGCGCCCAGCAAGGCAATCGCCGGTAACCGTTCCCCGGCCAGGCGTCCGGCGATCCCGGCCCACACTGGCTCACCGGCATAGATCAACGTCGCTCGAGTCGGTGAAACACTTTTCTGTGCCCAGTTCATGGCTACCTGAATCGCCGCGCTCGCGGCTCCCAACCCCAGCGCACTGCACAGCAGCAGCCAGGAGAAGTGTGGAATCACTTCTTGTGTCGGCACCACTAGCAGAAAAGACAGCACGGACGTGACGGCCAGTTGCACCACGGTGACCCGACGCACATCAACCTGACCGGCAAAATTGCTGATCAAAATGATCTCCGCTGCAATTGCGACAGCGCTGATCAGCGTGGCGATCTCACCGGGACTGAAGTTCAGTGAAGCCCCGGACGGTCCCGACAACAGCATCAACCCGGTAAATGCGAGCATGATGCCCAAACTCGGCATCAGCCCCGGCCGGCGTCCGAGCACCAGCCATTGCAGCAACGGCACGAACGGTACGTACAGCGCGGTAATAAATGCTGACTGACTGCTGGGAATAGTCTGTAAACCCATAGTCTGCAAGCCGTAACCGAGCATGATCGCGACGCCGATAAAGGCACCGGCCTTGAGTTCAAAGAAGGTTAGTTCGCGCAGGTGGCGCCAGGAGAACAGAGCAACGAAACACGCCGCAGCGGCAAAGCGCAAACCGACAAAAAACATCGGGCCGCTGACGGTCATTGCGTTTTGCACCAATAAAAAGGTTCCGCCCCAGATCATGGTAATCAACACCAGCACGCATTCGGCCTTGCTGAACCTTGAAAAGCGGGAGGGTGTCTGGGAGGTGTTCACCGATGTCATGGCCTTGCACGCTGCTTGAGGGGGACGCACAATGCGCCGAATGTTGCGCAGTATACTGCCCAACCCCGCCAAGTGAGCAATATAGTGCACAAAGATTTTCCGCAACGGGCTTCGGTCCTTCAGCACGTCAGCCAGAATGTTCGGCGTCTGCGCCACGCCGCCGATATGAGCCAGACCGCGCTGGCCGAAAAGTCCGGGGTCAGCCGCCGGATGCTGGTGGCCATCGAGGCCGGCGAGAAAAACGTCAGCCTGACCACCCTTGATCGCGTGGCCGAAGCACTGGACGTCGCCTTCAGTGATTTGATCCAGGCCCCTGATATCCGCGATCACAGCCGTATCAACGAATTGGCCTGGGCCGGGACGATCCCCGGCAGTAAAGCGGTGTTGCTGGCCAAAGCCACCGCCACCCGTGAAGTCGAACTGTGGGAATGGCGCCTGGAGCCAGGGGAGCATTACCCGTCGGAACCGGATGCCGATGGCTGGAGCGAGCAACTCTATGTGTTCGAGGGGTGCCTGACGCTGATGCTGGGCGACACACCGCAGAAAATCTCGGCGGGCGAGTTCTTCATGTTTGCCAGCAACCAGCCGCATTCGTATCGCAATGAGGGCGAGGTGGCGACGCGGTTTGTACGTAATGTGGTGATCTGACTGTTTGTAGACCAACAGTGGATGAACATTTTGCTGTTTTAAAGCTATAAGCGTTTCTCGAATAAATCGCCAACTTACTGAAATAAAAGGTTTTTAAATTCAGGCGCGACTCCTGCAAAAGGTCTTGGGTATTCACCCGGAACCACGGAGTCGACCCATGCCAACGTCACCCCATACCGCCCACATCATTCGTTCGGACGCCGAGGCCATCGCCGCCGCTCACGCGCTCGCCGCCCGATTTGCCCTCGAGGCCAGTGTGCGTGATCGCGATAGACGCCTGCCAGTGGGCGAACTCGACGAGTTCTCCGTCAGCGGCCTTTGGGGCATCACCATTCCCAAGGAATACGGTGGCGCGGGCGTCTCCTACGTTACCGTCGCCGAAGTGATCAAGATCATTTCGGCCGCCGACTCGTCCCTCGGACAGATTCCGCAAAACCATCTCGGCGTGCTCGACATCCTGCTGCAAACCGCCACCGAGGAGCAGAAGCGCTATTACTTCGGCAAAGTGCTGCAAGGCTATCGCTTCGGCAATGCGTTCTCGGAATCGAAGAGCAAAAATGCCGGCGCCTTCGAAACCCGTATCCGTTTCGATCAGGACAGCGCTTATATCGATGGTGAAAAGTTCTATTGCACGGGCGCGTTGTTCGCACACATCGTGCCGACGGTGGCGGTTGATGAAGAGAACAAGGCGTTTATCGCATTCGTCGAACGCGATAACCCCGGCCTGAGTGTGATCGACAGTTGGGACGGTTTTGGTCAGCGCACCACCGCCAGCGGTGGCGTGACGCTCAATGCCGTCAAAGTGCCGCTCAGTGCGGTGATCCCCGCGCACCGGGCCTTCGATGAACCCACCGCCGACGGCCCGATCTCGCAAATTATCCAAGCCGCTGTGGACACGGGCATTGCGCTCGGCGCCCTTGAGGACACCAAACGTTTCGCCCGGCAAGCACGACCCTGGATCGACAGCGGCCAGGATCACGGCTGGCAGGACCCGCTTACCCTCCTCGCGATTGGCGACCTTGAATGGCGCGTGCATGGCACCGAAGCGATTCTGAAAAAGGCCGGCGAAGCGATTGATGCGGCGTTGCTTAATGCCAATGAAGACACCGTCGCCCGCGCTTCGGTGGTGGTGGCACAGGCCAAAGTGCTGTCCGCCGACATCGCCTTGCTCGCCAGCAGCAAGCTCTTCGAATTAGCCGGCACACGTTCGGTGCTTGGCAAGTACAACCTCGACCGCCACTGGCGCAACGCCCGCACCCACACCCTGCATGACCCCGCGCGCTGGAAATATCACCTGATCGGCAATTACCTGCTCAACGGCGTGAAGCCCGCGCGCCACGCCTGGAACTGAGGATACGATCATGAACGCCTTGACCCAATCGATTGGCCAATCCTTGACCAAGTCCCAGCATGACTTGCACAACGCCCGCAGCCTGCTTGAGGCGACCGTGCGTTTTGTACGCCAGCAGCCTCAAGTTACGGCTGAACCGTATGTCATCAGCCGCGTCGGCGACGTACACATCCGCATCGACGTCGCCGCCGCACTGCTGGAGCGCGCCGAAAGCTTTTTGAGCGGGAGTGAGGACGACGCGCAAATCAGCATTGCGGTTGCCGAATCCCATCTCGCCAGCGCCGACGCGCTTAACGCCGCGAGCAACGCCGAATTTGAGTTCACCGGCCAGCGCACAGGATTGCCCGGCTCGCTGCATGACCCACTGCGTTGGAAGTTGCACCTTATCGGCAACTTTCGCCTCAACGGCATTCATCCCTCATCGACAGGGAGTGCTGTTTGATGGCCAGGGGAATTCGTCTAAACGCCTTTGACATGAACTGCGTCGGGCATCAGTCGCCGGGTCTGTGGGCGCACCCGCGTGATCGCTCCTGGCAGTACAAGGACCTGGAATACTGGACCGATCTGGCGAAAATCCTTGAGCGCGGCAAGTTCGACGGCTTGTTCATTGCCGATGTGCTCGGCATCTACGACGTTTACCACGGCAACGGTGATGCAGCGATTCGTCAGGCGACGCAGGTCCCGGTCAATGATCCGCTGCAACTGATACCCCCCATGGCGCTGGAACGCATCTACGCCTGGTTCCCTCGGTTGAAAACCAAACGCAAGACCCAGGCGGGGCTGACGTCCGGCGGCGAGCAGCAGATGGTCGCAATCGGCCGGGCCTTGATGACACGTCCGACGTTGGTCCTGCTGGATGAGCCGTCCATGGGATTGGCGCCTATTATCGTCCAGGAAATTTTCGAGATCGTTGCCCAGCTTAATCGCGACGAACAGGTGAGCTTCCTCATTGCCGAGCAAAACATTAATGTGGCGCTCAAGTACGCCTCCCATGGCTATGTTCTGGACACTGGCCGAGTGGTGGTGTCCGGGACGGCCTCAGCGCTGCTGGACCGGGGCGATTTGCACGACATCTATCTAGGCAAACACTGACCGTGAGAACGCCATGAACCCAACTCCAAGCGGACAGACGAACGACGTCATCCGCCACGCTGACATCCTGATCATCGGCGGCGGCCTCAGCGGCGCGATGCTGGCGGCGCAGTTGCTGCGCCTGCCGGGAAAGCGTCAGGTGCTGGTGATTGAACCCCGTGCCGAACTGGGGCGAGGTGAAGCCTACAGTGCGGTGGAGCTGGGGCACACGCTGAACGGCAACGCGGCGCGGATGAGCGTTGACCCGGATAACGCGGATGATTTGACTCAATGGTTGACCGCGTTTATCGCGGCGGGTGGATGGCCGGAATCGGACCAGCAGCAGGTCCCGGTCAGCCAGTTGTTCCCGCCTCGGGGGATGTTCGGGCTGTACGTTCAACAGCGCCTGGCAGAGGCGCAAGTGACGGGGGCGTTTAACGGCTCCAGTGTTGAGCACGTGCGAGGCGAGGTGGTTGATCTGCAAACGCATCACGACTCTGTGCAACTGACCTTGAGTGGTGGTCAACGTTTTCAGGGGGCGTTTGCGGTATTGGCGACGGGGATGTTTCCGGCTGCGCGCACGCCGCAGACCGACTCCAGCGGTTTGAACGCTGCGGCGCTGGATCCGTGGGATGTCGCCGCCATGCGTCAGCTCGACCCTCAGTCCTCGGTGCTGATCATCGGTTCGGGCCTGACCATGGTCGATGCGGTGGTGTCCCTTGAGCAGGCCGGCCATCGCGGTCCGATCGAGGTGTTTTCCCGGCACGGCCTGTTGCCTCACGTGCGACGCCAGCCGCCAGCCTGGGTAGATTTTCTGGCCGAGGACCACGGCCTCCGTACACCCCGTCAATTGCTGCGCGAACTGCGTCGGCAATGCCAGCAGGCCATTGCGCAAGGCATCGATTGGCAGGCACCCCTCGACACCGTCAGGGCCCACATTGGCCGGTTGTGGCGTCAGGCCACGGACGCGCAGCGTCGGCAGTTTGTAAGGCATGTGCGGCCGTGGTGGGAAAGTCATCACCATCGTTCGCCGCCGCTGAGTGCGGAACTGGTCGAACGGTTATACGCAGCGGGGCGACTGCGGATTCAAGCCGCCTCGTTCAAGGGCCTGGAACCGTCGACGAGCGCTGCCGTGAGCATCCGCCTGCGGCGTCGCGGTGAAGCTGAAACTATCGTCGTCAGCGGTGCGGCGTTGATCAACTCCAGTGGTATCGAATACGACTGGCGCCGCGTCGCTCGACCGTTGCCACAGCAGTTGCTGATACGCGGATTGGTAAGGCCCGGCCCCTTGGCACTGGGGATTGCGGCGGCGGTTGACGGCGCGGTACTGGACGCCAACGGTCAGGCGTCGCCACGGCTCTTTGCCATGGGCCCGCCGTTGCGTGGCCTCTGGTGGGAAAGCACGGCAGTCACCGATGTAGCCTCCCAGGCCAAGGCGCTGGCGGCGCGGCTGGTGCGATAAATCGCCCGCGTGGTGCGGATGGTCAACGTCCTTGCTCGGTAAGGTCAGCCAGCGATCATCGGTGGCATCGTGCCGAGCAATGAAACGGCCGCGACGGCGCCCATACCCAACAGCCATTCCACGATCACACTGGTTTTGAGCAGGCCAACCCGTTGTTCGCAGTCCTTGATCTGCAGTCGATTGAACAGCGCCAGCCCCAGCATCGCTGCGACTAACATCACTTTGATCAACAAAATCAGCGCGAACCCGGACAGTATCGGTGTGGGCCAAAGCGCGCCGGTGAGCACGCGGACGTTGATCAGGCCGGTAATCAGCAACCCCGCGACCAAGGCGTAACCGACACCGCTGAAGCGTTGCAGGATGGCGCTCAACGATTGTCCGGTGGGTCGCCGCACAATCATCACCAACAGCATCAAGCCGCCCAGCCATGCGCCGACACAGGTCAGGTGGATGACTTGGTTCAGGATCAGTAACTGGCCACTGACGCCGTCTAGCATGGCGCCATGACCGACCGGTGCCAGCGTCGCGAGCAGCAGCGCGCTCAAGCTCAGGCGCAAGGGTTGGCTGGCCCGCAGCGGCGTGAGCAGTACGCCCACCAGCAGAGCATTGAGCAGCAGATGCCAGCTCCAGACGTGCCCGAAAAAGGTAGTGCTGAGCACCAGTCGCACGGTCGAGGGGGTGAAGGCTGCTTCCCAGGAACCGGCCATGCTGGCGGTGATCAACAGCAACCACGCCGCACCACTGAGTAATGCCAGCGCCGCCAGCCCTTGGGCCAGCCGCGCCAGAGGCTGATTGAGCGTCGATTCACGGTCCAATAAAAGGGGCCTGAAAACCCAGACTCCAAACAGCATCAGCACCACGGTGAAATGCAGAAAGCGGCACAGCACCATCGCGTCGGTCATGTATTACTGGCCGACCTTGAAGCTGTAGGCGCCTTCGCTTTTGTGGGTATCGACCGATACCGCATGCCATTCGACTTTATATGCACCGGCCGTCAACGGCGCTGCGGGAGTGACGACCAGGGTTTTTTTGTCCGCGCCTTCGGTGGCTAAGCTTTTCACCGGCACGTCGGCGCCGTCGTGGCTGATGCTGACTTTACTGAAAGTCGCCTCAACGCCTTCGGAAAATACCAGGCGCAGTTGCGCTGGCGCCGCGACGGTACTGTCGGCCGCCGGGGTCTGGCTTTTCAGGTGGGCGTGCGCGAACACCGACGAGGCGGCCAGCAGCGAGCCGAGCAGGGCGGCGGTTGTCAGGGCTTTTTTCAGCAACATGGTCAAGTACCTTCTGGGCAGTGGAATGGGCGTTACTTAAGCATGAACGACGCGCGCCGTGAACTGTTTAACTGGGTTTGAGTGCCAGGTGAATCACTGGAAACGGCCGGCCTTGGCCATCGCGTTGCGAGCGGCCGATCTGTTCAAAACCATAGTGCAGATAGAAACCGTGAGCCTGGGCGTTTTGTTCACTCACGTCCACGCTCAAGACGTCATGCAGAAATTTGACGTGGTCGAGCAACTGCCGGCCAACGCCTTGACCGCGTTGGGCCGGTTCGACAAACAGCATCTGTACGTTATCGGCGCTGGTCGCAATGAAGCCTGCCGGCGTTCCGTCCGGGTGGTCGCCGACCCATACCGTCAGTGCCGGCAAATACGCGTCGCGCACGAGGGGATAGAAAAACTGCACATCGTCTTCGGTCAGGAAGTCGTGCGTGGCCCGCACCGAACGTTCCCATAACGCGGCCAGGGCGTTGTCGTCGGCAGCGACTCGCGCTCGAATGTACACAGTGGGTGCCCGTAGCAGTGTGAGTGTGGGGGCATGCTACGCAATCGGTTTGGCCTGGGGAAGTACGACAGGGCGGTCGCCCCGATCCAGAGCGGGTGCTAGTCTTGGGCAACGCTGTTGTCAGGGGGCCCTCATGGGCAATCACAAGATCGAGATTCGTCGCAGTAACGTTGAAAAAATCCTGCTGGGGGCCGAGAAGGTCTTCGCTGAAAAAGGTTTCGGCAGCACCGCCATGGCCGACATCGCCGCCGAAGTGCAATTGCCGCGCTCCAATCTGCATTACTACTTCAGCACCAAAAGCGAGTTGTACAGCGCGGTACTGTTCGATCTGCTGGAGGTCTGGAAGCAGGACGCGCTGTGTTTTGAGCTGTTTGACGATCCCAGGGTGGTTCTCAGCAGCTACATCCGCGCCAAGATGAATCACTCTCGTACCCGACCTTACGGTTCAAAAATCTGGGCCAATGAAATCATCCACGGTGCCCCGACCCTGGGTGAGGCGCTGGACGTCAGCCTGTACGACTGGGCCAAGATGAAAGAAGCAAAAATTCGTCAGTGGGTGGAGGACAAACGCATCCTGGCGGTGGAACCATCGAGCCTGTTGTACATGATCTGGGCCTCGACCCAGCATTACGCCGACTTCGATCACCAGGTGAACATCCTCAATGACCACCAGCCGCTGTCGGACATGCAGTTCGAGCGGGCCGTGCAGACGGTGACCGCGGTGATCTTGCGCGGGATTGGGTTGGAACCCTAGGCCCCCCTGGCGCGCGAAGGCGAACGTTCGCGCGCCGGTGCGCTTAGAGGGCGACGTTATAGGGATTCCTTGGGTCATGGTTCCAATCCAAAAACGGCTTGCCCGTGTCGATCGGCACCATCTCGATGCAGTCGGCCACCGGGCAGGTAATCTGGCACAAATTGCAGCCGACGCACTCGTCATCAATGACTTCATAGCGATGCGTCCCGTCGGCCTGCTTCAGGCTGGCAATCGCTTGGTGTGACGTATCTTCACAGGCAATGTGGCAACGCCCGCAACCGATACACTCGGCCTGATCAATTTTCGCGATCACCTGATAATTGATGTCGAGGTACTTCCAGTCCGTGGTGTTGCCCACCGCACGCCCGGAAAATTCCGACAGGTTGGCGTAGCCCTGACTGTCCATCCAGCGCGATAAGCCGTCCTTCATTTCCTCGACAATCCGGAAGCCATGCAGCATCGCCGCAGTACACACCTGCACCGCGCCACTGCCCAAGGCAATGAACTCTGCCGCGTCGCGCCAACTGCCAATGCCGCCAATGCCGCAAATCGGTAAGCCCTGTGTCTGCGGGTCGCGGGCGATTTCCGCGCACATATTCAACGCGATGGGCTTCACTGCCGAGCCGCAGTAACCACCGTGGGTGCTTTGGCTGCCGACGGTGGGCAGGGCGACCATGCGCTCCAAATCGACACTGGTGATCGAATTGATGGTGTTGATCAGCGACACCGCATCGGCGCCACCGCGATGGGCGGCCCGCGCCGCGAGGCGAATGTCGGTGATATTGGGCGTCAGCTTGACGATCACCGGCAGCGAACAATAGGTCTTGCACCAGCGCGTGACCTGTTCAACGTATTCCGGCACCTGACCGACCGCCGCGCCCATGCCTCGCTCTGGCATGCCATGGGGGCAGCCGAAGTTCAGTTCGATACCGTCGGCGCCGGTGGCTTCCACTCGCGGCAGGATGTTTTTCCACGAGGCTTCGACGCAGGGCACCATCAGCGAGACGATCAGCGCACGGTCCGGCCAGTCCTTTTTGACCTGCGTGATTTCTCGCAGATTGATCTCCAACGAACGGTCGGTAATCAACTCGATGTTATTAATGCCGATGACTTCGCGGTTGGCACCGAAATGCGCCGAGTAGCGCGATGAGACGTTGACCGCCGCCGGGTCTTCACCGAGGGTTTTCCATACCACGCCACCCCAACCGGCTTCGAAGGCGCGTACCACGTTGTAGGCTTTATCGGTGGGCGGTGCGGAGGCCAGCCAGAACGGATTGGGGGCTTTGATACCGGCGAAGACAATCGACAGATCGGCCATTTATGCAGCCTCCACGTTAAGCATGAGTTGAGCGTTGATCGCCTCTGCCGCCAGTTTTCCGTGCTGCACCGCTTGCACGGTGAGGTCTTGATCCAGGCTGGTGCAGTCGCCGCCGGCATACACGCCGGGGAGATTGGTACGCAGTTGTTCATCAACCTCAATGCGCTCGCCCTGACGCTTGAGCTGGCGTGCCAGCGGATCGGCGAGGGCGCTGTTGTCGAAGGCCTGACCAATGGCTTTGAAGATGGCGTCGGCGGCCAGTTCAAAGGTTTCTCCGGTGGTGTGCAGGCGACCTTCCTTTAATTGCGTGCGCGCAAAACGCATGCCGCGCACCTTGCCCTGATCGTCGAGCAACACCACTTCGGGCTGCGCCCAGGTCAAAAGTCGCACCTGATTGGCCTTGGCAATGTCTTGTTCGTGGTCGGTGGCGCCCATGTCCTCCACGCCGCGGCGGTACACCAGATTCACATCGCGAGCGCCGAGGCGGGCCATCTGCACGGCCATGTCGATGGCGGTGTTGCCGGCGCCGAGGACAATGCAGTGGTTAGCCAGCGGCAGTTGTGTCAAGTCATCGGCCTGACGCAGTTCACGAATGTAGTCGGTGGCAGCCAGCAGGCCGGGCGCCTCTTCATGAGCCAGTCCCAAGTGTTTGCTCGCATTCAGGCCGAGGCCAAGGAACACCGCATCGAATTGCTGGTGCAGTTCGCTCAGCGTCAGATTCTCGCCGAGTGTCTGCCCGTGACGAATTTCGATGCCGCCAATCTGTAGCAGGAAATCCAGTTCTTTTTGCGCGTAATCGTCCACCAGTTTGTACTTGGCAATTCCGTATTCATTCAAGCCGCCTGCTTTTTCCCTGGCTTCGAAAATCACTACGTCATGACCGTGCAGGGCGCAGCGGTGCGCACAGGACAACCCGGCGGGGCCGGCACCGACCACGGCGATGCGTTTGCCAGTAGCGGCGACGCGTTGGAACGGGTGTTCACTAAAGTGTGCGTTGTCCACGGCGTAGCGCTGTAACAGGCCGATCAGCACCGGGGCGCACTCATGGGCGTTGTTGCGCACACAGGCTTGCTGGCAAAGAATTTCTGTCGGGCACACCCTGGCGCAACTGCCGCCGAGGATATTCGCCGACAGGATTTTCTGCGCGGCGCCCTGAACATTTTCCTGATGGATATTACGAATGAACGACGGAATATCGATCTCGCTCGGGCAGGCATTCACACACGGCGCATCGTAGCAATATAGGCAACGTGAGGCTTCCAGCTGCGCTTGGCGATCATTGAGTGGCGGTGCCAGGTCGGTGAAATGGCCCGCGAGGGCGGCTGCATTTTCATGCGGGTGCGGGAGGTGGTTCAGGGTCTTGATCACGGTGTTGGCCTCACGGTTATTGAGGTACTGCCTCTGATGGGCATTGGTTTTTGTGTTGCCTGTGCAGGCCGCCTCGCGAGCAGGCCTCGATCTCAGCGTTTCACGGCACTGGGCTTGTGCAGCGCCGCTCGCTTACTCAGCAAATCAAACACTGCCGGGTACGCTGGCCGTTCGATATAGCGTCCTGCACCCCGCTCGGCGCGCAGGTCGCCATCGGCCCAGACCACGCGGCCCTGGCTGACCGTGTGGCTTGGTACCCCGCGCACGGTTTTGCCCTCAAAAATATTGAAGTCCACTTGCTGATGGTGCGTCTGGGCCGAGATCGTCCGTGTCCCTTGGGGGTCCCACAGCACCAGGTCGGCATCGGCACCGACGCGGATCGCGCCTTTGCGCGGATAGAGGTTGAAGATCTTCGCGGTGTTGGTGGAGGTGAGGGCAACGAACTCCTGCATCGACAAGCGACCGGTATTCACGCCTTCATCCCACAGCAGCGCCATGCGGTCTTCGATGCCGGCGGTGCCATTGGGGATCTTGCTGAAGTCATCGCGGCCCGCAGCTTTTTGCTCGGCGCAAAAACAACAATGGTCGGTGGCAGTAGTGTGCAGGTTGCCAGATTGCAGCCCGTGCCAAAGTGCTTCCTGATGGCCTCGAGGGCGAAAGGGCGGGCTCATCACATAGCCGGCAGCGGTTTGCCAGTCCGGGTGTTGGTAGACGCTATCGTCCAGCAGCAGGTGACCGGCCAGCACTTCGCCGTACACCGGTTGGCCTTTGCTGCGGGCGTAAGTGATTTCGTCGAGGGCTTCTTTGGTTGAGACATGCACCAGATACAGCGGCGTGCCGATGGTTTGAGCAATGCGAATTGCCCGGCTCGCTGCTTCTCCTTCCACTTGCGAGGGGCGCGACAACGGATGCGCCTCCGGGCCGGTAATGCCCTGGGCCATCAGCTTGCGTTGCAGGTGATATACCAGTTCACCGTTTTCCGCGTGTACGGTCGGCACGGCGCCCAGTTCCAGGCACCGCTCGAAACTCGCCACCAGCGTGTCGTCGGCCGCCATGATTGCGTTTTTGTAAGCCATGAAGTGCTTGAAGCTGTTGATGCCGTGATGGTTGACCAGTTCGGCCATTTCCTCACTGACCTGCTCGCTCCACCACGTAATGGCAACGTGGAAACCGTAGTCCGAAGCGGACTTCTCGGCCCAGCCGCGCCACTGATGAAAGGCTTCCATCAATGATTGCTGCGGGTTGGGAATCACGAAGTCGATGATCGAAGTAGTGCCTCCGGCCAGACCCGCCGCGGTGCCACTGAAGAAGTCTTCGCTGGCCACCGTGCCCATGAAGGGCAGTTGCATGTGCGTGTGCGGGTCGATGCCGCCGGGCATTATGTATCGGCCACTGCCGTCGAGCACTTCAGTGCCGGCGGGAACCTCCAGCGTCTCCCCGATAGCTTTAATCACGCCGTCGGCGCAGTAGACGTCGGCGCGATAACTTTCATCATGGGTAATAACGGTGGCGCCACGGATCAACAGAGACATTCCGAGTTCCTCGCAGGCATGACCGACTGTTGCCGGTTCTAAACGTTTTTATAGGAAACTGACGCCATTAGGTTTATTCCTGCCAGCGCTGTCAGGATTAGAAGCTAGTCTCAGTTATAAAATAGGGCAAGAATATTTTTTATGTGCTTATTACATATATAACTTAATGATAAATAACGATTTAAATTTAAAATCACCAAAATGGTTCGCCCGATCACCCTTTTGACGCACTTGACAGGATCTAAAAATAGACGAGATTTCCTATGTGAAATCAGCCGCTTGAGGAGTGTTTGTGCGGCTGGCGCGACGTTGAAGAAAAAAGTGATGCACCAGATTGAGTCCTGACCGTTCAGACAATAGGTCCGTTAGTCGGCCGGAGTGCGCCGACAGATCATCGGGCGCTCATCCGTTGAATAAATAAAACTGAGTAACTTCAGTTGCTTGAAAAGTTTTCATGGCATGGCCCGATGCGTCAGCGGAGTCTGCGGCACGTTTATTGATGCCGCCGCTGACACCTTGGCCGGTCCGGAAACGTTGTCACTTCCTCCGGCCATCGTCGGGCTGGCGCGACTGTGCGCCAGCCTCTGATGAGCAAAAATAATCAAAAGAACAGTGGAGCGGCCATGCAACAGATCAGATCGCAAGTGAACGAGCGCAACGGCTTGTTTGAGCTCGAAGCCGGCAGCGATGTCCTCGACAGTCCACGTTATAACCACGACATGGCACCAACCAAGGTGCAGGAACGAACTTGGAACAGATGGCACATCACCGCGCTGTGGATCGGCATGTCGATCTGCGTGCCGACCTACACCCTCGGCGGGGTGCTCACTGCCTATTTTGGCTTGAGCGTCGGCGAAGCACTGCTGGCGATTTTATTTGCCAACCTCATCGTCCTAATTCCCTTGACCCTGAACGCCTTCGCCGGCACCAAATACGGCATTCCGTTTCCGGTCTTGCTGCGTTCATCCTTCGGTATTCTGGGCTCCAACGTGCCGTGCTTGATTCGCGCGTTGGTAGCGTGTGGCTGGTTTGGCATCCAGACAATGTTCGGCGGGCTGGCGATTCATCTTTTTTTGGGGTCCATTTTCGAGGGCTGGAAGTCCCTCGGTGGCACCGGTGAAGTCATCGGCTTCATGATCTTCTGGGCGTTGAACCTGTGGGTGGTGCTACGCGGTGCCGAGTCGATCAAATGGCTTGAAACCCTGTCGGCGCCTTTGTTGGTGCTGGTCGGCCTCGGCCTGCTGGTGTGGGCCACGCCGCACGTGTCGATGAGTGAGCTGCTGGCGATACCGCCCAAGCGTCCCGAGGGCGCCAGTGTCGTCAGTTACTTTGCCGCCGGCCTGACTGCCATGGTCGGGTTCTGGGCCACCCTGTCGCTAAACATTCCGGACTTCAGTCGCTATGCAAAAAGCCAGAAGGATCAGATCCTCGGGCAGATTTTCGGCTTGCCGCTGACCATGTTTCTGTTCGCCGCCCTCGGCGTCATCATGACTGCCGCGTCGGTGAAGCTGGTGGGTGTCAGCGTGTCCGACCCGGTCACCCTGATCGGTCACATCCAAAGCCCGGTCTGGGTGGCGGTGGCCATGGCGCTGATCATCATCGCCACGCTGGCCACCAACACCGCCGCCAATATCGTTTCACCGACCAATGACTTCCAGAACATCGCGCCCAAGGTTATCAACCGCACCAAAGCAGTGTTGCTCACCGGTGTGGTAGGGCTGTTGTTGATGGGCCATGAGTTGCTGAAAAAACTGGGGTTTATCGTCTCCGACGTCAGTCTGGAAACCGTCTATTCCAACTGGTTACTCGGGTACTCGAGCCTGCTGGGACCTATCGCCGGGATCATGGTGGTGGACTATTTTCTGATCAAAAAACAACAGCTCGACTTAGCGGGACTGTACCGCGATGACGTTTACCCGGCGTGGAACTGGTACGGTTTTATCGCGTTCGGTGTGCCGGTGGTATTGACGCTGCTGTCGCTAGGCAGCAGTGCATTCAGTTGGTTTTACAGTTATGGCTGGTTTACCGGCTCGGCGTTGGGCGGGGTGATTTACTACGGGTTGTGCTCGATGCGCCCAAGTCCATCAATAGCGAAATCAGCGGTGTAGCGGATGGCCTCAAACGCGTCCAGCAATTGCCTGAAAAACCTATAACAAAACTGCCTGAGGAGATCACTATGAACGCGGCTGTCGACGTTCTGCAATCCACCCATCAGCACATCAATCGCGACCGTTTGTGGCAGTCGCTTATGGAACTGGCCACGCTCGGTGCCACGGTCAAGGGCGGCGTCTGTCGCCTGGCCTTGACTGACCTTGATCGTCAGGCCCGCGACATCTTCGTCAACTGGTGTACGCAGGCCGGCTGCACCGTGAGCATCGACGCTGTAGGCAACATTTTTGCGCGCCGCCCCGGACGTAACCCGGACCTGCCGCCCGTCATGACCGGCAGCCATATTGACACCCAGCCCACCGGCGGCAAGTTCGACGGCTGCTTTGGCGTACTCGCCGGAGTCGAAGTGCTGCGCACCCTCAACGACCTTGGCGTGGAGACCGAAGCGCCGCTTGAAGTGGTGGTCTGGACCAACGAAGAAGGTTCGCGTTTCGCCCCATGCATGATGGGCTCTGGCGTGTTCGCCGAAAAATTCACCCTGGAGGAAACCCTGGCCAAGGTCGATGCCGACGGCATCACCGTCGGTGAAGCGCTAAACGCCATTGGTTACGCCGGCCCGCGCAAGGTCAGTGGGCATGCGGTCGGCGCGTATTTTGAAGCCCACATCGAACAAGGCCCGATTCTCGAAGACGAGCGCAAAACCATCGGTGTAGTGATGGGGGCCCTGGGTCAGAAGTGGTTTGACTTGAAACTGCGCGGTGTCGAAGCACACGCCGGCCCAACCCCGATGCACCTGCGCAAAGACGCCTTGGTGGGTGCTTCGGTCATCGTCGGTGCTGTCAACCGCGCGGCTCTCGGCCATCAACCCCACGCCTGCGGCACCGTCGGCTGTCTGCAAGCCTACCCTGGCTCGCGCAATGTGATTCCTGGCGAGGTGCGCATGACCCTCGATTTCCGCCACCTGGAGCCTGAACGGTTGAACTCGATGATTGCCGAAGTGCGCGAGGTCATCGAAACCACCTGCCAGGTGCATGGCCTGACCTTCGAACTGATCCCCACCGCCGACTTCCCGCCGCTGTACTTCGACAAAGGCTGCGTCGACGCAGTACGCGGCGCGGCTCAGGGCCTGGGCCTGTCGAACATGGACATTGTCAGCGGCGCCGGGCACGACGCAATCTTCCTGGCGGAGCTTGGCCCGGCGGGGATGATCTTCGTTCCGTGCGAAGGCGGCATCAGCCACAACGAAATCGAAAACGCCGCGCCGGATGACCTGGCAGCCGGGTGCGCGGTGTTGTTGCGTGCGATGTTGGCGGCATCGGCGGCGATTGCCAGTGGTGCGCTCGCGGCCTGAATAACCACAGAGTTGCCAATGCCCAGGTGGCCACGACCCATAGACCAACGCCTGCGAATTTCGGGCCTGCGGCCAAACTGGGTTCGCACGATCGCAGGTCGATGCGGTCGTAATCTTCACAGAGCGCCGCGTCCAGGCGCCGCCGTAATTGTGGAGAGCCAATGAGCCAGGATGTCTTGACCACCGACACCAATCGCCGTCAATTGCAGCAGATCATCGCGGGCTTGTCCGACGGGGTGATTCTGCTGGAACTTGATCAGACCCTGCTGTGGGCCAACGATTCAGCGTTGGCCATGCACGGTGTCAAGCAGATCAGTGAGCTGGGGGACAATGCCCGCGAATACGTCAAACGGTTCGCGTTGCGCTATCGCAACAATCACCCAGTGCCCGTCGATAACTATCCCATCAACCGAGTCGCACGGGGCGAGACGTTTAGCGATGTGCTGGTGGAGGTAACGCCCACCAAAGGCGAACAACATACGTGGGTTCACGCCGTGCGCAGCCTGGTGCTGGTCGACCGCGCAGGGGCACCGGAGTCTCTGGTGTTAATCATGAGTGACGTCACGGAGTGGGCGAGCGCCGAGCAGCGGTTCGAAAAGACCTTCAACGCCAACCCGGCGCCGGCGGTGATTTGTCGTCTCAGCGATTTGCGTTACATCAAAGTCAACCAGGGGTTCCTGGAAATGACTGGCTACAGCCGTGATCAGGTGATCGGCGTTTCGACCTACGAGCTGGATATTCTGGACGGTGCCGAAAATAAAGATTTGGCCATCGAGCGTTTGCGGGGACACGCTACGATTCCGCAGATGCAGGCTGAGTTGAAGTTGCCTGAGGGCGGCAGCAAGCAAGTGATCGTGGCCGGGCAACCGCTTGAACTCAATGACGAAGATTGCATGCTGTTTTCCTTTGTCGACATGGAGCCGCGGCACAAGGTCGAGATCGCCTTGCGCCAAAGCGAAGAGCGGTTTGCCAAAGCGTTTCGGTTGACCCCGGTGCCGACGTTGGTTTGCAGCGCCGAGAATCAGGTGGTGATCGACGTCAACGAAGCCTTCCTCGATATCCTCGCTTACCCCAGCGAAGAGGTGCATGGCAAGACCGTGTCCGAGATCGATTTTATTGACGACAAGAGCACGCGAAGCCGGTTGTTTGCGGCCCTGGAAAAAGCCGGAAGGCTGGATCGTATTGATGTTCGGGTGCGCAAGAAAGACGCTGAGTTGATTGAATGCGCGATCTCGGCAGACACCGTGAATATTCAGGGCAGCCCTTGCTACCTGCTGGTGTTGATGGACATCACCGAGCGCAAGCGTACAGAGCTGGAGCTGGTGTCGGCGATTGAAGAGGTAATGAAGGACGCGTCCTGGTTCAGTCGTACTCTGATCGAAAAGCTTGCCAACGTGAAGAACATCAACTCTCCGAAGTTGCCCAGCGTTTCCTTCACTGAGTTGACCGCGCGCGAGCGAGATGTGCTTGGCCTGATCTGCGAAGGCTTGGCTGACAAGGAAATCGCTGCACGCCTTAAACTGGCGCCAAACACGGTGCGCAATCACGTCTCGACGGTGTACTCCAAGTTAGATGTACACAGTCGCAGCGAGGCGATCGTCTGGGCCCGTGAGCGCGGTTTGTTTTCCGGTGAGTGGCGACCCAAGGGCCAGCGCTAGGGTGCAAATGCACTAGTCGAAACGGTGCAAATGGAGGTTTTTATGAGGTCTGGCAATTCTTAGGCTGTCAGGGTGTGGTAGCGGTTTGCGGACCGCTGTCGCGTCCCCTCGTAACAGTTCAAGGAACAGACACATGCGAAGTAGCAAGATCAACGGTGAATCGGGATGATTTATCTGGCGCAGTTGCGCACTCAACTGGAGCAGAGTTTTTCGCCACTGGCCTGCGATTGCAGCCTGACCGGTGACAGTTCGTTGACTGTGAAGCTCTACCACCCGTTATCGGGGCAGGTGGACTTAGTGGTCAGCGGGCTGAGCGTGGCGACGCTCAGAACGCCTGAGGCGGTGGCGGCGCTGATTGATGAGCTGCGTTATGAGTTGCAAAGCAACACGCTGCATCGTCCGCAGGTTTTGTAGGCGCCGAGCGTGCCGGTGTACACCGATGTCCGGGAGGGCTATTGAGCCGACCGCGTCCCAGGCCGGTGTACACCGATCCACCGGGGCGGCGCCAGTGGGTTTAGTGCGTCGCACCTTTTCGCTTCAATCGGTATCGCGCCGGTTTCCTGTTGTGCGTTTTACTGCCAGCCTTGCGCGGTCATGCGCGCGTTTTTAAAGATGGCGACAAGTCTTCCTTCCTGCCCAGTGGCACACTCCCTCCGCCAACTCATCTGGTTCAGGTTGCTGTCAGGCACCTGAACATGTGCCACAAAGTGTCAATAGATGACTATGGCGTGCGCACAAATGCTAATCCATGTGTTTATAATTCGCCGGCGGAAAGTTCATCACTTTCAAAGCCCTTTGTTCGTATTTATATGCCTCTGCAGTCAAGGCCATAAACCTATGAAACTGCTCCTTTTTGAATGATCTGTTGAGCAGATCGGCATTAGGCAAACTTGCCTTTTGGTTATCATTTTTTATGTGAATGCTTTGATTCGCTCGGGCCCATAAGTCCGGGGCATCTGCGCATTCCTACTAAAAGTGCTGTGCCTTCGAACCCCCCATAAATATGGCGCTTTGTCGTGCGCGTTGGTATGGGCTGAGTGTGACTGAAGGTGCTGTTTTAAATATTGTTTCGTTTTGTTTCAATATTAGGCTGTGCGGTTTGGTCAGCAACTATTAGTGAATATTTGAGGCGTTAAGTAATGACCGAAGAGCCCAGTTGTAACCCTTGCGGCGCATTGAAAAATGCGCACTTAAACATTCCTGTTTCATCCCTGGAAACTGAACTTCGCTGCTGGCGGAAGGAGGCGTTCCTTGAATACGATACTGAGGTTGATTATGTCAAAACACACCCATTGCAAGACTGCACAGTCGGTCAATTGCGCAGCTTCTGAGTGCTTTAAGTTTGTTCACGATCTACCGCCCAGCGGTCGTCGGGCATGGCGCCGCACGCTGTCTTTTTCCGGCACGGTGCTCGGTACCTGCGCGCTGCTCGGTGTTATCTCCGAAGCCCAGGCTGCCGGTGGTTCCTATGTGGTGGACGATGGCGGTATCAACGCCGCCGGTGAGTGCAACATTGACACCTGGTACAGCAGCATTCGCCATCAATCTGCCAACCATCACTCCGAGCTGTCTCTGGATTGCACGCCCCAGGCGTTGCCCTCGCTGCAACTGGGCGCAGCAGTAGCGCGCACTCTTGATGACGGGGATGCAGAAAGCGAGATCAGCCCCAAGGCTAAGCTGCAACTTTATAGCAATGAGGCGCTCGGCCTTGAGGCGGCGCTCTCGGCGGAGGCGAATTTCGTGCTCAATCGTCGGCATTCTTTCGATGGCGCCGAGGTGAGCATCCCTGTGACGTTTCAGCCTTTCGAACCCTTGCGTTTGAATTTCAGCGCTGGTTGGAGTTATGCCTACGACGCTGGCAATAGCGACGACGATGAAGATGACGATGGCGTGCGCAATGGCGATCGCGCTAATCGATTGATCTGGGGCGTGGGCTTTGAGTATGACGTGTTCGAATCGTTGACCCTGATTGCCGAGCGTTTTGGCAAGCAAGGCGATGAGCAGGGATGGCAGGCGGGTCCGCGTCTGCACATTGGCAAGCGGCTCGACATCGATTTTGTCGTGGGCCGCCACTTGACCGAAGATCGCGATCAGTGGTTCACCGCCGGCGCTACGCTTCGATTCTGAACTGACGACCGTTTATCCGCGCAGTAAAAACACTTACTGACTCAGAGCCTGGCCCTCGCTTTCGGCGCATTTTGCGACGTTTGCCTAACTATCGCTCGCCGGACGCAAGTGCCAGTCGGATACCCTGAAAGGCAACACTATGAATCGCGAAGACCTGAAATTTTTAGTTCGATCACTGGTTCGATCGCTGGATGGCGAAGCGTTCACCAGGCTCGTCAAAACAGCTCCCCTGGCCGATGTGGCAGAGGCACTGGCCCCATGTTCCAGCGCTGAAACCTCGGCCTTGCTAATGACCCTGACGCCTGATTTGCGCGCCGCGTTATTCGCCTACTTTTCCGATCGGCGCCAGGATCAGTTGCTACAGATCATGCCGGCTACGGCGGTGGTCGAGCTGTTCAAGCATCTGCCTTCCGATGACCGTGCCGATGCGTTCAATCGCTTGAGTGAAAGTGCTCGTCAGCGGCTGCTGCCCGCGCTGGCCAATTCGGAGCGTGAGGACCTGATCAAACTTGCTGGCTATGAGCAAGGCACCGCTGGTTCGGAGATGACTTCCGAGTACGCCACGCTCATCGCATCCATGACCGTTGAACAGGCGTTTGTCGCCCTGCGCGCCAGTGCTTTTGACCGGGAAACTATTGATGTGGTGTTCGTTCTGGACACCGAGCAACGCCTGCTGGGCACCCTGACACTGCGCACACTGGTGTTGGCCGATCCTGCCAGCAAGGTCAGTGATTTGATGACCTGTGAGCCGGTGTTTGTGCGGGCTCAATGGCCCAAGGAGATGGCCGTCGAATACATTCGTCGCTATGACCTGTTGGCGTTGCCGGTGTTGAGCAGCGAGGACCGCATGCTGGGTATCGTCACAGTCGACGATGCGATGGATATCGAAAAAGAACAGGATGCGACCCAGTTGGCTCGTTTTGGCGGGACTGCTGCGTTGGGCGGGCCAGACCTGGATATTCTGCTTTCGCCGTTCAATAAGATGTTCGGGGTGCGGGTATTCTGGCTGTCGATCCTGACGTTCTTTGGGATCTTCGTCAGTAGCATTGTCGCGGCTCAGGAGGATATGCTCTCGGAGATCATCATCCTGGCGGCCTTTCTCGCTCCCATCATCGACATGGGCGGTAATACCGGCAGCCAGTCAGCCGCTTTGGTTATTCGCGCCATGGCACTGGGGGATGTGACGCTCAATTGGCGGCATGTATGGCAGGTGCTCAAGCGTGAGATACCCGTTGCCATGGCGTTGGGCGTCAGCATCGGTGTGCTGGAAGTGATCCTTGCGTACTTCAGCAAAGGAGTGGGCATCGAGATTATGTTGGTGGTGGGCTTGAGCATGATGGTCTGCACCATGATGGGTGGCGTCATCGGTGTGCTGTTGCCATTCCTGGCCCGCCGAATCGGTACTGACCCTGCGACGCTCAGCTCGCCGTTGATCACATCGATCATGGACATGGTCGGCGTCTGCATCTACTTCGGCTTCGCCTACCTGTTCCTGAGTGACATGATGACCGCCGCTGCCTGAAGCGCGTGAGCTGCTGAGGTGCTTTCAGCAACGCACGGCCCAACGATGGATGTGGGGTGCATAAAAAAGCCCGCCTGAACCAGGCGGGCTTTTTATGGGCGCCTGAAAATTACTCTTCGAGGTTGCCCATGGCGGTGGTGTTGAAACCGCCGTCTACGTACATGATTTCGCCGCTGATACCGGACGCCAGGTCCGAGCACAGGAAGGCGCCGGCGTTGCCGACTTCGTCGATGGTGACGTTACGACGTAGCGGCGTTTGCGCTTCGTTGGCGGCCAGCATTTTACGGAAGTTCTTGATGCCGGAAGCGGCGAGGGTGCGGATCGGGCCAGCCGATACTGCGTTGACGCGGGTGCCTTCCGGGCCCAGAGAACCGGCCAGGTAACGCACGCCAGCTTCCAGAGAAGCCTTGGCCATGCCCATGACGTTGTAGTTCGGCATGGTGCGTTCGGCGCCCAGGTACGACAGGGTCAGCAAGCTGCCATTGCGGCCTTTCATCATTTCGCGGCCAGCCTTGGCCAGGGCCACAAAGCTGTAGGCGCTGATGTCGTGCGCAATGCGAAAACCTTCACGGGTGGTGGCAGCGGTGAAGTCGCCATCCAGTTGGTCGCCGGGGGCGAAGCCGACGGAGTGAACAATCACGTCCAGGCCATCCCACTTCTTGCTCAGCGCTTCGAAAACCTTGGCGATTTCCTCATCGCTGGCGACGTCGCACGGGAAGCACAGCTCAGGGTTCGAGCCCCAGCCCTGTGCGAACTCTTCGACACGACCTTTCAGTTTGTCGTTCTGATAAGTGAAGGCAAGCTCAGCGCCCTCGCGATGCATGGCGGCAGCGATGCCGGATGCGATGGACAGCTTGCTGGCGACACCGACGATCAGTACGCGCTTACCGGCGAGAAAACCCATGTGTTGCTCCTCTTTTTCAGGTTATTGCGCAGTGGCTGGTGCCAGGAAAGCGGCTTCCAGCAACTGCTGTGTATACGGATGTTGAGGGGCGGCAAAGATACTTTGCGCGTCTCCCTGTTCGACCACTTGGCCATGCTTCACCACCATCAGCTGGTGGCTCAGCGCTTTGACGACAGCCAGGTCATGGCTGATAAACAAATACGTCAGGTTGTACTTCGTTTGTAGCGAACGCAAAAGCTCTACCACTTGCCGCTGGACTGTCCGGTCGAGTGCCGAGGTCGGTTCGTCCAGCAGAATCAGCGCCGGTTTGAGCACCAAAGCCCTGGCAATGGCGATTCGCTGCCGTTGCCCACCGGAAAATTCGTGGGGGTAGCGGTTCCGGGTTTCCGGGTCCAGACCTACCTCCTTGAGTACCGCAATAATCGCTTGTTCCTGTTCCGCCTCGGTGCCCATTTTATGGATACGCAGGCCTTCGCCGACGATCTGTCCCACGCACATTCGCGGGCTGAGGCTGCCGAAGGGGTCCTGAAACACCACCTGCATTTCGCGGCGTAGCGGCCTAACTTCGTTCTGCGTCAGGCAGTCTAGCTGTTTGCCCTCAAAACGGATGCCACCTTTACTACCAATCAGCCGCAAAATTGCCAGGCCGAGCGTCGATTTGCCGGAACCGCTTTCTCCCACGATCCCCAGGGTTTGGCCCTGAGGCAGGCTGAAATTGATGCCGTCTACTGCTTTGACATAATCCACCGTGGTTTTCAAGAAGCCTTTCTTGATCGGGAACCAGACTTTCAGGTCCTCGACTTGCAACAGCGGCGGGCCAATCGCGTTGGTCGCCGGCTTGCCGCTGGGCTCCGCTGCCAACAGTTCCCGCGTGTACGGGTGCTGCGGCGCGCGGAACAACTGCGCACACGATGCCTGTTCGACGATGCAACCGCGCTGCATGACACATACGCGATGCGCAATTCTTCGCACCAGGTTCAAATCGTGACTGATCAGTAGCAGTGCCATGCCCAGGCGAGCCTGTAATTCCTTTAGCAGCTCCAGGATTTTCAGTTGTACGGTCACGTCCAGGGCAGTGGTCGGTTCGTCGGCAATCAGCAGTTCCGGTTCATTGGCCAGGGCCATGGCAATCATCACCCGCTGGCGCTGACCGCCGGACAATTCATGGGGCAGGGCCTTGAGGCGTTTGTGCGGCTCGGGGATGCCGACCATCTCCAGTAATTCAAGGGTTCGCTTGGTCGCAATTTTGCCGGTCAGGCCCTTGTGAATGCCCAACACTTCATTAATCTGCTTTTCAATCGAGTGCAGCGGGTTGAGCGAGGTCATCGGCTCCTGAAAGATCATGGCGATTCGGTTGCCACGGATGTGCCGAATGGTTTTCTCTTTCAGACTCAGTAAGTTTTGCCCGGAATACTCAATGGTGCCGGACGGGTGCCGGGCCAAGGGGTAGGGCAGCAAGCGCAGAATCGAGTGCGCGGTCACAGATTTACCGGAACCGCTTTCACCGACCAGGGCCAGGGTTTCACCGCGCTTGATGTCGAAACTGACGCCTTCGACTACCCGCTGACAGCGTTCGCCGACGACAAACTCGACGGCCAAGTCGCGCACTTCGATCAGATTGTCCTGCTGCATTTCACTTCCTCGGGTCGAAGGCATCGCGAGCGGACTCGCCGATAAACACCAGCAGGCTCAACATCACCGCCAATACCGCAAACGCGCTGATACCTAGCCACGGAGCTTGCAGGTTGGATTTGCCCTGCGCCACCAGCTCGCCGAGTGACGGTGCGCCCGGCGGCAAGCCGAAGCCAAGGAAGTCCAGGGCGGTCAGGGTGCCGATGGCGCCTGTCAGGATGAACGGCATAAAAGTCATGGTCGAGACCATGGCGTTGGGCAGGATATGGCGGAACATAATTGCACCGTTCTGCATCCCCAATGCCCTGGCTGCGCGCACGTACTCCAGGTTACGCCCGCGCAGGAACTCGGCGCGCACCACATCCACCAGGCTCATCCAGGAGAACAGCAGCATGATCCCCAGCAGCCACCAGAAGTTTGGTTGCACGAAACTGGCGAGGATGATCAGCAGGTACAGCACCGGCAGTCCCGACCAGATTTCCAGGAAACGCTGCCCGGCAAGATCAACCCAGCCACCATAAAAGCCCTGCAAGGCCCCGGCGATCACACCGATGATCGAGCTGAGAATGGTCAGTGTCAGCGCGAACAACACCGAAATCCGGAAGCCATAGATCACCCTGGCCAACACATCGCGCCCCTGATCGTCGGTGCCCAGCAGGTTGTCTGTCGATGGCGGGCCGGGGGCCGGGACTTTCAGGTCGTAGTTGATGCTTTGGTAACTGTAGGGAATCGGTGCCCACAGTACCCACGCATCCTTGGCCTTGAGCAGCTCACGGATGTAGGGGCTTTTGTAGTTGGCTTCCAGCGGAAACTCACCGCCGAAGGTGGTCTCCGGGTAGCGCTTGAGGGCGGGGAAGTACCAGCCATTGTCGTAATGGACGACCAGCGGTTTGTCGTTGGCGATCAGTTCGGCACCGAGGCTGGCGCCGAACAGAACCAAAAACAGCCACAGCGACCACCAGCCACGCTTGTTGGCCTTGAACAGTTCGAAGCGTCGGCGATTGAGAGGGGACAGGTTCATCTCAATGCTCCCGGTGTTCGAAGTCGATGCGTGGATCGACCAGGGTGTAAGTGAGGTCGCCGATCAGTTTCACCACCAGCCCCAGCAGCGTGAAGATAAACAAGGTGCCGAAGACCACCGGATAATCGCGGTTGATCGCCGCTTCAAAGCTCATGAGGCCGAGCCCGTCGAGCGAGAAAATCACCTCGACCAGCAAGGAGCCAGTAAAGAAAATCCCGATGAACGCCGACGGAAACCCGGCGATCACCAGCAGCATGGCGTTACGAAACACATGACCGTAAAGCACCCGGTGTTGGGTCAAACCCTTGGCCTTGGCCGTCACCACGTACTGCTTGTTGATTTCATCGAGAAAGCTGTTTTTGGTCAGCAGGGTCATGGTCGCAAAGTTACCGATCACCAACGCGGTCACCGGCAGTGCGAGGTGCCAGAAGTAATCGAGAATTTTGCCGCCCATGCTCAGCTCGGCGAAGTTGTTCGACGTCAGGCCTCGCAGCGGAAACCAGTCAAAGTAACTGCCGCCGGCAAATACCACGATCAGCAGGATGGCAAACAGAAACGCCGGAATTGCATACCCGACGATGATCGCCGAACTGGTCCAGACGTCGAAATGGCTGCCGTGGCGTGTGGCTTTGGCGATCCCCAGCGGGATCGACACCAGGTACATGATCAGCGTGCTCCACAACCCGAGGGAGATCGACACCGGCATCTTTTCCTTGATCAGGTCGATGACTTTGGCATCGCGGAAGAAGCTGTCGCCGAAATCCAGGGTCGCGTAGTTCTTGATCATGATCCACAAGCGTTCCGGCGCCGATTTATCGAAGCCGTACATGTGCTCGATTTCTTTGACCAGCGCCGGATCCAGGCCTTGGGCGCCGCGGTAGGCAGAACCGGCCACCGACACTTCGGCGCCCCCACCGGCGATGCGGCTGGTGGCGCCTTCAAAGCCTTCGAGCTTGGCGATCATCTGTTCTACGGGGCCACCGGGAGCGGCCTGGATGATCACGAAGTTGATCAGCAGAATGCCAAACAAGGTCGGGATGATCAGCAGCAGTCGCCGAAAAATATACGCCAGCATCTGATTACTCCGTGCCCGCAGGGTCGGCTTGCAGTTTGGTTTCGACTTCTATTGCCGGTGTCGCGTTGGGCTTGACCCACCAAGTGGCAATACCGACGTCGTACTTGGGTGGCGTTTTCGGGTGCCCGATGTGGTTCCAATACGCCACGCGCCAGGTCTTGATGTGCCAGTTGGGGATCACGTAATAACCCCATTGCAGTACGCGGTCCAGTGCTCGTGCATGAGCCACCAGGCTTTGGCGTGAATCGGCGTTGATCAGTTGCTCGACTAATTGGTCCACTACGGGGTCTTTCAGGCCCATGGAATTGCGGCTGCCGGGTTTGTCGGCGGCGGCAGTCATCCAGAACTCGCGTTGTTCGTTGCCCGGCGAATTGGACTGCGGGAAGCTGCCGACGATTATGTCGAAGTCCCTGGAGCGCACGCGATTGATGTACTGCGAGACGTCTACACGACGGATCACCAGGTCGATACCCAAGTCACTGAGGTTGCGCTTGAATGGCAACAGCACACGTTCGAATTCGGTCTGGGCCAGCAGGAATTCAAGGGTCACCGGTTTTCCGTTGGCGTCGACCATCTTGTCGTCGACGATGCGCCAGCCGGCCTCTTGCAGCAATTGATAGGCCTGGCGTTGCTGGGTGCGAATCATGCCGCTGGCGTCGGTCGTCGGGTTCTGGAACGCCTCGCTGAACACTTCGGCCGGGAGCTTGCTGCGGAACGGGTCGAGAATCGCCAGCTGCTCGGCGTCCGGCAGACCGGTGGCGGCCATTTCCGAGTTTTCGAAGTAACTGCGTGTGCGGGCGTAGGCGCCGTTGAACAATTGCTTGTTGGTCCATTCGAAATCCAGCAACAGGGTCAGGGCCTGGCGCACCCGCACATCCTGGAACACCGGGCGGCGCAGGTTGAACACGAAGCCCTGCATGCCGGTGGGATTACCGTTGGGAATTTGTTCCTTGATCAACCGGCCTTCGGTCACGGCCGGAGTGTTGTAGGCGTTGGCCCAGTTCTTCGCGGTCATTTCCAGCCAGTAATCAAATTGCCCGGCCTTGAGGGCTTCGAGGGCTACTGTGTTGTCGCGGTAGTAGTCGGTGGTCATGACGTCGAAGTTGTAGAAACCACGGTTGACCGCCAGGTCCTTGCCCCAATAGTCCTTGACGCGCTCATAGCGCACCGACCGCCCGGCTTTTACTTCGCTGACCTGGTAGGGGCCACTGCCCAGAGGCTTTTCCAGATTGCCTTTATTAAAATCGCGGGTGGCCCACCAGTGTTTGGGCAATACCGGCAACTGGCCGAGGATCAATGGCAGCTCACGATTGTTGTCGTGCTTGAACTTGAAGAGCACGGTGAGCGGGTCTTCAGCGATCACTTCTTCCACATCGCTGTAGTAGGCACGGTAGAGCGGGGCGCCCTCTTTGATCAGGGTCTGGAAACTGAACACCACGTCTTCGGCGCGCACCGGATGGCCGTCGTTAAAGCGGGCTTCGGGGCGCAGGTAGAAGCGCACCCAGCGATTGTCCGGGGCTTTTTCGATCTTGCTGGCGATCAGGCCGTACTCGGTGAACGGCTCGTCCAGGCTCTGTTTGGCCAGGGTGTCGTAGACCATGCCGATGTCGTCGGCCGCTACGCCCTTGCTGATGAAGGGGTTGAGGCTATCGAAACCGCCGAAACCGGCCTGACGGAAGATCCCGCCCTTGGGCGCGTCAGGGTTGACGTAATCGAAATGTTTGAAATCGGCCGGGTATTTGGGCGGCTCGTTGTACAGGGTCAGGGCATGTTGCGGGGCGGCGCAAGCTAGCCCGGCGAATAGCAGAGCGCTGGCCTGTAGCAGGGCGCATAAGGGCTTCATTGATCTTTCTCCGAAGATTTTAGCCACCAGGCGCTTAAGCCCAGGGTGTAGGGCGGCGTAGTGACGAAGGCGAACCGATTGCGGTAGGCCAGACGATGATAATTGAGGTCCCAGTTGGGAATGCTGTAGTGCTGCCACAGCAGTACCCGGTCCAGGGCCTTGCCGGCGGCGACCTGTTCATCGCGGGTCTGGGCGGCGAGCAATTGGTCGAGCAAACGGTCTATCACCGGGTTGGCAATACCGGCGTAGTTTTTGCTGCCCTTGACCCCGGCCTGGCTGGAATGAAAATACTGCCACTGCTCCAGGCCGGGGCTGAGGGTCTGGTTGAGAGTCATCAGGATCATGTCGAAATCGAACTGATCCAGGCGCTGTTTGTACTGCGCGCGATCTACAGTGCGCAACCGGGCATCGATGCCGATGCTGGCGAGGTTCTCGACGTAGGGCTGAAGGATGCGTTCCAGGCTGGGGTTGACCAGCAGGATTTCAAATCGCAGCGGCTGGCCTTGGGTGTTTTCTAACCGCTGATTGTTGAGCTTCCATCCCGCCTCGCTGAGCAGGCTCAAGGCCTTGCGCAAGGTTTTCCTGGGAATGCCGCGGCCGTCGGTCTGCGGCAGGCTGAAGGGCTCGGTGAAGAGCTTGGCAGGCAGTTGTTCTCGATAGGGTTTGAGCATCAGCCATTCATGGCCCACCGGCAGTCCAGTGGCGGCGAACTCGCTGTTGGGGTAGTAACTCTTGGTGCGCTGATAGGCACCGTTGAACAGCGTGCGGTTAGTCCACTCGAAGTCGAACATCATCCCCAGGGCCTCGCGCACCTTGACCTCGGCGAAGGTCGGGCGGCGGGTGTTCATGAACAGGCCTTGGCTCTGGGTCGGAATTTGATGCGGGATTTGCGCCTTGATCACGTCGCCACGTCGCACGGCGGGGAAGTGGTAGCCGTTGTCCCAGTTTTTGGCCTGGTGTTCGATGTAAATGTCGAACTCGCCTGCCTTGAAGGCTTCGAAGGCTACATCGCTGTCGCGGTAGAACTCCACTTCCATGCGATCAACGTTGTATTTGCCGCGATTGACCGCCAGATCCTTGCCCCAGTAGTCCTTGACCCTTTCGAAAATAATCTGGCGCCCCGGCTTGACCGAGGTGATGCGGTACGGCCCGCTGCCCAGCGGCGGCTCGAAGGTGGTGGCCTTGAAGTCACGACCTTGCCAGTAATGTTGCGGCAGTACCGGCAACTCGCCAAGGCGCAGGATCAGCAGCGGATTACCCGCGCGCTTGAAGACGAAGCGGATCCGTTGCGGTCCCAAAATATCGACTCGCTGCACTTCCTGAAGGTTGGTGCGGTACTGCGGGTGACCTTCCTTGAGCAGCAATCGATAGGAAAACGCGACATCGTAGGCGGTAATCGGGGTGCCATCGTGAAAGCGCGCTTCGGGCCGAAGATTGAACACCACCCAACTGCGATCCTCGCTGTATTCAACCGATTGAGCGATCAGCCCATAACTCGACGTCGGCTCGTCACCTGACGGCGCGTACTGCCCGGTGCCAACCATCAGCGGCTCGTTAAGCTCGTTGATGCCGTATTGCAGGAAGTTAGGGGTGGAAACCGGGCTTGAGCCTTTGAACGTGTAAGGGTTGAGCGTATCGAAGGTGCCAAACGCCATCACCCGCAACGTACCGCCCTTGGGCGCTTGCGGGTTGACCCAGTCAAAGTGGGTAAATCTGGCCGGGTACTTGAGCGTGCCGAACTGCGCATAACCATGGCTTTCGATGATCGTCGCGCTTACAGGAGGGCTCAAGGCCAGGCTGATCAGGAGCAGGAGGAGGGCACACTTCAAGTCAGAGATCCGATCCAGGAGGCTTGGACTTTGTGGGCCGTACAGTAACAGCTTGTATCGACAGGAAAAAGACAGGCGCTTATTGCTTCGCTAATTGCGCAGGTGTGGGCTAGCCGCGGCCACCATTGGTAAAAAACCCCTGCCTAAGTCAGGGGCTCGTTTTTAGTGGGGCGAATAAACCGTCAGCATCTGGCCCGGCTTCAACGCTTGGCCAACCCGTGGGTTCCAGCGCTTGAGGTGCTGCATTTCTACGTTGAAACGCTTGGCCACCATGTACAGCGAGTCACCTTGCTTGACCTTGTACTGGGTCTGCTTTTTGTTGTTAGCCGCCACTATGGTGCTGGCGCGCCCATTGCTGCGTTTAGTGGTGTCCTGCATCACCAGGGTCTGACCTACCTTGAGGTTCTTGCCGGTGAGTTTGTTCCAGTGCTGCAGGTCCTTGACCTCGACGTTGTGAGCCTTGGCGATGGTGCCAAGGTTGTCGCCGCGTTTAACACGGTAAGCGCGCTTGAGGCTCGCCAGCTCACGACTGTCGAGGCTGTCGAACACCGGCTTGAGCGGGCGTTTACTGATCAGTTCCTCGGGGCGCATGGTCGACAGGCTGGCCGTCAGCAGTTGCGCCTTGGATGTCGGCACCAGCAAATGCTGAGGGCCGTCGAGGGTGGTGCGCTGCTTGAACGCCGGGTTGAGCTGGAACAGTTCGTCTTCGTCAATGTTGCCCACGGCGGCTACTTTGGAGAGGTCCATGCGCTGGTTGATTTCGACGACCTGGAAGTACGGTTCGTTGGCGATCGGGTTGAGGTTGACGCCATAGGCTTCCGGCGACAGCACCACTTGCGACAACGCCAGCAGCTTCGGCACGTAGGCCTGGGTTTCGGCGGGCAGCGGCAGGTTCCAGTAATCGGTCGGCAGGCCGAGCTTCTGGTTGCGCTCGATGGCCCGGCTGACGGTGCCTTCGCCGGCGTTGTAGGCCGCCAGGGCCAGCAGCCAGTCACCGTTGAACATGTCATGCAAGCGTGTCAGGTAATCCATGGCCGCGATGGTCGAAGCGGTAATGTCGCGACGGCCATCATAGGCGCTGGTCTGACGCAGGTTGTAGTAACGCCCGGTGGACGGAATGAACTGCCAAAGACCCACCGCGTCTGACCGGGAATAGGCCATCGGGTTATAGGCGCTTTCAATCACCGGCAGCAGCGCCAATTCGAGCGGCATGTTGCGTTCTTCAAGGCGTTCGATGATGTAGTGGATGTACAGGCTGCCGCGCTCGCCGGCGTTTTCGAGGAAGGATGGATTGCTGGCGAACCACAGACGCTGTTGCTCGATGCGGGGGTTGACGCCCAATCCGTCCTGCAACTGGAAGCCTTGGCGCATGCGCTCCCACACATCCTGCGGTGCTTGCGGGCTTGGTTTTTCGCTGAGCCAGATCGGCTTCTGCTTGGCCCGAGCGGCGAAATTCGGTGCATGTACCGCATCGGTTTGCGGTGCATGGCTTGAACAGCCCGCCAGGGTGGCGGACACAGCCACCGCGATGGCTTGAGCCAAGCGGGTCAATGCGTCTGAATTGATGGCTTTACGAATAGGTGACGACATTGGCTGGAAGTAAGTTCCGGGCGAAAATGTCGGGCGATTCTAGAAAGCGCACCCCCTGCGGTCAACCATTCAGAATTTTTGTATCAATAGGTAGCTTGCTTAGAACTTATCTTTCCAAGCCCGCAGGGCAGCAAAGACCGCACTCGGCGCCCGGTTTTCGGGACCATTCCGTTCGTCCACTTTTTCTTTAACAGATATTACATCGGTCCGTAAAAACGGATTGGTCAGCTTTTCCAGGGACAGTGTGGACGGCAGCGTCATGATCCCTGCTGCGCGCTGAGCCGTCACATTGACCAGGCGTTCGGCGGTGTCTGGGTTGTTCGGTTCGACTGCCACGGCAAACTTAAGATTGCTCAGGGTGTATTCGTGAGTGCAATAGATCAGTGTGTCTTCGGGCAAAGCCGCAAGACGTGTCAGCGAGGTGTGCATTTGCTCCGGCGTGCCTTCGAACAAGCGGCCGCAACCGGCTGCGAACAAGGTGTCGCCGCAGAACAGCAGCCCGTGGTGATAAAAGGCAATGTGCCCCAACGTGTGGCCCGGAACGGCAAAGACATCGAAGTTCCGGCCCAGTACGGTGAGGTGATCGTTATCCTTGAGCGCAACGTCGCGGGCCGGTATGTTTTCGCTGGCCGGACCGTAGACTGTCGCATCCGTAGCTTTTTTCAGCGCCTCGACGCCACCGACGTGATCATGATGATGGTGAGTGATCAGGATATCGCTCAGGACCCAACCGGGATGCGCTGTCAGCCAGGCCTGAACCGGCGCGGCATCGCCTGGATCGACCACGGCGCAGCGTTGGGTGTGAGGGTCCTGCAACAACCAGATGTAGTTGTCGGTGAAGGCGGGCAGGGCACTGATCTGTATCATCGTCGGATTCGCCAAGCTGAAAACAATGGCGCATCTTAGAACTTCCTGGCGCGTTGGAGAATGCAATGACCGATAAAGCGTTCGCTCAAGCTGACCCTGACTGGCTGGCACTGATCAGCGCGGCCCGTGAATGGCTGTCCGGACCGATCGGGCAATTTCTGTTGGACGAAGAGCGACGCATGCTCGAAGACGAGCTGGGCCGGTTCTTTGGTGGCTATCTGGTGCATTACGGGCCATCGGCGCAGACGCCGCCGTCGGCACCCCAGGTGCAGCGTAATGTGCGGCTCGGCGCGCCGCTGCCCGGGGTCGAAATTGTCTGCGAAGAGCAGGCCTGGCCCCTGAGCGAGCATGCTGCCGACGTGGTAGTGATGCAGCACGGGCTGGATTTCTGCCTGTCGCCTCATGGTTTGTTGCGTGAGGCCGCCAGCAGTGTCCGGCCCGGCGGGCACTTGTTGATCATCGGCATCAACCCCTGGAGCAGTTGGGGTTTGCGCCATGTGTTCGCTAACGATGCCTTGCGCCAGGCGCGTTGCATCTCGTCTTCTCGGGTCTCCGACTGGCTGAACCTGCTGGGTTTCGCGCTGGAGAAACGCCGCTTCGGGTGCTATCGTCCGCCGCTTGCATCGCCCAAATGGCAGGCCCGTCTGGCCGGTTGGGAGCGCAAGGCCGGTGAATGGCAGTTGTCGGGTGGCGGCTTCTATTTATTGGTCGCGCGCAAGATCGTAGTCGGCCTGCGGCCTGTACGTCAGGCTAGACGCGAACCGATGGGCAAGCTGATTCCGTTGCCGATGGCCAAGGTCAATCGTCGCAACATCGAGCCGTAAACACTCTTTACTTCCCGGCCGGGATTGCCCCGGCCTAGGGCATCGTCGGTCTGTGATCGGCGAGCCACCGCATTTTCTGGATAGATTGGCATGAGCGATAGCGTAGAACTGTTCACCGATGGCGCCTGCAAAGGCAACCCTGGCCCGGGCGGCTGGGGCGCACTGCTGGTGTGCAAAGGTATCGAAAAGGAACTCTGGGGCGGCGAAGCCAACACGACCAACAATCGCATGGAATTGATGGGCGCGATCAAAGGCCTGGAAGAGCTCAAGCGTTCCTGCGACGTGCTGCTGGTGACTGACTCCCAGTATGTAATGAAGGGCATCAACGAGTGGATGGACAACTGGAAGAAGCGCGGCTGGAAAACGGCAGCGAAAGAACCGGTTAAAAATGCCGATCTCTGGAAGTTGCTGGACGAACAGGTCAACCGCCACAACGTTACCTGGAAATGGGTTCGCGGGCACATCGGCCACCACGGCAACGAACGGGCCGACCAGTTGGCTAACCGTGGGGTTGATGACGTGCGTGGGTACAAACAGGATTGACCTCAGGCGGATCGTTCCCGCGTGGGCGCGATCCGCTCACGGCCTTCGCGAGCACACCGGTGAGCGTGGTAACATCGCGACTTTTACACGATTGACCCGTTGAGAGCTGAGCACTGATGGCCACCAGATCCGTTGTACTCGATACCGAAACCACCGGCATGCCGGTGACTGACGGCCACCGGATTATCGAAATCGGTTGTGTCGAGTTGATCGGTCGGCGCCTGACGGGCCGGCATTTTCACGTTTACCTGCAACCGGATCGCGAAAGTGATGAAGGCGCCATCGGTGTCCATGGCATCACTAATGAATTCCTGGTGGGTAAGCCGCGTTTCAACGAAGTGGCCGATGAATTTTTTGAATTCATCAAGGGCGCGCAGCTGATCATCCATAACGCAGCGTTCGACGTTGGCTTCATCAACAACGAATTTGCCCTTATGGGTCGGCAGGATCTCGCTGATATCACCCAGCACTGCTCGATTCTTGACACGCTGATGATGGCCAGGGAACGTCACCCTGGGCAGCGCAACAGCCTCGACGCATTGTGTAAGCGCTATGGCGTCGACAACTCCGGGCGTGAGCTGCACGGCGCCTTGCTCGACTCCGAGATTCTTGCCGACGTTTACCTGACCATGACCGGTGGCCAGACCAGCCTGTCCCTGGCCGGTAATGCGTCAGACGGTAATGGGTCGGGTGAAGGTGCAGACAATTCAGCCACCGAAATTCGCCGCCTGCCAGCCGATCGTCAACCGACTCGGATCATTCGTGCCAGCGAAGATGACCTGGCGCAGCATATCGCGCGCTTGGAGGCGGTGGCCAAATCCGCCGGTGCGCCGTCGTTGTGGCAGCAGTTGGTTGATGCGAAGGCTCAGGCGTAATCCGCAACCTGAGTAAGTGGTAGCGCGGCTGGCCACAGGGTGGTGCGCCGTCCGACCCGTTTCGGGGCGTCCGCGCTCGCCACATTCGCATCAACCCTCTACCCTGAGTGTATTGGCAGGCCACGGTCTGCCGCCTCAGGACGCTGAGCCTTATGTATAAAGATTTGAAATTTCCGGTGCTTATCGTCCATCGCGACATCAAGGCAGATACCGTCGCCGGCGATCGCGTGCGGGGCATTGCCCGGGAGCTGGAACAGGAGGGCTTCAGCATCGTCTCGGCGGTGGATTACACCGAAGGTCGACTGGTCGCCTCGACCCATCACGGCCTCTCCTGCATGTTGATCGCGGCCGAGGATGCCGGTGCCCACTCTCACTTACTGCAAAACATGGCCGAGCTGATCGGCTTGGCGCGGGTACGCGCTCCGGATTTGCCGATTTTTGCCCTGGGCGAGCAGGTGACCCTGGAAAACGCCCCGGCCGACGCGATGGCCGAACTCAACCAACTGCGCGGTATTTTGTACCTCTTCGAAGATACGGTGCCATTCCTTGCCCGCCAGGTCGCGCGGGCGGCGCGCAAGTATCTGGATGGTCTGCTGCCGCCGTTCTTCAAAGCGTTGGTGCAACACACCGCCGACTCCAACTATTCCTGGCATACCCCCGGCCATGGCGGCGGAGTGGCGTATCACAAGAGTCCTGTGGGTCAGGCGTTTCACCAATTTTTTGGCGAAAACACACTGCGTTCGGATTTGTCGGTGTCCGTCCCCGAACTGGGTTCGCTGCTCGATCATACCGGGCCGCTGGCCGAGGCCGAGGCGAGAGCCGCACGCAATTTTGGCGCCGATCATACGTTTTTCGTGATCAACGGCACCTCGACCGCCAACAAGATTGTCTGGCACTCCATGGTCGCCCGAGACGATTTGGTGTTAGTGGATCGCAATTGCCACAAGTCGGTGTTGCACTCGATTATCATGACCGGCGCCATTCCGTTGTACCTGTCTCCGGAGCGCAATGAACTGGGGATCATTGGTCCGATTCCCTTGAGCGAGTTCAGTCGGGAGTCGATCCAGGCCAAAATCGACGCCAGTCCGCTGACCAAGGGCCGAGCACCTAAAGTCAAACTGGCGGTGGTGACAAACTCGACCTACGACGGCCTCTGTTACAACGCCGAGTTGATCAAGCAAAGTCTGGGCAACAGCGTCGAGGTGCTGCATTTCGACGAGGCCTGGTATGCCTACGCGGCGTTTCACGAGTTCTTCGCTGGGCGTTACGGCATGGGCACTTCGCGCAGTGATGATGGCCCGCTGGTGTTCACCACCCATTCCACACACAAGTTGTTGGCGGCGTTCAGTCAGGCGTCGATGATTCATGTGCAGGACGGCGGCGCACGGCAACTGGACCGTGATCGTTTCAATGAAGCGTTCATGATGCACATCTCCACCTCGCCGCAGTACAGCATCATCGCGTCCCTGGACGTAGCCTCGGCGATGATGGAAGGACCGGCTGGTCGTTCGCTGTTGCAGGAAATGTTCGATGAAGCCCTGAGTTTTCGCCGGGCGCTGGCCAATCTGCGGCAACACATTGCTGCCGATGACTGGTGGTTTTCCATCTGGCAGCCGCCCTCAGTGGAAGGTATCAACCGGGTCGTGACCGAAGACTGGTTGCTGCAACCCGACGCTGAATGGCACGGTTTCGGCGGCGTCACCGACGATTACGTGTTGCTCGACCCGATCAAAGTCACGCTGGTGATGCCCGGTCTTACGGCAGGCGGTGCCTTAAGCGAGCGGGGGATTCCGGCGGCGGTGGTCAGTAAGTTCCTCTGGGAGCGTGGGTTGGTGGTCGAGAAAACCGGGCTGTATTCATTTCTGGTGCTGTTCTCGATGGGCATCACCAAGGGTAAATGGAGCACATTGCTCACCGAGTTGCTGGAATTCAAGCGCAGTTACGACGCTAACGTCAGCCTCGCGACTTGCCTGCCGTGTGTCTCGCAGCAGGATGCCAGTCGTTATCGGGGCATGGGTCTGCGGGACTTGTGCGACCAACTGCATGCCTGCTATCGCAGCAATGCCACGGCCAAACACCTCAAACGCATGTACACCGTGCTGCCGGAAATCGCCATGAAACCTGCTGACGCCTATGATCAACTGGTTCGCGCAGAGGTCGAGGCCGTTTCAATCGATGCCCTGCAAGGGCGCATCGCCGCGGTGATGTTGGTGCCGTACCCGCCAGGTATTCCGCTGATTATGCCCGGCGAACGCTTCACCGAATCGACGCGCTCGATCAACGACTACCTTTCGTTTGCTCGCACCTTTGATAGCAGCTTTCCAGGGTTTGTCGCCGATGTGCATGGCTTACAACACGAAGACGAGGGCAATGGGCGGCAGTACACCGTCGATTGCATTAAGGAATGAGGACCTTTCCCAGTATGCGACCGGTCATTAATCCGAAGTACCCAGGGCTGTCGGTGCGCGTTGCCGATGACGGCTTTGCGCCCTACATCTGGGGCAGTGATTTCAGTTTTGAAGTCTCTGCCTACGGCACTGCTGAAATCGGTAAAGCGGTGGCGCTCTGGGCGGTCACACCGATCACCCCTTATCGCAAGTGTTACGGCATTGATCCTGAAGAATTCAGCAGTTTTCGTGATGCTGTCGACAGTGCCATTTTCATGGCTTATCTGGACGACGAACCGGTGGGCCACCTGGTGGTCAGTACCAACTGGAACGGCTTTGCCCATATCGACGAGTTGGCGGTGCATGCGCCTGCACGTCGGCACGGCGTGGCCAAGGCGCTGCTGGACGTGGCGCAGTTCTGGAGTCGCAAGAAAAAACTGCCGGGCATCACGCTCGAAACCCAGAACAACAACCTGGGGGCGTGCCGTCTCTACGAGCGCTGTGGTTATGTGATTGGCGGGATCGATCACCTGCGCTATCGCGGCATCGATCCGGACACTGCTGAGGTGGCGCTGTTCTGGTATCGCTTGTTCGATAACCCGCTGGAAAACCTGGTCAGCTCGCCAACATCGCCGCGGCGTGTTCCGTGATGATCGTAAGCAACACCTGAATCGCCGCCGATGATTCGGCGTTGTTAAGGGTGAGGGCGTAGAGGCTGATGGGGACAGCAGGCGCCAGCGGGCAGGTATCAAGCCCTGCCGATTTGGCGCCAAGCGCGGTAAACGGATCGACGATGGCCAAACCCTCGCCCGCCTCGACCATGCTGCGCATCATCTGGTGTGTCTGGACTCGGGTTTGAATGACCGGGGCAGGGCGCAGGGCCAGGAGTTTGCTATCGAGCGCCGGGCTCAGCGGATCATGACCTTCGAGGCCGACCATCGACTGGCCGGCCAGGTCCTGCAACGAAATGTACTTCTGCCTGGGTTGCAGCCAGCCGTGGGGCGCCAGTAACTGGAGCTTGCCCTGGGCAATCAATTGGCAATGAATATCGGCATGTTCGGGGTCGTGCAGGCTCAAACCCAAGTCGCTTTCGCGCAGTAACAAGCTTCTGACGATCTCGCGTGTGGGTTGGCTAAGCAGCGTACATGGTGCATCGGGCAGGCGTCGGCGCAGGGCCGCGATGCTTTGGGGCAACAACTGTTGCGCCAGGGGCGGGGTGCCGATGATGCGCAACGGTGGCGCCAGGTATTGCTTGAGGCTACTGGCCAGGCGCTGAATCGGTTCGAGGGCTTCATAGACGCGGGCGATCTCGACGTGTAACGCCCGAGCCTCACGCGTGGCCTGCAAGCGACCGCGCACGCTGGAAAACAGCATGAAGCCCAACTGACTCTCGGCGTCGCGCAAAACACCTTCGACCTCGGTCACCGGCAACTGAAGCCATTCGGCAGCCGTGCCCAGGTGACCGGTCTGCAAGAGCGCCTGAATCACTTCGATATGACGTAAACGCATGCGTGAAGTCCATGTTCAGCAGGTGAGGGAGTCAGTGGCTGAATCCTAACTCAAGTGCGTGCATATGACTTCTGCTCATAACGCAGGGTTATGAGGCAACGTGAGCTTCCGGCAGGCTGCCGACATAGGTGTCAGGCTCGCGGGTAATGGTGACGTCCGATTGAATCAGTAAAAACTGGTTGTCATCGAGTTTCTTGACGCGATCGCCAATGGCCAGCTTATAGGTGGTGACAGGCTCCGTGCCGCCGATACCGTCTGCCGACGGAGTGGATTCCTGAAACTCATGCACGGAATAAACGCGGCCTTCCGCGTCTCTTGCATGGAATTGACCAACAAGTACTGCTGCCATCTGCTTAAAACCTCTGGAGATAAATCACTCAATTTGCGGTTCTGTAGACCGTGTTTGAGCGAGTTAAGTTTTCCTACGGGAAAAAAATAGTCAGGGGCGATGATTTTCACTCGCCCACTGATTGCATCGTCATCTATAACTACAGGCTCTTTCCATCGAACAGTCGAGAATCTTCCATGAGCAACGTCTACACGATCGCCGTTCTGGTCGGCAGCTTGAGAAAAGAGTCGATCAATCGCAAGGTCGCGCTGGCCCTGGCTGATCTGGCACCTGCCAATCTGAAGCTCAATATTGTCGATATCGGCGATTTGCCGCTCTATAACGAAGACATCGATGGTGCATCACCGCCGGCAGCCTACAGCACTTTCCGACAACAAGTGAGTTCATCCGACGCGGTGTTGTTCGTTACCCCGGAATACAACCGCTCGGTGCCGGCACCATTGAAGAATGCCATTGATGTCGGCTCACGTCCTTATGGCAAGAGTGTATGGGGCGGAAAACCGGGGGCGGTAATCAGTGTTTCACCCGGTGCCATTGGCGGTTTTGGCGCCAATCATCATCTGCGCCAGTCTCTGGTGTTCCTTAATGTGCCCTGCATGCAGCAACCGGAAGCCTATCTGGGCGGCGCTGGAACGGCATTCGACGAGGCCGGCAAACTGTCTGACTCGGTAAAACCGTTTTTGCAGAGTTTTATCAATGCTTACGGGCAGTGGGTCGAGCAGTACAAAAAAGTCTGAGTGATCGTTCGCAGTGCTCCGGTTCAAAGGAGCACTCGCCGCGCTTGAGCGGCCGGGGGGTTGGCTGTAAGCCTGCGTCACGGCCGGGCGCAACGCCCCCTGCGATAACCACGGAATCTTTGCTTTACTGAATATCTGGTATTCCATATATTCTCGCCTCGTTCCTCCCGAGGCGTGCTTGCCATGTCCGACACCCGCAGTCCCGTCGATATCTTCAAAGCCCTGGCTGATGACACTCGCAGCCGCCTCGCGCTGCTGATTGCCCGCGAGGGGGAACTGTGCGTGTGTGAACTGACTGCCGGACTGGACCTGACGCAACCGAAAATTTCCCGCCACTTGGCGCTTTTGCGCAGTCATGGCGTGCTGGCTGACCGTCGTCAGGGGCAATGGGTTTTTTATCGACTGCACCCTGAATTATTTCCTTGGGTCATCACTCTGTTACAGGGCGCGTTGGCAGCCAACGTTGAATGGCTCGCGGCTGATGTCGCGCGTTTAAAGGCGATGGCCGACCGGCCGGTTCGCTGCTGTTGATTGCTTATTGATCCTGGAAGGCGGATTCGCATGCTGGTAGCGTCGTTGATATTTTTGCTGACCATTACGCTGGTGATTTGGCAGCCGAAGGGCTTGGGTGTCGGCTGGAGTGCAGTGTTGGGCGCGGTCTTGGCGCTACTGTCTGGGGTTGTACACCTGAGCGATATTGCGTTGGTGTGGCAGATCATCTGGAACGCTACAGGCACGTTCGTTGCGCTAATTATCATTAGCCTGCTACTGGACGAGGCGGGGTTCTTTGCTTGGGCGGCCCTGCACGTGGCTCGATGGGGCAAGGGCCGTGGGCGCAAGCTGTTCGCCTTCATGGTGTTGCTCGGGGCGCTGGTGTCGGCGTTGTTCGCCAACGACGGTGCGGCGCTGATCCTTACGCCGATCGTGATTTCCATGCTCCTGGCCCTGCGCTTTTCAAAGGCTGCGACCCTGGCGTTTGTGATGGGCGCCGGTTTCATTGCCGATACCGCGAGCCTGCCGCTGGTGGTGTCGAACCTGGTGAACATTGTTTCTGCCGATTTCTTCCACATCGGCTTTAACCGCTACGCGGCGGTGATGATTCCGGTCAACCTGGTGAGTGTCGCTGCAACATTAGCGATGTTGATGTGGTTTTTTCGCCGTGACATTCCTCTGGTATACGACCCTGCGCAACTGGAAGATCCCGCCACGGCGATCCATGACAAAGCGACGTTTTATGCCGGTTGGGCGGTGTTGGTGATTTTGTTGGTGGGGTGTTTCGCGCTGGAGCCGTTAGGCATTCCCATCAGTGCCATTTCTGCGGTGTGTGCGGCATTGCTGCTGGCGATCGCCGCCGGCGGCCACAAAATATCCACGCGTAAGGTGATGAAAGAAGCACCGTGGCAGATCGTGATTTTCTCTTTAGGTATGTACCTGGTGGTCTACGGCCTGCGTAATGCAGGTCTCACGGGGTATCTCGCGGGCTGGCTGGATGCTTTCGCCGGTTACGGCGTCTGGGGCGCTACGCTGGGCACTGGCGTGCTGACGGCGCTGTTGTCCTCGATCATGAATAACTTACCGACGGTGCTGATCGGTCTGTTGTCGATTGATGCGAGCCAAGCCACGGGGGTGATAAAGGAGGCAATGATCTACGCCAACGTGATCGGCAGCGACCTGGGGCCAAAAATCACCCCGATTGGCAGCCTGGCGACGTTGCTGTGGCTGCATGTGCTGGAGCGCAAGAATATCCGGATCGGGTGGGGGTATTACTTCAAGGTGGGGATTGTGCTGACGGTGCCGGTCTTGTTGGTGACGTTGGCCGCGCTGGCTGTGCGTTTGTCTCTTTAGACCGCGTCAGCTCTATCGCACGATGGCTCGCTACGCCATGGACGGCGAAGCGCTTGCGCGCGATAGGGCCCTTCGAGGCATCACCAGATGCCTCATCCACTGCCCGGCACATTGGGCCAAAGATCCGCCACCAGAAACAGACGCTCTGCTTCCTCCCAGTCACCCTCGGCATTCTCGGTCAACCGCACCAGTAGCTGTGCCGGCGCCATCGGCGCCAGATCACTGAGCCAGGCATTCAACTGGTCGGTATTCCAGGTCTGCTCCGCGCCATAGTGTGCCGGCGCCAGCCAGGCATGACGGGGCAGGGGCTGCCAGCGCCCGAAGGGACGCTGCGTAACAAAGTCGGCCCAGTCTTTTTGGTGCAACCAGCTACCACGCAAATGCTGCGGGTGGGCGCCGTGCGGTGGCGCGGCCTGCCCGGGCCATGGATAGAGCAAATACCCGCCCAGCCACAAGTGCGCATTGAACTGTTGAATATCCAGCGCCGCCAGCACTTCTCGGCTTTCCGGTCGAGCGGAAATCGGAAGTTGATGCTGAGTCAGGTGCGCCAGTTTGCGGTCCAGCCGGTCATGGCAGCCCGGACCGAGCCACTGCGCGGTGTCACGCCCGTCGCCATTTTGCGGCCCGAGGTAAAGCTTGATCGCCAGTTCCAGATGATGCACGCCGTCGCGGTCGCGCAGCAGCATATCGAGTTCGCCCAGGGTGTGGCCCTCGCGGCGTATTGGCAGGTTGGCGGCAATCAGCTCTATACCCGGCGCATGCCGCACCGCGTACTGCCAAAGGCGTTCGTAATACAAACCGAGGCGCCGGGTTCTGGCCTGCGCGAGCCAGTGCAGCAAGTCATAGCTGTCGCGGTCCAGTTGCCGCAGCCACTGCTCCAGTCGCTCTGGCGCTTGTACCCAGTCGCTGCCGGCCAGTGGATGACGCTGTGGCCACGGCGTTACGCTGAGCATCGGCGGCGCGAGGATGACCCACGCCAGGTCGCGCACTTCGGGGTGGCGCAACTGGTGGGGCAGCGGGAGCAAATCGGGAAATAGGATCATCTTGCGAGCATAGCCCTAAACATGAGGACACCCCTTGGGCTGAAAGGATTTTGTCTATCCTGCGCTTTCGCCCATAATCGTGCTTTTCGCCGTCGCAGACCCGGAGCCCCATGGAGCAATTTCGCAATATCGGCATCATCGGTCGCCTGGGCAGTTCGCAGGTGCTGGATACCGTCCGCCGATTGAAACGGTTTCTGCTTGATCGTCATCTGCACGTGATCCTCGAAGACACCATCGCTGAAGTGTTGCCGGGTCATGGCCTGCAAACCTCGTCACGCAAGATGCTCGGCGAAGTCTGTGACATGGTGATTGTGGTCGGCGGTGATGGCAGTCTGCTGGGCGCTGCCCGTGCGCTGGCCCGACACAATATTCCGGTACTGGGCATCAACCGTGGGAGCCTGGGCTTTCTGACGGATATTCGCCCGGATGAGCTGGAAGTCGAAGTGGCCAAGGTTCTCGACGGCCATTATCTGGTGGAGAACCGCTTCCTGCTGCAAGCTGAAGTACGTCGTCATGGTGAGGCGATCGGCCAGGGTGACGCCCTCAACGACGTGGTGCTGCACCCCGGCAAGTCGACGCGGATGATCGAGTTCGAGCTGTACATCGACGGTCAGTTCGTCTGTAGCCAAAAGGCCGATGGCCTGATTGTCGCCACGCCCACCGGCTCCACTGCTTACGCGTTATCAGCGGGCGGCCCGATCATGCATCCCAAGCTCGACGCTATTGTCATCGTGCCGATGTACCCCCATATGTTGTCGAGCAGGCCCATCGTGGTCGATGGTAACAGTGAGCTGAAAATCGTGGTTTCCAAGGACATGCAGATTTACCCGCAAGTTTCCTGCGACGGGCAGAACCATTTCACCTGCGCGCCCGGTGACACCATCACGGTGAGCAAAAAAGCGCAGAAACTGCGCTTGATCCACCCGCTGGACCACAACTACTACGAAGTGTGTCGCACCAAGCTCGGCTGGGGCAGCCGCTTGGGTGGTGGAGGCGACTGATGCTTGATCCCGCGCGTAGCTACGACCTGATCGGTGACGTACACGGTTGCGCTCTGACCCTTGAGCACCTGCTCGACCGGCTCGGTTATCAAAAACACGCTGGCGTCTGGCGGCATTCGTCGCGCATGGCGGTTTTCGTCGGTGACATCATCGACCGCGGCCCGCGGATTCGCGAAGCGCTGCACATCGTCCATGACATGGTTGAGGCGGGTCAGGCGTTGTGCATCATGGGCAACCATGAATTCAACGCCCTGGGCTGGAGCACTCCGGCGCCGCCCGGCAGCGGCCAGCAGTTCGTGCGTGAGCATACCCCGCGCCATGCGCGTCTGCTCCACGAAACCCTGACCCAGTTCGAAGACCATCCGGCCGACTGGCATGATTTTTTGCAATGGTTCTATGACCTGCCACTGTTTGTCGATGCCGGGCGTTTCCGGGTGGTACACGCGTGTTGGGATGGCGGGCTGATCGAGCCCGTGCGTGGGTTATTCCCCAATGGCTGTATCGATGAGCATTTCCTCCAGGCTTCGGCCGTGCCGGGCAGCTTTGCCTGCACCGTGTTTGACCGACTGCTGCGGGGCACGGACATGCGCTTGCCCGATGGCCAGACCATGACCAGCGGCGACGGCCTTACGCGTTCGTTCTTTCGCACCAAATTCTGGGAAGACGACCCACAAACCTACGGAGACATTGTGTTTCAGCCCGATGCTTTGCCTGAACCGGTGGCGCGCACGCCGTTGTCGTCCACCGAAAAGAACACCTTGCTGCGCTACGGCATTGATGAGCCTTTACTGTTTGTCGGCCATTACTGGCGCAGCGGCAAACCGGCACCGATCCGTCCGAATCTCGCTTGCCTGGATTACAGCGCGGTGCTGTACGGAAAACTGGTCGCCTATCGACTGGACCAGGAAACACACCTAGACCCGCATAAATTTGTCTGGGTCGATGTTGAACGGCCGCAGGTGCTGCAATGAGTACCGTTGCGGTATTGCGGCTGCCGTTGACGGTGGACTTGAGCGGGTTCGTCAAACTGTTGCAGCGCATGCAAGTGCCTCACCGCGTCAGCGAAGAGGCCGGCGAGCAAGTGTTGTGGGTTGCGGCCAGCATCAGCGATGACGTGCGCTCGCTTTACGAGCGTTTCCCGGCCGGTGATCCGGATCAGCAACTGGACATCCCGGTGACGCCAACCTCGCGGCGTCCGGGCTTTGTCGAACAGTTGCGCGACAGCAAGGCGACTGCATTTGTCCTGCTGCTGAGCCTGATCGTCGGTGCCGTGACGTTGTTGGGCGATAAACTCGACACGTTGCGCTGGCTGACCTTTCTCGATTTTCAGGTGGTGGGCGAGTACATCCGTTTCACGCCGCTGGCCGACAGCCTGGCGGCAGGGCAGTGGTGGCGGTTGGTCACGCCGATGCTGATCCACTTTGGCATTCTGCACCTGGCCATGAATGGCATGTGGTACTGGGAGCTGGGACGGCGTATCGAGGCGCGACAGGGGGCGGTCAATCTGATCGGCCTGACCTTGTTGTTCAGCCTTGTTTCAAATTATGCCCAGTATTACTTCAGCGGCCCGACGTTGTTCGGCGGCTTGTCCGGGGTGCTCTACGGTTTGTTGGGGCATTGCTGGATCTTTCAGCTTCTTGCGCCTAATCCGGCCTATCGTCTGCCTCGCGGCGTGCTGGTGATGATGCTGGTATGGCTCTTGTTGTGCCTGTCCGGGCTGGTCTCGATGATCGGTTTTGGTGAAATTGCTAACGCGGCCCATGTGGGCGGGTTGCTCATCGGATGCTTCACCGGTTTGTTGGGCGGTGTGTACAACCGCCGTAAACTGGCCGCCTAAAACTGCTATGTGAATAAAGAGCGCGGAGACCCTGATGTCCTCTTTTAACGAAATGATCAAAAACATCACCCCGGATATCTACCAAAGCCTGAAATTGGCGGTAGAAATCGGTAAATGGTCCGACGGCGGCAAACTTACCGCCGAGCAGCGTGAATTGTCCCTACAAGCGATGATTGCCTGGGAAATCCAGAACCTGCCGGAGGAAGAGCGCACTGGCTACATGGGGCCGCAGGAATGCAGCTCCAAGTCGATCAGCGTGCCGAACATCTTGTTCAAGTCGGATGCCATCCATTGATTGAGATTGGCCGCGGTGCAATCAGCAAAATGTCGGCACGCCTGGACGGGCCCAACGTGCAATACGCGTTTCGTCTGGACGACGTCGAGGTGCCGGTCAATCCAATGATCGGTACCACGGTGCGCCTGGAATACCTGGGGGCGATCCATTGCACCCATTGCGGACGCAAGACCAAAACCAGTTTCAGCCAGGGTTACTGCTACCCGTGCATGACCAAACTGGCCCAGTGCGACCTCTGCATCATGAGCCCGGAGCGGTGCCACTTCGACGCCGGTACCTGCCGTGAACCGGAGTGGGGCCAGACGTTTTGCATGACCGATCACATCGTCTACTTGTCCAACTCGTCGGGGGTGAAAGTCGGGATTACTCGCGCCACCCAATTGCCGACACGCTGGATCGATCAAGGTGCGCGTCAGGCCTTGCCGATCATTCGTGTGTCGACCCGTCAGCAGTCCGGCTTTGTCGAAGACTTGCTGCGCAGTCAGGTAGCGGATAAGACCAACTGGCGTGCGCTGCTCAAGGGCGATGCGTTGCCGGTGAATCTGGTCGAGGTGCGTGATCAACTGTTCGACACCTGCGCTGAAGGTTTACAAGGGTTGCGGGAACGATTTGGCCTACAGGCAATCCAGACCATTACCGATGTCGAACCGCTTGAAATCCGCTATCCGATCGAGCAATACCCAGCCAAAATCGTCAGCTTCAACCTGGACAAGAACCCGATTGCCGAAGGCACGCTGTTGGGGATCAAGGGCCAATACCTGATCTTCGATACTGGCGTAATCAATATTCGTAAATACACGGCCTATCAGCTCGCCGTGCATCAGTAAGGACTCCAGTATGCGCACCGAACAACCGAAGATGATTTACCTGAAGGACTATCAGGCGCCCGAGTACCTGATCGATGAGACGCACCTGACCTTCGAGTTGTTCGAGGACCATAGCCTGGTCCATGCGCAATTGGTAATGCGCCGTAATCCTGCGCGTGGCACGGGCCTGCCGCCGCTGGTGCTGGATGGACAGCAAATTGAGCTGCTGTCGGTCACCGTGGGAGACCGCGAGCTGAGCGCTGCCGATTACCAATTAACAGAGAATGATCTGACCCTGCACCCGACCAGCGCCAGTTTCACGGTCGACACCAGCGTCAGGATCCACCCGCAAACCAACACTGCGCTGGAAGGCTTGTACAAATCCAGCGGGATGTTCTGCACCCAGTGCGAGGCCGAAGGCTTCCGCAAAATCACCTATTACCTCGACCGCCCGGACGTGATGAGCAAGTTCACCACTACTGTGGTTGCTGAGCAACACAGCTACCCCGTGCTGTTGTCCAACGGCAACCCGATTGCCAGTGGCCCTGGCGAAGACGGCCGGCACTGGGCGACTTGGGAAGACCCGTTCATGAAACCGGCGTACCTGTTTGCGCTGGTGGCCGGTGACCTGTGGTGCGTTGAAGACACCTTCACCACCCTGACTGAGCGCACTGTGGCGCTGCGCATCTACGTCGAGCCGGAAAACATCGACAAGTGCCAGCACGCGATGAACAGCCTGAAAAAATCGATGCGCTGGGACGAAGAGGTCTACGGTCGCGAGTACGATCTGGACATTTTCATGATTGTCGCGGTCAACGACTTCAACATGGGCGCTATGGAGAACAAAGGCCTCAACATCTTCAACTCCAGCGCTGTGCTGGCCCGGGCCGAAACCGCCACCGACGCCGCGCACCAGCGGGTTGAGGCGATCGTGGCCCACGAATACTTCCACAATTGGTCGGGCAACCGCGTGACCTGCCGCGACTGGTTCCAGTTGTCGCTGAAGGAAGGCTTCACCGTGTTCCGCGATTCCGGCTTTTCGGCCGACATGAACTCGGCCACGGTCAAACGTATTCAGGACGTGGCGTACCTGCGGACCCACCAGTTCGCCGAAGACGCCGGCCCGATGGCCCACGCGGTGCGCCCGGACAGCTTTATCGAGATTTCCAACTTCTACACCCTGACCGTGTACGAAAAGGGTTCGGAAGTGGTCGGCATGATCCACACCTTGCTCGGCGCCGAAGGCTTCCGTAAAGGCAGTGACCTGTATTTCGACCGCCACGACGGTCAGGCCGTGACCTGCGATGACTTCATCAAAGCCATGGAAGACGCCAATGGTGTTGACCTGACCCAGTTCAAGCGCTGGTACAGCCAGGCCGGTACACCGCGATTGGCGGTGAGTGAGTCCTATGACGCGGCCGCGAAAACCTACAGTCTGACGTTCCGTCAAAGCTGCCCACAAACTCCAGACAAAGTCGAAAAGCTGCCATTCGTGATTCCGGTGGAGCTGGGTTTGCTGGACTCCAAAGGTGAGGCTATTGCCTTGCGCCTGTCCGGCGAGGCTTCGGCACAAGGCACTTCGCGGGTCATCTCGGTGACTGAAGCCGAGCAGACCTTCACCTTCATCGACATCGCTGAACAGCCATTGCCTTCGCTGCTGCGCGGGTTCTCGGCGCCGGTGAAGTTGAGCTTTCCGTACAACCGCGACCAACTGATGTTCCTGATGCAGCACGACAGCGACGGTTTCAACCGCTGGGATGCGGGTCAGCAATTGTCGGTGCAGGTGCTGCAAGAGTTAATCGTCCAGCAGCAGAAGGGTGAAGCGCTGGTGCTGGATCAGCGGCTCATTTCGGCGTTGCGCACGGTGCTATCCGATGCGACGCTGGATCAGGCGATGGTCGCAGAAATGCTTTCGTTGCCGGGCGAGGCGTACCTGACCGAAATCAGCGAAGTGGCTGACGTCGAGGCGATACACAACGCTCGCGAATTTGCCCGCAAGCAGTTGGCAGAAGGGTTATTCGAGGCATTGTGGTTGCGTTACCAGACCCATCGCGAGGTTTCGAAGAAGACGCCTTATGTCGCCGAAGCGGAGCATTTTGCCCGTCGCGCCTTGCAGAACATCGCGCTGTCTTACCTGATGCTCAGTGGGCAGCCGCAGGTGTTGGCGGCGACGCTGGAGCAATTTGAAGCCGGCGACAACATGACCGAACGCCTGACAGCATTGGCGGTGTTGGTAAATTCGCCGTTCGAAGCCGAGAAGGCTGAGGCCTTGGCGAGTTTTGCCGAGCACTTCAAAGACAATCCACTGGTCATGGACCAGTGGTTCAGCGTGCAAGCCGGCAGCACATTGCCGGGCGGTCTGGCGCGGGTTCGTCAGTTGATGGAGCACCCGGCGTTCAACATCAAGAACCCGAACAAGGTGCGGGCGTTGGTCGGCGCTTTTGCCGGGCAGAACCTGATCAATTTCCATGCCGCTGACGGTTCCGGCTACCGCTTCCTTGCGGATCTGGTGATCGAGTTGAACGGCTTCAACCCGCAGATCGCTTCACGTCAACTGGCGCCGCTGACGCGCTGGCGCAAGTACGATGACGCCCGTCAGGCGTTGATGAAAGCTGAGTTGGAGCGCATTCGGGCGTCTGGGCAGTTGTCCAGTGATGTGTTTGAAGTCGTCAGCAAAAGCTTGGCTTGATGCTTATTCCGCGGAGTGCCAGTCACTCCGCGGCGCTGGCATCGCGAGCAGGCTCGCAAAGGCGCCATACCGATCACCATTGGGTCACGACCTGGGTGATCCTTCGTTCATCACCCCACCGAATACCCCCACATTCACCTACGTCCGTTATCCCTCCAGTTAACAAAAGATAACGTGACGTCGATTGTCAGACCTTTCCAAAGCCCGATAGGATAAGCCAGCTTCCGAAGGGGCTCTGGATTGCGGGTTTCAGGACTATGCTCTTGACGCGTCAATTACAGCGAGCACTCCTTACGGCGCCCTGAAAGGTTGAACGACCTAACAATAATAATGGGGGAAGGTCTATGAGTGAGCCTGTCATGGGTGTGGGCATTTGCCGCCCGCCGGCATTACGCAAATTCGCGTTGCTGGCTACAGCGCTCTCGCTGTTGGGGTGTGCCGTGCTTTCTGCACCGGCGCTGGCGGCTGACGCGCCGGCCACCGGTCCGGTGTATTCCGTTGAATCGGCCATGGCCAGCAAAAACCTGATGCTCGATGTCGTGCACGCCGGCAAGCGCCTGGTGGCGGTCGGGGATCGTGGGCATATCCTGTATTCCGATGACCAGGGCACCACCTGGACTCAAGCCAAAGTGCCGAGCCGGCAATTGCTGACGGCGGTTTTTTTCGTTGATGAAAAACACGGCTGGGCGGTCGGCCATGATGCGCAGATCCTCGCCAGTGAGGATGGCGGCGTCACCTGGAACAAACAGTTCGAAGATTTGAAACGCGAATCGCCGTTGCTCGACGTCTGGTTCAAAGACCTCAGCAGCGGTTTTGCCGTGGGGGCTTACGGTGCGTTGCTGGAAACCACCGACGGCGGCAAACACTGGGACGACGTCAGCGACCGCCTCGATAACGCAGAGCAGTACCACCTCAACGCCATCGCGGCGGTCAAGGACGCGGGGCTGTTCGTCGTGGGTGAGCAGGGCAGCATGTTCCGCTCAGCCGATTGGGGCCAGACCTGGGAGAAGCTCGAAGGCCCCTATGAAGGCTCACTGTTTGGTGTGATCGGCACCGGTCAGTCGAATACGCTGCTGGCTTTTGGGCTGCGCGGCAATCTTTACCGTTCCACGGACTTTGGTACGACGTGGGAGCCGGTCGAGCTCAAAGCCGCGAGAGGGGCGCTAGAGTTTGGCCTGTCCGGGGCCACGCTGCTCGATGACGGCTCTATCGTGATAGTCGGCAACGGCGGCAGTGTGATCCGCAGCAGCGACAACGGCGAAACATTCAGCGTGTTCAATCGGCCGGATCGTATTTCTGTGTCGTCGGTCACCGCGGCGGGCAACGGTAATCTGATACTTGCAGGACAGGGCGGCGTTCGCGCCACTTCGCCAATCGGCGCCGAGCTTGGCAAGTAAGCCGGCCACATAACAAGAAGGCGAGGACATCCATGAGCAGTCATCACCAAGACAAGGCGACGTTTCTCGAACGCCTGATTTTCAACAACCGCCCGGCAGTGATCCTCATCTGTCTGGTGGTCAGTATTTTCCTGTTCTGGCAGGCGACGCTGATCCGGCCGTCCACCAGTTTCGAAAAAATGATCCCGCTCAAGCATCCGTTCATTGAAAAAATGATGGAGCACCGCAACGACCTTGCCAACCTGGGCAACACGGTGCGGATCTCGGTGGAAGCCACTGACGGCGACATTTTCTCCAAGGAGTACATGGAAACCCTGCGTCAGATCAACGACGAGGTGTTCTACATTTCCGGCGTCGACCGGTCCGGCCTCAAGTCGTTGTGGAGTCCGAGCGTGCGCTGGACCGAGGTAACGGAGGAGGGTTTTGCCGGCGGCGAAGTGATCCCGCAAAGCTACAACGGCTCCCCTGAAAGCCTCGACCAGTTGCGCAACAACGTGCTCAAGTCGGGCCAGGTTGGGCGTCTGGTGGCGAACGACTTCAAGTCGAGCATCATTGATATTCCGCTGCTGGAGTCCTACCCGGACCCGCAGGATCAGGGCAAGTTACTGCCCCTGGATTACCGCAAGTTTTCTCACGAACTCGAAGACAAGATTCGCAATAAGTTCGAAAAACAGAACCCCAATGTGCAGATTCATATCGTCGGTTTTGCCAAGAAAGTCGGCGATCTGATCGATGGTCTGGTCATGGTCGTGATGTTCTTCGGCATTGCTTTCGTCATTACCCTGATCCTGCTGTATTGGTTCACCAACTGCATGCGCAGTACCGTGGCGGTGTTGAGCACAACGTTGGTGGCGGTGGTCTGGCAACTGGGGCTGATGCATGCCTTCGGCTTCGGTCTCGATCCCTACTCAATGCTGGTGCCGTTTCTGATCTTCGCCATCGGTATTTCCCATGGGGTGCAGAAGATCAACGGTATCGCTTTGCAATCCAGTGATGCCGATAACGCCCTGACGGCGGCCCGAAGAACGTTTCGACAACTATTCCTGCCGGGCATGATCGCGATCCTCGCGGATGCGGTGGGCTTCATCACGTTGCTGATCATCGACATCGGTGTGATTCGCGAACTGGCCATTGGCGCGTCCATCGGCGTGGCGGTGATCGTATTCACCAACCTGATCCTGTTACCAGTGGCTATTTCCTACGTAGGTATCAGCAAACGCGCCGTCGAACGCAGCAAAAAAGATGCGGTCCGCGAGCATCCGTTCTGGCGTCTACTGTCCAACTTTGCCAGCCCGAAAGTTGCGCCGGTGTCGATTGTCCTGGCCTTGTTGGCCTTCGGCGGTGGTCTTTGGTACAGCCAGAACCTGAAAATCGGCGACCTTGATCAAGGCGCGCCGGAACTGCGTCCCGATTCGCGCTACAACAAGGACAACAACTTCATCATCAGCAACTACTCCACCAGCTCCGACGTGTTGGTGGTGATGGTCAAAACCAAGGCCGAAGGCTGTTCGCGTTATGCCGCCATGGCCCCGATTGATGAATTGATGTGGAAAATGCAGAACACCGAGGGTGTGCAGTCGGCGATTTCGTTGGTGACCGTGTCCAAGCAGATGATCAAAGGTATGAACGAGGGCAACCTGAAATGGGAAACCCTGTCGCGTAACCCGGACGTGCTGAACAACTCTATCTCGCGGGCTGACGGCCTCTACAACAACAGTTGCTCATTGGCGCCGGTGCTGGTGTTCCTTAACGATCATAAGGCGGCGACGCTGGACCGCGCGGTGCATGCGGTGCAGGACTTCGCCAAGGAGAACAACAAGGACGGCCTGGAATTTATTCTTGCCGCCGGTAACGCCGGGATCGAAGCGGCCACCAACGAGGTGATCAAAGAGTCGGAGCTGACGATCCTGATCCTGGTTTACATCTGCGTCGCGACCATGTGCATGATCACGTTCCGTTCCTGGGCCGCGACCTTGTGCATCGTACTGCCGCTGGTGCTGACATCGGTCCTTGGCAACGCCTTGATGGCGTTCATGGGCATCGGTGTGAAAGTGGCGACCTTGCCGGTGGTGGCGCTGGGGGTGGGGATTGGCGTGGATTATGGGATTTACATCTACAGTCGTCTGGAAAGCTTCTTACGCGCCGGCCTGCCGTTGCAAGAGGCGTACTACCAGACATTGAAATCCACCGGTAAGGCTGTGCTGTTCACCGGCCTGTGCCTGGCGATTGGCGTATGCACCTGGATTTTCTCGGCCATCAAATTCCAGGCCGACATGGGCCTGATGCTGACCTTTATGCTGCTGTGGAACATGTTCGGCGCATTGTGGCTGCTGCCGGCGCTGGCACGGTTCCTGATCAAGCCGGAAAAAATGGCGGGCAAGAAGGGCAACTCATTGTTTGCTCACTGATCCCTCGCTGACACACGAAAGCCGCAACTCAGGTTGCGGCTTAATTTTGTGCCTGAAGCCTTTGCCCGAATCCATTGTGTGATCAGTGCTGGTGAGTAGGATCGCTGCCCAGCACTACGTTAAGCGCACTGCGCGCATCGTCGAGTTGCACCAGTGTGGCGTGCCGCGCACCCAACGCATCGCGGTTCTCGATAGCGGTCAAAATCGCCTTGTGCCGAGGCAGCGCCAGCTCGTGCAGGTTCGGTCGCTGGTTGGAGTGTTTCAACGCTTCGGCAATTGCCACCGACAGCATGTTGCACAGGTTGGCCAACAGGTCGTTATGGGTAGCGTCGGCAATGCGGCTGTGGAAGTCGAGGTCGGGTTGCAACAGCGCTTCGGGCGTGAGCGCCGCTTCCATGCGCAGATAGGCTTCGCCGATGGCGGCAATGTCGTCGTCCGTGGCGAATTGCGCAGCAAGTGCCGCCGCCGCGGGTTCGATGATGCTGCGCACGCTGGTCAGCAGACCGAAAAATTCATTTTGCGGGCTGCTTTGCATCAACCAGTGCAGCACGTCAGGGTCGAGCATGTGCCACTCACGTCGCGGTTTGACTACGGTGCCGACCCGTGGACGCGAATACACCAAGCCTTTGGCAACCAATACCCGAGTGGCTTCGCGCAGGACCGGCCGACTGACCGCGTATTCCTCACACAGCAGGGCTTCGGCGGGCAGTTTGTCGTCCGGTTTGAAGCGTCCGGAAACGATCTGCATGCCCAGTTCCTGGACGATGCGCGAGTGCATGCTTTTGCGGTCGGAGGGTTTGCGGTAATCCATGGTGCGCGGCGCGATCCTGTGCGATGGGGGGCTGCGCATGATAGCAGGCGTAGGCACGGTCCTGAATGATCGTTCCCACGCGAGGGAGTCACCGATAGAAGGTCAATGTGAATGGCGCGGTACTTCAGAACCGCGGCACCCCACCAGGAAGTCAAAGTCACAGCCCTGATCTGCCTGCAACACATGGTCGATGTACAGCTGGCGATAACCGCCCACGATCAATTGCGGCGGCAGTTGCAGGTCGGCCATGCGGGCGGCCAGTTCGGCATCCGGAATGTCGAGGTGCAGACGGCCATTGGCGCAGTCAAGCTCAATCCAGTCGCCTTCCTTCACCACCGCCAAAGGCCCACCGGCTGCTGCTTCCGGAGCGACGTGCAGCACCACCGTGCCGTAAGCCGTGCCGCTCATGCGCGCGTCGGAAATGCGCACCATGTCGGTGACGCCTTGAGCCAGGAGCTTGGACGGCAAACCCATGTTGCCAACCTCGGCCATACCCGGATAACCCTTTGGCCCGCAATTTTTCATCACTAGGATCGAGTGGGCATCGACGTCCAGCTCCGGGTCATTGATTCGCGCCTTGTACATGTCGAAGTTCTCGAAGACTACGGCGCGCCCGCGATGCTGCATCAATTCGGCGCTGGCGGCGGACGGTTTGAGCACCGCACCAAGTGGCGCCAGGTTGCCGCGCAGCACGCAGATGCCGCCGTCGGCGCGGATCGGGTTGTCGAGCGTGCGGATCACTTCGTCCTGGCCATAGATCGGCGAGTCTTTGGTGTTCTCGCCGAGGGTCTTGCCATTGACGGTCATGGCGTCCGGATGCGGAATCAGATTGGCCTCACCCAGGCGCCGCAGCACGGCGGGCAAGCCGCCAGCGTAGTAAAACTCCTCCATCAGGAAGCGCCCGGACGGTTGCAGGTCAACAATGGTCGGCATGCCGCGACCCATGCGGGTCCAGTCATCCAGGTCCAGTTCGACGCCGATACGCCCGGCGATAGCTTTCAAGTGAATGACGGCGTTGGTCGAACCACCGATAGCAGCATTGACGCGAATGGCGTTTTCGAACGCTTCCTTGGTCAGGATCTTCGACAGCCTCAAGTCTTCACGCACCATTTCTACCGCCCGCATGCCGGACATGTGCGCCAACACATAACGCCGTGCATCCACGGCGGGAATCGCTGCGTTGTGGGGCAGGGAGGTGCCGAGTGCCTCGGCCATGCACGCCATGGTCGAGGCGGTGCCCATGGTGTTGCAGGTGCCGGCTGAGCGGGACATGCCGCCCTCGGCCGCGAGGAAATCGTCAAGGGTAATGGTGCCGGCTTTGACCTGCTCGCTGAGCTGCCAGACCACCGTGCCGGAGCCAATGTCCTGGCCTTTATGTTTGCCATTGAGCATCGGCCCGCCCGTGACGACGATCGCCGGCACGTCGCAACTGGCGGCGCCCATCAGCAGCGCCGGGGTGGTTTTGTCGCAGCCGGTCAGCAACACCACGCCGTCAATCGGGTTGCCGCGAATCGCTTCCTCGACGTCCATGCTCGCCAGGTTGCGGGTGAGCATGGCAGTGGGGCGCAGGTTCGATTCGCCGTTAGAGAACACCGGGAATTCCACGGGGAAGCCCCCAGCCTCGATCACACCGCGTTTGACGTGCTCGGCAATTTGCCGGAAATGCGCGTTACAGGGGGTCAGTTCCGACCAGGTGTTGCAGATGCCGATGATCGGCTTGCCATGGAACTGGTGGTCAGCGATGCCTTGATTCTTCATCCAACTGCGGTACATAAAGCCGTTTTTGTCGGCGGTGCCAAACCATTGGGCGGAGCGCAGGGTGGGCTTCTTATCAGACATAATCGATTCTCTTATTGTATGACTATATTGTGCAATATGACGGTTAACATAGGCGTAAAAACCGCGATTTGGAAGCGTTGTTGCTTAATTAGTATTACTATATAGTCAGTTTCGATGGAGGGACTGGCCCTGGCGGTTTTCTGCGAGAGGCGTCCCCCGAGGTTCTATAACAACAACAATCGGAGACCGACCCCATGAGCGAGGAACTGCGGCTTATTCGTCGCATCACGCTGAAACTGATTCCCTTCCTGATCCTCCTGTACCTCATCGCCTATGTAGATCGTTCCGCCGTCGGCTTCGCCAAGCTGCACATGGGCACGGACATTGGTATTGGCGACGCCGCTTACGGGCTCGGTGCCGGGCTGTTTTTCATCGGCTACTTTCTGCTGGAAATCCCCAGCAATCTGATGCTTGAACGCTTCGGCGCCCGCCGCTGGTTTGCCCGGATCATGATCACCTGGGGCGTAATCACCATTGGCATGGCCTTCGTCCAGGGACCGCACAGCTTCTACGTCATGCGTTTTCTGCTCGGCGCTGCCGAAGCCGGGTTCTTCCCCGGGGTGCTTTACTACATCACCCAATGGTTCCCGGTACGCCATCGCGGCAAGATTCTCGGGCTGTTCATCCTCTCCCAACCCATCGCGATGATGATCACCGGCCCGGTGTCCGGCGGCTTGCTTGGCATGGATGGCACCCTCGGTTTGCACGGCTGGCAGTGGCTGTTCATCGTCATCGGTACACCGGCGATCCTGCTGACCTGGCCTGTACTGCGTTACTTGCCCGACGGCCCACAGCAGGTGAAGTGGATGGACCAGGCCGAGAAGGACTGGCTGGCCGGGGAGCTGAAAAAAGACCTGGCCGACTACGGCCAGACTCGCCACGGCAACCCGCTGCATGCACTGAAGGACAAGCGAGTGTTGCTGCTGGCGCTGTTTTATCTGCCGGTGACACTGAGCATTTATGGCCTGGGTTTGTGGTTGCCGACGTTGATCAAGCAGTTTGGTGGGACTGATTTGGTCACCGGTTTCGTGTCTTCGGTGCCGTATGTCTTCGGGATTATCGGGCTACTAATTGTCCCGCGTAGCTCCGACCGCTTGAATGATCGCTACGGTCATCTGGCCCTGCTATACGTGCTGGGCGCCGTCGGTCTGTTCCTCAGTGCCTGGCTGACAATGCCGGTGTGGCAACTGGTGGCGCTGTGTCTGGTGGCGTTTGCGCTGTTCTCCTGCACGGCGGTGTTCTGGACGTTGCCGGGCCGGTTCTTTGCCGGGGCGAGTGCTGCGGCCGGTATTGCCTTGATCAACTCGGTGGGCAACCTTGGGGGTTACATCGGTCCGTTCGTGATCGGTGCGCTCAAGGAATACACCGGCACCCTGGCATCGGGGCTGTATTTTTTATCGGGCGTGATGCTGTTTGGCCTGGTGCTGACGGGCGTTATTTATCAGTTGCTGGAGCGTAAACATGTGCTGCCGGTCGACTCATTCGCCGCCAGCGCCCGTGGTGCGACTCGCACTTGAGGGCTTATCCCGCTGCACAAGGTTCTGCGGCATTTCAAACGGTCTACACAGGAGAAAATCATGCGTTTAGTTCAGTTCGAATTGATCAACGGTGAGCGTCGGGTAGGCGTGGTTGAGGAAGGCCTGGTGCGTGAGGTCCAGAGTGCGAAAACGCTGCGCGATGTAGCGCTTGCGGCGATTGAGGCCGGTATCAATCTTGAGCAGCAGGTGCAAAGACTCGGGCTCGGCATCAGCCACGACTACTCAGCCTTGCTGACCAGCCTGCGCATCCTGCCGCCGCTGGATCATCCGGACCCGGCCCATATGCTGGTCAGCGGAACGGGCCTGACCCACCTGGGTAGCGCGTCGGCCCGGGACAAAATGCACCAGCAGGTCGGTGACGACGCTGCGATGACGGACACCATGCGCATTTTCAAATGGGGTGTGGAGGGTGGTAAACCGGCGACCGGTCAGGTCGGTGTGCAGCCAGAATGGTTCTATAAGGGTGACGGCAGCATCGTCGTGCGACCGGGGCAGGCATTCCCGTTGCCACCGTTTGCCGAAGACGCGGGTGAAGAGCCTGAACTCAGTGGTCTCTATGTCATCGGTCAGGATGGCAAGCCGTATCGCCTGGGATTCGCCGTGGGCAACGAGTTCTCCGACCACGTGATGGAACGTAAAAACTACCTTTACCTGGCTCACTCGAAACTGCGCAGTTGCAGTTTTGGCCCGGAACTTCGGGTCGGCGAACTGCCTCAACACTTGGCAGGCACCAGCCGTATCCTGCGCGGTGGTGAAGTGCTATGGCAAAACGAATTTCTTAGCGGCGAGGCTAACATGTGCCACAGTCTCGAAAATCTTGAATACCACCATTTCAAATACAGCCAGTTTTTGCGGCCCGGAGACGTACATATTCACTTCTTCGGCACGGCAACCCTGTCTTTCGCCGATGGCATCCGTACTCAACCGGGCGATGTATTCGAAATCAGTCAGGCTGAATTCGGCGCGCCCTTGATCAACGGCATTCTGCCGGTGGCAGCCGCGTTCGAACCCGGCACCGTCGGTACACTTTGAGGAGATCAGCATGACTCGGATTCTTGGTCACAACTATATCGGCGGCCAACGCAGCGCGGCTGGCACGGTCAAACTGCAAAGCGTCGACGCCAGCACTGGCGAGGCCTTGCCCTATGATTTTTTCCAGGCCAGCGTGCAAGAAGTCGACGCCGCCGCCAACGCCGCTGCCACTGCATTCCCGGTGTATCGCAGCCTGAGCGCGGAACGACGGGCGCAGTTTTTGGACGCTATTGCCGATGAACTGGATGCTCTCGGCGATGACTTCGTCGCAGTGGTCTGTCGTGAGACCGCATTGCCCGTCGCGCGTATTCAGGGCGAGAAGGGCCGTACCAGCGGCCAGATGCGTTTGTTCGCCAAGGTCCTGCGGCGCGGTGATTTCTATGGTGCGCGGATTGATCAGGCGCTGCCTGAGCGCACGCCATTGCCGCGTCCTGACCTGCGTCAATACCGCATCGGCCTCGGCCCGGTGGCCGTGTTTGGGGCGAGCAACTTTCCGCTGGCGTTCTCCACTGCCGGTGGTGACACCGCGTCCGCACTGGCCGCCGGTTGCCCAGTGGTGTTCAAGGCTCATAGCGGCCATATGGCCACCGCCGAACTGGTGGCTGACGCGTTGATCCGTGCCGCCGAAAAAACCGCAATGCCGGCCGGCGTGTTCAACATGATCTATGGCGCAGGCGTGGGTGAGGCACTGGTCAAGCACCCGGCGATCCAGGCGGTGGGTTTTACCGGTTCGCTCAAGGGCGGTCGCGCGTTATGCGACATGGCTGCCGCACGCGCGCAACCGATTCCGGTGTTTGCCGAGATGTCGAGCATCAACCCGGTGATTGTTCTGCCTCAGGCGCTGGAGGCGCGGGCCGAAACCATCGCCCGTGACCTGGCTGCCTCGGTGGTTCAAGGCTGCGGTCAGTTCTGCACCAATCCAGGCTTGGTGATAGGTCTTCGTTCGCCGCAGTTCAGCGCGTTCGTGCAGCAAGTGGCGGGGCTGATCGGGGACATGCCGGCGCAGACCATGCTGAACGCCGGGACGTTGAGCAGTTATGGCAACGGCTTACGAAAGCTGTTGGCGCATCCGGGTATCGAGCATCTGGCCGGTCAGTCGCAACAGGGTGTGCAAGCCCAGCCGCAGCTGTTCAAGGCGGATGTCAGCCTGCTGATTAATGGCGATGAGGTGTTGCAGGAAGAAGTGTTCGGGCCGACCACGGTGTTTGTCGAAGTCATCGATCAGGCGCAACTCAGCGCCGCGTTGCACGGCCTGCATGGCCAGTTGACGGCGACGATCATTGGCGAGCCGCTGGACTTTGAGCAATTTGGCGAGTTGACCGCGCTGCTGGAACAGAAGGTCGGGCGCATTCTCCTCAACGGTTATCCGACCGGTGTCGAGGTCTGCGATTCGATGGTCCATGGCGGGCCGTACCCGGCGACTTCCGATGCACGAGGCACCTCCGTCGGAACCTTGGCCATCGACCGTTTTCTGCGCCCGGTGTGTTTCCAGAACTACCCCGACAGCTTGCTGCCGGAGCCCCTGAAAAACGGCAATCCGCTGCGAATTCAGCGGTTGGTGGATGGCAAGCCATCGCGCGAGGCGTTGTAACGATTAAACGCAAGCCTCTGTGGGCGCGAGCTGCTCGCGAAAGCGCTCTGACCGTCACGTTGATGTTGACTGTGCGGCCGTCTTCGCAAGCAGCTTCGCTTACACATTGAGCTATCATGGCGCCTTTCCCCTTGAATGATTGATTGCCATGACTGCCCTGACCCAGACCTTGCTCAATGCCCTTGAAAACTGCGACATGCTTGAAATCGACGGCTTGCACGCCTCCGATTTCTACCTTGGTGAAGAAGACGACAGTCTGAACATCGAATGCATGGATGGCCGCGCACTGAAGCATTGGGAATTCAGCAAGGCCCAGATTGAGGCGGCTACGTTTGATTCAACCCTGCAAAGCTGGTTGATCACCAGCGATTCCGGCGAGCACCGGCTGGTGTGCATGAGCGCCTTCGGCGGCGCTGACGACGAGGAAGAAGAGCATGAACATGCGTAATTTCTGGCCACTGTTAATGGCCGGCAGCGTCGGTGCCATGGGCGTTCAGGCGGCGCCGGCCGATGATTATCAACTGCTGGTTGGCTCTTACACTGCCGGCCAGAGCCAAGGGATTTATCGTCTGAACTTCAACAGCACCACCGGGCAGATCGACGCCAAGCCGCTGCAAGTGGTGAAAAGCGCCAACCCGTCGTGGCTGACCGTGTCCAAGGACCAGCGTCACCTGTTCGTGGTCAACGAAAACGGTCCTGGGCAGGCCGACCCGGTCGGTAAGGTCAGCAGTTATGCGATCGATCCCAAGACCCATGCCCTGAGCCTGATCAGCCAGGTTCAGAGCCTGGGCAACGAGCCGACCCATTCAAGCGTCAGCGGCGATGGCAGTCACCTGTTTGTCAGTAACTACTCAGTGGTTGAAGATCCGGGCGGCGCCCTCGCCGTGTTGCCGGTGACTGCCGACGGCAAACTCAACCCCGTTGTGCAGTTGAGTAGCCATTCGTCGAGCCGGGTCAACCCCGAGCGGCAGATGTCGGCGCACGTGCATTCAACGGTTTCCTCGCCGGACGGTCAGTACGTGTTCTCCAATGACTTGGGGGCGGACAAGATTTTTGTCTACCGCTTCAATCCCAAGGCCAACGCACAACTGCCGTTGACGCCGGCCACGCCTGCGTCGGTGTCGCTGCCGCCGGGCAGCGGCCCGCGTCATTTGCTGTTCAGCGCCGATGGCAAGCACGCCTGGTTGAGCATGGAAATGAGCGCTCAAGTCGCGGTATTCGACTATCAAGACGGCACGCTCAAGCAGACTCAGATGGTTGACCTGGCGGCGGGGCAGCCCACGTCCGACAAGGCTGCTGCGGCGCTTCACGCCTCGGCCGATGGCAAGTTCCTTTACGTCAGTAACCGTGGCACCGCCAATCAGTTGCTGGTGTTTGCCATCGATCCGGCGACCGGACAGCTCAAGGAGCTTCAGCGGCGCTCCGTCGAGGGCGACCACCCACGGGAGTTCAGCTTGGACCCAACGGGTCATTTCTTGTTGATTGCCAACCAGAAGAGCAATCAGATAGTGGTCCTCGCGCGCGATGCCACGACGGGACTGTTGGGTAAAACGGTACAGACGCTGCCGATGGACGCTCCCAGCGATCTCAAGTTTCTAGTGCGTCAATAGGCCGCAGGCCCCGGTTGATGGGGCCTGCCTCCTTCTATTAATGAGGGTGATATCGGCTACTGTTACAAAGCATTTCAAGGTGTCGACCCTCGAGGCGTAAGTTTGCTTCACGGCCCAACCGGGCAAGCAAGCCTACTGACTTCGAGGAATACCACCATGAACTTCAATCTCTTCTCCATCATCGCTGCCTCCGCTATCTCCGCCACCGTTGTATTGTCTGCCAGCGCCAACGTTGAAATCAACAGCAAAAAATCCCACACCCAGAGCTACACCCAGAAGTACTTGCAACAGAGCGCCAACTTCTACGCCGCCCTGGATCACAAAACCCAAGCCTGAAATTCAAGCACTGCACCTTTTATGCAGGAGCGAAGTCACTTGAGCCCATCGACTGCCGATGCGTCGAAAAGCCAAAAAAGTGATGTCGCTCCTGCATAACGCGTTCTAGAACCTTGAAATGCCCTGATAGGCAAGACAGTGGGGGTGATGAGGACCGGGCAAAAAGTCTCGGCGGCATCGGTGTTTAGCCGATGCGCCAGCGCCACAGGGGCTTTGTCGTTTTACTTCTGCATAACCCCGACAAACAACGCGTCCGCCAGAAACCGCTGTAACCACGCCTGTAGTCGCGCGTAAGGTGTCTGCGCGAACCAGTCACGATCCACATGCGCAAACTGCCGCACGAACGGCATGAGCGCCACATCTGCCAGGCTCCGATGCTCGGCCAGCAAATAGTCGCGTCCTTGCAGCAGTTGATCGAGCGTGCGCAGGAACACTTCGCCCTCGGCGCGGTACTGCTCCATCGGCTGCTCGGGATAACGCTCGGCGTATTTGTAACGATTCAACTGCGCCTTGAACACGTGGTCGTTTTCTTCTATCAGCTCAGCACTGCGTTGCTGCCCGGCAGGATCATTCTTGAGCAACCAATCCTGCGGATCGTTCTGCGCTAGCGCCCAGCGCATGATTTCCAGGCTCTGATCGATCACTCGACCGTCAACGCACAGTACGGGCACCGTTCCTTTGCTCGACAGCGCGAGCATGTCGGCGGGTTTGGCTTTGAGGCTGACTTCAACTACCTGCACCGCCACCCCTGAATACCTGATGGCCATGCGTGCGCGCATGGCGTAGGGGCAGCGGCGGAAGGAGTACAGGGTGGTCATTTCACCTCCAGCGTGCTCAGGCCGTTACCCTGGCGGCGAACCTGAATCTGCACCGGAATGCGTTCATGCATTTCCTGCACGTGGGAAATCACCGCGACCTTGCGTCCTTGAGCCTGCAAGCCGTCGAGGGCATCCATCGCCAGTTGCAGGGATTCCGGATCGAGGCTGCCAAAGCCTTCATCGATGAACAGCGACTCGATTTTCAGCGTGCTTGATGCCATTGAGGCCAGACCCAGGGCCAAGGCCAGCGAGACGAGGAATGTTTCACCACCGGACAACGAATGCACCGAGCGCAGTTCGTCGCCCATTTCAGTGTCCATCACCAACAGCCCGAGCATGCTGCCGCCGCGCTTCAAACGGTAGCGCCGCACCAGTTGCCGCAGTTGGACGTTGGCGTGATGCACCAGCAGGTCGAGGTTGTAGGCTTGGGCGATTTTGCGGAAAGTATCGCCAGTGGACGAGCCGATCAAAGCGCTCAAACGCGCCCAGCGCTGGTACTCGGCATAGGCGTCGGCGATGTGCTGCGCCAGCGCCGAATTGGCCTCCTGCCGCCGCTGATCCTCTACCTGCCGGGCTCGCAGTTCGGCGCAAAGGTGTTCGCTGGTAGCAAATAGGGTGTGCAGTTCAGCCAGTGCCGTTGCCAGTTGCTCGGCGTCGAGGTTGCCATTGTGCTGGGCCTGATGGTTGAGCAAGCGCTGGTCCCGTTCGTGTACCAACACCTTGAACTGTTCGATGGCTTTTTCGCTGTGCTGCAAATGTTGACGCAGCTCACTGAGTTGTTGCTCATCCAGGCTCAAAAGCGCTTCCAGGCCCGCATCGTCAAGTTCTGGATGCTGAGCGCGCCAGTCGGCAATCTTGCCACTCAGCACATGGTCTTCGCTTTCAAGCGCGAGCAAGCGTTCTTGTTGCGCCTTCAATTCGGTGGTCAGTTGCACCCGCGCGGTGCTCACGTTTTGCAGTTCTTGATGGGCGCTGGCTTCGGCTTGGTGAGCCTGTTCGACGGCTTGATCCACGTGCAGCTGCCACTGTTCGGCGCTGCTATGGTCGCCCAGTAATTGCGCCAGTATCAGCTGGCACGCCTGCTGTTGCTCTGTCAGTGCGGTGAAGTGTTGTTGTGCTGTCTGTTGTTGCTGGAGACGCGTCTGCTGGCGGTCCTGTTCTTTTTCCAGTGTCAGCTGGCGCTGTTGCTGCTCGCCGAGTTCTTCGCGCTGCTGTTCGAGTTGCTCCAGACGCTGGGCAATCTGTTGGTCCAGTTGCATGAACGTTGCCGCGGGTTCGTTGCGCAGCGCTTCAAGAGTGTCGGCCGGGAGCAGGCTGCTGAACGCGGCCAGTTCTTCGTCCAGACGTTCACGGTCGCTGTTTAATGCCTGTTGCTGGGTGCTCAGGTGCTGGGTCGCTTGCTGGCTCGCCGCTTCGGCACTGCGCAGTTGCTGGGAAAGTCGCGCGGCATCCTGTTGCAAGTTGAGCAGCTCGGTTTGCCGGAGTTCGTCCGCCGTGATGCGTTGGTTCAACTGACTGCTGTGTTGCGTTAGCCAGGCATCGCGTTGACTCACGTCCTGAGCCAACAATTGAGCGGACAGCGCATGGCCTTCGAGGGCTGGCGTCAGGCCTTGTTGCTGGATCGCCAGTTGCTCTTGCTGTTGCAGCAACTCTTTTTGCTGTGCAATCAAGCCGCCGACTTTAGTCCGCAGCTCGTTGAGTTTTTCTTGCAGCAGATCGACGGCCTTCTGAGCGTTTGCCTGTTCGCTTTCATCATGCCGACCGAGGCTTTGCAAAAGTGCTTCGGGCTGATGATAAGGATGCTCCTGGCTGCCACAGACGGGGCACGGCTGGTCGTCCTGCAACTGCGCGCGCAGTTCTTCGACACTTTCGCTGCGTGCCAAGCGTTGGCGTTCCAGCAACTCGCGGGTAATGCTCAGGGTTTGTTCGGCGACCGTCAGCTCGGCTTTGGTTTGCACGCCGTCCTGGGTCAGGCTATCCCGCGCTTGCTGGGCCGCGAGCTGGCGTTGCACAAGCTCTGCGCCGCGGGTGTCCAGTGCTTGCTGACTGGCCCACAGTCGGGTCAGCTCTTCAAAAGCACGCAGCTGTTTGCGGTTGTCCTGCAACAGGCTGCCCAGAATGCGGATTTGCTCGGCCACGGCTTCGGGTTCGGCGCCAGCTTCTTTGTACAACACTTCCAGGTGCTGCTTTGGTGTCGCCAACGCGTCGGCGGCCTGCAAGGCGTTGTGTTCGAGGGCCGCGAGTTCTGCCTGCCCTTTGTTCAGGCGATTGCCGATCAGCATCAGTTGTTGCAGGCGATCGCGATAAGCGTTCCAGGCTTCGCTCAGCGGCGCCAGAGGCGTGCTGTGTTCAAGCTCTGTGGCGATGCGCTCCAGACGTGCGCTCACCTGTTGCTGCTGTTCAAGCAACGCGTCAATGGTGCTCTGACCTTGAGTGCAGGCCTGTTGTGCTTGTTGCTGCTGATCGGCACTGAGGCCGGCGTCCTTGACCAGGCGGGTGAGGGTGCTTTGTTGTTCAAACGCCTGGCGCAACAACGGCGCGCTGGCGCTGTGTTGGCGTTGAGCCTCGACCCGCGTACTCTGTGCCGCGCCCAGGCTTTGTTCGAGTTGAGCCTGGCGTTCAGTCAGCACGTGTTGCTGTTGCGTGTGCTGTTGTATCTGCAATGCCAAGGGTTTCAGTTGCGCCGTGAGTTCGCTTTTGCGCGCGAACTGATGGCGCTGGGGCGCCAGTTGCTCCAGGCGCGTTAGTTTGAGGCGCTCGCCGGCCAGACTGTCCCAATGCTGCCGGGCGCTGTTCAGTTGCTCGGTGGCACTCTGATGTTCGTCCTGTAACTGGCGCAGGTCCTTGAGCCAGGTGCTCTGCTGTTCTAATTGCTTGAGCTGTGCTTGCTGGGCCTTGAGTTGCTGCTGAGCCTGATTGAAGCGCTCGTCGAGTTCGGCTCGGGACTCAGGGGCAAGCGGCGTGACGCCTGTGGCCTGGTCTTGCAGCGCCTTGTGGGCTTCGCGAGCTTCTTTGGTCTTGTCGAACGCCCTGCGACCGAGGCGGGTGTACAGCGCGGTGTCGGTGAGCTTTTCCAACAGTTCGCTGCGGTCGTTGTCGTCAGCCTTGAGGAAAGCGCTGAACTCGCTTTGAGCTAATAAAACGGCGCGCGTAAATTGTTCGAAGTTCAGTCCCAGCGCGGTTTCGAGCTGAGTCTTGTATTCGCCTTTCTGGCTGGCGAGCAGTTGGTCCTGATCGATATCGCGCAGGCTCTGACGGCTGGCCTGCAACTTGCCACCGGCCTTCTCCCTGGCGCGGTTGGCTTCCCAGCGGGCGCGGTAACGGCGGCCGTCGATACCGACAAAATCCACTTCGGCATAGCCGTCGCCGGTGCCGCGACGCAGCAGGGTGCGCGGGTCGCCAGTGCTGATTTCGCCGTCGGCGTCGGGCACTTTGGCGTCACGCCCGGTGTTATTCAGGCGTGGCACGGCACCGAACAACGCCAGGCACAACGCATCGAGCAAGGTGCTTTTGCCAGCGCCGGTCGGCCCGGTGATGGCGAACAGTCCGGCGCTGGCCAGCGGCTCGGCAGTGAAATCGATTTCAAAAGGCCCGGCCAATGAGGCGAGGTTTTTCAGGCGGATTGCGAGGATCTTCATGGTTTTTCGCTCTCCATTTGCACGTCTTGCAACAGCTCGGCAAAGTCCTTGAGGGTTTGCTCATCGACCTCGTTGCCGTAGTTGTCCTGCCAGGCACGGCTGAACAGTTCCTGGGGCGTGAGCTGGTCCAGTTCGATCAAAGCAGCGCCGTCGTCGGCGCCATCGCGCCCGCCGTTGCCCGCGTACTCCGCAGCAATCCGTACCAGGCGCACGGCTTTGCCCTGCAGGGCGCTCTCCACTTGATGACGCAGGTCAGGTTGTGGCTCGTCGAGGCGCACCCGAACTTCCAGCCAGGGCTGGCGCTGGGTGTCGGCCAACAGGTCGATGTTCGGCAGGTCCGCCAATTGCAGCAGAATCTCTGCCAGCGGTGCGGGGCCGATGCGTTGCAGGTTGACGGCGCGAGGAATCAGTTTTGGCTCGACGCTGATCAGGGTTTCGCCCTCAAGGGTGATGTGCAGAACCTGATGCTGATAACCGATTTCTGAGAACGACAAGGGAATCGGCGAGCCGCTGTAGCGAATGCGTTCTTCGCCGTTGACCTTTTGTGGCTTGTGCAAGTGACCAAGTGCTACGTAGCTGATGCTTGGCCCGAACAGGCTGGCGGGCAGGGCCTCGGCGTTGCCAATGATCAGGCTACGTTCCGAATCTTCCGACACCGAGCCACCGGCCATGTGCGCGTGGCTGATAGCAATCAACGCCTGACCCGGTGTGCGCTTGGCGTTAGCCGCTTCGATCAGCCATTCATGGACCTGGCCGATACCGCGCAAGTAGTTGTCGCCCAAATGCGCGCCCGTCACTTCCGCAGGCCGCAGGAACGGCAGCGCCAGGCACCAGGCGGCTATTTCGCCACTCGCATCGGGCAACGGCAATAGCAGGCGCTCGGCGTCCAGTTGACCATCATCGAGCCACAGCACCCGACCCAGCGCATGGGTGCGCAACCGGCGCATCAACGGTGCCGGCAATTCGATCCGTGAGCCAGAGTCGTGGTTGCCCGCGATCATCACGATGGTCAGCAAGGGCTGTTGCTCATGAGCACTGACGATGAAATCGTAGAGGCGTTCCTGGGCTTTGACCGGTGGGTTGACGGTGTCAAAGATATCGCCGGCAATCAGCAGCACGTCGGGCTGGTCCAGTTTTAGCTGACGCAACAGCCATTCAAGAAAACAACCGTGCTCGAAGTCGCGGTCCTGGCCATGCAGATTCTGCCCAAGGTGCCAGTCGGAGGTGTGGAACAGACGCAAGGCGTACTCCGTTGGAAATAGGTGATGGCCGCGTGAGAAATGATGGCGGCTAAAGAGCAGGGAGTTTACTGGCAAATACACTGGATGGCGTGAGGGATCTGATCAAACCACAAACCTCTGGCCTGGAGGCTTGCCTGTGGCGAGGGGGCTTACTCCCGCCGCGGCGCGAAGCGGCCCCTTTCGATCGGCGTGATAAAACGACTTGCCCGTTCTGCGACTGCTGCGCAGCCGAACGGTAGCAAGCTCCCTCGCCACACAACCATCTCAGCCGCTCAGTTTACAGCCGGGTTCAAGCGCTGCACCTCAGCAAAAATCGCGGTAATGGCCCGTCCTGGCTGACGTTTATGCAGTCGGCGAACTTGTTCGCTCATCCTGAGCAAGTCCTCACTTGGCTTGGCCCACTGATTCTTGGGCAACGGCTCCGACCATTGCTGCATGACTTCGGGCAACGTCTGTTGGCCCATGGCTTTGATGCGACGGATTTCCCATTCGGTGAGGTGGTTGGGGATCGTCCACAGGGTCATTACGTGGTACAGGTACCAGAAAAATCCCGAAATCCGGTTACGTGAACCGTCGCGGATTTGCTGGTGCATGCGGGCGCGGGCGTTGTGAAAGGTGTGCAGGCCTTCGTGGGGTGGGTCGTCGGGGCCTTGCAGGTCTAGCGGGTCCTGGATGGATTTGAGGTCGTTGACTTGGTATTCCATGTAGCCGCGAATCGCTTCCCAGTAGCTGATCGCGAGGGGCAGGCCGGCGCAGCGGAATTCGACGCTGGTGAGGATTTCGCCGTGCTGGAAACCGATGCCCATGCCGTATTGGCGCTGGATGCCGTGCTGGGTGACGCCTTGGGCTTCAATGACCCAGGCGCTGAGGGATTCCCAAGGCACGAAGAGTGGCTCGGTGGCGTCTTCGGGCATGAAGCAGACTTCACGGCGTTGACGGTTGAAGCGGGTGGGGATGATCTCGGCGAGTCGGTTGTGGTTGTGCAGCCAGACGCAGAGGCCGATGAAGAGGGTGATGAGGCCGGTTACCAGGGCGAGTTCATACGCCTCCTCTATGAACATACGAGTTGTGATGTCATGTATATCGTCCCAGCTTTGGCCGAGCACGAAAAACATGAAGCCGCTGAACAGAGGTATCAAAAAAGCAATCATAAATGCGCCGCTGAATGGCAAACCTAAAATGACTTGCCATGAGAACACCTCCGGTGACCCTAGCCCGAAGTCCATGAACACCTCATTCAATTCCCCGATATGAGGACCACTGGGCGGCATCGGCGTAGGCAGCGGCAACGGGGCGAGGTAGGTGATCTTCCCGCTGGGAAAGGGTTCTATATCCCCGGCTTTGTGCGATTGCTCAAGGTGCGGCGCCGGCACGGATTTATCCAGGTTGTTGCGCATGGTCGACCGACTCCAGCAAATGGGTTTCAACCAGCAACACCGGAGGATGCTCGGTGACGGTGTTGCGCGGTAGCGAAGGAAAGCGGCCTTCACCTCGAGGATTAAGGTGAATGATGTGGGTGCGGGAGATCCACTGTCCTTGGGCATTCAATACTTGCACGCACACCGCCAGTTCCAGTGTCTCGACCGCGGGGGCCATTGGCGCATTGTGGTTCAGCGCAGAGTGCAGGCATAAAATCAGTGGGTCTGCCTGCACGATTTTCAGGCTGTCGGTCACTTCAGCACTGATCACATCCTTGCGCTCATGGGCGCTACCGCGGCTGTCGAGTGGGCGGTAAAGCCGATGGGCACCGATGCCCAGACGGTGCGAGGGGTTACCACTTAATGGGGGCTGGAAGTCGCTTGGTTTCATGCGCGTTGTTTGTTGCCGGGGTTCAAGCGCTGAACCTCAGCAAAAATCGCGGTAATGGCCCGTCCTGGCTGACGTTTATGCAGTCGGCGAACTTGTTCGCTCATCCTGAGCAAGTCTTCACTTGGCTTGGCCCATTGCGCCTTGGGCAACGGCTCCGACCATTGCTGCATGACTTCGGGCAACGTCTGTTGGCCCATGGCTTTGATGCGGCGGATTTCCCATTCGGTGAGGTGGTTGGGGATCGTCCACAGGGTCATCACGTGGTACAGGTACCAGAAAAATCCCGAAATCCGGTTACGTGAACCGTCGCGGATTTGCTGGTGCATGCGGGCGCGGGCGTTGTGAAAGGTGTGCAGGCCTTCGTGGGGTGGGTCGTCGGGGCCTTGCAGGTCTAGCGGGTCCTGGATGGATTTGAGGTCGTTGACTTGGTATTCCATGTAGCCGCGAATCGCTTCCCAGTAGCTGATCGCGAGGGGCAGGCCGGCGCAGCGGAATTCGACGCTGGTGAGGATTTCGCCGTGCTGGAAACCGATGCCCATGCCGTATTGGCGCTGGATGCCGTGCTGGGTGACGCCTTGGGCTTCAATGACCCAGGCGCTGAGGGATTCCCAAGGCACGAAGAGTGGCTCGGTGGCGTCTTCGGGCATGAAGCAGACTTCACGGCGTTGACGGTTGAAGCGGGTGGGGATGATCTCGGCGCGTCGGTTGTGGTTGTGCAGCCAGACGCAGAGGCCGATGAAGAGGGTGATGGCGCCTGTCGTTAAAGCCATTTCATAGGACGCCAGGAAGATTCCCTCTATGGAATCCCGAATGTCTACCCAGTCGTATCCGAGTACGAGCCCAAGAAAACCACCTGTTAGTGGAAATAGAAAAGCAACTATAAATGCGAGGGTTAATGGCCCACCTAATATGACTTGCCATGAGAACACCTCCGGCGACCCTAGCCCGAAGTCCATATACACCTCATTCAATTCCCCGATATGAGGACCACTGGGCGGCATCGGCGTAGGCAGCGGCAACGGGGCGAGGTAGGTGATCTTCCCGCTGGGAAAGGGTTCTATATCCCCGGCTTTGTGCGATTGCTCAAGGTGCGGTGCCGGCACGGATTTATCCAGGTTGTTGCGCATGGTCGACCGACTCCAGCAAATGGGTTTCAACCAGCAACACCGGAGGATGCTCGGTGACGGTGTTGCGCGGCAGCGAAGGAAAGCGGCCTTCGCCCCGAGGATTAAGGTGAATGATGTGGGTGCGGGAGATCCACTGTCCTTGGGCATTCAATACTTGCACGCACACCGCCAGTTCCAGTGTCTCGACCGCGGGGGCCATTGGCGCATTGTGGTTCAGCGCAGAGTGCAGGCATAAAATCAGCGGGTCTGCCTGCACGATTTTCAGGCTGTCGGTCACTTCAGCACTGATCACATCCTTGCGCTCATGGGCGCTACCGCGGCTGTCGAGTGGGCGGTAAAGCCGATGGGCACCGATGCCCAGACGGTGCGAGGGGTTACCACTCAATGGGGGCTGGAAGTCGCTTAGTTTCACTCCCGGTAACGCCAGATGAATATCGCTGGGTTTGGCGCGCAAAAACAGGTTCTTCAGCAAGGAGTCATGCTTGATCACACCAAGGTGGGCCGTAGGCGCGTGAAGTAACTCGCCGAGGTAACGTTGGTACTGATCCAGGGTGTAGTTGCCGCGCTCGTCGGTGTCCAGGCTCCACGGCGTGGTTTTGAGCCATTTGTCGTGGGCGCTGATGTTGTAGCGGTTGAACAGCCAACTGCCGCCCAGTTCCAGTACGGTGAACAAGGCCCCGGCCAGATTGACCCGGAAAAATACAGTGGAGAGGCGTGTGCCGGCGGCGGCCCAGGCGGCTGTTCGTGCTGCCGCACTGCCGGCAGTCACCACTTTAAAACTGGCATGCACGGTATGACTGAGGCCATAGGTGTTAACCGCCACCATGCCGCTGGCGCCCACTGTGGCAAGAGCCGCGCTGTTTTGGGCTGCGCGGTTGCCGCTGCGCGTCGCTTGCTGCCAATTCTGGTGCTGGGTATTGAGGCTGGACAATGAAGATACAAGACCAAGACCGTAGGTAAAGAAGCCCAATCCGATATGCATCTTCCCCATCTGCACATGCACACTCTCCAGGGCGTGATGTTGAGCGGCCCGCACAAGCGTATCTCCGCGTGCCTTCAGTGCGGTATCGGCCAAGCTCTGTGCTGCGGTAAATCCTGCGGCACCTGTAGCCGCCGCTGCGTCGGCGAATGACTTCCAAGCACGTTCATTACCGGTCTGCCTGATCATCTCCCGATAAACCACCACTAAATTCACCACCTGCGCCAAAAACACCAACAACCCAACCCCTTCGCTCTTGATCAGGTCTGCCTTCGGCACGCTGTGTATCCCCTGCCGAATGTTCGTCAGCAAACTCCTCACCTCTTGCTGCTGCGCGGGTGGAAACACCACCGTCACCCCGGCCCGAGCCGGTGTGGCGCCGTAGGTGCGTACCGACTGATCCGGCAGTTCAGCAATTGGGCTCAGCGCACCGGCCAAGCGGCCTTCGAGTTGAGTCAACTGTGCCCGTACCCGAACGATTTCAGTCTGCAACTCAACCGCGCGCTGGGTTTTGTGCCCCGGCAGGTTTTTGTTATGGGTGAGCTGGTTGCGTTCACGGGTCAGGGTTTTGAGGTAGGCGCGCTCGCTGAGCACGTCCTTGATGTCTGATTGCAGCGCTGTGTGTTCGCCCGGTGTGGCCAGGGTGAACGTCACGCCGGTGGTTTTCGCCGCATCGAGTATCCGCGCCGGCAACGCTTTGGGCAGATGGCGGAACAGTTCGTCGAGGTCGGGGATTTTGCCACCCGCCAGGTCGAAACCTTCCAGTGCGCGGCTCAGGCCCAGGTTGAGCGCCGGGCTGTAGCTGTGTTGCACCGCGTCGGCCATGGCGCGGGTGTGTTCGGGCATATCGTCGAGGGCCGGCAGGTGCGGTTGTTCGATTTTTTGCAGGGTTTGCAACCAGTCTGGCAGCTTGCTGTACAGGCCGGTCCCCGCATTGGAGAGCAGGCTGTATTGCACCAGCAGCTCAGACCGCACGCGCAGCGGCAAGGTGTAAAACGCAGGCCGGGCCAACTCCGGGTGTTTTTCCAGATAGCCCAGCATCTTTTCACTGGCATGGTCGCTGCGGCAAATGTCGTTGAGACAGGCGTATTCGGCCGCGAAAACCTCGGCCAATTGCTGCGGTTCATGCGCGTCGTAGTACCAGGCCGAGCGGTGGTAGCGACCGGCACACACCAGCGTTGTGCGGTCGTCGGTGATGCGCTCAAGCAGGCGATTCCAGCGGCTGACGTCAGCGCGGTGCTGAAACAGCTCGTCGTCCATGGCCGGGCGGTCGATGAAATCGTTGACCCCGCGTTTGCCCGTGAACGTGGAGCCTTCGATCACGTCCTTAATGCGTTTGTTTTGCTCCTTGCCGAGTTTGATCAGGGTTTTGAGGTGCCGCTCAACGAAGTCGGCGGGCGCCATCGAAAAGTGCTGGCGGGTGTAGTAACCGCGGTCCGCGCTCTCAACGGCGAGCCTTTGTGCGATGAAGTCTGGCGTACTCCCCTGATACTTGAGCATCTCCCGGACGTCGACTTGGGCTTGCTTACGCAACTGCACCAGTTCCGGTGGGGCTGGCCCCTCGGCTGACTCGACCTTGCCGCCCTTGTTCAGGTAATCCAGCAAGGCGTTGCGTGTGCGTTCCTGAGTGGGCTCAGGTAACTGTTGCAGATCGACAAGCAGGGCATTGACCGTCGGGTCGTCGCTGACTTCGCCCAGTTTTTCAACATCCGCCGGGCTGAGCTGGCTCAGGGATTCGATGTAGCACGCCAGCAAATAATTACGCTCGTTGTGCCCGGCATTGCTCCAGGCGTCGACCCAACCGACCACGGTGTTTTGATAGTCGGCCAGGTCGCGCAACACACCGAGGTCATCCTGGACCACCAGGAACAGCGTGTCGTCCTGATACGCCGGGCGCACCCGTCCGAGAAACTCGCCGATGTGCGCCTCGCGAAAGCGTCGCGGCTGCTCCCACAGGTACGGTTCGCGTTCGTGCTCGGGGGCATTGTTGACGTGTACCGTCGGCAATAGAACGGCGTCCGGTGGCGAGTTGGCTTGCAGCTCGGCGCGCTCTTTTTCGGCTTGAGCCTGCTGCGCCGGGACCGTCGCAATTTCTGCCAGCCACTGCTTGCCTTGCGCGACCGTCAGCAAATGCTCGCCACCGGTTTCGCAGTTCACCGGGCCAAGATCGACGGCCTGCATAAAGTGCTCGCGCTCCTCGCGGCTGTCGATCACTTGCGCGCATTTGGCGGCGGTCCACTGCACCTCGGCGAAACTGACGTGCAAGGTGCTTCGCCTTGAAAAAATCAGCGCCGGGCGCTCCTCGATGGCCGTGCGCTGATCGCCATCGACCTTGGCGCCCTTGTGCAGCAAGGCGCTGACCAGTCCGTTGAGTACCCGATACTCGTTCAGGTGGCCGGTGACGCTGTCGATCACGTACAGCCAACCATCGCGCAGCATACGAACGCCCAGCGGCCGGGTTTGAAGGGCGTAGGGCAATTTCAGATCAGCACTCGGATCGACGGTTTCTTCTACCAGTGCGTAGCGTAAAGGCAGAAGTTGCACGTGGGTTTGGCGCAATGGGCAGGCACCGAGCGAGCCGAAGGGCGTCTTGGAGGCTGTGGCGGCGGCGAGGTTGGCGGGTGACGTCATGAGTGGCTCCGTTGGATAGCCCACTGGTGGGCGAGGTCAGCGGCCAGCGCAACGCGCTCACCGGGCGATTGCAGCGATGGCGCGTGCAGCAATCGGTTGATGTGCGGGTGCTGATCGAGTGGCGAGCCGTCCAGCGATGCCATGACGTTGGCGTAATGAAACAGCTCGGATGCGCAGCTCATACCCAGCGCGCCGGCCTCGGCTTCCAGCTGTTCAAGCATCGGCCAGCGCTGGGCCACGGTTTCGCCGCCCCAGCGTTCGGGGAAGAACCTGAGCAGATGAGCGTCGAGTTCGAGCAGTACGCGGCGTCGGTCGTTGTGCTCCAGCGCTGAATTCTGTTCAGCACTCAGGCGATAGGGCGTTGGCAGGTCGGGGCACACGGCCAGCCGAGGTGCGTGACGCTGCCAGTCGGCGGCGACGCTATCGGCTGTCACCACACAGGAAAGAGGCCCAAACAAACGCTGGTCGGCGCTGGCGAACAGGGTGCGCGCCACCGAGGCATCGGCCACTCTCAGGAGGACCGGCAGACCTTCTGGCAACTCAACGATCAGCAGTTTGCGCAGGTGTTGTGCAACGGCGTTTCCTGACTCCAGGCTGAACAACAGCACGCCCCATTCCTCGTGTGCGTGGTCCAGGTAAAACTGAATAATCGGCTCATCAGGCTGCTGAACAGCCACCAGCAGCGGTGAAATATCGCGCAGCGTAGTAAAGGGCGGGCAGTCGTAGAGGACGGTACTGCTCGCCGTCGGGTCCAGCTTCTTCAGGCGTGCGGGCAAGTCACTGCAGGCCGCGCCGTCCAGCAGTAGAAACGCCTGATGCTCGGCCCATGGCAGGTTTTCAGGCAGCGAGGTCGAGAGGTTCATGCCTTGGCCGCCTCGCAAATCAGGCAGCGTGAGCGGCGGGTCGACATCAGCGCGTGGCGTTGTTGTGCCGCGTCGAAGATCACGCGCACCAAGGGTACGGCGCCCGGTATCAGTGGCTCCGCGGGCAGACTCATGGCCGGGACACCCCCCTGTACGATCGGTACGCTGCTGAAAACCCCGTCTGGCCCCATTGTCAGCCAATGGCCGCCGGCCTTGATCGTCAGTTGCGCGCCTGCATCGATGACGATTTGCTGCCCACTGCTGAGGTGAATCTGCTGCGCGGCGCTGAGCCGCTGATTGATCACGCGAATATGCTGGTCGCCCTCGACCACCAGGTGATCGTTCTGCTTGAGTTCGGTCAGGCGGTTGCCATGGGTGAGGTGGTGTTCTTCGCCGCGCAGGTCGTGGCTGGCGATCCCACCGACTACAACGGTGCGCATGTTATCGACCTGAATACGTTCGTCGTTGAGCACCAGTTGGACAAAATCACGCTGAGCGCGCAGGGCTATTTCTTCAGCGCCTGCTCTGTCCTCGATGCGCAATTCGTTGTAACCGCCACCGCCGGGGCTGCTCTGACTCCGGAAAATGCTGCGGGTATGCTCTGCCGGCAGCTCCAACGGAACCGGTGTTGCGGCGTTGGGCATGCACCCCAGCACGAAGGGTTTGTCTGGATCGCCTTCGCTGAAACCGACCAACACTTCCATGCCCACGCGCGGAATCAGTACCGTGCCGTAGCGATCATGGGCCCAACTGCTGGCGACTCGCAGCCAGCAGCTTGAGCGTTCGTTGTGCTGGCCGTCGCGATCCCACGGCAGTTGGACCTTCACCCGACCGTACTCGTCGCAATAGATCTCTTCGCCGGGGGGGCCGGTAACCACTGCGTGCTGGGTACCGGTCATCCGCGGTTTGGGGTGCTTAAGGGCGGGGCGGAATATCACGTCCCATGGGGTTGCGACAAACTGGTTGCGGTAACCCTGACTGAAGCCGTCCTCAGAATTGTTGTCTGAAAGTGCCTCTTCCAGAACCTGTGGCTGTTTTCCTGAGTGTTCTAATTCAGTCAGCAACCATAAACCATTCCAGTCCCCGCGAGGGTGTTGGCTGATGTCCACAAAGTATCCGCTGCGCAGGCTGTGCTGATCACTTTGCCCCTGTGCTTGCTTGTAATCGGCGCGGTGGCGCTCGAGTGCGCGTTTGGCCAGGTGCTTACCGCGTTCACGGTCGGTGAACTGTCCAGGAAAGGCGTAGTCCTCCAAGTGCGGCAGCAGCGGGTTTTTGCTCTCGCTGTCGAGTTGCACCCGCGGTTTTTCGAAGTTGTAATCACGGCGGCTGACGTGGGTCGTGCGGGTTTGCAGACTGACCTCAAAGTGATCAATCACGCAGGCCTCGGCGGCCATGCCATTGCCCTGTACATAGGCGGTCGGGCTGGCCGGTGTCAGGAACACCGTCTGATCGTCGCCGAACACCAGCACGTGCCCTTCGGCAGTGTGCTGGAAATGAAAGTGCAGACCTTCTTCCTCGCACAGCCTCTGCACAAAATTTAAATCTGACTCGTTGTATTGAACGCAATAGAGCCGTGGCCGGTACTCTGCGTTGAGTTGCAAGCGCCAGATATCCGCTTGCATCCCATGCTCGCTCAGCACTTTGCCGATGATTTGCGGCACGCTCAGGTTCTGGAAAATACGTGGGTTGTGGCAGTGCGCAAGATAGGCGAGGTGGGGCGCCAGGGTCACTTGATAGTGGGTCAGGCGCTTGCCTGAGTCACCTTGGGTGATTTGATGGATGTGTCCGTGAATCCCCGCGCCGTCTGGACCAAACGTCAGAAAGGCTGAGCGATGCAGGAGCGACTCAAGGTCCAGGTTAGCGCGTTCGCTGACCAGTTTGAGTTTGACCTCGAAGGGGCTGTTGAGCGCTTCTTTGGCGCGAAACTCAAGTACCTGAAGGTCGTCGGAAAACCCTTCGATATCGAGTTTGAAAACGACTGGGCTGGCAGCATTGAACATCCACATTTCCCTGTGTCTTTAAAAGGCAAGGGACTGTGCATGCATCGACTATTTATCGCAGTCAGGCAAATCTACTATTGATGTAGGACGTATCCGTTAAAGCGAATCACGCCCCAAGGCTGACTGAATGCTTGTCTGCGAACGGTGGCGGCGAAGGGGGGCTATTTGGGGTAAAGCGGCGGCAACCCGCTGTCGCCCACCGGGGCCTGGACGTGTTCGGCGGTGGGGATCGACTTGATGACGCGCCACAGTTCTTCGCCTTGCCAGTACTGCCCGGTTTCACTGTAGAGCGCGCCGTTCAGGCCATCGAGGGCATCGGACAAGGGCACGAAGCGGGCGGCCATGTCGGCCAGGGTTTCCGGTTGTTGCCGCGCCCAGGCATCAAGGGCCTGGCGGGTGGCTTGAGGGTCATTGGCCTGGCAGGCGCGTTTCAGATCATCAAGCACCGTGCGCGGGCTAGGCCCGGTTTGTGCGGCTCGCAGAATCGCCGGTTGCCAGCGCGCGCGCCACCACAAGCCAAAGCCCAGTAACGTGGTGCAGGTCAGCATCACCGTACTGAGTTTCCACCACCACAGGGCTTCGCTGTTGGCCCCGGTCGTCGCTGTCGGGCTGCTCGCTGGCGTGTCGACCACCAGGCTCGGATTATTCGCTACCGACAGGGTGCGCGCCGGCAATGTGCTGTGTTCCAGGTGATCTTCGAAGGTGTTCCACCAAACCACGTCCACGGGTGGCAGTTCGACGTTGCCCATGCGAGTGGGCACCAGAGCTTCTCGATCTTCACGGCTGCCGATCAACCCACGTTCGCTGTTGTGGTTGCTCAGCACCGGTTGGTCTGGGTAGCGCCGCAGGCCGTTGACCTCGGTGGCCGGCAGTGGCGGCAGTTGTGAGCTGGCCAGGCCTTCGACTTTCAAGGTCAGGCTGCGGGTCAGGGAATCACCGACCTGAAGGTGATCCGGTTCCGGGTTCCAGCTCTCGCCCACGCTCAGGCTATGGGCTGGCAACCAGGGCGTGTCGGCTGGATAAGTGTCCGGTTTGGGCTTGACCGTCAAGGGGATTTGGGCGGAACTGACGCGCAACAGTTTGCCGGGTTTCGGGCCTTGGGCAGCGGTATTGTCCGGTGAGGGTTGAGTGTCCACCAGGGTGGCGCTGAACGTTTGCGTGGGTATGGTCAATACGCCGCTGTGCTGTGGAAAGATGGCGTACCGCAGTTCAATCACACCGTGACGCAGACCGTTGATGACCTTTTCATACGTGCGCGACTCGCCCATTTGCTCGATGCGCGCATCGGGAATTTGCAACGGTGTCAGGCTGCTGTCGTCGTACAGCGACACTGAGTGATAAATACGCAAGGTCAGGATCGCCTGGGCCTGCACGTACACGCTGTTTTGGTCGAGACTGGCCTCGATGAACACCGGGGCCAGTACGTTGGCACTGTTTTGGGTTTCGCTCTGTACCACTTGCACGGTGATGGGTTGGCTGCGCGCGTCGCCCAGTTGCAGCGACGGAATCTCTACACTGCCGTTCTGCTTGGGCAGCAGCGTAATCATCCAGCGCGTCGTCGCGTTGTTGTCACCGTTAAGGGTATTCAATTGGTTGACTTGGCGGGTGCCGCGTACTTCGAACAGGGGCTCCAAAGGCGTCAGGTCGGGTTTGCCAAACAGCGTCACATCGTTGGACTCCAGGGTCAGTTCAACCGTCTCCCCGGAATTCAGGCGACTGCGATCCACACTGGCGATCAGCCCGGTAGCGTGGGCCCCAGTGGTGCAGAGCAACAGGGTGAGCAAGAAGGCGGTGAAGCGGCTCATCGAATTTTTCCCTGATCCTGATGTTGTTGCTGTTCGTACCAAAATTTGCGTCTGAGCAGCTCGCCGGGGTTGTCCGGGATCTTGCGTAGCCACTGCTCCAGCGCTTGGCGCTGTTCGGTGTCGAGGGTGTCACTGCTCGGTCGAGACGGCGGGCGCGTGTTTTGCTCGTCGGTCAGTTCGCTACCCGGTACTTCATTGGTCCCCGGTTGCGGCGGTGCGGTGGTCGGCTGCCCGGTGTCCGGTGTAGTCGGCGGCGCCTCGGTTTGCTGATCGCCGCTGCTTGAGGGTGGCGCCGCGCCGGTGTTGGGCGGGCTTTCGCCAGCCGTCCCGGTGTCGTCGCCTTCGGTTTTGTCCTCAGCCGGCGGCGGGGTGTTCTTTTGCTTGAGCAGACTTTCCACCAGTGCTTTGTTGGTCAACGCCGGACGCAGGTCAGGCTGACGTTCCAGGGCCTGATCGTAGGCGTCGAGGGCGGCTTCCAGTTCGCCGCTCTTGGCCAGCGCGTTGCCACGATTGTAGTGTGCTCGTGCGTCTGTACCTTGGGCAAAAAGCTGGGCGGCACCACTGTAGTCGCCAGCCTCGTAGAGGGCTATACCCTGCCATTGCGGGTCTTCGAAATGTCGGGCCGCCTGCGCCGGCTGATTTTGCTTGAGCAAATGCATGCCCTGTTGATCGGGCCGCAGCCACAAATCCTCAAAGTCGAAGGCATAGCTCGGTTGCGGCAGCATGAACAGCAGCGGCAGGCAGAACAGCCAGCCCCTACGCCCGGCGCAGGCCGTCAGCAGCAATAGTGGCAGGAGCAACCAATAGCCTTGATCGGCCCACGTGTCGAGGCGCAGGGTCTGGCCATCGGTGCGCAGCTTGCGTGGCCCGTCAAGCAGACCGAGCGCGCGCAAGTCGGCATCGTCCAGCCGGGCTTGATGGTAATGGCCGCCCAGGTCTTCGGCAAAGTCCTTCAGGCTTGCGTTATCCAGGCGTGGCACCAGAATGGCGCCCTGAGGGTCCTTGAGGAAACTGCCGTTGTCTTGTGCCACCGGCGCACCTTCTGGAGTGCCGATGCCAAGCATTAGAAACGGCGTCGACTGACCACTCAACGCCTGACGAATACCCTCGCGCTCCTGCTCGGTCAGCGACGAACCGATCAGCAGAATCCGACCTTGGCCGAGCGCGCCCTGGCTTAACAGGGTCAGCGCTTTTTCAACCGCCAGATCGGCGCGATGGCCAGCTTCGGGCATCAGCGATGGTTTGAGCGCCTCCAGCAGATTGCGACTGGTCGACAGGTCATCCGACAGCGGCACCAGCGTGTGGGCGCTGCCGGCGTAGACGACAATTGCCGTCTGCGCATCGCTGCGGGCTTTGAGCAGGTCAAACAGCTTGCGCCGCGCCTGTTCGAGTCGGTTGGGCGGTGTGTCGGTGGCGAGCATTTCAGGGGTCAGCTCCACCAGCACCACCAACGGGTCAGCGGGTTTCTGACTGCTTTGTTCCACCCGCTGCCAGCTTGGCCCGAGCAGCGCCGCAAGGGCCAGCGTCCACGCCAGGCCGAGGGCGATCCACGGCAGTTTGCTTTCGCGTCCGCCGCCACCACTGAGTAACACGGCGTGGAAGGCCGGCGGCAGAATCATCTGCCAGCGCCCCGCGCGTTTCTGCCGGTGCCAGAGGTGCCAAAGCAGCCAGCCCAGCAACGGCAACAGCCACAACCACCAGGGACGGAACCAGTGCGGCCACAGCGCAATCATCGGCGCCTCCGCAAGCGCAGGCGTTTGAGCCTTTGGCGCCAGTCCGGCAGTTGAGCCTGCAAAAACAGTTTTTTGCTCAATACGCGCTGCAACGGGTTGTGCGGCCAACGCTCGCGCACCACCAGCAGCATGCTTAACAGCAGCGCCAAGGCCAGAGGCCAGTGATACAACGCCTGGGCCGGTCGGGCCTGGGTGGGTTGCTGGGCGACCGGTTCCAGCTTGTCGAGGGTATCCTTGATCGCTTGCAACTCCTTACCGTCGCGGGCCCGGAAATACTGGCCGCCAGTGGCTTGAGCGATGTCTTTGAGCGCAGGTTCGTCAAGGTCCAGGCTCGGATTGACGCCGAGGAAACCCGGCGTGCCGCTTTGTTCAGGATCGGCGCCGATGCCGATGGGGTAGATTTTCACGCCTTCTTTGGCGGCCAGTCGCGCCGCTGTGAGTGGGTCGATTTCGCCGCCATTGTTGGCGCCATCAGTGACCAGAATCAGCACCCGACTCTGGGCCGGACGCATACGCAAGCGCTTGAGGGCCAGGCCAATGGCATCGCCGATGGCGGTGTTTTTGCCTGCGATGCCAATTCGCGCTTCGTCGAGCCATACGCGCACGGTGTGGCGGTCAAAGGTCAACGGCGCTTGCAGATAGGCCTGGCTGCCAAACAGAATCAGCCCGACCCGGTCGCCTTCGCGGCTTTCCAGAAAGTCACCGAGCAGATGTTGAACCAGCGCCAGTCGGCTGACGTCGTCGTCTTGCCACTGCATGTCAGGAAACTCCATGGAGCCGGACACGTCTACCGCCACCAACAGGTCGCGGCCACTGGCCGCAACGGGCAGCGGCTCGCCAAGCCACTGTGGGCGTGCCGCTGCGATCAGCAGAATGAGCCACAGCAATATGAAGGGTGCCTGATGGCGCCAGGCCGGCAGACTGACTCGGGCTCGACGCCGTGACAGGTGTTCGAGGTCACCGAGGAAACTGACGTTGAGTGCCGGCTCGCCACTGTCGGCTACCGGCAGCATGACCCGCATCAGCCAAGGCAGCGGTAGCAGGGCGAAGATCCAGGGCCAGGCGAACTCAAACATGTTTGCGAATCCAGGTGTCGACGGCTTGAGTCAGGCCGGCGATGGCCTTGTCATCGAGTTTGCATTCGGGTTTGTAGGCGCCCTCTACCAAGACCATCCAGCGCGTCAGGCCGGCAGCGGGGCAGCGGTTGTCGAGGAAGGCCAGCCATTTGCGGCCGTTAAGGGTGTGACTCTGGCTGTAGGGGTAATGGTTGCGGCACAGGCGCTTGAGCAAACCGTTGAGTTGCTGCAACCAGGCGCCTGCCGGAGCCCCGTCGTAGGGTTTTGGCATCAGCGCCAGTTCGGCCAGGGCGGCTAGGCGCACCGGGTCCAGCGGTTGTTCCGCGCGCACGATTGGGCGTTTGTTCGGGATCAAACGCCGGGCTTTCCATAGTCCGAAACCGATCAGCGGCACTAACACCAGCAACAACCACCAGCCCGGTGCCGGAGGCCAGAACGCGATCGGTGGCGGTGACATCAGCGGTTGCAGTTGATCGAGGCTGCTCATCGAGCTTTCCCCGGTTTTTGTGGGTTCAGGTACTCGCGCAACTGTTCGACCATCTCACTCTGGGTGCTCAAGGGCATTAACACTATCCGCAGTTTCTGTGCCAGCAGTTCCCATCGTGCAATACGCGCCTCGGCCTGGGCACGGTAGCGCTGGCGTAGGTCGAAATTGAGGGTGTCGAGTTCCAGTTGCGCACCGCGCTCAGCAAAGCGCAGCAGGCCGGCGGCGGGCAGGGCGTGATCCAGCGGGTCGGACAGCGGCAGCAGCAACAGGTCGCAATGGCGTGACAATAGGCTCAGCTGTTGCTCGGCTCCGTCGGTCAGCGCGCGCTCATCGCAGATCACAATCACCAAGCTGCCGGGACGTAACACTTCACGGGCCCGGCGCAGGGCAATGTTCAAACCGTCGCGGTCCGGTTCGCTTTCAGTATTGAGCGACTGGTTGACCCGCACCAGTCGGTTGAGCAATTGCAGCAGGCTTTGCTTGCTGCGCCGGGGCTTGATTTCGTAATGCTCGTTGTCGCCGAACACCAGCCCGCCAACGCGGTCGTTATGCCCCAGCGCGGCCCAGCCGATCAGGCTTGCCGCTTGGGCCGCCAGCACTGATTTGAACATCAGTCCCGAGCCGAAAAACAACCGACGGCTTTGTTCGACCATGATGAAAATCGGTCGCTCGCGCTCTTCATGGAACAGCTTGGTGTGGGGTTCCTGCGTCCTTGCGGTGACGCGCCAGTCGATGGTGCGCACGTCGTCGCCAGCCTGATAAACCCGCACCTGATCGAAGTCCACGCCGCGTCCACGCAGCTTGGAGTGGTGCAGGCCTATTAGCGGACTGCGCTGGCTGGGGGTGGAGAACAGTTGCACTTCGCGCACGCGATGGCGCATCTCGATCAGCTCGGCGAGGCTGACGCGGATACCCGGCTCAGATGGCAGAAGGGCGTTCATCGGGGTCAAGCGACGGCTACGACGTCGAGAATCCGCTGGACCACCCGGTCCTGGTCGATCCCGGCCGCTTCGGCTTCAAAGGACAGGATGATGCGGTGGCGCAACACATCGAACAGCACCGCCTGGATATCTTCCGGGCTGACAAAGTCGCGTCCGGCCAGCCAGGCGTGAGCCCTGGCGCAACGGTCCAGAGCAATCGAACCGCGTGGGCTGGCGCCATAAGCGATCCACTCGGCCATCTCCGGGTCAAACTTGGCCGGTGTGCGGGTGGCCATGACCAGTTGCACCAGGTATTCCTCCACAGCGTCGGCCATGTACAAACCCAGGATTTCCTTGCGTGCAGCAAAGATCGCCTGTTGGCTGACCCGGCGCTCCGGCTTGGTTTCACCGTTCAGGGCTTCACCGCGCGCCTGTTGCAGGATTCGCCGTTCGACAGCCGCGTCCGGGAAGCCGATTTTTACGTGCATCAGGAAGCGGTCGAGCTGGGCTTCGGGCAGCGGGTAGGTGCCCTCCTGCTCGATTGGGTTTTGAGTGGCCATCACCAGGAACAGCGGTGACAGCTCATAAGTGCTGCGCCCGACGCTGACCTGACGCTCGGCCATCGCTTCGAGCAATGCCGACTGAACCTTGGCCGGGGCGCGGTTGATTTCATCCGCCAGCACCAGGTTGTGAAAAATCGGCCCTTGCTGGAATACGAAGCTGCCAGTTTCCGGGCGATAGATTTCCGTGCCGGTGATGTCGGCCGGTAGCAGGTCGGGCGTGAACTGAATGCGATGGAACTGTGCTTCGATGCCTTCGGCGAGTTCTTTAATGGCCTTGGTCTTGGCCAGCCCCGGAGCGCCCTCGACCAGCATGTGGCCGTCGGCGAGCAAGGCGATGAGCAAACGCTCGATGAGTTTTTCCTGGCCGAGAATCTGCGTTGAAAGAAAGGTTCGCAGCGCAAGCAGCGCTTCACGATGTTCCATCGATGACTGTTCCTGGAGAGGGTGGCCGAAGGCGTTCGAATAACGTCAGGGCTGGGGGCGTTACTTTAATGCATCGCAGGGTGTGGCGACTAACGGCATTTTGTGCAAAGTGCGGATTAACGTTTGTTCCCACGCCTTACGACTGATCGTTCCCACGCGTGGGAACGATCAGTGTCCGGAAGGGAGGAATCAGGTCAACTCGCTGATATAGGTCCCGGTCCCCTTGAGAATGTTCTGCAACGTTTCCTCCACTTCCGCCAAATCACTCACGTCGGTGCTGTGAATGATTTCCAAAGAATCGTCACCATTCAGTGCGTCCACATCGCCCGCAGCAATTTCAATCAGCAGACGGGTAGGGCTGAGTGTGACTTTGACCCCGTCCAGGGTCGATGGCTCGCCGTCGAGCGTGATGTCCAGTGCATCCTCGTCCGGGTAACGGGTCATCAGGAACATATCGCCCTGATCGCTGTGGCAGCAGAGCATGGCCATGTTGTCTTCTTCGTCATCGCATGGGTTGACGATCAAGAGGGCGGTGGTCATTTGCATGGGGAATTCCTGGCTCGACGAGCATTGTGAAGACGAACAAAGGGCGATTCTGCCAGTAGAAGGGAATTTCTGCTCGTTTGAGTGTCAGAGTCTGTGCCGTAAAACCGGGCATTAAACGGCTTTTTCCCTTGATGACTGCTAGTGTTGCTCGATGCGCAGGAGGTGAGTTACGTGCCGATGAACGAATATGTCGCAGCGCCGCAAGCAGGCACGTTGTCGCACTCGTTAAGCTGCGCAACCAATGGATACCCATAAAGGCGTTGTGCAATTCATCGTACAGTCGTTTTTGCCGATACCCATTCATGGAAGGTGAATGTGACCTGAGTGTCTCGTCCAGCTTCACCCACCTGTCATCCTGTTTCCTCTGCCCGAGAATCAGGAGCAGGCTGACGGATCGCCCCGAAAGGGGTTTTGCACGCGACGCTTCCATCAATAACAAGCCCAAGCGGAGTACCACAGATGGCGTTCTTCACCGCAGCCAGCAAAGCCGACTTCCAGCACCAACTGCAAGCGGCACTGGCGCAGCACATCAGTGAACAGGCACTGCCACAAGTGGCGCTGTTCGCTGAACAATTTTTCGGCATCATTTCCCTCGACGAGCTGACCCAGCGTCGGCTGTCCGACCTCGCTGGCTGCACCCTTTCTGCGTGGCGCCTGCTTGAGCGCTTCGATCACGCGCAGCCGCAAGTGCGCGTCTACAACCCTGATTACGAACGCCACGGCTGGCAGTCGACCCATACTGCGGTCGAAGTGCTGCACCACGACCTGCCCTTTTTGGTGGACTCGGTGCGTACCGAGCTGAACCGTCGCGGCTACAGCATCCACACCCTGCAAACGACTGTGTTGAGCGCGCGCCGCGGTAGCAAGGGCGAGTTGCTGGAGATCCTGCCGAAGGGCACCCAGGGCGACGGCATTCTTCAAGAATCACTGATGTACCTGGAAATCGACCGCTGCGCCAACGCGGCCGAACTGAATGTGTTGAGCAAAGAGCTGGAACAGGTTCTCGGTGAAGTCCGCGTCGCGGTCGCCGATTTTGAGCCCATGAAAGCCAAGGTCCAGGAACTGCTCGCGGGTCTCGACACCAGCCAGTTCAACGTCGATGCCGACGAAAAAGCCGAGATCAAAAGCTTCCTGGAATGGCTGGTGGGCAACCACTTCACCTTCCTCGGCTATGAAGAGTTCGTGGTGCGTGATGAAGCCGACGGGGGCCATCTCGAGTACGACCAGAATTCCTTCCTGGGCCTGACTAAACTGCTGCGCACCGGGTTGACCTACGACGACCTGCGCATTGAAGAGTATGCCGTTAACTACTTGCGCGAACCGACGTTGCTGTCGTTCGCCAAGGCGGCACACCCAAGCCGGGTTCATCGTCCTGCCTATCCGGACTACGTGTCGATCCGTGAGATCGACGCTGACGGTAAGGTCATCAAAGAATGCCGCTTCATGGGCCTGTACACCTCCTCGGTGTACGGCGAGAGCGTGCGGGTCATCCCGTACATCCGTCGTAAGGTCGAAGAAATCGAGCGCCGTTCTGGCTTCCAGTCCAAGGCCCACCTGGGCAAGGAACTGGCGCAGGTGGTCGAAGTGCTGCCGCGTGACGATCTGTTCCAGACGCCGGTAGATGAGTTGTTCAGCACCGTGATGTCGATCGTGCAGATTCAGGAACGCAACAAGATTCGCGTGTTCCTGCGCAAAGACCCTTACGGGCGTTTTTGCTACTGCCTGGCCTATGTGCCGCGCGACATTTACTCCACCGAAGTGCGGCAGAAGATCCAGCAAGTGCTGATGGACCGTCTGAAAGCCTCGGACTGCGAGTTCTGGACCTTCTTCTCCGAGTCCGTACTGGCCCGTGTGCAGTTGATCCTGAGGGTTGACCCGAAGAATCGGCTCGACATCGACCCGGTGCTGCTGGAAAAAGAAGTGGTGCAGGCCTGCCGCAGCTGGCAGGACGATTACGCCAGCCTTGTTGTCGAAAGCTTCGGCGAAGCTCACGGCACCAACGTGCTGGCGGACTTCCCGAAAGGTTTTCCGGCAGGATACCGCGAGCGCTTCGCCGCGCACTCGGCTGTGGTCGACATGCAACACCTGCTGAGCCTTACCGAAAAAACCCCACTGGTGATGAGTTTCTATCAGCCACTGGGTCAGGTTTCGGGTCAACGCGAGCTGCACTGCAAGCTGTATCACGCCGACACGCCGCTGGCGCTGTCCGACGTGTTGCCGATCCTGGAAAACCTCGGATTGCGCGTGCTGGGCGAGTTCCCGTATCGCCTGCGTCACAACAACGGCCGCGAGTTCTGGATTCATGACTTCGCGTTCACTGCTGCCGAAGGCCTGGACCTCGATATCCAGCAGCTCAACGACACCTTGCAGGACGCGTTCGTCCACATCGTGCGCGGTGACGCCGAGAACGATGCGTTCAACCGTCTGGTGCTGACCGCGGGCTTGCCATGGCGCGATGTTGCGCTGCTGCGTGCCTACGCCCGTTACATGAAGCAGATCCGTCTGGGCTTCGACCTGGGTTACATCGCCAGCACCTTGAACAACCACACCGACATCGCTCGCGAGTTGACCCGGTTGTTCAAGACTCGCTTCTACCTGGCGCGCAAGCTCAGCGGCGACGACCTGGAAGACAAGCAGCAACGTCTGGAACAAGCCATCGTGACCGCGCTGGACGACGTTCAGGTACTGAACGAAGACCGGATTCTGCGTCGTTACCTGGACCTGATCAAGGCTACTCTGCGGACCAACTTTTACCAGACCGATGTCAATGGTCAGAACAAGTCCTACTTCAGCTTCAAGTTCAACCCGCATGCCATTCCTGAGCTGCCGAAGCCGGTGCCGAAGTTCGAAATCTTCGTCTACTCGCCTCGCGTTGAAGGCGTACACCTGCGCTTCGGTAACGTTGCTCGTGGCGGCTTGCGCTGGTCTGATCGTGAAGAAGACTACCGCACCGAAGTGCTGGGCCTGGTAAAGGCCCAGCAAGTGAAAAACTCGGTGATCGTCCCGGTGGGTGCCAAGGGCGGTTTCCTGCCTCGCCGCTTGCCACTGGGCGGCGGTCGGGACGAGATCGCGGCTGAGGGCATCGCCTGCTACCGCATCTTCATTTCGGGCCTGTTGGACATCACTGACAACCTGAAAGACGGCGCCCTGGTGCCGCCGGTCAATGTCGTGCGGCATGACGATGATGACCCGTACCTGGTGGTTGCCGCGGACAAAGGCACCGCGACGTTCTCCGACATCGCCAACGGCATCGCCATCGACTACGGTTTCTGGCTGGGTGACGCCTTCGCATCAGGCGGCTCGGCCGGTTACGACCACAAGAAAATGGGCATTACCGCCAAGGGCGCGTGGGTCGGCGTACAACGTCATTTCCGCGAGCGCGGCATCAACGTCCAGAAAGACAACATCACCGTTGTCGGCGTCGGCGACATGGCCGGTGACGTGTTCGGTAATGGCTTGCTGATGTCCGAGACCCTGCAACTGGTCGCGGCCTTCAACCACCTGCACATCTTCATCGACCCGAACCCGCAGGCCGCCAATAGCTTCGCGGAACGTCAGCGCCTGTTCGATCTGCCACGTTCAGCGTGGTCGGACTACGACACCAGCATCATGTCTGAAGGCGGCGGGATCTTCTCTCGCAGCGCGAAAAGCATCGCGATTTCCCCGCAGATGAAAGAACGTTTCGACATCAAGGCCGACAAGCTGACCCCGACCGAACTGCTGAATGCCTTGCTCAAGGCACCGGTAGACCTGTTGTGGAACGGCGGCATCGGCACCTACGTCAAAGCCAGCACCGAAAGCCACGCTGACGTCGGCGACAAGGCTAACGATGCACTGCGCGTGAACGGCAACGAACTGCGCTGCAAAGTGGTGGGCGAGGGCGGTAACCTCGGGATGACCCAACTGGGTCGTGTCGAATTTGGCCTCAATGGCGGCGGCTCCAACACCGACTTCATCGACAACGCCGGCGGCGTGGACTGCTCCGACCACGAAGTGAACATCAAGATCCTGCTGAACGAAGTGGTTCAGGCCGGAGACATGACCGAGAAGCAACGTAACCAGTTGCTTGGCAGCATGACCGATGAAGTCGGCGGCCTGGTCTTGGGCAACAACTACAAACAGACTCAGGCACTGTCTCTGGCGGCCCGTCGTGCCTACGAACGGATCGCCGAATACAAGCGCCTGATGAACGATCTGGAAGGCCGTGGCAAGCTGGATCGCGCCATTGAGTTCCTGCCGAACGAAGAAGTGCTCGCAGAACGCGTCGCGTCTGGCCATGGCCTGACCCGTGCCGAACTGTCGGTGCTGATCTCCTACAGCAAGATCGACCTCAAAGAAGCGCTGCTCAACTCGCAAGTGCCGGACGACGATTACTTGACCCGCGACATGGAAACCGCTTTCCCGCCGATGCTGGTGAGCAAGTTCTCCGAAGCCATGCGCCGTCACCGTCTGAAGCGTGAGATCGTCAGCACCCAGATCGCCAACGATCTGGTGAACCACATGGGCATCACCTTCGTTCAACGGCTCAAAGAGTCGACCGGCATGAGCCCGGCGAACGTGGCCGGTGCTTACGTAATCGTGCGTGACATCTTCCACCTCCCGCACTGGTTCCGTCAGATTGAAGCCCTGGATTACCAGGTTTCCGCTGACGTACAACTGGAACTGATGGACGAGTTGATGCGCCTGGGCCGCCGCGCTACGCGCTGGTTCTTGCGCAGCCGTCGCAACGAGCAGAACGCTGCACGTGACGTTGCACACTTCGGACCACATTTGGCCGCGTTGGGCCTCAAGCTTGACGAACTGCTGGAGGGTCCGACCCGCGAAGGCTGGCAGACCCGTTATCAGGCCTACGTCGCTGCGGGTGTACCTGAGTTGCTGGCACGCATGGTTGCAGGCACTACTCACCTGTACACCTTGCTGCCGATTATTGAAGCGTCTGACGTCACTGGCCAGAACCCGGCCGATGTCGCCAAGGCTTACTTCGCTGTGGGCAGCGCGCTGGACATCACTTGGTACTTGCAACAGATCAGCGCACTGCCGGTTGAAAACAACTGGCAAGCGCTGGCCCGTGAAGCGTTCCGCGATGACATCGACTGGCAGCAACGGGCGATCACCATCTCGGTCCTGCAAATGGGCGACGGCGAGCAGGACGTGGAAGCACGCCTGCAACTTTGGATAGAGCAGAACCAAGGCATGATCGAGCGTTGGCGCGCCATGCTGGTGGACATCCGTGCCGCCAGCGGCACGGACTACGCCATGTACGCAGTCGCTAACCGTGAACTGCTGGACCTGGCGTTAAGTGGTCAGGCAGTGGTTAGCGCCTGATTCAACGCTGAATGAAAAAACCCGTGTCGAGAGACGCGGGTTTTTTTTGCCTGAGGGTGTCTCGTGTCGGGTGAGGCACTACCGCGTGCAACTTCGCTCACTACTATTGCTGACCCACAGCGCTGTCGATCATAGACACTTTAGTTGCCGATCTTGTCAATAAATTACTGAGCGACTGGTCAAACTTTTGCAGCGCCCTAACTTGCACATCCTGCTGTTTATTAATGTCCGCGACCATCTCTTCGCTGCGTTTAAAGTCGGCCCATACAGGGCTCAGTGATTGCGCGTCATGCCCCTGTGCCGTCCCGATGTAATTAAACTTCGAATCATAAAATTCGGCACTGACGTCCGCCGTGATATCGGAACTGCGCGAGGTTATGAGTTGGCTGTGGGTGGTGATAATAGCCACAACCTGAGGCTTCGCCGCCCTCAGGCTTTGCAGGTCTGGATAGACCGTTACCGAGCCGAACTGATGCTGTAAAGAAGCCTTGACCCAGTCCACCGCCAGGTCTGGTCGGGAGGTGGACACGTAAGCATCGTGGATCGACCGCACCAACAGGCTCTGGCCGAAACCGGTGCCGGCGTTGGCCTGATAGTCGGCCAGGTAGGCGCGGTTGGTTTGTGTGCTCGGGCTGTAAACAATACCCAGCGCCACCGAAGCGCCGTGCGTAACACTCATGACGCTGGCATGGCCGGCGGCGGGATTTAACAGGGTATCCGGTGAAGAGACGGCTTGGGGGGCGGTGGGTACAGAGCAACCGGCCAACAGTGTCGCGAGGGTTAATGTACTGACAAACGGAAGTTTCATGGTGTTTCTCCAGTGAAACAAACAAAGTTGCAGCGTTAAACGTGGCCGGTGGTCGTCGGCGTTGTTTTTAGATTAAACCTCTATTGATTGGTTGAAGTCCCCGATCGGTGCAATCAAGGGGCCGTTGATAGTTTTGTTTGATGTAAGCGTTATCGGTTAATTGCCAACGGAAATTAAAAGGCCCGAATCATCAATGGGTGCGGGATTATTTATGGCTACAGGTTTAATCATCAGTTTTTCAAGCAAGATCAAACGCCGTTTTGTTAAGGCGATAAAGCGCGACCGCCGGTGGCTCGGCCGCTGAACAATGCCTTCACAAGCGTACCTTGCTGGTCAGGTCGATCACTTGCCATTGAGCAGTGGCGAATTCCCGCTGATCGGTGCCGGACGTTGCGGCTTCACCGACGTGCCGAAGGTGTTGCCCATGCGTGTGCTGGTGGCGGCCGGTGTTGCTAGTCCGAGCTGATTGGGCGGCTGCTGGCTGAGAGGCACGTTCATCGCCGCCTGATTTTTTTGTTCAGCCGTTGCGCCTTGCGGGTTGTTGCCCATCTGCTGGCTCAGGCAGTTGTAGTCGGGGGCCTTGTAGCCTGCGACGCTGACCTCGACACAGCCCAACGGCTCTTCGGCATGCACGGCCGTCAGGACACTGAGCATCAGCGCAGCGGCTGCGATATTCCACAGATGATTCATCAAAGCCCTCCTGGCCGTCCCGACAGGACTGCTCTTGGCGTTGAGTCTAGTGCAAGGTCTTTGCGCCGTCCGTGATGGTTTTTTTGCACCGGCCGTCACACCAGATTCATAAACAGCCCTCAGGATGACGATTTTCAGGGGTACGTCAGCCGTGCAGCCAGGCAACGCCAAGGACGAACGTCGGGGTTCAGCGACCAGGCTTCGAGGCGTGTTGCGCGGTGTCGTGTGCGGGCTGTTATCGATGTGGTTGATGTGGGCCAGGGCGGACGGTGAGCAACCTCAATCCTGGGTCAACTTCGACATTGCACCGCAGGAACTGAGCGGCGCCCTTGATGCCTTTAGCCGCAGCAGTGGCATGGCTGTGCTGGTCGATCGCCAACTGACTCGCGGCCGACGATCAATCGGCGTTCAGGGCCGGTTAACGGCCACGCAAGCGTTGAACACGCTACTCGTGGGCACCGGGCTGATGGCCCGCTACGCACGTGCCGATGCTTTTACTTTGCAGGTGGCGCAAGTCGCGCAGGTTCCTTTACCTGCAGGTGCAGCGGCCAATGCTGCAAGTCAAGTCAGCAGCAGTTATGCGCTGGCGATTCAATCGGCCATCGAGCGCCGCTTATGCCGTTCGGTCTTGACCCGTCCCGGCGGTTATCGGGCGTTATTGCAAGTCTGGATCGGCCGTGATGGTGCGGTGCAACACAGTCGCCTGGTCACCTCCAGTGGCGATCTACAGCGCGATGCGGCGCTGGTGGACAGCGTGCAACACCTCAGGATCGAACAGTTGCCGCCCAGCTCATTACGCCAGCCGGTGACCCTGCTACTCGTACCGCAATCATCAGGAAAAAGCATGGAATGCACGCAGTGGGAAGGAGTTTCCGGGGGATGAAAGACACCGGGCAAAGTTCGATGGTCAGGCTGTTTCTGACGTCCTATGACGATTTCAAGGTGCGCTTGCGCCGTCGGCTGGGGTCCGAGGATTTGGCCAACGATGTGCTGCACGAAACTTACCTGCGGGTTGACCGCATGGTTGAGCCGCCTGACATCGCCCAGCCCAACGCCTACCTCTATCGCATGGCGCTGAATATCGCTGCCGACCGCCGTCAGGCAGACGCCCGCCTGTTGACCGGCAGTGAAGTCGAAGAGCTGCTGCAAATCAGCGATGAGGCTCAGGACCCGGCGCGGGTGGTGGGTGGGCAAAAGGAACTGCAGACGCTGCTCAAGGCGCTCTACGAACTGCCAGCGCGGCGGCGCAAGATCTTTATCGCCGCGCGCCTGGAGGAAGCTCCGCACCTGGAAATTTCCCAACGCTTCGGCATCTCGACACGGATGGTCGAAAAAGAAATCAAGGCGGCGCTGGGCCACTGCGCCATGCGCCTGGAAAGAAAAGTCATTCAGCGGTTCGGTCCCGGGGCGGGAAAACCGTCTTGAAAGAAGAGAATGAACTAATCCGTGAGTATCCCCGCGCTTGAATATCTTTCGTCTGTCACCCCCTGAGGCGACCCCCCAGGACCGGCTACAACGTGAAGCCCAGGATTGGTTGATCCTTCTGACCTCCGGCCAGGCGACCGTCGCCGATGCGCGGGCCTTGCGCCAGTGGTGCGTGCAAAGCGCCGAACACGCGCAGGCTTTCGAACACAGCAAGGCGTTGTGGCACCGTCTTGAACCGGCGGCCAAGGCTTTGCAGGCGCCACGACATTTTGCGCGAAGGGCCTTTCTGGGGGGCGCGGTTGCGGCGTCGGCGGCATTATTTTTGGTGCGGTACACGGTGCCGGGAGGTTTTTCCGGGATCGGGGCGGACTACGTCACTGAAGTGGGCGAGCAGCGTCGGTTCGACCTGGGCGATGGCGTCAGCATGGAACTCAACACCCAGACCCGCATCAGCCGCCGTGAACTGGCTGATGGCGGGCAAAGTATCGAGCTGTTGAGTGGCGAAGTCGAACTGCTGACACGGCAGACGACATCGTTGAGAGTGCAGGCCGGGGCAGGGTGGTTGAGTGCCAGCCAGGCACGTTTCAACCTGCGCAACACCGACCAGAGTGTTTGCGTGACGTGCCTTGACGGTGCGTTGCAAGTTGATGTGCAAGGCCAGCGGATTCGCCTGGAATCCGGCCAGCAACTCACCTATAGCGCCCAGCAAGTCAGCGCGCCGCAAACCGTCGATATATCTGCCGTGATCGCCTGGCGCCAGCAGGTGCTGGTGTTCAACGACGCGACCCTTTCTCAGGTGATCAGCGAGATCAACCGTTATCGCCCCGGCATGTTGCTGCTGCTCAACAGCGAGTTGGGTAAACGTAAGGTGCAGGCGCGGTTTAGCCTGGACCAATTGGCCGGCGTGGCGTTGCTGATCAGGGATGCGTATGGCGCGACGTGTACCGAGCTGCCGGGTGGCGTGGTGGTGTTGAGCTGATTGTGGTGTTAACAATTGCGGCCCCACCATCAACCCTGGGATGTTGCACTCAGTGCTCGGGTCGTCCGGGTCTTCGGCCAGTTCCGGAGTGCCCATGATCCCGCAATCGCGGTCCTGATTGCCAACTCGGCGCGTCAGCTGCATCGAGCTATCAGGTGTTGGCGCGCGTTCCCTGGAGGGAGTCCGGTTTCACACGAGTTCAATGGCTGCCATCCCCATCCCCGACATGAAGCTTTCATGACAAAAGTTCGGTAGTCCATCGCCAGTCCCGTTATGCCTATGTGACGCGCTTGAGGGGGCCGCAAGGCCACTTTTCCAGCCGAGGCGGGATGCCGGGAGTGAGGCAATGGGGACTATGGAACGCTATTCGAAAGTGGGTATGCAGGAGCTCGATCAGCGCCTGTCGAAAATCGTCGAAGCCGCGCGTAAGAAGCCGGTTTCGGTGTATCGCTACGGTGCGCCGTGGGTCTGGATCGTGTCTCAGGACGACTGGCAGGGCGCCTTGAAAGAAGTCTCCAGCTACATTCCTTCGGGGCATTCACTGGTGATGTTGCGCCCACAAATCGATGACCTGCTTGACGAGTATCGCGACGTCCTGCACGGCCTAAATGCCGAGCCCGGCATGCTGATTGCCCCGCAAACGGTTATGCACATCCTGCTGTTGCAGCTGCTCTATTCAGTGCCCAGCGAGCAGCAACTCTACGAGCAACTCAATTACAACCTGCTGTTCCGCTGGTTCGTCGGCCTGGACCTTAATCAAAAGGTCTGGAGCTTCAACGTCCTGAGCCGCGACATCGCGACCCTGCTGAATAATCCGCGGGCGGTGCAACTGATTCAGAAAATCATTGGCGAAGTGTTCTGCGGTGCCTTGCTGCAAATGCCTGAGTTCTCCTTGAACTTTGCGCTGTTGCACACCTGGCTGGGCAAACATGCCGCGACATCGACAGCCAGCAATTGAGACGTGCAGACGCTACGCAAACAGCGACGGTCATTACAAATTCAGGGGGTGGTGTGGAGCATCTTTTCAAGACGCGGCGGGTGTTGTGCGGCTGGCTGCTGGTGATGTCGGGTGTGCAACCAGCCGTTGCCGACGACGCCGTGCCAGGCAAACGGGTCGATGTGAACGAGTATTTCGTGCGCGGCAATACCGTGCTCGATGCCCAGGCCATTGAAGAGGCGGTTTATCCGTTTCTGGGGCCGCAAAAAGCGCTGACGGACATCGAAGGTGCCCGTGAAGCCTTACAAAAAGCCTATCAAACTCATGGTTATCAGTCGGTGTTCGTCGAGTTGCCTGAGCAAAAAGTCGAGGACGGCATCGTCTATTTGCACGTCAGCGAAACCAAGGTTGGCCGGGTTCGTGTCGTCGGGGCCAAACACTATTCACCGCTGGATATCCGTGAGGACGTGCCGGCGCTGAAAGAAGGCGAGGTGCCTGACTTCAGTAAGGTTCAGGGCGAACTGGCGCAACTGAACAAGACCCCGGGTCGCCAGGTGATGCCGCTGGTGCGCGAAGGTCAGCGTCCCGGCACCATGGACGTGGACTTGCAGGTCGAGGACCAGAGCCCTTGGCAGGCCAGCGTCGGTTTGAACAACGACTACAGCGCCGACACCGAGACGCTGCGCACGGTCACCAGCGTGGGCTACAACAACCTTTGGCAACTCGGCCACAGCCTTTCGCTGACCTTCTTCACTGCACCGCAAGACACCAGCAACGCAAAGGTCTGGTCCGGCTCCTACACCGCGCCGTTGAGTGAGCGCTGGAGCGTGCAGTTCGCTGGTTATCAGTCCGACAGCAACGTCGCCACCCTCGGCGGCAGCAACGTCCTGGGCAAAGGGCATTCTTACGGCGTATCGGCGATTTACACGCTGCCGTCGAGCGGCGCCTGGGCCAACTCGCTGTCGGCTGGTGTCGACTTCAAGGATTTCGACGAGCAACTGACCCTCGGCGGCGAAAGCGACAAGGTGCCGCTCAAGTACGCGCCGTTTACCTTCGCCTACAACGGTTTTCGCTACAGCCAAAACAGCCAGTTGGGTCTCGGTTTGAGCTTGGTGGCGGGCACCCGCAGCCTGTTCGGTTATAGCAGCTCAGACAAAGAATTTGACTACAAACGCTACCGCGCGAGCCCCAGCTTTGCGGTGCTCAAAGGCGACACCAATTACACCTACACCTTTGCTAATGATTGGCAGAGCGCGAGCAAAGCCGCGTTCCAGTTGGCATCCGGCCCGTTGGTGTCGAACGAGCAATTCTCAGCCGGCGGCGCGACGTCGGTGCGAGGCTACCTGGCCGCCGAGCGCACCGGCGACAACGGCGTCCTGCTCAGCCAAGAGCTGCGCACGCCGTCCCTCGCCAAGTACTTGGGCGCTTACGTTCAGGAGTGGCGCCTCTATGCCTTCGCCGAAGGCGCCCAGTTGTCCCTGCGTGACGAACTGCCCGATCAGGACGCCGATTACGCCCTGGCCAGCGTCGGCCTCGGCACCCGCGCGAGCCTGAGCAAATGGCTGTCCAGCAGCCTCGATTGGGGCTATCCACTGCTCGACGGGCCGAACACTCAAAAACATGATTCGCGCCTGCATTTCAACCTTCAGGCCACTTTCTAACAGGAGCATTTTCATGCAGCGCCTACTCATCGCTTTTTTGATCTGCCTGGGCTTCGTGCTCCCGGCCACGGCCCAGGCCTGGTGGCAGGACGACTGGCATTACCGCAAGCAGATTTCCGTGGACACCACGCCTCAGGGCGCGGCGATCAACCAAGCGTTGGGCCGCACGGCGCTGCTGGTGCGCCTGCACACCGGCAACTTCACCTTTGACGGCGTCAAGGACGACGGCGCAGACCTGCGCTTTGTCGCCGCCGATGACAAAACCGTGCTCAACCACCAACTCGAAAGCTTTGACCCGTTGATGGGGATGGCGCTGATCTGGGTCGATGTGCCGAAAGTCGAAGGGGGGCAGCGGCAGGACATCTGGATGTATTACGGCAACCCGAAAGCGCCGGCCACCGGCAATGGTCAGTTGACCTTCGACCCGAATTACACCGCGCTCTATCACTTCGACGGCGCCAACGGCACACCGGTCAAAGACACATCGGCCTATGGCAACACGGCCCAGAGCGCTACCGGGGCGAGCATCGACGGCGTGATCGGGCGGGCGTTGCAGTTCAGTGGTCAGCCGCTGCTCCTGCCGGCCAGTCCTTCGTTGCAACACAACGCCGGCAGTGCGTTCACCTTAAGTGCCTGGCTGCGTCTGGATCAGGCCAATGGCGAGCAACTGCTGCTTGCGCGGCGTGAAGGCCAGAACAGCCTGTTGCTTGGCTTGAATCAGGGGATGCCGTTCGTAGAGATCGATGGTCAGCGCGCCGTGTCCACGCAAGCGCTGAATCCTGGCCAATGGCAGCATCTGGCGCTGACCGCCGAAGGCAGCCAGGTTGTGCTGTACGTCAATGGTCGCGAGACGGCGAGCCTCGGCGTGGCAATGCCGGCGTTCAATTCGGTCATGGCCATCGGTGCAGACTTGGCTCCCAGCGCTTACCTGCCGTTTAGCGGGGCTATCGACGAGTTGCGGCTGTCCAAAGTCGCTCGACCGGCCGCACTGCTTCTGGCTGACGCCAATGCACAAGGTGCCGAATCGAAGCTGGTAGCTTACGGCGTCGATGAACAACAGTCGGGCTTTGGCTTTGGCAGCTTGGGCTTCCTGCTCAATGCGGTGCCGGTGGATGCCTGGGTGATCATCGCCGTGCTGGTGCTGATGATGTTCCAGTCGTGGGTCATCATGATTCGAAAAAATCGCATGGTCAGCCGGGTCTCTGCGGCCAACGAAGGTTTCCGCGAGCAGTTCGCCAAGGTCGGCACGCGCCTGGAAATGTTCGCCGACGATCAAGACCTCGCTCAACGTTTGCAGCACTCGTCCCTGTGGCGGTTGTACCAGGTGGCGGTCAAAGAAATTCGCACTCGTCGCGAACAGGGTGCCGATACGTCGTCGGTGTCGGCGGCGACCATCGAAGCCATCCGCTGCTCCATGGACGGTGTACGCACCCGCGAGAATCAGGCGCTCAGTTCGAAACTCTCGACCCTGTCCAACGCGATTGCCGGCGGGCCTTACATCGGGCTGCTCGGCACGGTGCTGGGGATCATGGTGGTGTTCCTCGGCACCGCCATGGCCGGTGACGTCAACATCAACGCCATCGCGCCGGGCATGGCCGCCGCGTTGCTGGCCACGGCCATGGGCTTGTTCGTCGCGATCCCGGCGCTGTTTGGCTACAACCGGCTGATCACCCGCAACAAAGAGATCAGCGCTGACATGCGGGTCTTCGTCGATGAGTTCATTACTCGTCTGGCGGAGATGCACGGCGAAAGTCAGTTCAGTGAGACGGCGCATCGCCGTGGCAACCACACCAACACGTCCGTACCGGCCTGAGGAGCACTGACATGGCTTCCGTGAATGCCGCGCATGACGATGAAGATGACGCACCGGTGGACAGCATCAACATCACGCCTCTGGTGGATGTGCTGATGGTGGTGTTGGTGATGTTTATTCTTACCGCCACCGCCCAGGTTTCGGGCATCCAGATCAACTTGCCCAAGGCCAGCGCCTCGGTGTCGCTGTCCGCAGCCAAAACCAAGGCGATTTCGATCAATGACGTCGGCCAGGTGTTCCTCGACGCGTACCCGGTGACCCTGGCCGAACTGGACGATCGCCTGCGCATTGAGAAGGCGCAGAGCCCGGATTTTCCGGTGATCGTGCGCGGCGACGCCACGGTGCAGTACCAGAAAGTGATTGAGGTGCTGGACCTGTTGCGGCGTCTGGAGCTGTCCCAGGTCGGCCTTGTCACCGGCAAGCCGAGTAAGGGCTGACCATGACCGCACAACGCCCTATCAGCCCTTCGCCCGTGAAAAAGTCCCCTGCGCGCTTCGTCAAGTGGGGCGCCGGTTTGCTGCTCGGGGCCGTGGCCGCATGGTTGCTCTGGCAGTGGGCCAACGACATGAGTGGCATCCGCCGCGAAGCCCCGAAAGTGCCGACCATCATTGCGTTACCGCCACCGCCCCCTCCGCCGCCGGAAAAACCGCCAGAGCCGCAGACGCCGGTCGAAGAAAAGATGGTCGAGCCCGAGCCGACGCCGGAGCCGCAAGAGGTCAAGCCTGAAGAAGAGGCGCCGCCATCACCGGCCGACGACTTGGCTAACCCGATGCAAATGGACGGCGCTGCCCAGTCCGGCAACGACGCTTTCAACATCGGTGCTGGCAAGGGCGGCGGCATGGCAGGGGCCGGCGGTGGGCGGTTGGGCAATGGCACCTACAGCCAGTTTCTGGCGTTCACCTTTCAGCGCTTGCTGCGAGAGAACCCGGACCTGCGCAACCAGGCCTTCTCGCTGCAAGCCGACGTGTGGCTGAGCAGCGTCGGAGAGATCACCCGTGTCGAGCTGGTGAAGTCTAGCGCTAACCCCGACGTCGACGCACAGGTGCTCGCCGCACTGCGCGCCGCGCCACACCTGAGTGAACGGCCACCGGCCTCCATGACGTTACCCGTGCGCCTGTCCCTGCAAGGGCGGCGTCCGGGTTAATCAAACATTTTTCAGCTTTGCCAAAAGGAGTTGTGTGCAGATGATTTCCAACGTGAATCGATTGTCCCTGGCGGTCGGCATGGTCATTGCGACCCTGGTCGGGCATGCGGCGGCAGCCCCTGCGCCCTCGGAAAACGCCACAATCAATCTGATCCGCTTGCTGGTACAGCAGGGTGTTTTGAAACAGGACCAGGCCGAAGGCCTGATTGCCCAAGCGGAAAAAGAAGCGCTGCAAGCCCGTCAAACGGCCACGGCAGCGGTGGCCTCGGGGCCCGCCACCGCGCCCGGCGACGTGCGGGTGCAATACGTGCCGACGGCCGTTCGCGATCAGATCCGCGATCAGGTCAAGGCGGAGGTAATGGCCACCGCCAAACAGGAAAATTGGGCACAGCCCAATACCTTTCCGGAGTGGGTATCGCGCATCAGCTTTGACGGCGACATTCGCCTGCGGGATGAGTCGCGTTACTACTCGGGCACCAACAGCAACGAAATCGTCGACTTCTCCAAGCTCAACAACAACGGCCCGTATGACGTGAACCCCAACAGCAGCACCAGCCTGCCGCCGTTACTCAACACCCGTGAAGACCGCTCTAACCAAATGCGCCTGAGGGCCCGGCTGGGCATGACCGCGTTGGTCGCGCCGCAGTGGACCGCTGGCATCCGCATTGGCACCGGCTCGGACAACAATCCGGTGTCCACCACTCAGACCCTGGGTGGCGGGTTCGCCAAAAAAGAAATCTGGCTCGATCAGGGTTACCTGGCCTGGAAGCCGTCCGAGCAGTTGACCCTGACCGGCGGGCGATTTGCTAACCCGTTCATGTCCACCGACATGCTGTATTCCAACGACCTGAACTTTGACGGCGTGGCGGCGATTTTCGACCATCCGTTCACCCGTGACTGGGGGATGTTTGGCACGGTTGGCGCGTTTCCGGTTGACTACAGCAACGACACCACCACCAGCAATGGTTTTGATAAGGAAAGCAGCGCCAACAAGTGGCTGTACGGCGCGCAGGTCGGCGCCAATTGGGCGATCAACAGCAACAACCGCCTCAAGGGTGCGCTGGCGTATTACCGTTTTGACGACATCCAGGGCCAACGCTCCAGCCCCTGCGAACCCTGGGCGGGTGCGCCGGGTTGCGACACCGACGGCACGCGTTCGGCGTTCATGCAGAAGGGCAACTCGGTATTCCTGCTGCGCGACATCGCGCCGAACCCGCTGAACCCGGCCGCCACGCCGCAGCCGCAATTTGTCGGCCTGGCCTCGCAGTTCAACCTGCTGGACCTGAACCTGATGTGGGACGCCGACCTGCCGCAAGACTTCAAACTGCGCAGCCAGGGCAACTACATCCACAACCTGGGCTACGACGAAAACGACATGCGCAAACGCTCGGCGGGGCAGCTCGTCAACAACCTCGACAGCAGCGGCAATGTGCAAAGCGGCGCCAATGCCTGGATGGTGCAGTTCACCCTGGGCAGTGCGCTGGAGCTGAAGAAGCAGGGCGACTGGAACCTCTTCGCTGGCTACAAATACATCCAGCCCGACGCTTTGCCGGATGGCTTCAACGATTCTTCCTTCCACTTGGGCGGCACCAATGCCAAGGGCTATGTCCTGGGCGGCAACTACGGGCTGGCGAAGAATGTTTACGCCACCGGTCGCTGGTTGAGTTCCGAGGCCGTGTACGGTGCGCCGTTCGATGTCGATGTCTTGCAGCTTGAAATCAATACGCGCTTCTAGGGCGCCGGGAGAGCTTGATGAAACCACCCATTTTGCTGCTAACGCTGGGGCTGCTGATCGCGCAGGGGGCGAGCGCCGAAGGCATGGAAGAGCGCTTGCGCACCCAGTTGCGCACCACCACCCAGCAGTTACAAGCGTTGCAAAGTCAGCAAGCGCAGGCCAGCGCCGCGCAATTGGCCGCGCAAGGTGAAGCGAAGGCCGCCCAGGCGCAGATCCAACAACTGAACGCCGAACTGGCCAAGGCGCGTGGCGTGGCCGAGCAATTGGCCGGACAGCACGACCGTCTGCAAAACCAGGCTCAGGCGCAAGCGGCGGCCAGCAGTGAACAAGTCGGCAAGTTCAAGAAAGCTTACGAGGAGTTGTTAGTCATGGCCCGGGCCAAAGAGGCCGAGCGGTCAACGCTTCAGGCGCAGTTGGCCGAACGTGACACACACTTGCAGCAATGTTCAGCCAAGAATCAGCAGATGTACGGCGTGGCCAAGGAGATTCTTGCGGCCTACGAGAAAATCGACGTCGGCGACGTGATGAAGATTCGCCAACCGTTTGCCGGTTCAGCCAGGGTCAAGTTCGAAGAGCTGGCCCAAGGCATGGGCGATGAACTCTACAAAACGCAATACGACACGCCCCAGGCGGCGCTCGCTCACTAAGTACAAGGAACAACCTTATGACTCAATTGATCAGCCACGTAGCGCCCGATTCCCTGACTGACGTGCTGCAAGCCGCCGGTTACCGGGTCAATCAGACCGAGCAGAACGGCATCGTGCAATTACTCAGCGCCAGCCAGGGCATCGGTTATGCGGTGCGTTTCGGCAACCCGGCGCCGGAGCAGGGCGGGTACGTCGATTTCACATTCAGTTGCGCCTTGCGCGTGCAGGGCGCATTGCCGGCCGGCCTGGCGGAACTGTGGAACGCTTCGCGGCGGTTTGCCCGGTTGTCGGTGCAGGGTGAGTTTCTGGTGATGGAAATGGACGTAGTAGTGGCCGCCGGGGTAAGTGAAGAACACCTCAAGGGCCAGTTGGAATTGTGGGATCGGCTGCTTCAGGAGTTCATCGTTTACCTGCGCGAGTACAGTCAGAACGCTGCGCAGTTGCAGGCTCAGGCTGAAACCGTCGAGGCGGCGCAAGAGGTCGCAGCGCTGTGAAAAAGCCAGGGGCAGTGGTGAGCGTGGCAGCATTTGCCGTGTTAGGGGTGGCTGTTGCGTTGTGGCTCCGGCCGGGCAATGACCCGGTGGCAGCTCAGCAGCCGGTGCCATCGACAGTGAGTGTGAACGGGCCAGCAGTGGCGCGGCTGGGCAAGCAACAGGTCACTGCGCACGAGTTGAGCGACTTGCTCGCCACTGTTGCGCCGGACGTTGCAGAGCAACTGCGCGGCAATCGCGCGGCGCTGGAAAGCTGGATTCGTTCGCGCCTGGCGCAAAAAGCGGTGCTTGAACAGGCCGACGCCCAAGGCTGGCGGCAGCGTCCGGAGGTGGAGGCGCAAACCCGCGCGGCCACCGAGCAGATTGTCTTTCGGGACTACTTGCAGTCGGTCAGCCAAGTGCCGGCCGACTACCCCAGCGCCAGCGAGTTGCAGCAGGCGTATGAGGCGGGCAAGTCGGGTTGGGTGACGCCGCCGATGTACCGCGTCAGTCAGATTTTCCTCGCTGTGGCCGATTCGCAGAGCCTTGAAAACGTGCGCAAGCAGGCATTGGAACTGAGCAAGAAAGCCCAGGCCGCGCCGGCAGAGTTTGCCGCGTTGGCGAGCCAGTATTCACCGGTTGGCGTCAGTGACACCGGCCTGAAACCGTTACAGCAACTGGTGCCCGAGGTACGTGGCGCGGTGTCGCGACTCAAAGTCGGCGCGGTCTCGGACCCGGTGCAGAGTGCGGCGGGTTTCCATGTGATCAAGCTGACCGAGCAACAACCGGCCCGCGTCGCGACCCTGGATGAACTGCGCGAGCGCTTGACCCAGGCTTTGCGTGCCCAGCGTCAGGAACAGATCGCCAAAGCGTACCTGGACGGCATGCTCAATACGGCGACGCTGAGCATTGACGGTGCGCAGTTGAACAAAGTGCTGGAGGAAAAACCTTAGCCGGCTGCTCCCCCAGGGGATTGCTCCGGGTCAGTCGAAGCCGCGCACGTTTCAAACCAAACAAAGATCGACAGGGAGTCATCGATGTCATTTATAGAATCCACAGGACGCCAGGGTGTTACCGATTACCGCTCGTCGCCGATGACCAGCGAAGCCTGGCTGAAGCAGGCGATAGAGATCGAGGCCGAGGTTGCGCAGTATTTTATGGTCAGTGCCCGATGTGGCTGCTTCATGCAGGCCGCGCGCAGCCTCAACGTTCGGTCAACCGTGTTGCGCAAGCAACTGGCGCAACTCGAAGAGCGTTTGCAACGCTCACTGTTCAGCTTCCAGGGCAGCGTCCTGAGCCTCAGCCGTGAAGGGCAGCAGTTGCACGCGCAGTTGATCGCCCTGGCCTACGACCATCAGTTACCCGTGCTCGAACAACCGATGATCCGCGTGGCGGTGGCCGAGTCGATCCTGCATGACATCCTTGGGCGGGACCTGATCTCGTTGCTGCGCCGCAACGCCAGTGTGCGCCTGGAGATCATTTCCCTGGACAGCGCGCTGTCGTTGCAAGCCGTCAGCGCCGACGTGGTGGTCTGGCTGGGCACCGATCATTCACCTCACCCCGGGCCAACTTTCGCCACCAGCGAGCCGCAATGCCTGGCTCGCCTGGACTACCTGCCGCACATCGCCAAACGTTATTCACGGGTCACGGCCCGGCCTGCGAGCGTTGATGACTTGGCGGACTTCATGTTGGTGCAGTGGCAGCATGATCGCCAGATCGATAGCTTGCGGCCGTGGAACAGCCTGGTGGAGCAGCGGCTGGCCGGGGTGGTGCAGTTGCAATCCTATGAGCTGATGCTGGAAATGATCCGTTGCAGCGCTTGCATCGGTCTGCTGCCCGGCTACATCAGCCGCTATGACCGCGGACTCATCGCGTTGCCAGGGGTGTTCCGCGAGCCCATGCGGCGTCAGGTGTGGCTTGCGGTCAATGCTCAGTCCGTGGATTCGGCGCAGGTGCAGGTGATTGCGCAACTGATCCGCAACACTTTTGACGAGCGGCGGGAATGGTTTGAGTCGTCAGCCGGCGCGTGATTGGTGGGGTTCGGTCAGTCCAGCGGGCCCATCACCTGCCGATACTTCTCGGGCCCTTGCGGTGTTTGCCGGGTCACACTGATCTCGATACCCAAGGGGTTTTCCTGGCGATTACCACTCAACGAGCGCCAGCCCTTGTCCGTCTCCCAGACCCGCAACGTCGCTGCGCTGACCTGGGTGAGCACGGCCACGCCCTCCATCGGTGCTGGCAGCGGGTATTGACTGCGAGCCTCGGCGACCGCGCGGTAAAGGGCGTCGCCCTTGAGCCACCAACGCACTCGTTGCAGCCCGCCGTGGCCATCGGCGGCGGAGCGGATCACGTCCAGGCGAAAGCCTTTGCCGTCCGTACTTCTTACCGTCAAGGCCGCCGGTGCCGTGGGGGGCGGGTCATCGTCGACGCCAGGTTTCGCCGGCTCCGACAACTCAATACTGGCGCGCATCGCCACATCGCGCTCCAGTTGATTGAGCGTGCGCAGTAACGCTTCGGTTTGCTCGGTACTGGCCTGTAAATGCGCATCGGCACGGGTGACGCTGTCCAGTCCGCGCCAGGCAATGACACTGACGATGGCCATGAGCATGATCGCGACCATCACTTCGATCAGGGTAAACCCTTGCTGGCGCTTCATTTCACGCTGACCTGGCCGGCGGCGTTGCGTTGCACGGCGATGCTGTTGATTCCGTCCGAGAGTTGCAGTTGCACGGGCGGATTGACCCATTCGGCGTTCAACACCAGTGTTTGCCGGGGTTGCAGTCGCACCTCCAACGCCGGGGTTTGCCAGGTGCGTGGCCGCAGTTGTGGGTCGTTGTTGAAGTGGTCGACGCCTGTGCCAAGGTCATCGCGGCGGCTGAAGCGAAAGCCCTTGGCATCTGCCCGCCAGGTAATCGGCCGGCCATCGGCCCGGGCTTCGGCTTGCGCCACTTGCAGCAATTGCGCAACACGCTCGGCGTCTTTGCGCAGCAGGTGCAACGGGTCCGGTTTGATGCTCAGGCTGACCGCCGCGCTGGCGATGCCGATGATCACCAATACCACCATCAACTCAATCAGCGTAAAGCCATCTTGTTTGAAGCCCTTCATTTACGGTGCGCTCCTTTGCAGTGTTTTTATCCTGCACGGTGAAGATGATGAGCGTGTGAAATAAAAACGTGAGAATTGCGCTGTAAGCTCGGGGGCAGGGACTAAAAGGAGCTTCAACCCATGTCATTTATCGAGCGGTTCACCGCACCGCAGTGGGTCCAGTCAATCGCCTTGCTGGCGGCACTGGCCGGCATCGCCACCTGGTCATCGTTGCTGCTGATGTCCGCTGAGTCACGCAACCCGGACCTATCGCCGTCACTGAGCGCCGCCCATAGCGACAACCCGGCATTGCAGTGGTTTTCCAATCAGCCGGCGCCGGTCGAGATCAAAGTCAGTGGCGTGATGGCCGGCAGTCGTGGCGCGGTGGCAATCCTTAGCCTCAATGGGGGCGCTCCCCGCAGCTTTTTACTCGGAGAACGGGTTAGCCCTCGGGTGACGGTGGTCGCCATTGAAGGTGATGCGGTCGTCATCGAACGGGGTACACAGCGAACCCGCGTGCTGCTCGATAAACTGCCGGAGGCAGCGGGTTTGCCGATTCTGACGCGCGAGTAGATCAACCGCAGGTCACTTCGGCACCGGCCGACTCAGCAAAGTATCGAGCCGGGCCAGGGGCGGCGCCTCGTGGCTACGGTCGAACACTTGCACCCCGACCCGCAATAACCGGCCATTTTGCGCGTAGGCAACGGCCTGTTCACAGCGCAGCAACAACCGTCCCTGATCACACTCGATGGTTCGTTGTCCCAGCGTCAGTCTGGGTTCGAGGCGCAACTCGGCGAGCCGACTCTGTGCCGCCAGTAGCGCAATCGACCGATCGCGTAGCAGGCCATTGCTCTGGGTCATCAACCCTGCCACCCGCACTGCCGCCGACATCGCCACGGCAATAATCGCCAGCGCCACGAGCACTTCAATCAGGGTAAAACCGGCTTGTCGCGGAGGGTGTGGCATCAGGCACTCGAACCGGCTGAACAGCCACTGACGTTAGCCCCCGCGCTTGACCGATTGACGACCAAAGCTCCCGAGGATTTTCAACGTCACTGACATATCTTCTTGCAACACTGCGCGTCGAATCGAATCAAGCCAGGGAATGTCGAGATGGATATCGCGCACTTCAAATTGCACCCCCGCACGCCACGCCTGCCCCGTGGACAGAAGGGATTCACCCTGATCGAGATCATGGTGGTGGTGGTCATCCTGGGGATTCTGGCAGCGATGGTCGTGCCCAAGGTGCTGGACCGTCCTGACCAGGCCAGGGCCACGGCCGCCAAACAGGATATCGCCGGGTTGATGCAGGCCTTGAAGCTGTATCGCCTGGACCACGGCACTTACCCGAGCATGACCCAAGGTTTGAAAGTGTTGGTGGAACGCCCGGCGGATGCCAAGAACAGCAACTGGCGTTCGTACCTGGAGCGCCTGCCCAATGATCCGTGGGGCCGTCCTTACCACTACCTGAATCCGGGGGCTAACGGTGAAGTCGATATCTTCTCGCTGGGCGCTGACGGTCAGCCTGACGGCGACGGTGTGAATGCCGATATCGGCTCCTGGCAGTTGTAAGGCAGGCCATGAAAACCTATTCGCCGACAGCGGCGAGCCAGCGCGGAATGGCAATCATCAGCGCGCTGCTAATTGCCGCGGTGGTGGCGGTGATTGCCGGCGGTATGCTGAGCCGCCAGACCGTCTTTACGCGTGCTCTGGAAGCCGAGCAATCACGGGTGCAGGGCGCCTGGATGCTGCAAGGTGCGCTGGAGATCAGCCGGCAATGGCTGTGGGATGCACAGCAACGCGAGCCCTTGATCCGACTCGACCAGCCGTGGGCGCAGCCGTTGGTGATGGGGCCGTTGGGGGTGGGTAGCCGTGGTTTCGAAGGGCGGCTGGATGACGAACAGGGCAAGTTCAACTTGCGCAACCTGGTGGCCAACGAGCGCATCGATGAAGAACAGTTGGGCCATTTTCAGCGTCTGTGCGAGTTGCTCGGTCTCAACGCTACGCTGAGCCAGCGCATCAGTCAGCGGGTCATCGCTTCCTATCCGCGACTGCTCAACCCCGACCTGGCAAACCAGGCACCCCTCAACCATGGTTTTGACAGCGGTCGCAGCACCTCGCCCAATGCCGCGCGTAAACCCCTGCCGCCCACGCGACCGATGTTGCGCCGGGTGGAGGATTTGCGCGGTATCGAAGGCATTACCGAGGCGGTGTTGGCGAAAGTGACCCCGTTCATCACCATTCTCCCGGCCAACACCTGGCTCAACAGCAATACCGCCACGGCGCCGGTATTGGCCGCGTATGTGCCCGGCCTGTCAATCGAACGCGCCCAAGCGTTAATTGCCGAGCGCGACGCGGGCCAGTGGTTTATCAATCGGGGCGACTTCGTCAATCGTCTGCGTATGCCGCAGTTGGAGTTGACGACGATTAAAGTCGGCATCACCAGTGACTGGTTTCGTCTGCGCGGCCAGGCTGGCGGTGAACAGCGTCGGGTCAGCCTTGACGCCTTGCTGCAACGCAGCGCGGATCGCCTGCCTCGGGTGATCTGGTCGCGGGTAGGCGTATGAGCCAGCTAAGAGTGGCTTTGCCGCCGCTGGCGCAACTGTCTCTGGACAGTGTTGTGGCGTTCGCCTGGCTGGATCGTCAGGGCCAGCTGACACGTGAGGGTCACAGCACCCTGCTGCAATTGGCCCTGCGCGGCAAAACCCCGGCCATCGCGTTTTTCCTGCACCCCCAGGACAGCGTGTTGGCGAGCATCGACTTACCCTTGCTGCCCTCGGCCAAAACCAGCGCAGCGGTGCAGTGTGCGGCGCAGTCGCTGATCCTCGGCGACTGCGCGCAGATGCACGTTGCCCATAGCCCTCGGGACACTCAAGGGCGGGTGCATATCGCCTGGCTCTCTCGGCAAGGGCTGGCCCACTTCGGCCAACTCCTGCGTCTGGCGCATTTGAACGTGCGTGGGTTGTACCCGGCCGCCTACGCATTGCCCAGCCATGATGTACCCGTGGCCTGTCTCTATGAAGGTCATTTGCTGGTGCGTTACACCCTTGAACACGCGGTGGTTCACCCGGCCATTGATGAGGCACTGAGCGATCTTTTGCTAGAGGCCGGCCCAGGCTTGCAGTGGGTGGGCGCCGCCGCCGATTTTCCGGTGAGCTGTTTACCGGCTGAACAACGCTGGGCCGGCCCGTTGCCCGGATGGGGGTTGCACGGCGGTCTTCAGCAACGTAGCCGCCATCAACCGGGGTGGGGGCGTGCCGCTGCCTGTTGCGCAGTGGCACTGGCGGTCTGGACCTTGGGGCTGAACCTGTACGCCGCCCGCCAAGCGGCGCAAGGGCAACGGCTCAAAACCGAGATGAGTCAGCGGGTGAAGCAGGCTTTTCCTGAGTTGCCGGTGATTCTCAACCCGCTGCAACAGGCCCGTCAGCAATTGGCCGCGCGGCAGACGGGGGCGACCGCCGACGCCACCCCGACATTCGCCAGCATGGTGCTGCAAGCCGCAAACACGCTGCCGTCCATGGCCGGTAGCGTGCAACGTCTGCTCTATGAAAACGGCGAGCTGCAACTGAGCCTGCTGCAAGACGCACGCCGCCACAGCACCGACAAGACCTGGCAGGCCGCATTGGCGCAGGCCGGGATTGCCGTCAGCGCCACGGATGAGGGCTGGGTGTTGCGTCCGGCCTCGCAAGTGCCGGCGGGTGACGCGAACGCAGGCACTGGAGCCGATGATGAATAAGCCCTCTATGACGGCTTACCGCCGCCGTTGGCAGCACCTTAACGGTCGCTCTCGGGTGATCTGGCAAGGCCTGGCTTTGCGTGAGAAACGCATGGTTGCGGGCACTGCGCTGGTACTCGCAGGGTTGTTGATCTGGTTGCTGTTGATCCAGCCACCCCTGAAAAAAATCGATTACTGGCAGGTCGAAACACCGAAGTTGCGTACACAGGCGCAAACGCTGGATGCGTTGTTGCGTGAGGTCGTAACCCCATCGTCCGGGCAAAGCCTTGAACAGTCCTTGCAGCACACTCTCGACGCCAGCGGTCTGGCTGGGCACTACCGGTTGCAGGCCACCGGCGGCGCGTGGCAGTTGACGTTTGAAGACGCACCGGCCGCTGCGGTGATCGGTTGGCTGCTGGGCAACCCCAAGCAGTTTTCTCTGGAAGTGGTCGAGGCTCGTTTGCAGCGTGCAGGCGAGGTCACGGCTGATGACACGGCAGGCACTCTGTCGGGAACCGTTCGCATGGATCAGGCGCAGGGCGCTAAGGAAGCTTCATGAAGTGGTCAGGTTCCAATTACGCACGCACGGCCGCGCCGTTTCTGTTGTTGGCGCTGGGGGCGTGCAGCTCGCAAACGCCGTCTAACCCGCCACCGTTGCTGGTTGACAGTGAACTCGGGCGGCCGCTGGCCAACACCCAGCGCAGTGGCGATGCCTTGCTCGATCGCCAACGAATGCAGAGAGAAACACCGCCACGGCCGCAGCACAAAATCAGCAACCCCTCGCGCAGCGGCGGTTCCAGTGGCAGTAGCACGCAGGCGAGTCATCCGCTGGGCGATCAACCGGTCACGCTGAATTTCGTCGAGGCCGACATCCAAGCGGTGGTGCGGGCGTTGTCGCGTTCCACCGGGCAGCAGTTTCTGGTTGATCCTCGGGTCAAGGGCAACTTGACGCTGGTCAGCGAAGGCCAGGTCCCTGCGCATCAGGCCTACGACATGTTGCTGGCAGCGTTGCGCATGCAGGGTTTCAGCGTGGTTGATGTCGGTGGTGTCGCTCAGGTGGTGCCCGAAGCCGACGCCAAGTTGCTCGGTGGGCCGATCTACAGCGCCGACAAACCGGCCGGTAACGGCATGCTCACCCGCACGTTTCGCTTGCAGTACGAAAACGCGGTGAACCTGATTCCGGTGTTGCGCCCGATTGTCTCGCCGAACAACCCGATCAATGCGTACCCCGGCAACAACACCATTGTGATCACCGACTATGCGGAGAACCTGACGCGCGTGGCACAGATCATCGCCGGCATCGACACCCCGAGCGCCATCGACACCGACGTAGTACAGATCCAGAACGGCATCGCGGTGGACATCGCCGGCATGGTCTCGCAGTTGCTGGAACAACCGGGCAATGACCCGACCCAAAAAATCTCGGTCATTGGTGATCCACGCTCCAACGCGATTATCATTCGGGCCGGCAGCCCGGAGCGCACCGAGCTGGCGCGCAATCTGATCTACAAACTCGACAACGCCCAAAGCAACCCAAGCAACCTGCACGTGGTGTACCTGCGCAATGCTCAGGCAGCGAAACTGGCTCAGGCGTTACGCGGTTTGCTCACTGGGGAAAGCGACAGCGGCACGGGCAACACCGCGCGTTCGACGCTCAGTGGCATGGGTGGCAATGCCAGCGGCGGCGGGCAAAGCGCTCAAAGCAGCGGTCAAAGCAGCAACGGTAGCCAAAGTTCGACGTCCGGCAACAGCACGGGCGGGAGCGTTTATGGCCAAGGCGCGAGTGCTTCATCCAGTCAGATCGGTGGCCAGCAGAATGACCAGAGCGTGGCCTTCAGTGCTGGCGGCGTGACCATTCAGGCCGATGCCACTACGAATACCTTGCTGATTTCCGCCCCGGATCCGCTGTACCGCAACCTGCGCGAAGTCATCGACATGCTCGACCAGCGTCGTGCGCAAGTGGTGATCGAAAGCCTGATCGTCGAAGTCAGCGAAGACGATGCCAATGAGTTTGGCGTGCAATGGCAGACCGGCAACCTGGCGGGCAACGGCGTGATCGGCGGGGCGAATCTGGGCGGTTCAGGGATCAACGTCAACGGCAAGACCAGTGTCGATGTGTTGCCTGGCGGCTTGAGCGTCGGGTTTCTCAACGGCACGGTGGACATCCCCGGTATTGGCAAGGTCATGGACCTCAAAGTGCTGGCCCACGCGCTCAAGAGCAAGGGCGGCACCAACGTGCTGTCGACGCCGAACCTGCTGACCCTGGACAACGAAGCGGCGAGTATTTTCGTTGGCCAGACCATCCCGTTTGTCAGCGGTAGCTACGTGACCGGCGGCGGCACCAGCAACAACCCGTTCCAGACCGTGACCCGCGAAGAGGTTGGTTTGAAGCTTAACGTGCGGCCACAGATTTCCGAGGGGGGCACCGTCAAGCTCGATATCTATCAGGAAGTCAGCAGCATTGATGCGCGCGCTTCGAGCAGCGTGGCCGCTGCCGGCATCGTCACCAACAAACGCGCAATCGACACCAGCATCCTGCTCGATGACGGGCAAATCATGGTGCTTGGCGGCTTGCTGCAAGATGGTTACAGCCAAAGCAACGAAGCCGTGCCGTGGCTGTCGACTATCCCCGGAATCGGTGCGCTGTTTCGCAACGAGCGTCGAGCGACGACCAAGACCAACTTGATGGTGTTCCTGCGGCCTTACATCATTCGTGACAGCGGCGCGGGGCGAGCGATCACCCTCAACCGCTACGACTTCATGCGCCGCGCCCAGGGCGGGCTGCAACCAGAACGCAGCTGGTCGATGCCCGACATGCAGGCGCCGCAACTGCCGACGGCGGCGCAGGGTGTGCCGGCGTCGGTGCCGGCGTCGGTGCCGGCGTCGAATACGCAGCCGAGAGCAACCCTTCGCGCGGTGCCGACCGCAGGAGGGACGGTGCAATGATTAGCGCACCCATCCAATGTGGGGTCTTCGGTGTGTCGCAGATGAGGGGGTTGCCATGAGCGCGTTACCGTATGCCTGGGCCAAGGCGCAACGCATCCTGCTGCGCGATGGCGAGGAAGGCGCGGTGCTCACGGTGTGCCCTTCAACCCCCGGCTGGTCGATCAGCGAAGTCCGTCGCCAGTTTGGCCCCGCGCGGTTAGAACGTGTGCGCGATGAAGAACTCGACGGCCTGCTCGCCAGTGCCTATGCCGACACCGGCAGCGCGGCGGCGGTGGTCGGGGCGGCGGAGAACGAAGTTGATCTGGATCGCCTGATGCAGGACATCCCGGAAATCACCGACCTGCTGGACACTCAAGACGGCGCGCCGGTGATCCGCATGATCAACGCCTTGCTCACTCAGGCGGCCCGGGACGAGGCCAGCGACATTCACATTGAGCCTTACGAAAGCCATTCGGTGGTGCGTTATCGAGTCGATGGCACCCTACGTGATGTGGTGTCGCCGCGCAAAGCATTACACGGCGCGCTGGTGTCGCGGATCAAGATCATGGCGCAACTCGACATTGCCGAAAAACGCCTGCCTCAGGACGGTCGTATCGCGTTGCGCGTGGCGGGGCGGCCGATCGATATTCGCGTCTCTACCGTGCCCACCGGCCATGGCGAACGGGTGGTGATGCGCTTGCTCGATAAACAGGCCGGACGCCTGCAACTGGAAACCCTCGGCATGGACCCGCACGTGTTGGCCAAACTCGACAGCTTGATCCGTCAGCCGCATGGCATTGTGCTGGTCACCGGCCCCACCGGTAGCGGCAAGACCACCAGCCTCTACGCCGCGTTGGCGCGGCTGGACGCCAGCACCAGCAACATTCTTACCGTCGAAGACCCGGTCGAATACGACTTGCCGGGCATCAGCCAGATTCAGGTCAACGCCAAGATCGACATGACCTTTGCCTTGGCGCTGCGGGCGATCCTGCGCCAAGACCCGGACATCATCATGATCGGCGAGATCCGAGACCTCGAAACCGCACAAATCGCCGTACAGGCGTCGCTCACCGGGCACCTGGTGCTGGCGACCCTGCACACCAACGACGCGGTATCGGCGGTCAACCGCCTGATCGATATGGGCGTCGAACCGTTTCTATTGGCGTCGTCGATGCTGGGGGTGCTCGCGCAACGGCTGGTGCGTCGGCTGTGCCAACACTGCAAAGAAGAAGATCCGGCGCTGCCCGGCACCTGGCGCCCGGTCGGTTGTGCCGTGTGTAACCACACCGGTTACAGCGGTCGCACCGGGATTCATGAATTGTTCTGCATCGACGACAACATCCGCACGCTGATTCACCAAGGTGCGGGTGAACAGGCACTCCGGGTCGCCGCCCGCGAGGCCGGCATGTTCAGCCTGCGCGAAGACGGCGAGCGCTGGGTACGCAGCGGCACCACCGCGCCCGAAGAAATCCACCGTGTGACACGGGACGCCTGATGAATCGCTACCGTTTTGAAGCCGCCGACGCCACCGGCAAGATCGAAGCCGGTCATCTTGAGGCCGACAGCCAGAGCGCGGCGTTCGGCGTCTTGCGCAGCCGTGGCTTGACCGCGCTGTTGGTGCAGATCGAGAGCAACACGCCGGCCGGCGGCAGTGGCGGTTTGTTCAGCGCCAAACTGTCGGACAACGACCTGGCTTGGGCCACCCGGCAACTGGCGAGCCTGCTCGGCGCCAGCCTGCCGTTGGAGGCAGCATTGAGCGCGACGGTGGAGCAAGCCGAGAAAAAGCACATCGCCCAGACGTTGAGTGCGGTGCGCGCCGATGTGCGCAGCGGCATGCGCCTGGCCGAAGCGTTGGCCAAACGACCGCGGGACTTTCCGGACATCTACCGGGCGCTGATTGCCGCAGGGGAGGAGTCCGGTGACCTCGCCCAAGTGATGGAACGGTTGGCCGATTACATCGAAGAGCGCAACAACTTGCGCGGCAAGATTCTCACCGCATTTATCTACCCTGGGGTGGTGGGGCTGGTGTCGATCGCCATCGTGATTTTCCTGCTCAGCTACGTGGTGCCGCAGGTGGTCAGTGCGTTTTCACAGGCACGTCAGGACCTGCCGGGGTTGACCGTGGCGATGCTCAACGCGAGTGATTTTATTCGCGGCTGGGGCTGGTTGTGTTTTGGCGTAATGGCCGGCAGCTTCTGGGGTTGGCGCCTGTATTTACGCAACCCGGTCGCCCGGTTGAACTGGCACAGTCGAATCCTCAAATTGCCCTTGTTCGGACGTTTTATTTTGGGCTTGAACACCGCCCGTTTCGCCTCCACCCTGGCGATTCTCGGCGGCGCTGGAGTGCCGCTGTTGCGCGCGCTGGAAGCCGCGCGCCAGACTTTGTCCAATGACCGCCTGAGCCTGAGTGTCAGCGATGCCACGGCCAAGGTCCGCGAAGGGGTCAACCTCGCCGCCGCGTTGCGCGTGGAGAAAGTTTTCCCGCCGGTGCTGATCCACCTGATCGCCAGCGGCGAAAAAACCGGCTCGCTGCCGCCGATGCTCGACCGCGCCGCGCAAACACTGTCTCGCGATATCGAACGCCGGGCCATGGGCATGACCGCGTTGCTCGAACCGTTGATGATTGTGGTCATGGGCGGGGTGGTGTTGGTGATCGTGATGGCGGTGTTGTTGCCGATCATCGAGATCAATCAACTGGTGCAGTAACAGCTTCTTCGGATCGTGAAGAGCGCATCAAAAAATAATCCGCACATTTTTCACCTCAACACACCTGCACCCGAGCCATTCTCGGGTTCGTTGTTTTGTCATGTGCAACGGCAAAGCAACCCTTGCAGGTCAGCCTTGCCATCGATGGCAAACCCTTCGTCTCAAGCCCCTGCAAAAGTGTCGGTAAACACCCGTGAATTTCCCGAAAAAGTCACGCTCGGCACCCGAGGTTTTTTCCTTTATCTGTCACCGGAAGCTGCGAACGTTTAACCCATGGCCTCACCCCATACGCCCTTCAGAGCAAGGCAAGGTTTTGAGCGCCATGGCGTCATTAACGAGCACATCACTCCCCGTATGAACACGATGAAAGGAGCTTCTTCATGTTTAAGCGCACTATGATCGCAGCCTCGTTGGCTGTTGCCGCACTGACCTCGGCCCACGCCATGGCCGCTGTTGTCGGTGGCGGTGCAACCCTGCCGGAAAACCTCTACAACGGTACATCGACCCTGCCACGTTTGTTACCGACCGACTTCAGCTACACCGGTGTCGGCAGCGGTGCCGGCAAGACGGCTTTTCTGACTAACGCTGCCGCTTCGATCGGCCAGCCCGCCGGCACGCCAGTGGACTTCGCCGGCAGCGACTCGGCGCTGACCGCCGCTGAACTCACTAACTACACCAACGCCAATGGCGCGACCTTCGGCAAATTGATCCAGGTGCCCTCGGTGGGCACCGCGGTGACCATTGCGTACAAGCGCGCCGGCGTGACCACGCTGCAATTGAGCGCGGCCCAGTTGTGTGGCGTGTTCTCCGGCGACATCACTACCTGGGGGACGTTGCTGGGCACGGCTGACAACACCCCGATCAAAGTGATCTACCGTTCCGGCAGCAGCGGCACGACGGAACTGCTGGCTCGCTTCCTCAATGATTCTTGCCCTACCAAGTTTGGTGTCAGCGGTACATTCACCACCGCCAACATCGGTGTTGAACCGGCGACCTGGCAGGCTGTTGCAACCAGCGCTGACATGGTGACTGCGGTTAACGCCACCGATGGCACCATCGGTTATGTCAGCCCTGACTACGTCAACGTCAACAGTAACGCGGTGGTCGCGCGCGTCAGCAAAGCCGCCGTCGCTGCGGGCACTGCGCCGCTGCCGACTTTGGCCAACGCGCGTACCGCCCTGGGAACGGCTACCGCTCCGGCCACCGCTGCCGACCGTGCCAACCCGCTGAAATGGGTCCCGACCTTCGGCAGCAACGCGGCCGGTGGTGACAAACCTGTGCCAACGGCTGGCTACCCAATCGTGGGCTACACCAACTTCCTCGTGGGTCAGTGCTACACGACGGCTGCCGATGCCGCTTCGATTCGTAGCTTCTTCAACGACCTCTACACCGGCGCCAAGGCCGTGACGATTGCTCAGCACTCGTTCGTCAGCCTGCCTACTGCGTTCGCGGCTGAAATCAAGAAAACCTTCCTCGACAACGGCTACAGCGACGGCCTGGACATCGCTAACGTCAGCGTTTGCAACGGTCTGGGTCGTCCGTAAGGCAAGCGTCTGAAGTCACGTCGCGCGGTCTGGCGACAGCGATAACGATCGGCAGCGGCCTGTAGGGCGCTGTCGATTTTTTGCGTGGGCAGCGTGGCCTTACCCCACCTATATGAACTTTGCGTGACAAGTGTTCGGTCCTGACCCACGCCAACTGCCTAACCCCATATCAGCAGCGCCTGTCGTTGCAGCAGCCCGTTCCGAGAATGACAAAAGGAAGAGTAGTGATGCCTCGCGGTACAACCACGCCTGATCTGAATGTCCCTGCACGCCTGGCGGAGCATCCGCTGCTGCGTTTGAAACCGTTGGCCCAGGCCATGGCGTTGCTGATGATTGCCGGCAGTGCCGACGCGGCGACAGCGTTCAGTTCCGATTGGTTTGCCGCCAAGGGCGCGGCCCAGGCCAGTGGTGCTGCGCGGCCCGGTGGTGGGTTGCCCGGCGCGCCACCACCGTTGGCGCAGCAACAGCGGGTCACTCAGCAGTTGCAACAGTCAATCGACAACCTGAATAACACCGTGTCGGCGATTGCTGCGCAACAAGCGGCACAAGCCGCTGGCCGCCAGTTTGCGCTGGGGCAGCCGCAAAGCGTGCCTAATGGCCTGGGTGAGGGCGGTCTGAAGGTGGACGGCAATGCGCTGACCCAAGGCTGGGTTAACGCCAGTGCGCCACAACAAACGCAGGCGGACGGCAAGACCCACGTGCGCATCGAGCAAACCGCCGACAAGGCGATTCTGAACTGGGAGACTTTCAACGTCGGCCGTGACACGACCGTGGAGTTCGCTCAGCAATCGAGTTGGGCAGTGCTCAACCGAGTCAATGACCCGAATGCCCGTGCCAGCGTGATTGCCGGGCAGATCAACGCCCCTGGCACCGTGATGCTGGTCAACCGCAACGGCATCCTCTTCACCGGTAGCAGCCAGGTCAACGTGCGCAACCTGGTCGCCGCTGCGGCGACCATCAGCGATGACCAGTTTGCGAAGAACGGTTTGTACGTCGATCTCAACGGGACGCAACCGACCTTTAGCGATGCGTTCGGCAAGGTCGAGGTGCAACGCGGTGCGCTGCTGCAAACGCAGGCTGCTGGCTCATCGACCCAAGCCGGTGGTTACACCTTGCTGTTAGGCAGCGAAGTGCGCAATGACGGGAGCCTTGTCACGCCCAAGGGCCAGACCATTCTGGCCGCCGGCGACAGCTTTTACATCCGCCGTGGTGCCGGCACCGAGGGCAACCAACAGTCAACGACGCGGGGCAGCGAAGTGGCGACCGGTCTCAAGGTTGGCAGCACGGCCGGTACGGCGATCAACAGCGGGATTGTTCAGGCGGCGACAGGCGATATCACCTTGACCGGGCATCAGGTCCAGCAAAACGGTGTGCTGCTGGCCAGCACCTCAGTGGACACGCGCGGCAGTATTCATTTGCTCAATGCCGCGAGCGACGTCTCGGGCAGCGTGACCCTGGGCCAGGGCAGTGTCAGTACGATTTTGCTGGCGCAGGGCGCCTCGGCGCTGGACAGCCAACGTCAGGCAGCGATCAACAACCTCAACGGTGTGCTGCCCAACAACGCTACCGGTCGTTTCGACAACCTGAGCAAAGTGGCCGACCGCACGGATCAGTCACGGGTCGAAATCGTCAGCGGCGGCACGGTGGATTTTCAGAGTGGTTCGATCGTGTTGGCGACGGGCGGCCAGGTCGCGGTCAGCGCCGGCCAGCGTAGCTTGGTGCGTGACGGCGCGATCATTGACGTGTCCGGTGCCGTTGGCGTGAAAGTGGCGATGGAATCCAACAGCATCAAGGTCAACATTCAGGGCAACGAGCAACGTGATGCTTCGAGCAACCGTGAGAAGGGCAGCCTCAACAGCACCGATGTGTGGGTTGATGTGCGCGACCTGGTGCATGTCGCCGCCGGAGTCAACGGTTACGCTACCGACCGTTGGTACACCGCGGGCGGCTTGCTGGAGGTCGGCGGTTACCTCGGCACTCGAAACCATACGGTCGGCGAGTGGATGGCGCAGGGCGGGAACGTAACGTTTACCGGCAATGATGTGGTGACCCGGCAGGGCTCACAGATCAACTTGTCGGGTGGCACCCTTGATGTACAAAGCGGTTTGGTCCAGCAGAGTTGGCTCCGAGGCGCGGACGGTCGGCTGTATGAAGTGTCCCGAGCGCCCGGCGATTTGCTCTACACCGGCGTTTATAAAGGCTACGAAAACCATAGCGAGCGCTGGGGCCAGACGGACTACTTCTATAACGCGTTGATTGCGCCGCGCAGCCGTTTTGAAAACGGCTACAGCGTCGGCCGTGATGCCGGGCAACTGGTGGTGGCGACCCGCAATGCGGTGATCGAAGGCGAGTTACTGGGCAAGACGTTCCAGGGCGACCGCCAAACCCAGGCGCCGCAAGCCGGGCTCGACGGTTATCAGCAAACCCAAAACAGCGTCGCCCGTGGCGCACAGTTGGTCGTTGGCAGTTTCGTGCCGCGTTACCTGCAAAGCGCAGGCACGTTGAATCAACAATTAGCGGCAGTGCTGGATCAGGTCAGCCTCAGCGACGGGCACGCCTCGATCGGTGACGTCATCGGTCTTGACGACGCCGTGGCCACCGACCGCCAGGGCCGTCTGACCCTGGACAGCACGCGCCTCAATAGCTTCGAGCTGGGCGCGGTCAAAGTGGCCGCCAAGGAGCGGGTTGTGGTCGCGGGTGCCTTGCAGGTAGCCGCTGGTGGCGACATCACGCTGTACGGTCCGCGCATCGACGTGAACGCAGATTTGACCGCCCGCAGCGGTAGCGTGCAGTTGGGTAACGTGCTCAATCAACTGAACAACGACAAGATTGAAGACACCCTGCTGGCTGCTCCGTCGGGCAATCCGGGCTCGGTGCGGGTGGCCAGTGGGGTCAACCTCAATGCCAGCGGGCTGTGGCGTAATCAAGCATTCAGCGAGGTGGCCAGTGACGGTGTGGCGTATCGCGCTGGGGGCACGGTGTCGATTCGCAGCAATGGTGATGTGGTCCTGGAGCAAGGCAGTCGTATTGATGTGTCGTCAGGCGCCACATTACTCAGCAACAACACGCTGCAGGGCGGTCGCGGTGGTGACATCACCCTGGCCGCTAACGCTAGCAGCAGTGCGTCCACCGGGCGTTTGTTGATCGGGGCCGACCTGCTCGGTTACGGCGTCGAGGGCGCCGGAATCCTCGACCTTCAGGCCGCTAAGGTGCAGATCGGACAGGCGCAAGGTGCGGTGGACGACGGCACGCTGGTGTTGGCCGGCGATTTTTTTAACAAGGGCTTCGGTCAATACCGCATCGCCGGTAACCAGGGTTTGACGGTGCTGGCGGACACGCAGGTGGACGTGACGCGCCCGGTGTATCGCCTGCTTCCGGAGGTGCAAGGCAACCGCAGTTTAAATACCTCGCAGTGGCTGGAAGTCTGGACCCCTGGGCTCTATCAGGAAGACCCGATCAAGGGCGTGCTAAGCCAGCGCGGCGGCGCGGACCTGAGCCTGAGCGCCGGTACGTTGCTGTCGCCATTGGCTGACCGGCCGAATGTCAGTTTGATGGTTGAACAGGGCGCGGTGTTGAGCGTCGATCCGGGGCGTGCATTGAACCTCGCCAGCATCGGCCAGTTGACCGTGAACGGACAGCTCAATGCCTGGGGCGGCGCGGTGACACTGGGCCAGATCAATCCCGCCGTTATCGCCAACGGTCTCGATGAGGCGGCTCATCAGCGCTCCATCCGCGTGGGCAGCAGCGGGTTGATTGATGTCAGTGCGCGGGCGGTGACCGCCATTGATGCCCAAGGTCGGCGTTATGGTCGAGTGGACGCGGGGGGCAGCATCGTCATCGGCGCCGACATCGACGCCGATCAGGGCGCTGCCCAGGCACCAGACCTGTTCGTGGTGCTGGAGCAGGGTTCGCGGCTGCTGGCTAACGGCGCCCAGGCGCAACTGGATATCCGCGACCAGGGGGCTCGCACCCTGGCCAGTGCGGGCGGCAAGATTGCTTTGGGCTCCAACAATGGCTTAGTCATCGACGGTCAGCTCAGTGCCGCCTCAGGCGGCGCGGGGGCGGCGGGCGGCAGTCTGTCGGTGGCACTCGAAACGGGGCTGTACCTCAAACGCAGCATCGACAACGGGGTGCGCGTCCCGCGTGAATTAATCCTCTCGCAAACTCCCGGCGCGGCGGTCGATCCGTCAGCGCCGTTGGCCTATGGTCAGGGACGACTGGACGTGGCGCGCATCGTCAATGGCGGTTTCGACAACCTGTCGCTGTTGAGCAACGGCATTCTGTCGTTCGACGGCGACGTCAACCTGAGCATGAAACAGAGCCTGAACCTCTACGCCGGTTCGCTGGCACTGGCGTCAAACGCCGCGAGTGACAGCCGTGTGTCTTTGCAGGCGCCGTACCTGCGCCTGGCAGGCGCGACGGCCATTGGTACGGATGCGGCACTGCGCCCGACCGTACAAGGCGGTTTGTCCACCGATGTCAGCCGCGCGCAACTGCTGCTGAGCGCCGAGCTGATGGATGTGCGCGATAACGTCACCTTTGGCGCCCATGGCACCCTGGAACAAAACCAGGGGCCGGGTGTGGTGGTGGATCGTCGCGGCTTTGCGCAAGCCACCTTGCGCACCGCCGGTGATCTGCGTTTCCTCGGTGCTTCAGCGCTCAACGCCGCAGGTGTCACGCAATTGCAGAGCAACGCTGACCTCAGTCTGTTGGCGGCGCAGTTGTACCCGGTCACCGGGGCCAAGGCGAGCATTCAGACGACGACTCAGTCGAGCCTGATCCTCGGGCGCACCACCGACACCTTGCCGGCTGCGCCGTATTCGGCGTTCGGTCAGTTGAGTCTGGAGGGCGGCACCGTCCAGCAGGGCGGCGTGGTCCGGGCTCCGTTGGGCATGCTGACCTTCGGCGTGACCCCCAACGTGTTGAACACGCTGTCGTTCCTGCCGGGCAGCCTGACTTCGGTCAGCGGCGACGGCGTATTGATGCCCTATGGCGGCACCATCGACGGGCTGAACTATCAGTACAACGGCAAGACCGTGGAGCTGACGGGCGTGGGCGGCAGTGCGGCCAACAGCCTGCTGACGGTGGGCATTTCACTGAAAAGTCCGCGCATTGAGATACAACCGGACGCGGTATTGGATCTGTCTGGCGGTGGTCAATTGACCGGCGCCGGGTTTATCGCCGGACGCGGCGGCTCAACGGACGCGCGCTACAATCCGTTGCTGCAAAACGGTGTGGATGGCCGCTTTACCTTGCCGGGGCTGTCGAGTAATCCGGTGTACGCCATTGTGCCGGGCAATGCGTCGGCTTACGCACCGCTGGCGGGTGAGCGTGGGGTACGCGACCCGGTGATCGGCCAGCGCATCACCCTCGATGCTGCCGTGCCGGGCTTGCCGGCCGGCACCTACACCCTGATGCCGGCCAGTTATGCGTTGTTGCCCGGCGCATTCCGGGTTGAACTCAATGGCCTGGCCAGTGCCGGTACTCTGAGCAAAAGTCTGGCCATGCGTAATGGGTCGTGGGCGACCTCGGGCCGGTTATCGATCGCCAACAGCGCGATTCGTGATCCGCTGTCCAGCCAGGTGATTGTGACGTCGGGCGATGTACTGCGCCGTTACTCGCAATACAACGAAACCGGTTATGCCGCGTTTGCCAAAGCGGACGCCGCCCTCAAAGGCGTGCCCCGGCCGATGATTGAGGCGGACGGTAAGACCTTGCTGTTGAATTTCACCGGCACCGGCGATCCGGCACAGACCTTCAGTTTCAACGGCCGCGCCTCGTTTGCGCCTGCCAGTGACGGGCTGGGAGGCAGTGTTGGCGTCATCGGCGGCAGTGCGCTTGAAGTGTTGAGTGCCGGGCAGGCCGCGACGCCGGGTCTTGCTGGGCCATCGATCTACGACAGCGAACTGAATGCGCTCAAGGCGCCGCGGCTGGCCATCGGTGCGCTGCCGGGTGTGTTCTATGGCCAGGGCGGCAATCTGGTGACGTTCAATGCTCAGTTGCGCGATGTTTACCTGCGTCAAGGAGCAACGCTCAGGGCCGGGGAAGTGTTTTTAGTGGCGAACGGACTCACTAGCGATGGCATCGTCATTGAGCAGGGCGCGAGTATCAACACCTTGGGGCAGGGCAAGGCGCCCTACGATTCACGCAGTGGTTTTGTTTATGCGCCCGGCGAGAATGGCGTGTTGGCCGTGTCCAATGGCTGGCTCGACGTGCTGCCTCCGACTGCCGCGGCAGTGACGTTTCTGGGACCTAGCGCAGTGCGCGTCGGTCTCTGCCCAGGGCTGGCCTGTTCCGGCACGACGCAACTGTATTCGGAAGGCTCGATCACGGTGGCCACTGATAACACTTTCAGCCTGGATGACTCGGTACGTTTCGGCACACGCAACCTGATACTGGCCGTTGGCGGGGTCAACATCGGCTCGGCTCAGGCTCTGGCTGCCGCACAACAGCGCAATGCCTTGCCCCAAGGCCTGACGCTGAATCAGCAAGTGCTCGACCGACTGTTGCGCGGCGACGCGGCCCAAGGCGCACCGGCCCTGGAAAACCTGGTGCTCAACGCCAGGGATTCAGTGAACTTCTACGACAGCGTAGAACTCAGCACCCTCGACCAGAACGGCCAGTCTCGTTTGCAGCGCTTGGTGCTCGGCACGCCAGCCATTTACGGCTACGGCGCTGCCAGTGATCAGGCGACGATTCGCACTGGCACGCTGGTCTGGAATGGCACCAGCACACCGGCAGCGCCGCCGGTGGCTAACGGTGCAGGCACTGGCAACGGATTGTTGGACATTCAAGTGGGCACGCTGGAATTTGGTTACGGGCCGAACAGCCAAGCCAACAACAGCGACAGCCAGCGCCTGGCCCTGGGTTTCAATCAGGTTAACCTCACGGCGACCCAACGCATCACCGCCAACCATAACGGCGGCTTGAAGGTTTATGCGGCTCAGGGCGATTACGTCGCGGGCAGCGGTTTTAGCTACAGCGGTGGCGACTTGCGAGTGAGCACGCCGCTGTGGACTGGTGAGGCCGGCTCGGTCAACCGGATCAAGGCCGGGGGCGCGGTCACCGTGTCCGGCATAGCCGGCCTGAGCGCGGGAACCGCCGACGCCTCCGCCCTCGGCGCCGAACTCGCCCTCGAAGGCCGCAGCGTATGGCTCGACAGCACGGTGCGCCTGCCCAGCGGCAAGTTGACCTTGAGCAGTGCGGGCGACCTGACCCTGGGCGATGCCGCGCAGATTGACCTGGCTGGTCGCGAGCTGCTGCTCAACGATGTACGCAAGTACAGCTGGGGCGGTGACCTGATCCTCAAGAGCGAAACCGGCAGTATTCGCCAGGCCGCCGGCTCAGTGATTGACCTCAGTGCGCGTAATAACCGCGCCGGTCTGTTGAGCGCCTATGCATTAAACGACGCTGCCGGCCTGGTGGACTTGCAAGGGCATATTCTCGGCAATGCCAGCGGTGACTACAACGCGGGCGGTACGGCTGTGCCTTACGCCGCGGGCGGTGTGGATATTCGGGCGCAAAGTGTCGGCGATTTTGCCGCGCTCAACCAACGTCTCAACCGTGATCAGGTCGTCGGCTCGCGCAGCTTCCAGCTCAAGCGTGGCGACCTGGTGATCGGTAACGAACTCAAAGCCAACGAGGTCAACGTGTCGGTGGACAACGGCAGTCTGACCGTGCTCGGCACCGTCGATGCCAGCGGTCGGCAGGTCGGCAGTATTCGCCTCGCGGGCAAAACCGGGCTGATGCTGGCAAACACGGCCGTGCTGGATGCACACAGCACACAACTGCGGGTCGACAGTTACGGCAAAATTATCGATTCGCCGAACCGCGCGACGGTCGAATTGACGGCTCAGGACGGGACGTTGGTGTTGGCGGGCGGCTCAAGGATAGATGTGCGCCATGGCACAGATGCGCCGCTGGGCAATGGCGCCGGACAGCGTGATGGACGGATGCTCGGCACGGTCGAACTCAACGCCCCACGCCTGGGTGCCGCGAGCAGCGGTGACATCGATATCGACGCCAGTGGCCCGTTGATCGTTCAGGGCGCACGTTCAATCACCCTCAATGCGGTCCAGCGCTACACCGATGCGCCGACGGCGAGCGGCAACGGTGCCAATGGTCGCCCGTATCAAGTGATCGATCAGGCGTACCTCGATGGCAAACATGTCGAGAGCACGATGTTTATCGACGCGGCATTGGCCAACACCGCCTTGCTCAACGGCAAACTCGCCGGGCTCAACAACGCGACCTACGCCGACGCTTTCCACGTGCGCCCTGGGGTGCAGATTGCGAGTGCGACGGCCGATGGCGACCTGGTGATTTCTGGTGACGTTGACCTGTCGGGTTACCGCTACGCGAGCCTCAACCCTCACAGTCAGAAAACCGCGGTGTACGGATCCGGTGAGCCGGGCAGCCTGGTGATTCGAGCCGGGGGCAACCTGGACGTGTACGGCAGCGTTACCGATGGATTCATGCCGCCAGACTCGGCCGATGCGCCAGGGCGTACTGACGGTAATGGTTGGTTGCTGATTCCCGGCAAGCAGCCTTTCGGGGGAGATCTTGTCGTGCCGCGCGGTGATATTGCGCTGGCCGACGGCACCCAGTACCCGGCAGGCAGCGTGCTCAACTATGACCTGCCCTTCAAGGCCATGACCCTCAAGGCCGGTACGCAGTTACCCAACGTTTTGGTCCTCGATACTCCGCTGAATTTGGCGGCGGGGACGCTGCTCAGCGCGACGGTGCGCGATGGCAACGGCAACGTGTTGTATGCCGCCGGCACCTTGCTGACGAGCGCCGTAAGCTTGCCGTCTGGTGTACGGCTGGACGCCGGCAGCCGATTCAGTGTCGATGTCGCCGTGCAAGCCGGTGTCTGGCCCAAAGGCGTGGCACTGCCCGAATCCGGGCTGGTGCAGTCGGGCATCAATACCTTGCCCATCGGCGGCCTGATTCCGGCAGAAACCGACGTCAAACTGGCCGATGGTGTTGACGTGATCGAGCTGCGCCCCAGCGTTAACGGGCAGCAAGGAAAAAACTGGGCGCTGGCGACGATGCTGCCACAGGGCTCGCAATCGTGGTCGATGCGGCTGGTGGCGGGCGCCGATACCCATGCGGCTGATTCGCGCACTACGCAAGTGGCGACAGACAGCGGCAGCCTGCGCCTGGCGGACCCGCACTACCTCTCCAAACGTGATGCGGGGGGGACGATGCTGGTCTGGACGGCAGACAACATTTTCGGCTATCCGGAGGGCGAAGTCGTCCCGCCGGATTTGCTGGCCCAAGGGCTCTGTGATTTCCCCGGGAGCTGCGAGGAGAAGGTCATCCCCGGCAAAGTGGTCCCGCAAACCCAGCTGTACAGTGTGCTGCGCACCGGCACCGGCGATCTCGATGTGCTGAGTGCCGGCGACTTCAACCTGCAATCGCTGTTCGGTGTCTACACGGCGGGCACTCAATCGGCATCGCTGGCCACCGGCAGCACCGACCCTTGGCAACAACCCCGAGGTCGCCAGGCCGATGGCAGTGTGCTGGGCGTCAATGCCAGCGCCTACGAGCCGCTGACTCAGGGCTCTGCGTATCAGGCGTGGTATCCGGAACAGGGCGGTAATCTGCGACTGAACGCCGGCGGCCAGTTGCAGGGCGATACCCTCGGGCGCAAACAGGACCCTCTTGGGTTGCCTCAACAGCACGCTTCGGCGGCTGTCGGCAATTGGTTGTGGCGTCAGGGCATGGGCAACGGTTCGGCTATTCCAACGGCCTGGTGGATCAACTTCGGGACCTTCGTGGCTCAAGACAACAGTGCGCCGGCACTGGTGGGTTTCACCGGGATCGGAACGTTGGGTGGCGGCAACCTGGACGTGAAAGCGGCAGGTGATGCCGGGTTGCTGGCCTACAGCGGTGCCACGGCCAACCAGGTCCAGCGCAGTCAGGGCCTGAACCTGGCGGTGGGCAGCAGCGGTCGAATCGCCAGCGACGGCCGTTTGGTGTTGACCGGCGGCGGTGATCTGCGGGTGAACATCGGCGGCACGCTCAACCCTTCGGCCCAGGCTCGGGAGGCGGCCAATGGCGTGACCTCTGATCTCAATGGCACGCTGGTCAACCTGCGTGGCGCACTGCAACTGCGCGCTGGCGCGGTGGGCGTGCTGGACCTGATCTATGGCAGCGCCGCCGCGTTTAATGACCCGCAAGAATCCCGTTCTTATGACGCTTATGTCTCGACCAAGGCCAGTGCGCGCGGCGGCGTGACCGTCGTGGCGGGTGATAGCGGCGTGCAACTCAATAGCCGCGGCGATTTGGTGCTCGATGGCGTCGGTGATCCAGGGCGTCTGCAGATGCAGAACGCCACGGGGTTTACCGATGCGTCGGGTGTCTACCATGACGGCGGCGGTTACAGCGGATTCTCGTTGTGGACGCCCAACACCGCCATCGACCTGTTCAGCGCCGGCGGTAACCTGACGCCGTTCTTGAAGACGGAAACCAATCAAAGTCTGAATACGCCTGCTGTTGGCGGACGGATGTTCTATCCCTCGATCCTGCGGGCGGTGGCGCCCTATGGCAGCCTTTATTACGGGGTTTCCGCCTCCAGCGCCACGGGCCTGTCATCGACTTTTTCGCTGATGACGGCGCCGTCGGCCAACGCCGAGCTGCAACTGATTGCCGGCAACTCGATCTATGCCGGTGGCTACGCGGTGACGCAATCCGGAGCCGATCCGGCGCGGATCGCCACGCCGTTCAACCCGGTTTTTGGCGGCACCAATGCCTCCGGGGGCGTGATTTATAGCAACTTCAGTGCGGACGTCTACAAGGAGGTGAACAGCTTCCCGTTGTTCACCTTCGGCGCCAACGCTTTCAGCAATCAAGCCTGGCCAGATCGGCAGCCCGTGCGTTTCTACGCCATTAATGGCGACATCATCGGTTTACGTACCGGTGAGATTCTGCGGTTTCCGGACGTGGGTAACCAGGTCCGTTATGAGGGCAGCGGCCCGCTGAAAGTCATGGCCGGACGTGACATCGTCAATGCCGGCCTGCCGTTGGGGACCTCCACCGCCGTCGACACGACGGTCAGCGGCGTTAATGGTCAATCCACCGGCAACCTGATTGTGCATAGCCGTGCCGATGACATCTCCATTGTGTCCGCCGGGCGCGATATTCGCCTGAGTACCTTCAACGTCGCCGGTCCCGGTTTGCTGGAGGTCAGCGCGGGCCGCAACCTGTATGGCGCAGGGCCGGGCGTGGGTCAGGTTTATCAGGAAGGCGGGTTTAACAGTATCGGCAATGTCGATGCCCGTTCTTCGGTCAGTGAGGGCGGTGCGTCTATTTCGCTGATCGTCGGCGCCGGAGCCAAAGGCCCGAACTATCAGGGTTTGCTCAGCCGTTATCTGGGGCCGGGCGCGATCAAGAACTACAGCGCCGAACTGAGTCAGTGGCTGGGCGAGCGTTTCGGCTTCAACGGTGATGAGCGTCAGGCTGCGGATTATTTTGCGGCGTTGCCCGCCGAGCAGCAGCGAGTCTTCGCCCGCAAGGTCTACTTCGCCGAGCTCAAGGCCGGTGGTCGTGAGTACAACACCGTTGGCGCGGCACGCAGTGGCAGTTATGCGCGAGGTCGTGAAGCGATAGCGGCGTTGTTCCCGACCCAGGACGTGGCGGGCAATGCCATCCACTACAACGGCGACGTAACGCTCTACGGTGGCGCGGGCATTCACACCGATTTCGGCGGCGATATCCAGGTGCTGACGCCGGGCGGACGCCAGGTTTTCGGCATCGAAGGTGCGGCGCCTCCGTCCACGGCGGGGGTGATCACCCAGGGTTCCGGGGATATTCAGCTCTACGCCCACGACAGCATTCTGCTGGGCCAGAGCCGGATCATGACCACCTTCGGTGGCTCGATTTTCGGCTGGTCGGCACAAGGCGATATCAACGCCGGTCGTGGCTCGAAAACCACGGTGGTCTACACCCCGCCCAAACGCACCTACGACACCTGGGGCAACGTCACGCTGTCGCCGTCGGTGCCGAGCACGGGGGCGGGTATCGCCACGCTTAACCCGATTCCCGAAGTGGCGCCGGGGGACATCGACCTGATTGCACCGCTGGGCACTATCGATGCTGGGGAGGCGGGCATCCGGGTGTCGGGCAACGTCAACATCGCAGCGCTGACGGTGGTGAACGCGGCCAACATCCAGACCCAGGGTAAATCGTCCGGGGTGCCATTAACGGCATCGGTCAATACCGGGGCGATTACCTCGGCCAGTTCGGCAGCCACCTCGGCCACCCAGGCTGCAGAAGATGTGGCCCGCCAGCAACAGGCGGCGGGGCGGCAGAATCAGGCATCGGTGTTTACCGTGCAGGTGCTGAGCTTCGGCTCTGAGCAACTGGCGCCGTCGCGCGATGGCGCCAATCGTGCGCCTGCGCCCGCGTACAACCCCAACAGTGCGGTGCAAGTGCTGGGGGCCGGGGCGCTGGACGAACAGGCTCGGCAACAGTTGACCGAAGAGGAACGCGGTCAGCTGACCTTGTAGATCTCTCGTTGTAACTCCTCGGGGTGGCCGTTTTGGCTGCCCCTTTTTTTTGTCGGCGGCAGACGCTTGTGCGTTGAGTGGCGGCGTCGCATCCGTTGGTCCTTTGGGTTTGCGTGTACTTCAAGCCACACAAACGGTTTTGCCCCCCTGAATTCAACACATAAGTGCAACGCTCACCCCTGCATAAACTTCGTAAGGTGTCTTCCAGCCCAGGCGTTTGCGAGGGCGTAAATTGATCTGCGCGACCACCCGGTTTACAGCGGCAACGGTTAGTTTGCTGAAGTCACTGCCCTTGGGGAAATACTGGCGGAGCAAACCGTTGGTATTTTCATTCGTACCGCGCTGGCAGGACGAATACGGGTCGGCAAAATTCACCCTACAACGACTCTTGTGCGCGATGCGCTCATGGCCGGCAAACTCCTTGCCGTTGTCCAGTGTCAACGTATGCACCACATGCCCATTGAACTGTAAATTGATCGCCCGAGTGACTTGGCGGCGAGTTCGACGCTTGACTGGGTAAGCACTCAGATAGCCGCTTTTACGCTCAACCAAGGTGACCAGGTTACCGCCCACCCCATGCACCGTGTCACCTTCCCAGTCCCCCAGCCGTTCGCGGGTTTCGACTTCAGCAGGGCGCTCGGTGATCGACACCCGATTTCGCAACTGCCCCCGCCGATCATGGCTTCCATAGCGTTTACGGTAGCGCTTTCGACGGTGCCGTAGATGCGTATACAGCTCGCCGCCGCCCCGTTTGTCAGTGGCAATAAACCGATAAATCCACTCATGGCTGACCGCTTGATCCGGTTTCTCTTGCTTGAGCCGATGAGCAATCTGCTCCGGGCTCATTCCATGCTTGAGCCATATCGCAAGGTGATGACTCAACCAGGCAATCGGCTTGCAAAATTTACGGGCACCCACACGGCGGACATAACTTTCTTGGGTCGCACAAATCGCTTTGTAAATGTTTTCAGGACGGTTGCGGCGAACCTCACGGCTGATCGTCGAAGGATGCACTCCCACCTGTTTAGCAATGCTTGCTTGACTCTCTTTAGCCCTCAGGCCGGCTTCAATCTGGTAACGTTGGCCCTGAGTCAGCTGCCGGTAAGGCGTGGTCATCTGCGTTTGAATCCTTTGGTGTGAGAGCCTGGATTCTACCGGTGGCTGGCTCTCTGCCTCTCGTTTCAAACGTTGCACTTATTCTATGAATTCAGGGGATGAATGCTGGTTGAAGCGCCGTGCTTTTCTGCACTTGCACCCGAATCCATTTGTGAACGAGGTTTACGTTAAGGCTATGGCTGAGGGCGATGCTGGCAATCGATGCGCCGGGTTGGGCACACTCTTGAATGACCTGGGCTTTGAAGGATTTGGAATACGAACGGCGTGTTGGCTGCATGGAATACCCGCTTAAAAGGCTAGAACTGGTGCCCACCTAAATTTAAATGCACACCATGTCCCGGCTTTGCGGGGTTGGGTAGATGACTTGGCCGGACGCATAGTGCGCCAGTCAAAGCTGGCGGAGGATAGTCGATGAAAGTTCGATACTGGTAAGAAATGGCGAATCAACCAGACCCCGAGTCATGCATGTTGCACCGCGAGGTGCAGGGTGAAGCGTTGACAGGGGAAACCGATGGGCCAGCCATTGAGCCGCGTAATCAGGAATCCGGGATGCCGATGCTGTTATGCGAAGCAGAAGGCAATACGGAGCATGGCGTTAGACGCCTGTCATGCTCTGATCCCGCGCGGTCGGAGACCCTGTGCACGTCGGGAAGTCCTTCGCACAGAAACTGGGAGATCTCAGCGGTGCCCGGTGCGCAAGCACCGGGCGGAGCAGGAAAGGCCAAAAGCCGCAACCCTGCTGCCCACGCCGCTGAGAAGTCGGATACGTCCGTAGTACCTGAGAAGCCATCGAACAAAGGGCCTAGCCCGGCGGAGATAGTGGAGGAAAGGGACGTAGCCAAGGGAAACACCGACAGGCCCCCCGCGCCCCGGACACTGAGCCGGGCCAGTTGCGCGTCGATGGGACTTGAAGGTGTACGTGAAGCAGCCCGAAGGAACAAGGGCATGCAGTTCACGGCATTGCTGCACCACATCACACCGCAGTTATTGGCGCAAAGCTTCTATGCCTTGCGCCGCGATGCGGCGGTGGGCGTGGACGGTATGTCGTGGCGAGAATATGAGGAGGGTCTTCTCCAGCGGGTGACCGATTTGCACGCAAGGCTCCACAGTGGAGCCTATCGGGCAACGCCATCGCGGCGGGTGTACATTCCCAAAGCCGATGGCAGGCAGCGCCCGTTGGGCATTGCCTCTTTGGAGGACAAGATCGTACAACAGGCGGTTGTTACCGTTCTGAATGCGATCTATGAAGAGGACTTTCTAGGTTTCTCGTATGGGTTTCGGCCGGGGCGCAGCCAGCACGATGCGCTGGATGCGTTGACGGTCGCGCTGAAGGGCCAGAAGGTGAACTGGATATTGGATGCGGATATCACGTCGTTCTTTGACGAGATCGACCATGAATGGATGCTGATGTTTCTAGGACACCGGATTGCAGACCGGCGCCTGCTCGGGCTTATCTGCAAATGGCTTCAGGCGGGTGTTATGGAGAATGGCCGTAGGGTGGCTGCGACCAAGGGGACTCCCCAAGGCGCAGTGATATCGCCGTTACTGGCAAATATCTATCTTCACTACGTGCTGGATTTATGGGCAAGGCAGTGGCGCCAGCGGCATGCCCGTGGCGATATGATCGTTGTGCGCTACGCGGACGACAGCGTGGTGGGTTTCAGGACGCAATGGCAGGCTCAGCAGTTTTTGGTGCAGTTGCAGAAACGCTTGGCCGGGTTCGGTTTATCCCTCAACGCCTCGAAAACACGGCTGATTGAGTTTGGTCGTTTTGCTGCGAGAAATCGTAGGAAGCGAGGCTTGGGTAAACCGGAGACGTTTGATTTCCTGGGCTTCACGCACTGTTGTAGTACCAACAGAAGTGGTGGCTTTCAAATACTGCGACTGACGGTCAAGAAGCGAATGCGTGCGACGCTGCTGGCTATTCGGGATGAGCTGAAGCGCCGACGTCACGAGCCTGTTCGAGTCGTGGGTCAGTGGCTTAACCGAGTGGTCACTGGGTACTTCAACTACCACGCGGTGCCGGGAAACCTGATACGTCTTGGTGGTTTTCGTCTGGCGGTATGCCGTCTATGGCGGCAAGCCCTCAAACGTCGCAGCCAGCGTCATCGGCTTCAATGGTCACGCTACGGACGCCTTGCCGACCTCTACGTACCAAGACCCAGAAATGCACATCCTTACCCTGAGGATCGCTTCGCGTCACGTACCCAAGGCAGGAGCCGTATGCGGTAGTTCCGCACGTACGGATCTGGACGGGGGGCGGCAGGTAACTGCCGTCCCTACCGCGACCTTTCCAACCGCTACAACCTTGGCCTTAAAACGGGCTTCATTTATGGCACGGATCGGCCTACGATCACCGCTCAGGAAGTCTCATACCATCAGTTGTTACGCAACGAGCATTGGCGAAATCCCTACCTGCGCAAAGGAACCTCCAGCTTCAACAAGGAGCATCAGATTGCGTTAAAAGCCATGTTTCAGGAAGCATGGCGACTTGAGCGGATTTCTCCCGAGGTAATCCAATGACAGAGCTGAAGTATCTCAATATCTCCGACCTGATAAATGGGGGTTTCCATGGTTCAATCACTATTTGAAGAAATTGGTCTCGATAAAGTTTCGGAGATAATGGCTGCTGCCACTGCGAAAGCTGCGAATAAAGCTGACCAGCTCGGCTTGCCCCGTGCAGAACAAATCAACGGTAAATGGGTGTTCCGCTATCCCGATGGCTCTTCAGAGCCAATCCTGTCAGGTAGTTTCACACATGATTATGATCCTGCGGACTCGCTGGTTGATTCAGAGACCGTAGCTGTCTTTTTGGCTGATGCTTACGACACCGGTGACGCGGCTTTCATTGCCGAAGCGATGGCCGTTGTTGCACGCGCCAAAATTCGTATCGACGCAGATGACGAAGGACAGAAGCCATCGTTCTGAAGCCGTGTTGCTACTAGAAACACCTGATCACCTAGTGAAAAGCAGCCTCCAGAGCCCCCCAGCTCCGCACGTGATGCTTCGCATAATTTCTGTGACGTTATGGTAGCTTTGCCGTCGTATTCGACGAATTTAGCGCCGGAATAATCGCGAAGCCCCGGCGCTGAATTTAGCCATAACGTCCATTATGCGAAGCCTTCTTTTTGCACTGGCTATCAGCCAGCATTTGAGTGAGTTTTCACAGCCGTTATCCTTGTGGCCCTAAACAAGGAAAGTCATATGGCCAGAAACAAGGACATACCGCAGGTTTGGCAATCTTACAGCGGAGGCGGTGGCAGCGGCATAGGTGGCCGTTATTTGCGTGACATGACAGACGCTGAAATTGCCGCACGCGAAGAAATGCAAAAGCCTTATCAGGCCATGTTGGCCAGACAGCAGGCTTATGAAGACAGTTTGATCAAGCAGCCCAAAAAGCAAGAACAGCCAGCAGTCGGCTGCACGTTTACCAAATCCTGCAAGCTGCCTGATGGCACAATTAATTACGTTAGCCCTTCCGGCGCGATTCCCACCGATGCGATCAAAGAGTATGGCGAATTCGCTTTACTCGGCGGTCGTGAAACGGACGCTAACGGCAACATTCAACTTAAAAAATCAGCGGCAGTGCCTTACCTTCGGCACTCGGAACCCTCTTGCTCGGCGGAACGGCCATGGCTTCTGCCGGTGCTTCATGTGGCGGTCTTTGCACAGCTGGAGCTGCTGTTGCTGCGGGCACGGGAACGGCTGCAACTGGCACGGCAACCGGAACGGGCGTTGTTACGGCAGGTGTTGCCGCAGGTGCTTTGGCCGGTGTAGTTGCACTGCTTTGGCCGTCGAGCCTCGGTGATAGCAGTCTGTACACCGACGACCAGCTTAAGTCGCTCAAGGAAGGCCGTACACGGGTTCGGTTGCATGTAGAGCAACAAGCCGACGGCACGCTGAAAGGTTACGGTTACAACACTCAGAAGCGCCGCGACTGGGAGATGATTCCGGTCGTGCAGTTCGTTGTCCAGGGCGAACAGCAGGTGGCTGATTTTGGCGACGGCATTACATTAATCTGGACGCCTGCTGCCAATCCTTCTGACACGCTGGGCATTCCAGCACTGGAAGCCGCTCCGCAAGCCCCGCAGATCTGGATTTATCCGCCGACCGAACAAGCGGATAACATGATCGTTGACCCGATTCATCCGCCTGATTACAAGGATTTCATCCTCGTTTTCCCGGCTAATTCGGGCATAAAACCGTTGTACATCGTGATGAACGTGCGCCTTGATCCGGGTGTCGTTACAGGGCAGGGGCAGGACGTGACAGGCATCTGGCTGGCCGGTGCAGGGGCTGGGCTGGGCGCGCCGATCCCGACTCGTATTGCCGATCAGCTTAGAGGCAAAAACTTCAGCAGTTTCGATGCGTTCAGGAAAGCGTTGTGGATAGCCGTAGCTAATGACGCTGAGCTGAGCCAACAATTCAACTCTCGTAACCTGTCCGGCATGGCGAAAGGCTTGGCCCCCGCAGCCCCCAAAAACGAGCATGCAGGAAAGCGAATTGCATTCGAGCTGCACCACGTAGAGTTAATCAAAGACGGAGGTGCCGTGTACGATGCCGACAATCTGCGAGCTGTTACGCCAAGGCGTCATATCGACATACATAGAGGGGGTGAGTAATGGAACTTAAGAGCGATCTTGCCGATTACACTGAGCAGGAGTTCAAAGCCTTGATTGACGCTATCGACGATGCTGGGACGGAAGAAGACCGGGGAGAATTGGTAGAGCACTTCAATCAGGTCGTGCCGCACCCTGCGGGTAGCGACTTATTGTTCTATCCAGAGGATGGGGTAGATGATTCGTCGGACGGAGTAGTACAGACAATCAAAGACTACTGCGTTTTCAAGGGATTGCCGGGGTTCAAAGACGCCTGACAGAAAAACCGCCTTGACAGGCGACTTCTTTTTACTGGATGCCGCCACGTGCGGCTTTGATCATGTTTGATCAACACCTAAGCGTTGGCCTCTGGCCGTTTAGTCCAGGCACTGATGCCCGTGCAAGACAGTTTCCGCGCTTCACTTTTTTGCCGGGGCCGTATCCAGTGCGCTTTCGTGGCGCTCTTGGGATGTGGTCTATACGGCGCGTCTTTCCGCTGCTTGTCCGGTGGCTCTTTCTATCGAGCTACTGTTCCCACCTGTCAGGGACTTTCTTTTCAGTCCCAGCACCCAGTACGCCAAAGCATTCTTAGGCCCGGTTAAACTCCGAGCTTTTTCAAGGATTTCATATGAGTGACTACCAGCCGGGCATTCTCGCCACCCCCGTTGCGCCTCAAGCCCGTCATATGTTCTTTGCCCTTGAATCCGTCGATGCATTACCGGCGGCGCTCGACAAGCTGATGCAGTGGGTGGATGGGAAATCGGCGGTCGTCGGTTTTGGAGAGTCTCTGGTCAAGGCTCTGAATGTTCAAGTCGAAGGCTTGCGAGCATTCCCGGCGATGGCCGGTGTCGGCGTCGATAACCCATCGACCCAGCACGCCCTCTGGTGCTGGCTGCACGGGGTGGACCGCGGCGAGTTGCTCAATCGCAGCACCGCCATCGAAGCCGCGCTGACCCCGGCGTTTCGTCTGGTGCAGATGAACGAAACCTTTCGCCACTTGACCGGCCATGACCTGACCGGCTACGAAGACGGCACCGAAAACCCCCATGACGAAGCCGCAGCGGCGGCTGCGCTGGTGCGTGAGGGCGCTGAAGGCCGGGTGGGCGGCAGCTTCGCCGCGATCCAGCAATGGCAACACGACCTCAAAGGCTTCCACGCGATGCCGTCCAAAGAACAGGACAACCTCATGGGGCGGCGCTTGAGTGATAACGAAGAACTCGATGACGCGCCAATTTACGCCCACGTCAAACGCACTGCCCAGGAAAGCTTCGCCCCGGAAGCGTTCGTGGTCCGCCGCTCGATGCCGTGGATCGAGGGTGACCGCGCGGGTTTGATGTTCCTCGCATTCGGGTTTTCCCTCGACGCATTCGAGGCGCAACTGCGGCGCATGAGTGGCCTGGAAGACGGTGTCACTGACGGTCTTTACCGCATCAGCCGGCCGATCACCGGTGGTTACTACTGGTGTCCGCCACTCAAGGACGGACACCTGGACTTGCGTGCCTTAGACCACGCTCAGCAGCATTGAAAACGCAGTCACGGCTTTTTAAAGCGCCTCGCCGTAAACCTGTCGACCGGCGAACCAGGTCTGGAGTACCTGGGTATCGTTCAGGGCGCTCTCATCGACGCTGAACACGTCGCGGTCCAGCACGATAAAGTCAGCCTGTTTGCCAGCGGTCAATGAGCCTATCTTTTTGTCCAGGCCGATGGTGCGGGCAGCGTTGAGGGTGTAGGCGTAGAACAGCGTTTCGCGGTCGATTCGCTCGTCGGCGTTAAGCACGCCCAGCGGGCCGGCTCGAGTCATCGCCTGGGCCATGGCATTCCACGGGTTGGGCGATGACACCGGCCAGTCGCTGGCGCCGGCAAGGGTCGCACCGTGTTTGAGCAGCGAGTGCGCCGGGTACTGATAACGGAAGGCCTGGGCGCTGACGTAGGGCTTGATCATGCCGTAGGTGCTGTCGTCGGCGGTGGCCCACAGCAGTTGCATCGAGGCGATGACGTTGAGCGGTTTGAACCGCGCAAACTCTTTTGGGTTGACCATTTGCAGGTGCGTGATCGAGTGGGTCACGCCACTCTTCCGATCCTTGCGCGCCTGTTCGATACCCTTCAGGGCTTCACGCACGGCGCGATCGCCGATGGCATGGATGTGTACCAGCCAGCCGCGCTGGTCGATGGCGCTGACCAGTTCGCCAAAATGCTGCGGATCAATCAGCAATTCACCCCGTTTATGCGAGTTTTTGTAGGGTTCGATCATCGCCGCACTTTGGGCCGGAAACTCGCTGACGCCATCGGCGAAGATCTTGATTCCGGGCAGGGTCAGGTTGGGGATGCCCTGAAATTGCTGGCGAACCTTGTCCAGGGTGTCGAGATCGGCCGGCCTGCTTTTAGGGTTGGCGACCAGCAGGGCGGCGACGTGGACCGTCATGGCGCCGGTTTGCGATAGCGCTTGGTAAACCGGCAGTACGCCGACGGTTTTTTCTGTGGGCTTGATGGCAAATACCGCTTCGCCTGGCGCGGCGTTGGCGGCAGGGTCCATCCAGGCCGTAATCCCCAGGCTGTTGTTGTAGCGCACGGCGGTTTGTGCGGCCTTGAGCATGTCGGCAGCGCTCGGCACGGGCATCGTCGAGGCGACCCGGTCCCAACCGGCATCCACCAAAAATCCGTCAGGGGTGCCGTCGGCGAGTTTGCCAATGGTGTCGCGCTCAGCGGCGGGCAAGCTGTTCAGCAGTTCGGTGTTGATGCCGGCACGCTTGAGCATCACGTTATTGGCCCACGCGGTGTGGTGGTCGCTGCCGGTGAAGACCACTGGCACGTTAGCCCATTCTGCGGCGTTGAATTTTTTGCCAAAGGCTTGCGCCTGCGCCCAATACGCCGAACTCATGCCCGCCACGCTCAGTACATCGCCGTGCTTGGCCGTGCCGTCGTCACGCCAGCTACGCAGGCGCTTTTCCAGTTCGTCGAGGCTGACCACGGCATCCTGCATATTGGCCGCGACCCTTTCCAGGCCTCCGAAAATGGCGTGCGAATGACTGTCGATAAGACCGGGCATCAGTGCCTTGCCACCGAGGTCGATGACACGGGTGCCGGGCTCGATCAACGCCTTGATCTGCGCATCGCTGCCGACTTGTCGCACGGTGCCGTTTTCTACCGCCATGGCCTGCACCTTGGGTTGGTCACGGTTGGCGGTAAAAATCTGGCCATTGAGCAACACCAGGTCGGTGGCGGCCATGACTTCCATCGAGGCAAAACTCACAGCGGCAACCAGCAGATTCGGGAGGAACCTTTTCATTGAACATTTCCTTGTTATTGCGTCTGATGGCCAGATTAGTGGCGGCTGTCGTGCAGCAGAACGCCTACTTCACGAAAAACGTTTTTGCCAGAATGGAAAAAGCATGGACAAGCTGGGCGCTTTGAAAATGTTTGTGGCCACGGCGCAACTGGGTAGTTTCAGCCGCGCGGCGGAGCAGTTGGGCAAGACCCCCTCAGCCCTGACCAAAGCGGTCAACCACCTGGAAGCGGAATTGGGGGCCCGTCTGTTCGAGCGCACTACGCGACGGATTTTGCTGACGGAAGTGGGGCGGCTTTATCTGGAAACTGCGCGACAGGTGTTGCAGCGGCTGGAGGAGGCCGGTGAGGAAATCGAGCAACTGCAGCATGGCCTGCGCGGCCATTTGAAAATCACCGGTCCACTGGCCTACGGGCGCGCATTCCTTGACGAAGTGTGTGGCGGATTTTTGCAGCAATACCCGCAGATCAACCTGCAAGTGGACCTGTGCGATGAGTTCGTCAACCTGCTGGAAAGCGGCTACGACCTGGCCCTGCGCGAAGGCCATGACGATTTGCCGGGGCTGATTGCCCGTGTCGTCGGCAGCAATCGCCTGGCGCTGTGCGCCAGCCCGGCCTATCTGGAGCGCCAGAAACTGGCGGTCACCCCGCACACGCTCGATGCGCACGAGTGGTTGCTGTATCGCCATCCGTTGCTCAGCCGCGAGTTCTGGTGGGTCGAGCGTGACGGGCAGCGTTTAAGCCTGCCACAGCCTCGGGCGCCGCGATTGAGCAGCGACAATTACGACTTGCTGTTGGCCAATGCCCTGGCCGGTCACGGGTTGTTGCACACGCCGTTATGGAGCGCGGCGCCGTACCTGGCCGAGGGACGCCTGGTGCAGGTGATGGCAGACTACGAGATCGATCCGGACAGCTTTGGCCCGCACATTTTGGCGGTGTACCCGAGCCATCGACGGGCGACGGCCAAAGTCGTGGCGTTTATCGATTACCTCGAAGGGTTTCTGGCGGCCCGGCGGTTGAGCTGACTGGCGGTTCTTGTCAGGGAAAAGCTGAAAGAGTACAAATGTACTCCATGACGACTCTAACGCCCCGCCGTACCGCCATCCTGACCTTTATCCGTGATCGAATCGCGGAGCACGGCCAGTCCCCGAGCCTCGCTGAAATCAGCGAGGCCTTTGGTTTTGCCTCCCGCAGCGTGGCCCGCAAGCATGTGTTGGCGCTGACCGAGGCCGGTTTGATCGAGGTCAACCCGAATCAGGCCCGGGGCATTCGTTTGCTCGGGCAACCGGCGCGCCCCGAGCTACTGGACATTCCCGTGCTTGGCCGGGTTGCTGCCGGCTTACCGATCAGCGCCGATGCCGAGGTTCACAGCCGCTTGCTGCTCGATCCGTCGATCTTTTCCAGGGTGCCGGATTACATGCTGCGGGTTCAGGGCGACTCGATGATCGAGGACGGCATTCTCGACGGTGATCTTGTGGGGGTACACCGCAACCCCGAGGCGCTCACCGGGCAGATCGTGGTGGCGCGGCTCGATGGCGAAGTCACCATCAAGCGTTTTGAGCGGGTCGGCGATACGGTGCGCCTGCTGCCGCGCAACCCGGCGTATCAACCGATCATCGTCGAAGCCGATCAGGACTTTGCTATCGAAGGGGTGTTCTGCGGCTTGGTGAGGCAAGGGTGATGGGCGCCGTCGTCGCGCTGGATACGCTGTTCAATGGTGGCCAGGTATGGAAGGGCCGGCCCGCACCACCGGCGGTCAGCCCGCAACCTACTGGGTATTGCGCGCTGGATGCCGCACTGCCCAGCGGTGGTTGGCCGGAAGCAGCACTGACTGAAATCCTTCTCGCCGCACAGGGCGTGGGTGAACTGCAACTGGTGTGGCCGGCGTTGGCGCGGTTGTCGGCGGCGGGTGAGCGCATCGTGCTGGTGGCGCCGCCCTACGTGCCGTATCCCCAGGCTTGGCAGAACGCCGGGGTTGATCTGCGCCAGTTGTCGATTATCCAGGCGGGCGAACGTGATGCCTTGTGGGCGGTGGAACAATGCCTGCGCTCGGGCAGTTGCGGCGCCGTATTGTGCTGGCCGCACAAGGCCGATGACCGAGCCTTGCGCCGCTTGCAGGTGGCGGCGGAAACCGGTCAGACCCTGGCCTTCGCCTACCGCTCGATCAAAGAGGCGATTAACCCTTCGCCAGCCGCTTTGCGCATTGCCATCGATGCCCGGCCTGCGCAATTGCGCGTCCTCAAGTGTCGCGGCGGACTGGCCCGCACGGCGCCGATTGCGTTTGCCGTGGGGCATTGAGGCTGCCATGCGCTGGGTTTGCATTCTTTTCCCGCAATTGGCGATGGATGCCGTCCTGCGCCAGCGCCCCAATCCCGATGAGCCGCTGGTGCTGCTGACTGGCCCGGCCCAGCGCCGGGTGTTGCAAGCGGTCAACGGTTCCGCCAGGGCGTTGGGTTTGCGCCCAGGCCAGTCCATGACCGCCGCCCAGGCCCTGAGCAAAGGCTTTGTCACCGCCGAGTACGATGCCGCCGAGATCGAACATTGGCAGCAGTTTCTCGCGGCCTGGGCCTATCGATTCAGTGCTCAGGTCAGCGTTCATTATCCCCGCGCCGTGGTGTTTGAAATCGAGTCCAGCCTCGGTCTGTTTGGTGCCTGGCCGCAGTTCGAAACGCGGTTGCGGGCCGAACTCACCGGGCTGGGTTTTCGCCATCGGATCGTCGCCGCGCCCAACCCAGTGGCGGCGCGGGTGCTGGCCAATGTGTATGACGGCCTGGTGGTGCCGGACGATCAGGCTTTGGGCTATCACCTGGGGCAACTGCCCATCGACCGGATCGCCCTCGAACCTACGGTGGCAACGGCGTTATCACGCATGGGCCTGCGGACCTTGAGTCAGGTGCAGGCCCTGCCGCGACATACCCTGGCCCGACGTTTCGAGGCTCAGGTACTCAAGCATCTGGATACCCTGCTCGGGTTACGCCACTTGGCCCTGGCGTTTTACCTGCCGCCGGACCGCTTTGATGTGCGCATCGAACTCAATTTCGATGTGCAGTCCCATCAGGCGCTGCTGTTCCCATTGCGCCGGTTGACCGGGGACCTGTCGGCCTTTCTGTGCGGTCGGGACCGCGGTGTTCAGCGTTTTGACCTGCTCCTCGAACACGCCGGGTTGCCGGACACGCGGATCAAGGTCGGCCTGCTCAGCGCCGAGCGTGATCCAGCGATGCTCTTCGAACTGGCCCGTGGGCGACTGGAACAGGTGCAAGTCGAGGCCCCCGTGCGCGGCTTTCGCTTGTGTGCCGAGGACCTACCGAGTTTTGTGCCTCAGCGTCAGGAATTATTCGACGACCGTGCGCAACAGTCTTTGCCTTGGGAGCAGTTGCGCGAACGCCTGCGGGCACGCTTGGGGGACGACGCAGTGCAAGGTTTGCGCTTCCAGGCCGATCACCGGCCGGAATGCGCGTGGCAGGCCAGTGTTGACAGCCAGTTCTGCGGCGGGCTGCCCCGCGTGCAGCGGCCGGGCTGGCTGCTGAGCGAACCCTTAGCGGTTCATGAAGGTTCGACGCGCATCCTCATGGGGCCGGAACGTATCGAGTCAGGCTGGTGGGACGGTGATGACGTGCGGCGCGATTATTACCTGATCGAAACCCGTTCCGGCCAGCAAGGCTGGGCCTATAGAACCGTGGGAGAGGGCGGCCATTTATGGTTGCAGGGCTGGTTCGCATGAGTGTTGGGTATGCCGAACTGCACTGCCTGTCGAACTTCAGCTTCCAGCGCGGTGCGTCCAGCGCCCTGGAGCTGTTTCAACGGGCGAAACAGCAAGGTTATAAAGCCCTGGCAATCACTGACGAATGCACACTTGCCGGTATCGTCCGCGCCTGGCAAGCCGCTAAAGCGGTGGAACTGCCGCTGATCATCGGCAGTGAAATCCGGATCGAGGACGGCCCGAAACTGCTGCTACTGGTCGAGAACCTTGAGGGTTATCAGGCACTGTGCCGTTTGATCACTCGGGCTCGACGCCGCACGCAAAAAGGCCAGTATCAGGTCCTACGGGAGGACTTCAACGAACCGTTGCCGGGGCTATTGGCGTTGTGGGTGCCGGACGCGGTCGATGCCTGTGAACAGGGGTGCTGGCTGCGCAGCGTCTTTGCCGAACGCCTGTGGCTGGCCGTGCAGTTGCACCGGGGTCAGGACGATGCCCAGCGCCTGGCCGCGCTGCTGAAACTGGCCGCCGAACTGCGAATTCCGGCGGTGGCCAGTGGCGATGTACACATGCATGCCCGTGGCCGGCGCGCCTTGCAGGACACCATGACTGCGATCCGTCATCACTTGCCGGTGGCCGCCACCGGGTTGCGCCTGCACCCCAACGGTGAGCGACACCTGCGCAGTCTCGGCGCCTTGGGCGAGCTTTACCCACAAACCTTACTCGACGAAACACTGGCTATTGCCCGGCGCTGCACTTTCGACCTCGGTCAATTGCGTTATCAGTACCCACGGGAGTTGGTGCCCGAAGGTCAGACGGCCACGTCCTGGCTGCGCGAGTTGACCGAGCAGGGCATTCGCTGGCGCTGGAAGGAGGGGCCAAAAGCCGACGTGCTGGTGCAAATCGACAAGGAGTTGGAGCTGATCGCCGGCCTCGGTTACGAAAGCTATTTTTTGACGGTTCACGACATTGTGCGTTTCGCGCGTGAGCAAAATATTCTCTGTCAGGGGCGGGGGTCGGCTGCTAACTCGGCGGTGTGTTATGCCTTGGGGATCACCGAAATAGACCCGGGTCGAACGACGTTATTGTTCGAACGCTTTCTTTCGCGCGAACGCAACGAGCCGCCAGACATTGACGTCGATTTCGAGCATGAACGGCGTGAAGAAGTCTTGCAGTACGTGTTCCGTCGTTACGGTCGGAACCGTGCGGCGCTGACGGCAGTGGTCAGCACTTACCATGCGGCCGGCGCCGTGCGCGATGTCGCCAAGGCGCTGGGGCTGCCGCCGGATCAGATCAACGCGCTGGCCGATTGCTGCGGGCACTGGAGCGATGAAACACCACCGGTTGAACGCCTGCGTGAAGGCGGTTTCGATCCGGACAGCGCGGTGCTGCGTCGGGTGTTGAGCCTGACCGGGCAACTGATCGGCTTCCCCCGGCACCTGTCCCAGCACCCAGGCGGGTTTGTGATTTCCGAGCAGCCGCTGGACAGCCTGGTGCCGGTGGAAAATGCAGCCATGGCCGAGCGCACGATCATTCAGTGGGACAAGGACGACCTGGATGCGGTGGGGTTGCTCAAGGTGGATATTCTGGCCCTTGGCATGCTCAGCGCCATCCGCCGCTGTTTTGATCTGCTGCGCCGGCATCGGGGGCGTGATCTGAGCCTGGCCACAGTGCCGTCCGAGGACCCGCAAACCTACGAGATGATCAGCCGTGCCGACACGGTCGGGGTGTTCCAGATCGAGTCCAGGGCCCAGATGTCGATGCTGCCCAGGCTCAAGCCCAGCACTTTTTACGACTTGGTGATCGAGGTGGCGATTGTCCGGCCTGGGCCAATTCAGGGCGGCATGGTGCATCCCTACCTGCGGCGCCGTAAAAAAGAAGAAGAGGTGAAATACCCTTCGGAAGAACTCAAGGTGGTACTGGAGCGGACGTTGGGCGTGCCGCTGTTCCAGGAACAGGTGATGCAGATCGCTATCGTCGCCGCCGACTATAGCCCCGGCGAGGCGGACCAGTTGCGCCGCTCCATGGCGGCCTGGAAACGCCATGGTGGCCTGGAGCCGCACCGGAAACGGCTGGCGGAAGGGATGGCGAAAAACGGCTACACGCCAGAGTTTGCCGCACAAATTTTCGAGCAGATCAAAGGTTTCGGCAGCTATGGCTTCCCCGAATCCCACGCGGCCAGTTTTGCCTTGCTGACTTACGCCAGTTGTTGGCTGAAGTGCCACGAACCGGCGGCCTTCGCCTGTGCGCTGATCAATAGTTGGCCGATGGGTTTCTACAGCCCGGACCAAATACTGCAGGATGCCCGGCTGCACCATTTGCAGATTCGTCCGGTGGACGTGCGAGCCAGCGATTGGGATTGCAGCCTGGAACCGATCAGCGACGCACAACCAGCGCTGCGCATGGGCTTGCGGATGATCAAGGGATTTCGCGAGGACGATGCCCGACGCATTGAAGCGGCGCGGGCGTGGAGCGCATTTGTGGACATTGCCGACCTTGGCCAACGGGCCCGACTCGATGCGCGTGCCCAAGAGCAACTGGCCGATGCTGGCGCCTTGCGCGGCTTGGCCGGCGACCGTCACCGGGCTCGCTGGGAGGTGGCGGGGGTGCAGAAGCAGCTCGGTTTGTTTGCCGGTCTGCCGAGTCAGGAAGAGCCCACGGTGTCGCTGCCCAAACCCACTGCCGGCGAAGACTTGCAAGCCGATTACGCCAGCGTCGGCACCACCCTTGGCCCGCATCCGCTGGCCTTGTTGCGCGGCGAGTTGAAAGCCCTGCGCTGCCGCAGTTCCAGCGAGTTGCTCGACGTTGATCATGGGCGCCCGGTCAGCGTGGCCGGTTTGGTGACCGGACGACAGCGTCCGGGCACCGCCAGTGGAGTCACCTTCGTGACCCTTGAAGACGAGTTCGGTAACGTCAACGTGGTGGTATGGCGCGATCTGGCCGAGCGCCAGCGGCAGGTATTGGTCGGCGCGCACCTGCTCAAGGTTGATGGACGCTGGGAAAAGGAAGGCGAAGTGCGGCATTTAATTGCCGGACGCTTGAGCGACTTGAGCCCATTACTCGATGGCATTAGCGTGCGCAGCCGTGATTTCCGCTGACCGATGACGAGTGCCCCAGCCTCTGGAATTTTCTTACGCGTGCGGGTCAATCGACCGACGCCAGATTATTTTAAAGCTGTATTCAGTGGTGGCACTTTGGCATAATGCGCGCCGTCGATGTACCGCACATCGATTATTGGTTCTATCTCCCCAGCGCTTTTTCGCTGCTGCCTTGTGCAGCGGTCGGTCATCGCTATGCCGGGATCAACAGTTTTTCAGAAGGGATTTGCAGTGAGAATGATTTCTCGAGTGTTGGTATCAGGTGCCGCGATTGCGGTAGTGGTTGCGATGGGGGGCTGTGCAACCGAAAGCTCCCGGGCATTGCCCATCGAAAAAGTTGAAAGTGCCAGCCAGGCCTGGACCGGTGTCCGGGTGCCGATGGCCGTGGGTAAGTTCGATAACCGTTCGAGCTACATGCGCGGCATCTTCTCCGACGGCGTTGACCGTCTCGGCGGGCAGGCTAAGACCATTCTGATCACCCATTTGCAGCAGACCCATCGCTTCAGCGTGCTGGATCGCGACAACATGGGCGAGATCCAGCAGGAAGCGACCCTCAAAGGCCAGGCCCAGCGCCTCAAGGGGGCTGATTTTGTGGTGACGGGTGATGTCACGGAATTCGGCCGTAAAGAGACCGGCGACCACCAATTGTTCGGCATTCTCGGGCTCGGCAAGACCCAGGTTGCCTACGCCAAGGTCAACCTGAACATCGTCAACATCAGTACCTCGGAAGTCGTCTATTCGACCCAGGGCGCGGGTGAGTACGCCTTGTCCAACCGTGAAGTCATCGGTTTTGGTGGTACGGCGGCCTACGATTCGACCCTCAACGGCAAGGTGCTCGACCTGGCCATGCGTGAGGCGATCAATCGTTTGGTAGATGGCATGAATTCCGGTGCATGGAAACCGGGCAACTGATCAAGGTTGATGGCAAGGAGCAATAATCGTATGAACAAGTACCTGTCGTGGCCATTGATGGCCTTGACCCTGGCGGGCGGCGCGTTGCTGGCCGGCTGTAATTCCGGTCCGAAAACCCTTTACCAATGGGAAAGCTACCAACCTGAGGTTTATGAGTATTTCAAGGGCGAAACGCCCAAGGAAGCTCAGGCCGAAGCCCTGGAACGTGATCTGCAAAAAATCGCTTCCACCGGTAATACGCCACCGCCTGGTTACCACGCTCAACTCGGGTTGTTGTACCTGAGCATGGGCAAGGACGACCAGATGGTGCAGCAGTTCAGAACCGAGAAAACCCTGTTTCCCGAGTCTGGTCCGTACATGGATTTTCTGCTCAAGAACGCTAAAACCGGAGACGCCAAATGATCCCGCGCGCATTGAAACTGATGGCCGGCCTGCTGGCCCTGGCAGTGCTGGGCGGTTGCGTCAGTCCCAAGACCGTGGACTATTCGGCGTACAAGCAAAGCCGTCCGAAAACCATTCTGGTATTGCCACCGCTAAACAACTCGCCGGACGTCAAGGCGTCCTACAGCTTGTTGTCCCAAGTGACCTTTCCGTTGGCTGAAGCAGGCTACTACGTACTGCCAATTGCGCTGGTCGATGAAACATTTCGCCAGAATGGCCTGACCACCCCAGCGGACATCCACCAAGCGCCAGCCGACAAGTTGCGGGACATCTTTGGTGCCGATGCGGCGCTGTACATCACCGTGACCGATTACGGCACCCGCTACATGATCATTAACAGTGAAACCGTGGTCACTGCGAATGCGAAGCTGGTGGACCTCAAAACCGGCACCACCCTGTGGACCGGTTCGGCCCGCGCGTCGAGCGAAGAGGGTAACAACAATGGCGGTGGCAACTTGATTGGCATGCTGGTGGTCGCAGCGGTCAAGCAAGTGATCAACAGCTCCACAGATGCCGCTCACCCGATAGCCGGCGTAGCCAGCACACGGCTGCTGTCGGCGGGACAACGTGCAGGTTTACTGTACGGCCCGCGTTCGCCTAAATACGGCACTGATTGATACCACCCTGTCAGGTCCAGCGCCTGTTGTCGGGCGTTTGCATGGTGAGCTGGGGGCAAGCCCCGCTCACCATACGTTTTTAATTTGAATCCGCTATACCTGTATGAAACCATTCGCCTCGACCATGCTCGAAACAAACGGGTGGGCATCGTTTGTGTGCCGTTGCACTTGCTTAAACCCTGTCATTTATCGGGACTTAGAGTCAGTCGATGCAGTTTCTATCGGATAGCCACGGATGTGCCGGCTGGAATGGTGAAATGGCCGGACGCATTCGCGCGTTCGACTGGAGCCAGACAGAACTCGGTCCTATCGATACTTGGCAGGCCAGCCTGTCCAGCACGGTGCAGTTGATGCTGGCCTCACCGCTGCCGATGGTGATGCTCTGGAGCCGTACCGGCTACATGATCTACAACGACGCCTACTCGGTGTTTGCCGGTGGACGCCATCCCTATATTTTAGGTGCGGCGGTTGAGCAGGGCTGGCCGGAAGTGGCCGATTTCAATCGATATGTCATGGACACCTGCCTGGCAGGCGGCACGCTGTCTTATAGCAATAAAGAGTTGGTGTTGCTGAGAGATGGCGTTCCGGAAGAAGTCTGGCTGGACCTCTATTACAGTCCCGTTGCCAATGACGAAGGGCAACCTGCCGGCGTCATGGCCATGGTGGTTGAAACCACCGAGCATGTGATTTCCGAACGCCGACGTCGGGAAGCTGAAGATGCCTATCGCGCCGACAACGAGCGTGTGCGCCTGGCGCTCAACGCCGGGGCTTTGCTCGGTTCATTCGTCTGGGACATCAAGGCCGATACGCTGTCTGGCGACGAGCGTTTCGCTCGCACTTTTTCTTACCCTCCTGAGCGAAACCTGCTCAACCTGGCACCTGACATCGCCGAAGCGCGGATTCACCCGGACGACCTGGCCTGGGTCAGGAACCGGATCGATCAATCGGTCGCCAAGGGCGTCCCTTATAACGCCGAATACCGCGTCCTTCGTCCCGACAGCACGTATTTGTGGGTGTTGGCCAGCGGTTGTTGCGAATTCAATGAACAGGGCGAGCCGTTTCGTTTTCCGGGTGTGCTGATTGACATTAACGAACGCAAAATCGCCGAGGAGTCGCTGCTCAAGTTCACCCGCAACCTGGAGCAACGGGTCGCCAATGAAGTCGAGGCGCGGTTGATGGCTGAAGAGCAACTGCGTCAATCGCAGAAGCTTGAAGCCATCGGTGGCCTTACCGGTGGCGTGGCCCATGACTTCAACAACTTGTTGCAGGTTATCGCCGGCAACCTGCATTTACTCGCGCGCAATGAGCCCGATAATGCCAACGTGCAGCGCCGGGTCAATGCCTCCATCGCAGCGGTCGAACGGGGGGCCAAGTTGTCCTCGCAATTACTCGCGTTCGCCCGGCGTCAGCCACTGTCACCGGCCATCTGCGACCCGCGACAGATTTTCGAAGGGATGGGGGAGTTGTTGCACCGTGCGCTGGGTGAAACCATTCACATCGATGTGCAACTGCCTGAAGAACCTTGGCGGATCAATGTAGATCGCAACCAACTGGAAAACGCCATTCTCAATCTGGCGATCAACGCCAGGGACGCCCTGCAAGGCGATGGAGTCATCGGTTTGAACGCTGAAAACGTTGCGCTGGATCGACGGTTTTGTCAGGGCAAAGGAATCGTTGCCGGAGATTATCTGCGTGTGACGGTCTCTGACAGCGGCATTGGCATGCCGCCGCAGACGCTGGCCCAGGCGTTCGAGCCGTTTTTTACGACCAAGGCCGACGGCCAGGGTACCGGCCTCGGCTTGAGCATGGTGTTCGGTTTCGTCAAGCAGAGCGGTGGGCACATCGAGATGTCCAGCGTGGTCGGAGAGGGCACACGGGTGCAATTGTATTTTCCCCGTAGCCTGCGTCCGTTGCTGCGCGAAACAACGCTCTATGATGTGCCGCACCGGGGCGGTCACGAATGCATTCTGGTGGTCGAGGACAATGAAGCAGTGCGGGCTTCAGCCGTGGAATTGCTGCGAGAAGAGGGCTATCAGGTGCTGACCGCAATCAACGGTGACGCCGCCATGCAAATGTTGCTGGACGGCGTGGCGGTGAATCTGATTTTCACCGACGTGGTCATGCCCGGTCTGATCAAAAGTTCAGATTTGGCCGCCTGGGCCAAGGTGCAGAACCCGCCCATACCGGTGTTGTTCACTTCCGGTCACACCCGGGACATCATTTCGCGTAATCATCAGTTGAGCCCCGAAACATATCTGCTAAGCAAGCCCTATGGCCCGGACGCACTGACCCGGATGGTGCGCACGGTGCTCAACGGCTAAACCATCGATTCCGGGCGGCGAGGTGACAAGTCGCCTTGCTACGCCTAGCGCTTAGGCAGGGACTCGCTTCTATCCATTCGCCAATCAAGGCAGGTTCATGACTTCAAAACGCACCGCCAATCCACCCGCCGGCATGGTTCGGGTGCGTGGCGCAAGGGAACACAACCTGAAGAACGTTGATCTCGACATTCCCAGGGATGCGTTGGTGGTGTTTACCGGTGTCTCGGGTTCGGGTAAATCCTCGCTGGCGTTCTCGACCCTCTACGCTGAAGCGCAACGACGCTATTTTGAATCCGTGGCCCCGTATGCCCGGCGCCTGATCGATCAGGTCGGCGTGCCGGACGTCGACTCCATCGAGGGCCTGCCACCGGCAGTTGCGCTGCAACAACAACGTGGCACGCCGAGTACGCGCTCTTCGGTGGGCAGCGTAACGACGTTGTCGAGCCTGATCCGCATGCTCTACTCCCGGGCCGGTAGCTACCCGCCGGGGCAGTCGATGCTCTATGCCGAAGATTTTTCGCCCAACACGCCTCAGGGGGCGTGCCCTGAGTGTCATGGTTTGGGACGGGTCTATGAAGTCACCGAAGCCTTGATGGTCCCGGACCCCAGCCTGACTATCCGCCAGCGAGCGGTAGCCTCCTGGCCCGTGGCTTGGCAGGGGCAGAACCTGCGCGACATTCTGGTGACGCTGGGCTACGACGTCGATAAGCCTTGGCGCGAGCTGCCAAAGCAGCAGCGCGACTGGATTCTCTTCACTGATGAAACGCCGACGGTGCCGGTGTATGCGGGACTCACGCCCGAAGAAACCAGCGTTGCCCTCAAGCGCAACCTGCAACCGAGTTACCAAGGTACTTTTACTGGCGCCCGACGCTACATCCTGCACACCTTCAGTCATTCACAAAGCGCGCTGATGAAAAAGCGTGTCTCACAATTCATGCTCGGCAGCCCGTGCCCGTTGTGTGACGGCAAGCGGCTCAAACGTGAGGCCCTGTCGGTGACGTTTGCCGGTTACGACATTGGCCAACTGTCGCAGATGCCGTTGCTGCAAGTGGCCGAGGTTTTGAAACCGGTGGCGGCTCAGCGTTACCTCGAACAACCTGATGCGGCGAGCGAAGTGCTGACACACCGTCAGACTCGCGCGGTACGCGAACACCGCGTCGCCCACGGCGGCAGTGGCCACGCGCAGGCGCCAGACGTGCGCCACACGCCGAACTTGTCAGTGGAAAAACGCTTGGCTGCGCAGCGTATTGCGCAGGACTTGCTGGAACGCGTCAGCACCCTGACCGATTTGGGCCTCGGCTACTTAGCGCTCGAGCGCAGCACCCCGACCTTGTCGTCTGGCGAGTTACAGCGCTTGCGCCTGGCGACGCAATTAGGCTCGCAACTGTTCGGCGTGATTTACGTGCTGGATGAGCCTTCCGCAGGTCTTCATCCCGCCGATGGCGAAGCGCTGTTCGACGCCTTGCAGCGCTTGAAGGCCGAGGGCAACAGCGTGTTTGTGGTCGAGCATGACCTTGAAACCATGCGCCGCGCCGATTGGCTGATTGATGTGGGGCCGGCGGCGGGCGAGCAGGGCGGACGGGTGCTGTACAGCGGGCCACCGGCAGGTCTGGCGCAGATCACCGAATCGCAGACCCGCGCCTACCTGTTTGCCGAGCAGGTCACTGCACCGCGAATCTGCCGCACGCCGTCGGCCTGGCTGCGCCTGGACGGCATCACCCGCAATAACCTGAATCACCTGAGTGCCGAATTTCCGTTGGGCTGTTTTACGGCGGTGACCGGTGTTTCGGGCTCCGGAAAATCCAGTTTGGTCAGCCAGGCACTGCTGGAGTTGGTCGGGGCTCATTTGGGGCGCGGCGTCAGCGAACGCGAGCCGCAGACGCTTAGCCTTGAAGATGACGTGCCCTACGCCAGTGGCGGTCAGGTCAGCGCAGGGCTGGAGTCCATCAAACGCTTGGTGCAGGTCGATCAAAAACCCATTGGCCGCACCCCGCGCTCGAACCTGGCGACCTACACCGGCCTGTTCGACAGCGTGCGCAAACTCTACGCCGCCACGCCCCAAGCCCAAGCCAAGGGTTACGACGCCGGGCAGTTTTCCTTCAACGTCGCCAAGGGGCGTTGCCCGACGTGCGAGGGCGAGGGGTTTGTCAGCGTCGAGTTGCTGTTTATGCCCAGCGTGTATGCGCCATGCCCAACCTGCCACGGCGCTCGCTATCACCTTGAAACGCTTGAGATCACCTGGCAGGGCCTCAACATCGCCCAGGTGTTGCAACTGACGGTGGACGAAGCCGTCTCGGTGTTTGCCGAACAGCCCGGCATTCACCGCTCGTTAGAGGTGCTGCGCGACATTGGCCTGGGTTATCTGCGCCTGGGTCAGCCGGCCACGGAGCTGTCTGGCGGTGAAGCCCAGCGGATCAAACTGGCCACCGAGCTGCAACGCAGTCAGCGAGGGGCTACGTTGTATGTACTGGATGAGCCCACCACGGGGCTGCACCCGCGGGACGTTGATCGCTTGCTCGAACAGTTGAACACCCTGGTGGCGGCGGGTCACACGGTGATCGTGGTCGAGCATGAAATGCGGGTGGTCGCCCAGAGCGATTGGGTGATCGACATCGGGCCTGGCGCAGGGGATCAGGGAGGCAAAATTGTCGTGGCGGGGACGCCGCAGACGGTGGCCAGCAGCAAAAAAAGCCGCACAGCCGCGTTTTTGGCCAAGGTGCTGGGCCGCGCCGGGTAGTCGCTGAAAATGAACGTGATTGGGTGGCGGCTTACGCAAGCAAAACGCATTTATCGCGAATACGACAGGACGACCAACGGGCACCGCTGGTCTGATAGGCGGTCGACAGAACCCGGTAACCGAGGCCATTCTGATAGTTGGTGAGCGCAATTGATCGCGTTTGCTACCGATCAACCAACGGAGGTGTTCCATGCCGGTGACCCACGACCTTTTTCAGGATTTGAGCTGCACGAAGGAAGAGATCCAGCAAAAACGCACCAAGGATCCATTACTGGATTCACTGCTAAACAAGTATTCGCAAGCGGACGCCGAGGTGGTGAAAGCCGAAACGGCGACCTCGAATGCCCCCAGTGATGACGCGCTGAAAAAACTCAAGGAGAAGCGCTTGCTGGTCAAGGACAAGATCGTCCAGCAGTTGGGCGCCCGCTCCTGACACTCGCGTAGTCGTCCAGGTTTACGGTAACGCCTTGTTCGACGGGTGCCGCGCCAAGTGCTGCTGCACGCTGTCGCGCAAGGCCCGCAGTGAGGCGGCTGATTCATGCTCGATGCGCCGCTTGAGTAGCAAGCGGTTGGCAATGCGCATTGCCAGGCCGCTGAAGCGATAGTTCAGGGTTCGGACAAACCGAGTGCCGTCACCGAAGGTTTCGCACTCGTAGGTCACCATCAGCGACAGACCATGATCGCCTTGTGCCTGAGCACTCCAACGGCGCCCCGGCAGGTATTCCTCGACCTCCCAGCTCAGGTGCCCGTCACGGCCTCCGGCCCGAATATCCTCCTCAAACCGGGCCCCGGCGTGCAGCGCGCCGCTCTGGCCTTCGACCCTCAACGAGGACGGATGCCACTCTGGCCAACGGGTCACGGTGCAGGCATAAGCGAGCACCGAAATCGGGTTTCCAGCAATGTCGATCTGATGCCGCATGCGTGTCATAAGAGGGCTCGTCAGGTTGAGTGGCGCCTGCTCCGGCTCCCAGTACAGCGTGCCGAACAGGTAGTCCATTAATGGCAATACGATATTGAAATTACGCGTCTGCATCAGCTCTCGACGGTGATGCAGTTCATGCAGGCGGCGCATCTGACGGACCCACGGCATTCGGGTGACCGGGTTGCCGGGGGGAAGGTGCTCACAGGCATGGAATACTTCATAGGCCAGGTAACCTGAAACCAGGCAGCCACCAACTAGTCCAGCAACGTTGGTATTGGCCTGCGACAGCAGCCACCAGACGGGCAGGGTGATGACGCCCGTATACAGCACGATCAGCCACGCTGGAAACAGGATCACTCGCCAGTCCAAGGCGCTGTCGTAGGTCATGTGTCCGGGGGCGAAAAAACTGTGATGGTCGCCGGCATGCCTCATATAGAACAACCGCGCCCAGCTTTTTTTGTGATGCCCCAGATGGCGATGGACGGCGTAGACGCCGGCGTTGAAAAACAACAATGTCAGCGGCACCGCCAGCCATTCCAAGGGCCGAATCTGCTGCACGGTGCGCCAGAAACCGCCAATGGCCAGCAGGCCAAACAGCAGTACAAACGCTCCGTGCAGCCAGGGGTTGTAGCATCGGTGTATATCGGCGCGGTAGCGGCTGCGAAATGCTTCGGTGGTCTGCCTCAATGCAATCACCTGGGGTAGTTGTTATCACTGCAGATTAGTCGATCCTGCCAGAGAGGTCGGAGCAACCTTGATTGCCGCCATCCAGGCTCTCTTCTTAGCGGTTTCATGGGCGATTAGCGCGCCCACAAGCGTTGCTATTCATTGGATGTCACAGTTTTCACTTTCCTGCCGGGGTGTGCGCACTACACTGCAACCCGTCTTCTGAATCAACGGACCGACCTATGACGGCAAAACCCGCAGCGAACATTCTCGATACCCGTGAAGGCCAACGCTTGGCTGGCAGCGAGGCTCAGGACTGGCGCGAGTGGGGGCCTTATCTGAGCGAACGCCAGTGGGGCACGGTACGCGAGGACTACAGCAGCGACGGCGATGCCTGGCGATATTTTCCCCACGACCATGCTCGTAGTCGCGCCTATCGCTGGGGTGAGGACGGACTCGCAGGGTTTTCCGATAAAGCCCAGCACTGGTGCCTTGGGTTAGGCCTGTGGAACGAGCACGACCCGATTCTCAAGGAGCGCCTGTTTGGCCTTAACAACAGCGAGGGCAATCACGGCGAAGACGTCAAGGAGCTGTATTTTTACGTCGATGGTGTACCGAGCCACGCCTACATGCGCATGCTCTACAAATACCCGCAGTCCGAATTCCCCTACGCTGACCTGGTCGCTGAGAACGCTCGTCGGGGCTTGGCCGACGCTGAATATGAAATCCTCGACACCGGGGTGTTCGACGACAATCGTTATTTCGATGTGACAGTCGAATACGCCAAGCACGCAGTCGACGATATTTTTATGCGTGTGACCGTCCATAACCGTTCCGAGCAGCCAGCACGTTTGCATGTGTTGCCGCAGGTGTGGGCGCGCAATACTTGGAGCTGGGAGGGCGACACACCGAAGCCGAGCCTGGCCCTCGATGGCGAGCACGTGCTGGCCTTGCATCCGCAACAGGCCGAACGACAGGCCACTGCCTGGGGCGAAGCAGATTGCCAGTGGTTGTTCTGTGAAAACCAGAGCAACTTTCCCAAACTTGATGGAGGGCCAGCCACCGGTCCGTTCAAGGACGGGATCAATGATTGCGTGGTCGATGGCGTGGCCCAAGCGGTCAGTCGCACAGGCGGAACCCGTGCCGCTGCGCACTTTTTGCTGGAGTTCGACGCGGGGCAGCGTCGCAGTGTTTTCCTGCGGTTTGCGCCCGCCGGCGCCGCACAGGTCAATGCCAGGGAAGTCTTTGAACGTTGCCGCGCCGACGCCGATGAATTTTACGCGGTGTTGCAAGCCGCAATCCCCGACGCCGATGCGCGCAATGTGCAGCGCCAGGCATTGGCCGGGTTGCTCTGGTCAAAACAGCTGTACTACTTTGACGTCAATCAGTGGCTGGACGGCGACCCGGCGCAACCGCCGCCTGCGCCCGAGCGCGCGCACATTCGTAACACTCATTGGCGGCACCTGTCGAACATCGACATCGTGTCCATGCCCGACACCTGGGAGTATCCGTGGTACGCCTCCTGGGACTTGGGCTTTCAGGCTGTGGCCTTTGCGTTGATCGATCCGGGCTTTGCCAAGCACCAACTATTGCTGCTGGTCAAAGACCGCTTTATGCACCCCAACGGCCAATTGCCAGCGTATGAATGGCGTTTTGACGACGCCAACCCACCGGTACACGCCTGGGCCTGCTGGCGGGTGTATCAGCAGGATAAAGCGCTGACAGGGGTGGCAGACCTGGATTTTCTCGAACGTATCTTCCACAAACTGCTGCTGAATTTCTCCTGGTGGGTCAACCGCAAGGACGCCGAGGGACGCAACCTGTTTCAAGGCGGCTTTCTGGGGCTGGATAACATTGCGCTGTTTGACCGCTCGGCGTCTTTGCCGCCGGGTTATCAACTCGATCAGGCAGACGGCACCGCCTGGGTCGCGGCCTACGCACTGGACCTGATGCGCATCGCCCTGGAGCTGGCCAAACGCAACAGTGTGTACGTCGACATCGCGGTGAAATTTTTCGAGCACTTTCTGTACATCGCCGGGGCAATCAACAAAGTCGATTCTGACGCCGAAGGGCTGTGGGACGAACAGGATCAGTTTTTCTACGATGTGCTGCACCGCCCAGACGGGGTGAGCGAGCCGCTGCGGTTGCGCTCAATTGTCGGCCTGATGCCGCTGTTTGCCGTGCAGGTGCTGGAACAACACGAGCATGAGGGCTTGCCGGGACTGCGTGAGCGATTGTTGGGTTTTATGCGTCATCGGCCGGACCTGGCCAGCCTGGTCTCACGCTGGACCGAACCCGGTGAAGGCAACCGCATGCTGCTGGCGCTGTTGCGGGGGGAGCGCACCAAGGATCTGCTCAAGCGGATGCTCGATGAGGGCGAGTTTTTGTCCGCATTCGGCATCCGTTCGCTGTCCAAGGCGTTTGCCGAACAACCCTTCGGTTTGCAGATTAACGGCCACCGGCTCTGCGCCCAGTACGAGCCGGGTGAGTCGGCGTCACGGCTGTACGGCGGCAACTCCAACTGGAGGGGGCCGGTGTGGATGCCGATCAACTACATGCTGATTGAAGCCTTGCGTGAATTTCATCGTTACTACGACCAGGATTTCTCGGTGGAGTACCCCACGGGTTCGGGGTTTCTGGCGTCGCTGGAGGAGGTCGCAGACAGCCTGAGCCAGCGACTGACCCGGCTGTTTTTGCGTGACGAAGAGGGTAATCGGCCGTCGATGGCGGCGTATCCACACTTGCAGGCCGACCCGGCCAGTCGCGATCTGGTGTTATTCCATGAGTATTTTCATGGCGAAACTGGACGCGGGTTGGGGGCCAGCCATCAGACTGGGTGGAGTGCCTTGGTGGTGCTGCTCTTGCAACCTTGACGCCGAACCGCTGAGCTTACCCGCGCTGAGACTATTACAGGCGTGGCCACATCAGCCTGCCAGCGCCGCCTGCTGCGCCATGGTCCACTCAGCGATCAACCGCCGTGGCGTGCCACACACCTTGCGCTTGAAGACAAAGTTGCGGCACTTTTCGGCGAACTGTTGGCGGTTGTGGACCATGTCCAATTCCATGTCTTCCAACTCCGCGTTGCGGCAGTGCTGCATGAGTTGCTTGTCGGGCTGAGTCTTGCGCTTGCGCACAGCGTCATACACCGGATCGCTCAACGCGCCGTTGGCCCGTTGCAGCAACCACAACCCGAACTCTTGCGGGCAGCGCGGACCTATTTCCTGGACCATGCCCAGCTGCAATGCCTGGACGGCGCTGATCGGCAAGCACTCTTCGATGAGCTTTTGCGCCATGGCCGGGCCCACGGCGCGGGGCAAGCTGTAGGTCCAGTATTCGGAACCGTACAGCCCCATGGTTTTGTAATGGGGGTTGAGCACGATGCCTTCACGGGCAAACACGATGTCGGCGGCCAGCCCCAGCATCACACCGCCGGCCCCGGCGCTGCCGGTCAAGCCACTGACCACCAGTTGCCGAGCGCTGAGCAATTGCTGGCAGACATCGTCGATGGCCTGAATGTTGGCCCAGGCTTCCAGCCCCGGCACCTCCGCTGCCTGGATCACGTTCAAATGCACGCCATTGGAAAAACTGCCGCGTTCGCCCTTGATCAGCAATACCTGAGTGTCACGCGCCTTGGCCCAACGCAGCGCCGTGACCAGTCGTTGGCACTGTTCAGTGCTCATGGCGCCGTTGTAGAACTCGAAGGTCAGCTCGCCAACGTGACCGGACTCGCGATAGCGGATCGGTTGATAGGCTTCGTTGTTGAACGGCTGCGTCGAAATCGACCAGTCCAGCGTCGGTACTGGGTGCAGGTGTTCGGCGAGCACATGACGAGCGGGGCGCTTGAACGTTTCTTCACCGGGAAGCGGTTTGCGCCGCAATGCACCGATCCACACACTCCGGTCACCGGCCGCTACCAGCACAGCATCATCGTGGACGGCCAGAATCTCCCCCGGCGTACCGCTGCGTGAGTCCAGGTGCGCGTCGAACACGTAATATTGTCCGCCCGCCAGGCTCGCCAGCACCCCCGGCTGACCATCGGCGGCGTCGATGCTGCGCTTGATGAAACGCGAGCAGTCGTGCCAGCTGAACGTTCTGTCGGCCTGTGTCATGTTCGGCTGCAAACGGCCGAGCACATGACGCTGGCTGTAATCGAGTGGCACCGGAACAAAACCGGTGGTGAATTTTTCCAGCACTTCATGGATGCACAGCATCGCCGCGTCGCTGACTCGTCCGTTGTACAACTCGGACTTTCGCAGACCTTGAGGCAGGTTGAACTCACACGTGGCCCAGACCGGCCCGGCGTCCATTTCTTCGACTGCTTGCAGCGCAGTCACGCCCCAACGGTCCAGTTCACGGGTGATCGCCCAGTCCAGCGCACTGGCACCGCGGTCACCGACGATCCCTGGGTGGATGATCACCACCGGGCGTTGGCGATTGCGCCACAGTTGTTGCGGTACGCGGTCCTTGAGGAACGGGCAGATCACCAAGTCAGCGCCGGTGTGTTCGATCTGCTCGCAGACAGCCGCCTCGTTGGTGAACAGCACCACGCTGGGGCGATGACCGGCTTCGCGCAACGCCAGCCAGGCCCGTTGGGTCAGGCCATTAAATGCGGAGGACAATAGAATGATCTTCAGTGAACGCATGCGTGCCTCTTCCTTGAGAATGTCCCGCCATACCCGGCAATGAGCCGTCCGTGGCGTTCGATGGAAGCGCGATAGTAGTGATTACGCAGCGCCGGACAACTGATCGAGATCAAGCATGTGTCAGCAAGTATGTCGTCCCCAGGGCGTGGGTGTAGGTCCAGGGCCGGCAGACGCTTCTGTGTATCGCTTCAACTGTAAGAGAGGACGGTCGTAAAGCCCCGTCCAACAGGGGCGGGTCAAAACGCAAAGCAGGAACAGCCGAACGCGCCCCAAAAGCCCTGAAAATCGCTGACCGGCGCCGAGGACAGTCGCGCCTGCTCATGACGATGGGCATGCACCGCGCAAGCGCCCACGCAGTGATGGACCTGTGCCGTCAGCGGCGCCTGAGGTTTCCAGTGTCCGGGCACTTTGGTCACAGGTGACCACTCGGGAATAACCGGTATGGGCGCAGGGGAGAGCTTTTCAAACTCGCTGCTGCCGTAGACGATCTTGCCGTCCACCACCGTCAGCACTGACTCGATCCATTTGATGGCTTCGTCATCAATGTGGAAATAGTCCGCCGACAGTGCAATCAAGTCCGCCAGTTGCCCGACCTTGATCTGGCCTTTTTTGCCTTGTTCGGAAGAAAACCAGGCGCTGCCGTGGGTGAAGAGTTCCAGCGCAGTGTCCCGGCTCAAGCCTTGCGGGTACAGCGCCAGGCCGCCGACCGTGCGACCGCTCACCAGCCAATACAGTGAAGTCCATGGGTTGTAGCTGGAAACCCGCGTGGCATCGGTGCCCGCGCCGACCGCAATGCCCTCTGCGAGCATGCGCGCAATGGGCGGGGTCTGTTCCGCGGCATTGGCCCCGTAACGGTCAACGAAGTATTCGCCTTGAAACGCCATGCGGTCCTGAATCGCAATGCCGCCGCCCAGGGCTTTGACCCGCTCGATGTTCTGCGGGGTGATGGTTTCAGCATGGTCGAAAAACCACGGCAAACCGTCGAACGGAATGTCGCGATTGACCTTCTCGAACACGTCGAGCATGCGGCTGATGGATTCGTTGTAAGTGGCGTGCAGGCGGAACGGCCAGCGCTGCTCCACCAGGTGTCGCACCACCGGCTCCAGATCGTCTTCCATGGATTGCGCAAGGTCCGGGCGCGGCTCAAGGAAGTCTTCGAAGTCCGCCGCCGAGAACACCAGCATTTCCCCGGCGCCGTTGTGGCGCAGGAAATCGTTGCCCTGGCCGAAGTGCGAAGTGTGGGTCCAGTTTTTGAAATCGCTCAGTTCTTCCTTGGGTTTCTGAGTGAACAGGTTATAGGCAATGCGCACCGTAAGTTGTTGGTCGTTGGCCAATTGCTGGATGACCTGATAGTCGTCCGGATAACTCTGGTAACCGCCGCCGGCATCGATAGCGCTGGTGACGCCCAAGCGGTTGAGTTCGCGCATGAACTGGCGGGTCGAGTTGATCTGATAGTCCAGCGGCAGTTTTGGCCCTTTGGCCAGGGTTGAGTAGAGAATCATCGCGTTGGGACGGGCGATCAGCATCCCCGTCGGGTTGCCATTGGCATCGCGTTGGATCTCGCCGCCTGGCGGGTTCGGGGTGTCGCGGGTGTAGCCGACCACTTTAAGCGCGGCGCGGTTGAGCAGGGCGCGGTCATAGAGGTGCAGGACGAACACCGGGGTATCCGGTGCGGCTTTGTTGAGTTCCTCAATTGTCGGCAAGCGTTTTTCGGCGAACTGAAATTCGTTCCAGCCCCCGACCACGCGCACCCATTGTGGCGTGGGGGTGCGATCAGCCTGTTCCTTGAGCAGGCGCAGAGCATCGACCAGCGATGGCACGCCTTCCCAGCGCAGTTCAAGGTTGTAGTTGAGGCCGCCGCGAATCAGATGAAGGTGCGAGTCATTGAGGCCAGGGATTACCGTGCGGCCGTGTAAGTCGATGATTTGCGTGCCCGGGCCGTGCAAAGCCATCGCCTGGGCGTCGCTGCCAACCACCACGAAGCGCCCGTTTTTGATCGCCACCGCGCTGGCTTGGGGTTTCTTGCGGTCAACGGTGTGCAGGCATCCGTTGTACAAAATGAGGTCGGCCGGTGCGTCGGGCATGGTGTGACTCCCTGAGGATAGCGGGTTGATCCAGGCACCTGTGGCACCTGCCGAAACGCTTTGCATGAGACGGTAACGATTAAATCCGTGGTGTTCGTCAGGTAGGTTCATGGCGGTGTTCTGCGTAAAACAATCGGACTGAACAGCCGATGTCTGACGCAGGCAGCCAGAAGGAATATAGACCGCAAATGTGGGAACGGCCTGTTTTAACCGCCCGATAGATCGGGTAGATTCCTCGCCCCGCTCCCACAAGGAAGTAGACGATGATCAACGTCAGTAACCCGAAAGGCATCTTGATGGCAGCGCTCATCGCTGTCGGTCTGGCCGGCACTTATCTGTATGCCAGTCAGGGGCCAGGTCTTCCCGGCACGGTGATGATGACGTCTCGCGCCACCGGCACTGATGGGCCAACGTTCGATGCCACGAAATGGTTTCGTAATGGTACGTATGTCCCTCAGGAACTCGACGGCAAGTTGAATCCGTACATCATGACGCGCAGCAAGCCATTCGTTTTCAAGGCCAAGGACAACGAGTTCCTGATTCAGGCGGCCATAGAGGCGCTGGAGGATGTTCAGCCTCGAGTGGATACGCAGCCTATCTGGGACAGATGGCCGGTGCTGACCCAGCGTGTGCGCTACACCTACAGCGTGTTCACTGCGCCGGATAAGCCGGCGGATCTTTACAATCTTTATCTACAGGTGAGCTATCGCAGGTTTGTCATCGGTCTGCAGCTCGACGGCGACGAGGGTAACCTCGGTTTTGATGGTGAAGTGTTAGAAGTTGATAGCGCAAACGAAGAACACGAAGCTTACGTCAAAGTTTTCGAAGAGATGGATGACGCGGGTACGCGCTAGGCCCTGAAACAACAAATCCCGTCATCTAGACGGGATTCATAGGCCGACAGAGAGGCTCCCCGCCATAGGGAGGAGCCGTCATCTCAAGACGGGAACAGCTCGGACAGTTTCATCGCCAACATCATGTCGCCTTCAGCGCGCAGTTTGCCGCCCATGAACGCTTGCATACCGTCAGTCGAACCGTCGACGATGCCTTGCAGGGTTTCGCCGTCCATCACCAAGGTCACCTGGGCGTCTGGGTTTTCGCCTTCTTTGAGCTCGCAAGTGCTGTCTTTTACGATCAACGAGAAGTTTTGGGTGTCATCGATACGGAAACCGAATACGAGGTCCAGACCGGCAGCAGCGGCTGGGTTGAACTTGGCTTTCATTGCTTGTACGGCATCAGCTACGGAGGTCATGGTTCGATCCTTTATTGGGTGGTTACAGCCGGGGTCACACTATTCCGGACTCAGCGAAACGTGATGAGTTCCGGGGCCTTCAGCAGTTGCAGGTGTGCATGACTGTTGAAGGAAGCCAGAGCCACCTCGCGACCACGAAACTTCAGTTGGTTGAGCGAGGTGTTGACGATTTGCCAGTTCAATTCAAATGCCTGCTTTGCCGGCATCTGTGTAATGAGGTGGAGCAAAGCAGTGATGGTGCCGCCGGAGGTGAATACGGCAATTTTCTGGGCCTCTTCTGCTTGCTCGAGGATACGGTTCAATCCGCCTTGCACGCGTTCGACAAACCCCAACCAGCTTTCCAGGCCCTCGGTGTCGTAGGTGCCCGCCAGCCAGCGCTCGATGATGAGCGAAAAAATACGTTGAAATTCACCCCGGTTCTGCGCGGCATTGCGCATGAAATTCAATGCTTCGGGTTCGTCCGGCAGCAGCGCCGGCAGCAGGGCGCGGATGACCGCTTCGGCATCGAATTCGTTGAAGGCTGGATCGATTTCCAGCGGTGGGACGGCGAGGCCTGCGTCGACGAACTGTTGCCGTGCGCTGTTGGCCGTGTGCTGTTGCCGACGCAGGTCGCCCGAAAGGCAGCGATCAAAGCTGACACCGAGTTCAGCCAGGTGCTGGCCGAGGATTTCTGCCTGGCGGATACCGGTCGGCGACAAGACGTCGTAGTCGTCTGCACCAAAGGAGGCCTGGCCATGTCGAATCAAGTAGATACTGCCCACGTCCGCGTCGTCCCGGTACGTTGAAGGTTCGGCGAGGTTATGAGGATGGCGCTGAGCTGTCAATGAAAAAACATACGCTTGTTTGAAAGGCCGCTTGCCGGCTTGTCGCCAGAGGTTTCACGACTGGCCCCAAGCGCAGCGCATGGGTATGCTGGCGCCATCGCGCGCGCGCCTCTGCTGCGCATCGTTTGAAGGAGTCCCTGTGGAGTTTCTAGCTGAATATGCCAGTTTTCTGGCTAAAACCGTGACCCTGGTCGTCGCCATTCTGGTGGTTTTGGCCAGTTTTGCGGCATTGCGCAGCAAAGGACGGCGAAAGTCGTCGGGCCAGTTGCAGGTCAGCAAGCTCAATGATTTCTACAAAGGCTTGCGTGAACGTTTGGAGCAGACCTTGCTCGACAAGGAGCAACTCAAGGCGCTGCGCAAGTCCCAGGCTAAGTCCGAGAAAAAACAGAAGAAGGCGCCTGAGGTCAAATCTCGGGTGTTTGTGCTGGATTTCGACGGCGACATCAAAGCGTCCGCCACCGAAAGCCTACGCCACGAAATCACCGCGCTGCTGACATTGGCGACCCCGAAAGACGAAGTGGTGCTGCGCCTGGAAAGCGGTGGCGGCATGGTTCACAGCTATGGTCTGGCGTCGTCGCAACTGGCGCGTATCCGCGAGGCTGGCGTACCGTTGACCGTGTGCATTGACAAGGTGGCCGCCAGCGGTGGCTACATGATGGCCTGCATCGGCGAGAAAATTATCAGCGCGCCGTTCGCCATCCTCGGCTCGATTGGCGTGGTGGCGCAGTTACCCAACGTTAATCGTTTGCTCAAGAAGCACGACATCGATTTTGAAGTTCTCACCGCCGGTGAATACAAACGCACCCTGACCGTTTTTGGCGAAAACACTGATAAGGGACGCGAGAAATTCCAGGAAGATCTGGACATCACGCACCAGTTGTTCAAGAACTTCGTTTCTCGCTATCGCCCGCAATTGGCAATCGATGAAGTGGCTACCGGAGAAGTCTGGCTGGGTGTCGCGGCACTGGAAAAACAGCTGGTCGATGAGCTGAAAACCAGTGACGAGTACCTGGCCGAGCGGGCCAGAAAATCCGAGCTTTACCACCTGCACTACTCAGAGCGCAAAAGCCTTCAAGAGCGCATTGGTATGGCCGCGAGTGGTTCTGTGGACCGCGTTTTGTTGACATGGTGGAGCCGTTTGACCCAGCAACGTTTCTGGTAAAACCCGCACGTCACAATTGAAAAAGGAACCGTGAACTTGTCACGGTTCCTTTTTTTTGCTGTGGGTTTTCTGTTTTCCTCATCAACGCTGGGAATTGTCCTAAGCCCGCTGGTGATTCTTTCCTGCTTTGAAGTGCCTTGCGCTTCGGTATGTTGTAAGCCTCTACTGCTCGCAATGGATTGCGTATGCCTGATCTCCCTACTGATGCCCCGATTGCCCCGAGTACGCTGCCGGCCCCTCTGATGCGTAACGCGCTGGGCGCAAGCGTCAATAACGCGCTGCCCCTGTCGCCCAGTCAGTTTTGCGCGCAACTGATCAATGACAAATGGGGGCGCGACATCGACCCGCAAACGGCGATATTGGTCACCCTCGACTACCGCTATACCGGACGTCCTGCTCAGAGCGAGGTGCTTGCGGGAAAGGTGGTGACCTCCCGCACGTTGACCCAAGCTTTGCTTTCCAACTATCAGGCGGTGGGTGATGGCAGTTTTGGTGAAACCGCGTTTGGCCTGTACACGCCACCAGATGTCGGGCCGTTCGTGCGCATCGTCGAGAAAACCGATGAGCTTACTAACCGCCTCGGGTTTATTCATCAAACGTATGAAGGTATCTATCGCCATACCGTTCCGCAAATTTACGGTCCACACACGCAAATCAACCTGAAGCCGGCCGACTTCAAGGCCTGGGTCTGGCAACTGAACGTCAAGGACTTGTACCGCGCCTATCTTGATCGAACGTGGGCGGCAGACGATGTGCTTGTCGCGAGTGCTCCTTATCCGCTGAGGACGTCGGTCAAGGCGGCGTTTGTCTGGGCAGCCTGGCTTGAACATCAAGAGCACAGGCTCACCGCGCATGGGCTGGCGCTCGCCTTGCACGCCGCAGGGTTGCCGCCTGATCAGCTCTGGCGAACACTTGAGGACGAGCAACTACGGGCAGCGACGGTACTTCCCGCCTCTGTCTTGGCCAGTCGACTGAAGCTCTATCGGTATACCGCCACAGACATCTGGAGCTACCAGGACCGTAGCAGTTCCAGAATCTTGTTGTACATACCGGGCAACTCTTCACCCTTGCATGAATTTGCCGATAACCCGCAACTGCTGGAGTGGATTGTGGTGCAGGGCAAAAGCGCCGATACGCGGCAGGCGTTGGCGTCTCACTTTGCGCCAGATGATCGTAACGACGGTACATTTCATGCCGGGGTGCTGACTGCGTTGGAGGGTATGGCGATTTATCCTCGGCGGCACGCGCTGACGAAAAGTGCCGGTTTTTTCAACAATGACGGCTACTGGGAGCCTGCGGACTACGTTGGCTTTACCCCGGCATCTTCGGGAACCGATCCATTTGCACAATGCGTACTGGTCATGAAGCGGGAAGCCTTTGCCCTTGTTGATAGCGTTTTCGACGATGCGCAGGTCAACCGTGACAACTTGAGTGCGGTTGTCGAGTCGGCGGTGCAATGGATCAATACATTTGGGCCGCTGGCACTCTTCGTTCCAGGAGGTGAGGGACTGTTGGCGTTAGCCGGGATCATTGATGCCGGTTATGGGCTGGATCAGGTCGTCAAGGGTGAAACGCGGCAAGGTGCGACGCGCATGATTTTCGGCCTGCTCAATGCGTTGCCGTTGGTGGGAGGTGGGAGGGCGCTTGCGGCTGATGAGGCGACTCTGCTGAACAGGGCGCAGCGACCGTCCAGAACGTCAGAGGTAACGCCGGTGGCTGATATCGAGGTGATTCTGCATCCGCCGCCGCTTCAACCCGTCGCCACCCGTGCGGAGCTGATCCGACGAATTGGAGAGCCCGTATCGTCCCTCAGCGATGAGGTACTGGCACAGATTGGCCACGTCACCGACATCGATAACGACATGCTGCGCCTGATGTCGTCAGGGAGACCGATGACGCCCATGCTGTCCGACACGATCAGCCGCTTCAGAATCGATCAGGACATGACACAGTTCATCGATGGCATGCGAAACAGCACGAGGGCGCTGCAAGACAGCCTTGATCCGCCATTGCAGTTGCAACTGCTGGTTCAGTCACCGGGCTGGCCGTCGGCAACATCATTGCGGTTGCTGGACACTCCAGGCGGCGTGAGTCGGCAAGCGTTCGGGTCGGCAGATGCGGCCCAAGTCATTTATGTAAAACTGTCCGAGCCTGGTTGGTTAGAGGCGTTGCTGTGCCGGCTCGAAAAATCAACTGCCGAAACGCTGCTGGGCGAGCCCCTGACACACGATCTGATGGCGGCGACAGCTCGCTTGAGGGTTCGTCTCGCCAGTCAGGCCGAGGCGCAACGAACGCTATTGTTAAACAACCGCTACCTTGCGCTCCAAAGCTCCTCGAACGAATGGGTGAGGTTGTTTCAGCACGAATACCCAGGCCTGCCCAAAAGCGCCGTTGAGCAAATGCTCGACCGATATGGCGTGGACATTCAGGTGCCCGCTGATCCCGTCGACGTCATGCGCGTGTTTCAACGGTTGGCCGACAAGGCCAGGCAGTATCAACAACATGTTCGGCTAAACCGTGCGTATGAAGGCCTTTACTTGCCTGCAATGGCCGGTCCTGAGTCAGACACGCTGGCATTACACTCACTCAAGAACTTGCCAGGATGGCCAAAAGGCCTGAGGTTTGAAGTGCTGGACGCTGTGTCGCAGGGGCGAATCCTGGATCATTGCGGCCCGCTGGGTAGCGTTGATCGTCGACCGCTGATCAAGGTAGCCAATCAGTACCAACGCCAGGGCGCGAACGTTGACGGTGAAGATTTTATTGCTGCGGTGCTCGATCACTTGTCTGCGCAGGAGCGCTTGGCGCTGCGTTTGCCTGCTATGAATCAGGCGCGCGCCCTGAGGGGCCTGCTTGCTGACAACGCCCTGACGCGATCCCAACTCATGCTTGGGCTGCACAGGATGGATTGCGGGCTACCTTTCGAGGCTCAGGGGTTGCGCGGAGGCGGCTTTCCGGATACGCCTCAGGCCGACGCAATGACGCATGAAATGATGAGGTTGCAGGTCAAGGATATCTACCCGGACTCCTCCAGCGTACAAGCCGATGAGTTACTGCAACGTGCAGGTGTCGGGGCTCAGGCGCACATTGATGAGTTACGTCGGCAATGCCTGCAGTTGTCCGCGGACTTGGCAGACTGGATCGACAGGGTTACCGACGACATCCATGACATGCATGTCGATTTTTTGGTGGCGGGTGATGATGCCGCGCAAGGGTTGGGGCCAGAGCAGATTCATGGGCACAATCTTCAGTTGCTGCAACAGGCAGTGGACCATGAAAGACAGACCAGGATCGAACTCTCTGAAGAACTATTTTCTATCTGGAGCCAGCGTAACCGGCCCGACAACCGTGTTTATTCGAATGGAGATTTTATTGGTTTCAAACTCAATATGGATGCAGAAAGCTATCACCGATTGCCGACCCTGAGTGTGCGTTTAAGTGAGGTTGTCGAATTGTCGTTGCGGGCCTTGAACGTGACGGAGCAAGAAAGTCTGGATGTTTTTCTCGAGTGCTTTCCAAACCTTCGGACGTTAAACATGGAAGACGTTGATCTGACCCAGACCAACATCGACGGAGTGCTCGAAGGTTGTTTGCCGCCTGCAATACCTCAAATGACTCAACTTACGTCGTTGAACCTCGGGTCAACCCAGCTGCAATTCAAGCTGGAAACTGCATCGCAGTTACGCGAACTGGTTAGGCTTGAAGATCTGGATCTGAGCAACAATCCCTTAGTCGTTTCTCCAGTTGTATTGGGAATGAACGCATTGCGTCGTTTGAATCTGCGAAACACGCGGATTACCACCTGCCCGATCGGCATCATGGACCCGCCTTACCTGACAGCTCTTGATTTACGCGATAACCAGATTGCGCGGGTCCCGCCTGCGGTAATCAGTCAATCCATCGCCCCTGGGCGCGTGCAGTTGTGGGGTAACCCCCTGATGGACGAGGACACGTTGCGGCGTTTGATCAGTCATCGAGAGCGGACCGGAATCAATTTATGGTTAGGAACTCCCGGCGCTGACTACGGCACTTCGCGTGCTTGGCTGCATGAAAGCGATGACGCGCAACGGGCCGCCCGGCAATCGATCTGGGAGGGTGTGGCGGAAAAAAGGGGAGGGATACGCTTTTTGGGCTTTATGAACGCTTTGAGTCTGACCGCTGACTACCGGGTCGATTATCTGGCGCTTCAGGCACGGGTGTGGCGACTGTTGAGCGAAGCGCAGGCTTCGCCGCCGCTATGGGAGCGCTTGAGTCAGGAGGTTGAAGTCGGGGATGCCGATATTGATAATCCGATGGCGATCCTGGTTTCGCTGGAAGGTCGTGTCCGGTTGTACAGAGACTGGGTGGCGATGGGGCAGCCGTTTCCGATTGGTCCAGGGCCCGTCAGCTAACCGTGTGCAACCCTGAACCTCAAAGAGGTTCAGGGTGACGCAGATTAGCGGCGGCGGAACAGCGGGAGCGGTTCGTCAGTGGCGGCTTGGTAGGTCACCGAAAAATCCTTGAGGCTTTCAAGGGCTTCGTAAGGATCTTTGTCTGCGCGCAAGGCAAAGGCGTCGAAGCCGCAGCGATGCAGGTAGAACAATTGGTCACGCAGCACGTCGCCAATCGCCCGCAGTTCACCTTTGAAACCATAACGGTCACGCAGCAAGCGGGCGTTGGAGTAGTTGCGGCCATCGGTGAAGGCGGGGAAGTTCAAGGCAATCACCTGAAACTGTGAAATGTCTTCACCGATTTCTTCAGCTTCTTCATCGGCGTCCAGCCAGACACCCAAGCCGCCGTCGCGGGCCTTGAGGGCGTGAGCATGATCGCGCCACAGGGCCAGCGGCACGATCAAATCGTCGCAGTTGGAGATACCGTCGAGCGTCGCGTCCTTTGGCAACACGTGCCAGGTTTCGTCGACAACCTCGTTGTTTTTAATGATTCGCTGCATAGACGCGTTCCTTGAAGAGGTCGATGCCGATACGTTGGTAGGTGTCGATAAAGCGTTCATCGTCGGTACGTTGCTCGATGTACACGTCGATCAACTTTTCGATCACATCCGGCATAGCGTCCTGGGCGAACGAAGGACCGAGGATTTTACCGAGGCTGGCGTCACGGCTGGCGCTGCCACCCAGTGATACCTGGTAGAACTCCTCGCCTTTTTTGTCCACCCCGAGGATCCCGATGTGACCAACGTGGTGGTGACCACAGGCGTTCATGCAGCCAGAGATGTTCAGGTCCAGTTCGCCAATGTCGAACAAGTAATCCAGGTCGTCAAAACGGCGCTGGATCGATTCGGCAATCGGAATCGACTTGGCGTTGGCCAAGGAGCAGAAATCGCCGCCAGGGCAGCAGATGATATCGGTCAGCAACCCAACGTTCGGCGTGGCGAAACCTTGCTCGCGCAATTCGCCCCACAGCGAGAACAACTGAGCCTGCTCGACGTCGGCCAGAATAATATTCTGCTCGTGGGAAGTGCGCAGTTGACCGAAACTGTAACGGTCGGCCAGGTCAGCCACCGCATCGAGCTGTTTGTCGGTGATGTCGCCCGGCGCAACACCAGTCGGCTTCAGCGACAGAGTCACGGCCACATAACCCGGTTTCTTGTGCGCGAGAGTGTTGCGGGTGCGCCAGCGTGCGAAGCCTGGATTTTGCTGGTCGAGGTCGGCCAACTCTGCACTCTGATTGTCGAGGGCCTTGTAGTCAGGATCGACGAAGTGTTTGGCGACGCGATGCACTTCGGCATCGGTCAACGTGGTCTGGCCGCCACGAAGGTGTTCCATTTCCGCGTCGACTTTTTGCGCGAAGACTTCAGGGGTCAAGGCTTTGACCAGGATTTTGATCCGCGCCTTGTACTTGTTGTCGCGACGGCCGTAACGGTTATAAACCCGCAGGATGGCGTCGAGGTAGCTCAACAGGTCTTGCCACGGCAGGAACTCATTGATGAACGCCCCGACTACCGGTGTACGGCCCAGGCCGCCACCTACCAGCACGCGGAAACCCAGTTCGCCCGCGGCGTTATGCACCGGCTCGAGACCGATGTCATGAACTTCGATGGCCGCACGGTCTGACGTCGAACCGTTAATGGCGATCTTGAATTTGCGCGGCAGGTAGGCGAATTCCGGGTGGAAGGTAGTCCACTGACGAACGATTTCGCACCATGGGCGTGGGTCGATCAACTCGTCGGCGGCGACACCGGCGAACTGGTCGGTGGTGACGTTGCGCAGGCAGTTGCCGCTGGTTTGGATCGCGTGCATTTGCACGGTAGCCAGTTCGGCAAGGATGTCCGGAATGTCTTCCAGCGCCGGCCAGTTGAACTGCACGTTCTGCCGGGTACTGATGTGGGCATAGCCCTTGTCGTAGTCGCGGGCAATCTTGGCCATCATTCGCGTCTGGCGCGAAGTGAGTTGGCCATAAGGGACTGCCACCCGCAGCATCGGAGCGAAGCGCTGGATATAAAGGCCATTTTGCAGGCGCAGGGGGCGGAATTCTTCTTCGCTCAGCTCGCCAGCCAGATAGCGTCGGGTCTGATCACGGAACTGCTTGACGCGGTCCTCGATGATCCGCTGATCGTACTCGTCGTATACGTACATATAAGTCCTGTTCTCAGGCTTGGGCCGGTCGGATCCAGCTGCTTTTTTCGCTTGCTTGCGTCCGATACTGCCTCGGCAATTCTGCGCGCACGGCCGCGCACTCCCTACGGAGCCGGGGCAAGATACCAGTTTGCAGTTATGCGCAAAAGTGATGTTTGAGTATATGTAAAGAACCAAAACGACTAATGAGAGTGGTTGTTACTAATTCCACATTTGTGGTGCGGGCAATCATCGTCTTAACTGTGGTCGAGTCTTTATGCAATCACCAATAAAACCGACAAGAGGCGATGCAATGAGCAACCCAACCAAAGCAAGAAAAAGTGATAGCACCGTTGATGCTTGGGCGATTCTGTTTCTGATCATTCTGGTCGTAGGCACGGCAGTGTTTTGGGTCAGCCATCAATAAACGACCTCGTCCGAGTCCAATCCCGACGATTGTCGGACAGTTGATGGAATAAGCCCCGTTTCCGGGCACTCGTTGGCTATAATATGCGGCGAAATTTCCGGGGCTCGAATGACCAATGTTGAAGCTTTTTTGTGGTGTAGTGCTGACGCTTTGCACGGTCCTGGGACCTTGTGCCCAGGCGGCTTCGGTGCTGTTCCTCAATCCGGGGTCCACCCAGGAAGCGTTCTGGGTCAGCTTCTCGCAATTCATGCAAGCCGCCGCCAAAGACTTGGGCATGGATTTGCGTATTGTTTACGCTGATCGCGAGCCTGAAGTCGTCATCGATCAAGCCCGCGAAGCCTTGCAAGGCCCCAATCGCCCCGACTATCTGGTGTTCGTCAACGAGCAATACGTTGCCCCGCAAATCCTGCGCCTGGCCCAAGGGAGCGGCGTAAAGCTGTTCATGGTCAATAGTGCTTTTACTGCCGACCAAACGAGACTGCTCGGTTCGCAACCCGACAAGCTCCCCGACTTGCTAGGCAGCCTGGTGCCTAATGACGAGGAGGGCGGTTACTTGATGCTCAAGGAACTGATTCGCCTCAAAGGGCCTGTGGCGCCCGGACAGGTGATTGAGTTGCTGGCTTTTTCGGGACTCAAGATCACGCCTTCGGCGCAACTGCGCGAGAAGGGCATGAAACGGGCGTTGGCCAAACACCCCGAGGTACGCCTGCGGCAATTGGTCTACAGCGGCTGGAGCCGTGAACGAGCCTATGAACAAGCCAAATTGCTGTTTAGACGCTACCCGCAAACGTCACTGGTTTGGTCGGCCAACGACGAGATGGCATTTGGCGCTATGCAAGCCTACACGGAGGTTGGCGGCAAGCCCGGCAAGGGTGCCTTGTTCAGCGCGGTAAACAATTCGCCACCAGCGTTGCAGGCATTTTTGGACGGTCGCTTGAGTGTGCTGCTGGGCGGGCACTTCAGCCTGGGTGGGTGGGCGTTGGTGCAGTTGCATGATTACGCGCAAGGGGTGGATGCCAGCCAATACGGTGGACGTGATCTGCAGATTCCGGTGTTGCAGTTGATCAATCGTGCGCAGGCCAAACAGTTACTGGCGTTGAGTGCCACCCAAAATTACGGGGTGAACTTTCGCAAACTGTCAGCCAAGGGGCGGCCGGCGTCCTATCGTTATCCGTTCAACCTGCAAACGTTGATCCACTGAAGTCGATTCAGACCCCCGCCAAATGCAGCACCAGCTTCACGATGCCAAACAGTGTCAGCGCAAATACAGCTGTGAACAAAATCCCCAGGATGACGAAATGACTCGGCTTGCCGTGGGTAAAGTCCCTGGCGCGGTTCTTCCCGCTTTGCACGCCGAATGCCGCCGCAACGACGCTGTGCAGCATCTGCCATAGGGTCGGCGGCTTGTTGTCGACTGGATCGTCCATAAATCCCTCGTCACGTAGGTGTGTGAGGCAAGCATAGACAATGCTGCACGGACCGTTGCCACGCTCTGCGTCTATTCTTTGGGCGCTGCGTGTTGCTGGCTACATCCCCACGCCGAGCATGGGGACGATCGTCGGCTGACCTTTAGTTGTCGTAACCCAGGTTAGGCGCCAACCAGCGCTCGGTCACGCTCAATTCCTGCCCTTTGCGTGACGTATAGCTCTGCACCTGGTCCTTGTCGATTTTGCCCACGGCGAAGTATTGCGCCTGCGGGTGGGCAAAATACCAGCCGCTGACGGCCGCTGCCGGGAACATCGCGTAGTGCTCGGTAAGGAACACACCGCTGCGCCCAGCCTGCATCTCGCGGGCTTGCGGGTCGAGCAAGGCGAACAGCGTACTTTTTTCGGTGTGGTCCGGGCAGGCAGGGTAGCCTGGGGCAGGACGGATGCCGGTGTATTGCTCTTTGATCAGAGCCTCGTTGTCCAGCGTCTCGTCCTTTGCGTAACCCCAGTAGTCTTTACGCACTTGTTGGTGTAGCCACTCGGCACAAGCTTCGGCCAAGCGGTCGGCCAGGGCCTTGACCATGATCGAGTTGTAATCGTCGCCAGCGTCTTGATAGGCCTTGGCCACTTCTTCGGCGCCGATCCCGGCGGTAGTGATGAACCCCCCCACGTAGTCGGTGATTTCGCTGTCCTTCGGCGCAACGAAATCGGCCAGGGAGAAGTTCGGCTTGCCGTCGGTCTTGATGATTTGCTGGCGCAGGTGATGCAGCTTGGCCAATGGCTTGCCATTATCGTCATACACTTCAATGTCATCATCGCGCACTTGGTTGGCCGGCCAGAAGCCGAACACTGCGCGGGCGCTGATGAGTTTCTCATCGATTAGTTTGGCGAGCATTTCCTTGGCATCGGCGTATAGCGCAGTCGCGGCCTCACCGACCACTTCGTCATTCAGGATGCGTGGGAACTTGCCAGCCAGGTCCCAGGAGATAAAAAACGGCGTCCAGTCTATGTAGTCGGCCAAGACGTTCAAATCGATGTTGTCCAGCACCTTGGCGCCTGTGAACGTTGGTTTGACCGGCGTGTAGGTGCTCCAGTCGAACTGTGGCTTCTTCGCGATGGCCACCGGGTAACTCAAGCGCTCGGTACGGGCGCTGCGGTTGGCGGTGCGCTCGCGGACTTCGATATATTCCAGCCGGGTTTTCTCGACGAAGCCGGGCTTCAGTTCCTTGGACAGCAACTGGGTCGCCACGCCCACGGCGCGTGAGGCGTCGGTGACGTAAATCACGGCGTCGTTGCTGTACTTGGGCTCGATCTTCACGGCGGTGTGCGCTTTGGACGTGGTCGCACCACCGATCATCAGCGGCAGGTGGAAATCCTGACGCTGCATCTCGCGCGCGACGTGGACCATCTCATCCAGCGACGGCGTGATCAGGCCGGACAGGCCAATGATGTCGCACTTCTGTTCCTTGGCCACTTGCAGGATTTTCTCCGCCGGCACCATCACGCCGAGGTCGACGATGTCGTAGCCGTTGCAGCCCAGCACCACACCGACAATATTCTTGCCAATATCGTGGACATCACCCTTGACCGTGGCCATGAGGATCTTGCCCTTGGCTTCTGGTTTGTCGCCTTTTTCCAGCTCGATGAACGGGATCAAATGCGCCACGGCCTGTTTCATCACACGGGCTGACTTCACCACCTGCGGCAGGAACATTTTGCCGGCGCCAAACAGATCGCCGACGATGTTCATGCCGGACATCAGAGGGCCTTCGATCACCTCGATCGGACGCGCGAAGGACTGACGCGACTCTTCGGTGTCTTCAACGATGTGGGTGGTGATGCCTTTGACCAGCGCATGTTCCAGCCGCTTGTTGACAGGCCAGCCGCGCCATTCTTCGGTCTCGGCTTCCTTGACGCTGCCGTCACCCTTGTACTTGTCGGCGATGGCGAGGAGGGCGTCGGTGCCTTCCGGTGTGCGATTGAGCACCACGTCTTCTACGGCATCGCGCAGTTCGGCGGGGATCTGGTCGTAGATCTCCAACTGGCCGGCGTTGACGATGCCCATGGTCAGGCCATTGCGGATCGCATAGAGCAAGAACGCCGAGTGAATCGCCTCGCGCACCGGGTTGTTGCCACGGAACGAGAACGACACGTTGGACACGCCACCCGATGTCAGCGCATACGGCAGTTCGTCGCGGATGTAGGCACAGGCGTTGATGAAGTCCACAGCATAGTTGTTGTGTTCTTCGATGCCGGTGGCCACGGCGAAGATGTTCGGGTCGAAGATGATGTCTTCCGGCGGGAAGCCGACTTCGTTGACCAGAATGTCGTAGGAGCGTTTACAGATTTCTTTTTTGCGCGCTTCGGTGTCGGCCTGGCCGGACTCGTCGAAGGCCATCACGACCACGGCGGCGCCGTAGCGCTTGCACAGTTTGGCGTGATGAATGAACTGCTCGACGCCTTCCTTCATGCTGATCGAGTTGACGATGCCCTTGCCCTGGATGCACTTGAGGCCGGCTTCGATGACTTCCCACTTGGAGGAGTCGATCATGATCGGTACGCGGGAGATGTCCGGCTCGCCGGCAATCAGATTGAGGAAGGTCACCATCGCCTTCTTCGAGTCCAGCATCCCTTCATCCATGTTGATGTCGATCACCTGAGCACCGGCTTCGACCTGTTGCAGGGCGACTTCCAGGGCTTCGGTGTAATTGTCTTCACGGATCAGGCGGGCAAACTTGGCAGAGCCGGTGATGTTGGTTCGCTCGCCGACGTTGACGAACAGCGAGCTGCGGTCGATGGTGAACGGTTCGAGGCCTGACAGGCGGCAGGCTTTGGGAATGACCGGGATCTGGCGCGGGGCGTAACCAGCCACCGCCTTGGCGATCGCTTCGATGTGGCCCGGGGTGGTGCCGCAGCAGCCGCCGACGATGTTCAGGAAACCGCTTTGGGCGAACTCTTCGATGACCTTGGCGGTTTCTACTGGCAATTCGTCGTACTCACCGAATTCGTTCGGCAGGCCAGCGTTCGGGTGCGCCGAAACGTGGGTGCCGGCCTTGTTCGATAGCTCCTCCAGGTAGGGGCGCAACTCGCTGGCGCCGAGGGCGCAGTTCAGGCCGACCGAGATCGGCTTGGCATGGGCGACGGAGTTCCAGAACGCTTCGGTGGTCTGGCCGGAGAGAGTACGACCGGAGGCGTCGGTAATGGTGCCGGAGATCATGATCGGCAGCTCGATGCCCAGCTCTTCGAAAACCCCTTGAACGGCGAAGATCGCCGCTTTGGCATTGAGGGTGTCGAAGATGGTCTCGATCAGGATCAGGTCGGCGCCGCCTTCAATCAGGCCTTTAGTGGCCTCGGTGTAGTTTTCCACCAATTCATCGAACGTGACGTTGCGGTAGCCGGGGTTGTTCACGTCTGGCGACAGCGAGCAGGTGCGGCTGGTCGGCCCGATCACGCCCGCGACAAAGCGTGGTTTTTCAGGGGTTTCCAGGGTCTTGGCATCAGCGACCTTGCGTGCCAGGCGTGCGCCCTCTACGTTTAACTCGTATGCCAGCCCTTGCATGCCGTAATCGGCCAGTGAAACCTGGGTAGCGTTAAAAGTGTTGGTCTCCAGAATGTCGGCGCCAGCATCCAGGTAGGCTTTCTCAATAGCACCAATGACGTCTGGGCGAGTCAGCACCAACAAGTCGTTATTACCTTTGACATCGCTCGGCCAATCGGCGAAACGTTTGCCGCGGTAATCCTGCTCTTCGAGCTTGTAGCTCTGGATCATTGTGCCCATGCCGCCATCGAGAATCAGGATTCGCTCTTTAAGGGCGTGCTTGAGGGCTTGAAGGCGAACACTGCGATCGGACATTGGGGCTACTCGGAAAGACCATGACGAAGGGGCGGGATCATAGCAAACCTGTGCGCTTTTGGAGCATGTCAGGGTTTTGCATGAATATCGCTCATGTTGGTCGCGGTGCCAGACCGGTAGAATCGCGGCGTTTTTTCATTATCGGGACTGCTCATGCCGTATCGCGTCGTCGTCTGCATTGGTTTGCTGCTTTTAAGCGGATGCGCCGTTGCGCAGGAACCGGCTATTTCTTATACCCGCGATATTCAGCCGATCTTCACCGAAAAGTGTGTGGCCTGCCACGCCTGCTATGACTCCGCCTGTCAGTTGAACCTGGGCAGTGGCGAAGGCGCGGCGCGTGGCGCTACAAAGATCCCGGTCTATGACGGCGAGCGTCGCGAGGCCGCGGCGCCGACCCGGCTGTTTTATGACGCTTTCGGCAAGCAAGCCTGGCAGCACAAGGATTTTTATTCGGTGCTCGACGCTCAAGGCAGTCAAGCCGCGTTGATGGCGCGCATGCTGGAGTTGGGCCACAACGCTGTGTTGCAGCCCAACGCCAAGTTGCCGGATGACATCGTCCTGGGCCTGAATCGCGAGAACATGTGTGCGATGCCGGCGCAGTTCCAGGGTTACGCCAGCGCTCACCCTCAAGAAGGTATGCCTCTGGCGGTGACCGGCCTGACTGATCAGCAGTATCAGACACTGCAACGCTGGCTTGCATCCGGCGCGCCCATTGATGAGCAAGGGTTGGTGCCGAGTACACAGGAAGCGTTGCAAGTGCTGCAATGGGAAAACCTGCTCAATGCGCCGGGTGCCCGCGAGAGCCTGGTCGGGCGATGGTTGTTCGAGCATTTATTCCTGGCGCACCTCTACTTCAACGACGGTGAGCCGGGACATTTCTTCCAGTGGGTGCGTTCACGCACGCCGACCGGCCAACCTATAGACCTGATCAACACCCGGCGTCCGAACGACGATCCGGGTACTCAGATTTACTACCGTTTGTGGCCGGTGCAGGGTGTGATCGTCCACAAGACCCACATCACCTACCCATTGAGCCCGGCGAAAATGGCACGGGTCAAAAGCCTCTTCTATAGCGGTAACTGGCAGGTGACGGCGTTGCCAGGTTATGGCCCGGAACGTCGGGCCAATCCGTTCCAGACCTTCGAGGCCATTCCCGCTCAGGCCCGCTACCAGTTCATGCTCGATAACGCCGAATACTTTGTGCGCACGTTTATTCGCGGTCCGGTGTGCCGCGGCCAAATTGCGACCGACGTCATTCGTGACAACTTCTGGGCGCTGTTTCAGGCGCCGGACCATGACCTGTACATCACTGATCCTAACTATCGAGGGCAGGCCACGCCGTTGCTGGCGATGCCGGGGCAAAACGACGATGTCGGCAGCGTATTGAGTCTTTGGCGAGACTACCGCAACAAGCGTAATGAATATGAAGCGTTACGCCGCGACAGCTACGCTGATGCGCCGGCGCCGAGCTGGTCTACGTTGTGGGCAGGTAACGACAATGCCTTGTTAAGCATCTTTCGGCATTTCGACAGTGCCTCGGTGACCAAGGGCTTGATCGGTGAAGTACCGCAGACGATATGGCTGTTTGACTATCCGTTGCTGGAACGCACCTATTACCAGTTGGCGGTGAACTTCGATGTGTTCGGCAACGTGTCACATCAGGCGCAGACTCGCTTGTACTTTGACTTGATCCGCAACGGAGCCGAGCAGAATTTCCTGCGCCTGATGCCGGCCAATTCCAGGGGCGACTACCTCGACGATTGGTATCAGAGTAGTGGCAAATTCAAAATGTGGTTGGACTACGAGTCCATCGATAACGACAAGCCGACAGCACTGAAACTGGACGAAAAAGACCCTAAACGCGACTTTGCAAAGCAGTTGCTGGCTCGATACGGCGACCTCAATGCAACCCCGGACCCGATCAATCGATGCGAGGGCGCCTATTGTTCACGGCCCAATATCGACCCTGAATTGCAGAATGCCGAGCAGGCGTTGAGTCGCCTCACATCCCGTCCGGCTGCCGGGCTCAAAATCATTGATCAACTGCCAGAAGCCAGCATGCTGCGCATCGAGACCCGCAGCGGCAAGCGCGAGTTCTATAGCCTGTTGCGCAACCGTGCCCACAGTAACGTCGCGTTTTTGAGCGGCGAATCGCTGCGCTATCAGCCGGGGCTGGACACCCTGACCATTTTCCCCGGCGTGCTTAGTAGCTACCCCAACTTCATCTTCAACATTCCCGCCGAGCAAGTGCCAGCGTTCGTGGACGCGATGGAGCACGCCAATGACGGCAGCGGTTTCGAGAAAATCGTCGAGCGTTGGGGTATTCGTCGCAGTCATCCGCATTTTTGGGAGTATTTCCATGACCTGAGCCGCTACCTTCATGAAACCGATCCGGTGGAAGAGGGCGTGCTGGACATGAACCGCTACGAGAATCTTTGATCGATTTTTGATCGAAACGTGGGCGGAGTGTTGGTCGGGGTGAAACCCCGCTATTTCAGGCTTTAAAGCCTTGCCTGATGAGGTTTTGAACAGGCCGCCAGCGTTCGCGCTTTCCCGACAAAAATACTGGGACTTTGTGCGGCGCGACGATTGGCGTAAACTGCGCCGACGCCTGCGAGGAGTTTCCATGACCGCTATTACCATTACCGACGCCGCCCACGATTACCTGGCTGATCTGCTCTCCAAGCAGAACACCCCAGGTATCGGCATCCGCGTCTTTATCACCCAGCCTGGCACTCAGTACGCCGAAACCTGCATTGCCTATTGCAAGCCGGGCGAAGAGAAATCTGAAGACACTGCGCTGGGGCTCAAAAGCTTCACTGCCTACATCGACTCATTCAGCGAAGCCTTCCTGGATGATGCGGTGGTCGACTATGCCACCGACCGTATGGGCGGCCAACTGACCATTAAGGCGCCAAACGCCAAAGTACCGATGGTCAACGCTGACAGCCCGGTTAACGAGCGCATCAACTATTACTTGCAGACCGAGATCAACCCGGGGCTGGCCAGCCACGGCGGTCAGGTCAGCCTGATTGATGTGGTTGAAGACGGCATCGCCGTTCTCAAGTTCGGCGGCGGTTGCCAGGGCTGTGGCCAGGCAGACGTCACGTTGCGTGAAGGCATCGAGCGCACCCTGCTCGAGCGTATTCCGGAGCTCAAGGGCGTTCGCGACGTAACCGACCACACGCAGAAAGAAAACGCCTACTACTAAGGTGTTCGCTGCGACATAAAAAACGGCGCCCCGTGAGCGCCGTTTTTTTATGGGTGATGTTCAAGGATGCCTTCTCGAGCAGGCTCGCCCTGGATTGACGAGCGCCCAATTGCGAACGAGCGTGCTCGCGAAGAGGCTGCTAAGGGCGGTACAAATGCGCATGCCCCGCGCGGTACAGCGAGGACTCACTGAAATGATCGCTGCCAAGCACCCGGCCCACCAGGATCAGCGCCGTGCGTCGGAACCCTTTCGCTTCAACTTTCTCGGCGATATCGGCCAATGTCCCTACCACCCAGTCCTGATCCGGCCACGTCGCCCGGTGAATCACGGCGATCGGGCAGTCTGCGCCGTAATGCGGTAGCAACTCGGCAAGGATCTTGTGCAGATGATTGACCCCAAGATGAATCGCCATGGTCGCGCCGTGTTGCGCCAGGCTGCCCAGCTCTTCGCCCGCCGGCATCGCCGTCTTGTCGGCGTAACGCGTCAAAATTACGCTCTGCGAAACGTCTGGCAGCGTCAGTTCTGCCCCCAGCAGCGCGGCGCAGGCTGCTGTGGCGGTGACGCCAGGGATGATTTGAAAGGGAATATCGAGCTCGCGCAGGTAGCGAATCTGTTCGCCAATTGCACCGTACAAACTGGGATCGCCGGAATGCACGCGGGCGATGTCCTGGCCGTTGGCGTGGGCGTTTTTGATCAGTTCGATGATCTGTTTCAGGTGCAGCTCGGCGCTGTTGACTACGTGTTCGGCCCGGTGGCCTTCAAGCACCGCAGCCGGCACCAGCGAGCCGGCGTAGATGATCACCGGGCAACTGCGAATCAGCCTCTGGCCTTTGACGGTGATCAGTTCCGGGTCGCCGGGACCCGCGCCAATAAAATAGACGGTCATCGTCGGTTCCTGTAAGAAAAAGGGCGTGGAGAACGCTTCAGATGAAGATTGCTCATGATCGAGAGGGCGGATTAGCGCTGGGGTTGTGCCGCACTGGCTACCGCGAGGGTCGCCTGGGCATATTTCTGTCGCGATACCAGCAGTTTTGCCGGGGCCTCGACCAGTTGCTCCGCCAACGCCAAGGCTGCACTTTCCGCCACGCCGTAACAACCGGTGCGCTCGAAGGCGATCTGTGATTGATGGCTCAACTGTGATTGATAGCGAGCCAGCTGTTCGCTGCTGAAATACATCAATGGCAGGGACAACTGCGCGGCCAACTCTATCAGCCCCGGTTCATCGCGTTTCAGGTCGATGCTGGCCAGGGCCTTGATCATCCGCAATTCGATTTGATGAGCCTGTAACGCCTGATCAAGCAGTGCGCGTAGCGTGCTGACCGGGCAGCCGCGCTGGCAGCCCAGGCCGACCACCAGGGTCGGCGCTGCGCGGTTACTCGTCATGCGTGGTATTGACCGTCGGTTTTGCGGCGGAAAAGCCAGGCGCTTATAAGGCCCAAGGCCAGCCAGAACGCTACGTTGGTCAGCTGCGAAGCGATTTTGAACTGCGCGTCCAACGCTTCCGGAGCCAGCATCGAATGGACTTCCGGTTGTGGCGCACCGATCACGTGCGGAACCGCCAGAATAGCCACTCCGAGGATTTTCATCAGCCAGTGACGGCTGAACACGATCAGGGCGATACCGGCAGCGGTAGACGCTGCAGTACCGATCCACCAGGTCTGTCGTTGCGCCAGATCGGCGGCGACAGTGCCCGGCAACTCAGGTGGCAGGCCCAACGTTGGCGCCAGCACGAAGGTCGCATAACCCGCCAGGCCCCAGAGCAGGCCCTGAGCGGTGCGGGTGGGGGCGCGCAAAGTGTAGAGGCCCGCCAGCATCAGCGCGAAGCCCACCGCAACGACCAGGTTACCGCCGGTGGTGGACAGCACGCGCTGCCAACCGTTTTCCGGTTCCCAGGCCTCGGCGTCGTGAGTGTGGCCCACCATCGCGCCTTCGGCATGTTGATGGGTTTCAGTCGCTGGGGACTTTTCGTAGGTCTCTGCCTGCAGAATCAGCGGGGCCACCCAGAAGCTTTGCAGCAGAGTCAGCAGCAGGGCGGCCAGCAACCCGGTGAAACCTGCGGTTTGCGCTATACGCTTGATCATTTGGGCAGGTCTCAATGGCACGGAAACGCGGAGCTGTGACGGGTATCGTGTGCGGCATTGTGTACCGCATCAATGTGCGAGAAACCGGCGAAGTACACCAGGCAGGCACCGAGAATCGATGCGCCGATAGCGGCGGTCAGGCGTTGGCTCAGCGTTGTAGTGTTGCTAGTGGTGCGGCTGGTTGTACTGCTGATGATCGACATGGCGCTTCCCTCTGGTCTGTCAGCGGGTGAATAGAGCGCATGAAGACCCCCTGCGCGACAGGCATGCAGAAGTTCAAACAGCGCCCGCCCACCGCGGGTTTGTTATCGATGTGTTGCGGGCCGGTCTCCGGGCTCACGAGGGGCCAAGGCTTGCGCCTGAACCTGCAAGAATCGCCTTCCCATGCGACGTTGTCGGCACAGTGGATCTGATTCTTCGCTCGCTTACCGTTGCGGGGGCAGCATCGGACTGACATGGCTTTAAGAGTAAAGCACATGATTCACCGATTTCCCGTTTCACCCTATGAAGGGCACCCGTAACAAGGCGCACAGCAGACCACGGGTGGGGGCGGGGAGTCAATTGGCAAGGGTTCTCAACGCCGAACTGGAGGAACGTTGTCGCGAGCAGCCTCGCAACGGTAGCGGCGCGGACGCGACAAGACATTGACCCGCCCCCAGACGATGCGTAGCCTTGCGCTTTCGAGGTTCTTCGGCGTTTGTCGAAGCTAAGAAGGGAACGCGGTCGATGCCGCGGCTGCCCCCGCAACTGTGAACGGTGATGTTCGCTGCCACGCCACTGCAAGCCCACTTCATTGGGCGAACGGGAAGGCGCAGCAAATGCCAGTCAACCGACTGGCACACCGTCAGCCAGGAGACCTGCCTCGTCACAGATTCTCACTACAACCGGGCGGGGTGATCCGGTGGCGAACTCTTCCGCGCGCGCATCGTTGGCCGCGATTGTCGTCCCGTATGCCCGCCACCTTGCCAAAGGGCATCCGATGAAAACACTGGCCAAACTCCCTGTCACCATCGTCACCGGTTTCCTCGGCTCGGGCAAAACCACCTTGCTGCGGCACATGCTCGACAACGCTCAGGGCCGCCGCATTGCGGTGATCGTCAACGAGTTCGGCGAGTTGGGCATCGACGGCGAAATCCTCAAACAGTGCTCCATCGGTTGCACTGAAGAAGAGGCCAACGGGCGTGTTTATGAACTCGCCAATGGCTGCCTCTGCTGCACTGTTCAGGAAGAGTTCTTCCCGGTGATGCGCGAACTGGTGGCCCGTCGCGGCGACCTCGACCATATTCTCATCGAAACGTCTGGCCTGGCCTTGCCGAAGCCATTGGTTCAAGCCTTCCAGTGGCCGGAAATTCGCAGCGCCTGTACCGTTGATGCGGTGATTACCGTGGTCGACAGCCCTGCCGTGGCCGCTGGCACCTTCGCCGCGTTCCCCGACCAGGTCGACGCTCAGCGCAAACTCGATCCGAACCTGGATCACGAGTCGCCGCTGCACGAATTGTTTGCCGACCAACTGGCCAGCGCCGACCTGGTGATCCTCAACAAGGCCGACTTGATCAGCCCTGAAGACCTGGCCCGCGTGCGCCTGGAAGTCGCCGAAGAGCTGCCGGCTGCGGTGAAAGTTATCCAAGCCAGCAGCGGACGCGTGCCGTTGGACGTGCTGATCGGCCTCGGCGCGGGTTCCGAAGAACACATCGACAGCCGTCACAGCCATCATGACCATCACCACGACGGTGAGGACGATCACGACCACGACGCGTTCGACTCCATCTCAATCGAATTGCCGCAAGCCGACGAAAGCCTGCTGATGGATGCGTTGACCCAGTTGGTGGTCAAGCACGGCATCCTGCGGGTCAAAGGCTTCGCCGCGATCCCGAACAAGCCGATGCGTTTGCTGATCCAAGGCGTGGGCACGCGCTTCGACAAGCACTTCGACCGTCAGTGGGGCGCCGATGAAGCGCGCACCACGCGCCTGGTGTTGATCGGCCAGGAACTGGACGCCGCTCTGCTCGAAGCGCAACTGCGCGCTGCGCTCAGCGTTTAAGCCATGCACCTGCTCAGGACTCAGCCCGGCGGTTTCGTGTCGGATGACAACATCGCCGACCTTGGACAAACGCCCGCCGAGCTGGTGATCCTGTGCAGCGGCGACTCCAGCCTGGCGCTGCTCGCCGAGGCGGCGCAACAGTTGCCCGACGATTACCCGAGTGTGCGTCTGGCCAACCCGATGCAGGTTCAGAACCATGCGTCGGTCGATTTGTACGTCGATGAAGTGTTGCGCCACGCCAAAGTCATTTTGATCTCGCTGCACGGTGGCATTGGCTATTGGCGTTACGGCGTCGAGCGATTGGTGGAACTGGCGGAGCGCGGCGTGCAGCTTATTTTGGTGCCCGGCGATGACCGTCCTGACCCCGAACTCAGTGACTTAAGCACCGTGGCGGCCAGCGATCGCGATCGCCTCTGGCAGTTTCTGCGTCAGGGCGGCATGAGCAACGCGCTGGATTTTTTCCGCTGCCTGGCCAATCGCTGGCTGGACCGAGACTATGCCTGGGCCGAGCCACAAACGTTGGCGCGCACGGCGATTTATCACCCGCAAAAAAGTCTGGCTGAACTCAAGGATTGGCAAGCGGACTGGAAAGTCGACCAGCCGGTGGCTGCGGTGCTGTTCTACCGTTCGCACTTGCAGGCAGCGAATACCGGTTTCATTGATGTTTTTTGCCAGCGCTTGCAAGCGGCGGGGCTAAACCCTTTACCCATCGCGTTGGCCAGTCTCAAAGAGCCTGGCTGCCTGGCGGCGGTCGAGGACTGGCTGGATGCGGTCGAGGCCGGGGTGATTCTAAATACCACCGGGTTTGCCCAATCCAGTCCTGAAGCGCCACACCTGCGGCCGTTCCGTCGCAACATCCCGGTGATTCAGGCGATTTGTGCCCAAGACAATGAACCCGGCTGGCGCGCCAGCGAACAAGGCCTCGGCCCGCGAGACCTGGCGATGCACATCGCGTTGCCGGAACTCGACGGGCGGATCATCAGTCGCCCGATCAGCTTCAAAGACCTGGCCTGGCGCAGCGAGCGCGGTCAGTGCGATGTGGTCTGCTATCGGCCACAACCTGAGCGCATGGACTTCGTTGCTGAGCTGGCGCGGCGCTGGATCGATCTGGGGCGAGTGCCCAACGCCGAAAAACGCATCGCCCTGATCCTGGCCAACTACCCGACCCGCGACGGTCGTATCGGCAATGGCGTAGGCCTCGACACCCCGGCCGCGGCGCTGAATATTCTGCGTGCGCTGCATCAAGAGGGTTATCCGGTGCCGGCCGAACTGCCGGACAGCGGCACCGCATTGATCCAGCAGTTGCTCGGCGGAGTCACTAATGACCTCGACAGTCTCGATCAGCGGCCGTGTCAGCAAAGCCTGGCGCTGGACGACTACCTTTTGATGTTCAGCGCACTGCCCGAAGCCAACCGCCAGGCGGTATTGGAGCGTTGGGGGCCGCCCGACAGTGATCCAATGTTCCGCGACGGTCGGTTGATGGTCGCGGGCCTGCGCTTGGGTCTGACCTTTATCGGTATTCAACCAGCTCGGGGTTATCAGGTAGATCCGAGCGCGGTTTATCACGACCCGGACCTGGTGCCGCCCCACGGCTATCTGGCGTTTTACTTCTGGTTGCGTAACACCTACGGCGCCCACGGTGTGGTCCATGTCGGTAAGCACGGCAACCTCGAATGGCTGCCCGGCAAAGGTGTCGGGCTGTCCGAGAACTGCTGGCCGGATGCGTTGCTCGGGCCGCTGCCGAACATCTATCCCTTTATCGTCAACGACCCCGGCGAAGGCGCTCAAGCCAAGCGCCGCACGCAAGCGGTGATCATCGATCACCTGATGCCGCCGCTGACCCGTGCCGAAACTTACGGTCCGCTGCGTAACCTTGAATTGCTCGCCGACGAGTATTACGAAGCGCAATTGCTTGATCCGCGCCGCGCCCGTGAGTTGCAGCGTGACATTCTGCAACTGGTGCGCGAGACGCAGATCGACCGCGAGCTGCAACTGGATGAAAAACTCGACAGTGCCGCCGACGCTGCAATCTGGTTGCCGCGGCTGGATACCTACCTGTGCGATTTAAAGGAGTCGCAGATCCGCGACGGCCTGCACATTTTTGGCGAGTCGCCCACCGGGCGTTTGCGTATCGACACCTTGCTGGCGTTGCTGCGCATTCCACGGGGCGATGGTCGCGGCGCCCAGTCAAGCCTGCTGCGGGCGCTGGCCAAAGCGTTTTGCTTGGGCTTCGATCCGTTGGATTGCGCGCTGGCCGACCCTTGGGTCGGGCCGAAACCGGCGCAACTGCTCACCGTCAGCGATGACGTATGGCGCACGGCAGGCGATACCCGCGAACGCCTGGAACTGTTCGCCGCGCACCTGATCTCGCAGGCGTTGAACCCGCCTCAGACCGGACTCGGTCCTTACGTGGGCGAGCCTGCTCGCGAAGCGCTTGCCCCTTCATTAACCATGTTGATTGAGACATCGTCATCGTCTGATCGTCTCCCGGAGGCAGGCTCGCGCTTAAAGGAAACGGGCTGGTCTGACGTGAGCGCGATCATCGACGGGCTACGTGACGTGGTCGCGCCGCGTCTGGACGCCTGTGGTCCCGCCGAAATGCGCGGTTTGCTGGACGCGCTTAGCGGTCGGTTTGTCCCGGCAGGGCCTAGCGGCGCACCCAGTCGTGGGCGTCTGGACGTGCTGCCCACCGGGCGCAACTTCTACTCGGTGGATGTGCGCAACTTGCCAACCACCACAGCGTGGCGCATCGGATTTCAGTCGGCGAACCTGATTCTTGAGCGGTACTTGCAAGACCACGGCGACCATTTGCGCCAGCTCGGGCTGTCGGTCTGGGGCACCGCCACCATGCGTACCGGCGGCGATGATATTGCCCAAGCCATGGCGTTGATGGGCGTGCGTCCGGTATGGGCCACCGGCAGTCAGCGGGTCGATGATTTCGAGATTCTGCCGCTAAGCCTGTTGGACCGGCCACGAGTGGACGTGACCTTGCGCGTCTCGGGTTTTTTCCGTGATGCCTTCGCCAACTTGATCCGCCTGTTCGATGCCGCCGTGCAAGCGGTGGCGGCGCTGGATGAGCCGGACGACCTCAATCCGTTGGCCGCCAAGGTCCGCGCCGAGCGTGAAACGCTGCGCCAATCGGGCCTGGATGAAGCGTCTGCTCAGCGTCAGGCGGGTTGGCGTATTTTCGGCGCCAAACCCGGTGCCTACGGAGCGGGCGTGCAGGGCGCTATCGACGGTCGACTGTGGCAAAGTCGTGAAGACCTGGCCGAGGTTTATCTGAACTGGGGCGGTTACGCCTACGGCGGATCTGACGAGGGTACGGCGGCCCGCGAACAGTTCGCTCAGCGCCTCAGTCAAGTGCAAGCGGTCTTGCAGAATCAGGACAACCGCGAGCATGACGTGCTCGACTCCAATGACTATTACCAATTCCAGGGCGGCATGCTGGCCGCCGTTGAAAGCCTCAGCGGCGAATCGGCGGCCAGCTATCACGGCGACCACAGTCAGCCGGACCTGCCGAAAATTCGCACCCTCAAGGAAGAGCTGAACCGGGTGATTCGCTCCCGTGCGGCCAATCCGAAGTGGATCGAGGGGGTTAAGCGCCACGGCTATAAGGGCGCGTTTGAAATGGCGGCGACGGTTGATAATCTATTCGCCTTCGACGCGACCACGCACCTGATCGATGATCACCAGTACGCCTTGTTGGCGGACGCCTACCTGCTGGACCCGGCGACGCGCGATTTTGTCCGCGAGCATAATCCTCATGCTTTGCGCGATATGACGGAGCGGATGCTGGAAGCCCAGCAGCGCGGTTTGTGGCAGGAACCGGGCGAGTACCGCGACGCGCTGGAAAATCTGTTGCTGGATATAGAAGAAGATTCCTGAGGTCTGATGGTTCCCACGCAGCGTGCGGGAACCATCAATCATCGACCATGACCGAGAGTTAACCATGACTGACACCCCGCATTTCCCGCTCTGTGCCGTGGTCGGCGCTGACGACTTGAAGCTGGCGCTGTACCTGACCGCCATCGACCCGAAAATCGGTGGTGTGTTAATTGAAGGCCCGCGTGGCATGGCCAAGTCCACGCTGGCACGCGGCTTGGCGGATTTGTTGGCCAGTGGTCAATTCGTCACGCTGCCGCTCGGTGCGACTGAAGAACGGCTGGTGGGCACCCTCGACCTGGACGCTGCGCTTAGCCAGGGCCGCGCACAATTTTCTCCGGGGGTGTTGGCTAAGGCCGATGGCGGCGTGCTGTACGTCGATGAAGTCAACTTGTTGCCCGATCACTTGGTGGATTTGCTGCTGGACGTGGCGGCCAGCGGGACCAACCTGATCGAACGTGATGGCATTTCCCATCGGCATTCGGCGAAGTTTGTGCTGATTGGCACCATGAACCCGGAAGAGGGCGAACTGCGTCCGCAACTGCTGGACCGCTTTGGGCTGAATGTCGCCCTGAGCGGTCAGACTGCACCTGCCGAACGCGGTCAGATCATTCGGCGGCGGCTGGATTTCGACAGTGATCCACACGGTTTTTGTGCCGATTGGGAAGTCCAGCAACAGTCGTTGCGCGAACGTTGCCAGCAAGCGCGTGAGGCATTGGCAAACATTCCCCTCGACGACGAAGCGTTGGCGCAGATCACTGAGCGCTGCTTTGCGGCGGGTGTCGATGGGCTACGGGCTGATCTGGTCTGGCTGCGGGCGGCTCGGGCCCATGCTGCCTGGCGCGGGGCCCGAACAATCAGTGATGAAGATATCGACGCGGTCGCCGAGTTTGCCTTGCGTCATCGCCGGCGTGAGCAGGCAGCGGCGGCACCGCAGTCGTCTCAAACGCCGCAGTCGCCATCTGCGCAATCCGCCAAGCCGAGTGAGGGCCAAGGTCAATGGGGTGAAATGCCTGCGCCGGCGTTGCCGGTCGGCGCGCGACGCGACGTGCCGAGCTGGCCAAAAAAGCCTTAGGCATTCGCCCTCGATCTGACGCGGGGGCGAATGCCAGACCCCAGCCAGGACGGCTCGATAACGGCCGGCAAGGCAAACAGCGCGCAGCCGTTCACGGCTCGATCAACTGGCCAAGTACGCTGCTCAATGGCCGGCCGCGTCAGCGACAGGATCTGGTGTTCCAACTGCGCACCCGTTCGCCTCACGAACTGTGGCTAGTGATTGTCGATGCATCGGCTTCCACCCGCCGTCATCAGGCATTGAGCGATGCTAAAGGCGTATTGGCGCAACTGTTTGACGATGCCTATCGTCAGCGCGCGCGCTTAGCCTTGTTGACGGCCAGTGGCGACACGCCGAAGTGGCAGATGCAAGGGCTTAAAGCGTCCAGTGGCCTGCGCGACTGGCTGGCGGGGCTGGGGGCGGGAGGCGGTACGCCGTTGCTGGCGGCGTTAGGGGCAGCGGGTCAATGGCTCGCGTCGCGGCGCAAGCGTTTTGCCGCCGAACAGCAGCGGGTGCTGCTGTTGACGGATGGACGACTGAAAGAATGGCCCATGCTGCCAGCGCTGGATTGCCCGGCGCTGCTGATCGATATCGAACGCGGTCCGATTCGGCTGGGGCGGGCCAAGGCGCTGGCCGCGCAATTGCGGGCTGACTATCGACACATCGATGAGCTGGTTTAGGGGAGTCCGCAGAGTTCGGACAAAATCCTACGATGCATTCAGTTTGTCAGATTGAGGTCATAGAACTTGACGCCTCGGGGTCAGGAAATACAGAAAATAGCCCTATTCTGACGCTACCCGAGTGATCTGCCTGACGCCCGGTTGGGGTATAGCCCAACCTGACATCAGAGCGGGGCTCGATGGTTTTTCGGGCTACACAGAACAGGAAGTATCGACCAGTACGCGAAGTTTTACTTCTACTGACTCTGCGTGTTCGTGCTCTTTTCATCACCACGCACTTCAATGGCGATAAGCCAACATTTTAGCTCCGACGAACGGCGGTTATCCTTTCGCGCACTATCAAAGGATGAATCGGGGCAGACCTCTGCCTGATCGGTTCTCTTATTAAGGACAATAGGTTATGCGTCTAATTCGCCGGGAAGATCGTGAGCGTCAAGGCATCAGCTTTAGCGAAATCGAATCGTCTTTTATCGCCAAAGCTAAAGTTCAGGAGGCTTTTACTGGTTATTTGGCTTTCACAAACCGGTGGTTCGAGAGAAACCACCGTTACCTGATGCTGAGCCGATAGTTAAACCGCAGCCTCAAGAGCCAGGCTTTTATGTCGTACCGAAAAGTACGACTGCTGAGCACCTGGAATCAACATTGTTTGCGGCGAAAAACCCGGCAGTGATCAGCAAATTCAAATCGCTAAACCCCAATTTGACCGACGTTAAAGCCGGTTCGATGATCGTCATCAGTGCCCCTACCAACCTGTAATGCACCCGCGAAGAAGCGTTGCTGATGGAAGCAGCGGCCAAGACGAATGCCGCACTCAAGCCGCTTAGTCCGGAAGAGGCTGACTTTATGGTTCGCCACCGCGACGAAATCGAAGCCTTTCTGGATTACGGTTCAAAGGGTATTGGCGTTGGTGAAGCGATGTTTGCCAATAATCTGGGGAACGTGAAAACCGTTTTGAATGACATCGAAGCACTGCACAAACGCACATTTCAAGCGGATGGCCACTTACGTTCGCCGGAGTTTTTTGCCGAGCGTAAACGCCTGCTCGCGCAGCTCAATACGAACCTGACCGCCTTCACCCGCAAGGGTATTGGTTTTCCTGATCACCCGAATTTGAAAAGTGCGCTGGGCATCTCCAGTCGCAGCTTGGTTCACCGCTGGACCAAAGCCGGTGCTGCTGAGCAAATCCCCGGATACGCCACGCACATCGACCTGCCCGTAGGGCATTAGGCGCCAAGCGTTCGACCGCCAGGCACCGAACATCCGCACCGATACGGCCACAACCTAGCTTGCCGAACGCTTAGCGTAAGATTTTTTCCGAATTCTGTTGGCTCCCCGTTTAACGCTAATTTTCGGGCGTATGAGCTGACCTGCTCGCGGGTCAGCCCACTGCCTGATCAGGCTTTTAGCGCAAGAGGTTAGTGCGCACCAATTCGATCACTTCATCCCCGCGCCCGCTCATCACTGCTTTGAGCAGGTACAAACTGAATCCCTTGGCCTGCTCCAGCTTGATGGTCGGTGGCATGGCCAGTTCCTGGGTGGCGGTGATCACATCGACCAAAACCGGTCCGTCATGTGCCAGTGCTCGGCGCAGCGCGGGCTCGAGCGCCTCTGAATCTTCGACACGAATCCCGAGAATACCCATGGCGTTGGCCATCGCCGCAAAGTCTGGATTGTGCAGGTCGGTGCCGGTGTCGAGCAGTCCGCTGGATTTCATCTCCATGGCGACAAATCCCAGCGCCGCGTTGTCGTAGATGATGATCTTGACCGGCAGCTTCAACTGCGCCAAGGAAATGAAATCCCCCATCAACATGCTGAAACCACCGTCGCCGGACAATGAAATCACCTGACGCCCGGCAAATGCTGCTTGAGCGCCGATGGCCTGGGGCATGGCGTTAGCCATCGAACCATGATTGAAAGAGCCGAGCAGTCGGCGCTTGCCGTTCATTTTCAGGTAACGCGCGGCCCACACCGTCGGCGTGCCGACGTTGGCGGTGAAGATGGCGTCTTCATCAGCCAGTTCGCTGAGAAGACGGGTCAGGTATTGCGGGTGAATCGGCCGTCCAGGCGCGGAAGGTTGCGCCAGGTCATCCAGCCCCTGACGGGCTTTTTCATAATGCTTGAGGGACGACGCTAGGAAACTTCGGTCGGCGCGATAAGGCAGACGCGGTAGCAAGGCAGCAAGGGTTTCGCCGACGTCGGCGGCAATGCCCAGGTCCAGCGGTGTGCGCCGGCCGAGTGCCTGGGGATTGTGATCGATTTGAATAATGGTCGCGTCGGTGGGGTAGAACTGGCGATAAGGGAAGTCAGTACCGAGCAACACCAGCGTGTCGCAGTTGAGCATCGCGTGATACCCGGAACTGAACCCGATCAACCCGGTCATGCCGACGTCGAACGGGTTGTCCCACTCCACATGTTCCTTCCCGCGCAAGGCATGCACCACCGGCGCGCCCAAGGCGTCTGCCAGCGCTACCACTTGATCGTGGGCGCCTGCGCAGCCGGCGCCGCACATCAGGGTCACAGCATTGCTTTGGCTCAGCAGTTCGACCAGTCGATCCAGGTCTTGGGGCGCGGGGAGAGTGCGAGGCTTGGAAAGCACCGGCCAAGGCTTCAGGTTGTCTTCGACTTCCTGCAACGCCACGTCACCGGGGATCACCACGACGGCGACGCCACGATTGAGGATCGCGCTGCGCATCGCCCGGTGCAGCACGTGCGGCATCTGCGCCGGGTTGCTGACCAACTCGACGAAGTGGCTGCACTCCTTGAACAGTTCTTGCGGATGGGTCTCTTGAAAGTAGTTCAAGCCGACTTCGGACGAAGGAATCTGCGCCGCGATGGCGAGCACCGGTACATGGTTCCTGTGGCAGTCGAACAGCCCGTTGATCAGGTGCAAGTTGCCGGGGCCGCAACTGCCGGCACACACCGCCAACTCTCCGGTGACCGCCGCTTCGGCACCGGCAGCGAAGGCCGCGACCTCCTCATGACGGACATGCATCCACTCGATGCTGTCCATGGTGCGCAGGGCCTCGGTCAGACCGTTGAGGCTGTCGCCGGTCAGGCCCCAGATGCGTTTTACGCCGGCCTGTTCAAGCGTGGTTGCCAGTTGCTGCGCAAGGGTGATTTTCGCCATGGGATGCTCCAGTGATCGATCGGTAGTCCTCGGGTTTAAAAGAGGACAACTCAAGCACGGTCATGACTCCCTTGATCTTCGATTACTTGGCCATCGCCTGACGGTACTGCCGCGTGCGGCGGGCGATGTATAGACGGTCGAGGATCAGTGCCCATAGCGCCGAGACCTGCGGTCGCGGTTTGCGCCCACGGCTCAGGCGATGGAGCTGGAACTTCACCACCGCCATGGTCGCCAAGGCGGCCAGCGGTTTGCGCTTCCAGTGTATCGGCGGCAGTTGCGGGTGGCTGTTGCGGCCCTCGCGCCAGTGTTTGACCACGTGCGGCTCCAGCGCCATTGCGGTGCCAATCCCGGCCATGGCGATGCCGCTGTCGAGCACGCGTTCGACGATTGCCAAGCGGCGGATACCGCCGGTCACCATCACCGGCATACGCGCCACACTCGCCAACTCTTCGGCCATCTCAAGGAAGTATGCCTCCCGCGCGAGCGTCCGCCCGTCGCGCGCTTCACCTTGCATGGCCGGCGCTTCGTAGCTGCCGCCGGACAATTCGAGCAAGTCCACCTGATGCTCGTTAAGCCACTGGATGACTTGCCGGGCGTCGTCGGCATCGAATCCGCCGCGTTGGAAATCGGCTGAGTTGAGCTTCACCGCCACGCAGAATTGCGCTGAAACCGCTTGGCGAACAGCACCGACCACCGCCAGCAGCAACCGCGCGCGATTTTCCAGAGCGCCGCCCCATTGGTCCGTGCGCAGATTGGTCAGCGGTGACAAAAACTGGCTGAGCAAATAGCCGTGGGCGGCATGAATCTGTACGCCGGTAAAACCAGCTTTTTCTGCCAGTGCTGCACTGGCGGCGAAGCGTTGGATCACGTCTGCGATGTCACTTTCATTCATGGGCCTGGGTTCAGCGAACATCTTCGAGAACGCGCCCAGATCGAGTGCCACCGCCGACGGCGCCCAAGCCTGTTGGCCGAGATTGGCCATGGTCTGGCGCCCTGGGTGATTGAGTTGCATCCAGAATTGCGCGCCACCAGCCCGGCCAACGGCCGCCCACTGGCGAAAACGCTCAAGGTGTCGCTCGTCTTCCAATACCACGCCGCCGGGGCCTGTCATGGCTCGACGGTCGATCATCACGTTGCCGGTCAGCAACAACCCGGCTTCACCTTTGGCCCAGGCTTGATACAGACGCAACAGCGCATCCGCAGGTGCCTGTTGGGTATCGGCAAGGTTTTCTTCCATCGCGGCTTTGGCCAGGCGGTTGTCGATGGTCTGGCCGTTGGGCAGTTTCAACGCTTGGAAGGGCGACATGCTTGACTCCTCATCAATGAAGCGTAGAGGCTAAGCTTAAAGCTAACTTTAATGTCAAGCAGGCAAACGAGGCTCGAGTGAAAATTGGTGAATTGGCGCAATTAAGTGGGTTAAACGCATCGCGCATTCGTTTTTACGAGGCTCAAGGCCTCATCCCGAAAGTCGAACGCCGCGCTAATGGCTACCGGCATTATCCGGACCACGTCGTGCAAACCCTGAACATCATCCTGTGTGCTCAGCAGGCCGGGTTCAGCCTGGAAGAGTTGAAGCAACTGTTGCCCGACAGCGCCACCGGTGAGTTTAAGCACCAAAACCTGGTGGCGGGCCTCGCACGCAAGGTCGAGCAGATCGAAGCAATCCAGTTGCACTTGGTTCAGAGCAAGGCGCAGCTCTTGGGGCTGATCGCCGATATTCAGGCACGGCCCGAGGGGATGGACTGCGAGGCGAATGCCGAGCGAGTGCTGGCCTCATTCACGCCTGCGCGGTGATTGTTGAACCAGCAGGCATCTGATTCAGTGCAAAGGCGTCGTAATCAGGTCCAGGAACAGTCAGATTTCAAATGCCTTACAAATTTTGTAATGAATTCACGCTGTAGGAAATATTGACTGAGGCTGTACGATTCCAATCCTTTTGTCCTTTCAGGAACTGCATGAACACCGTCTCGGAGCCTCCCAGTCAACCTTATATCTCGCGCACTCGCGCAACCCTGACGCAGGCCAAATACCCGGTCTTTCGACGTCCATCTGTCTCAGCCATTGCACCTCAACGGCCTTCGTGCCGCACCTTGCCGTGCCCGGCATTCTGAATTCGCTGAAGAGATCGAGACGTTTTTATGGAATGGATAGCTGATCCCACCGCTTGGTTGGGCCTGTTGACGTTGATCGTGCTAGAGCTGGTGCTGGGCATCGATAACTTGGTGTTTATCGCGATCCTGGCGGACAAGTTACCGCCGGAGCAGCGCGACCGCGCACGCCTTATTGGTTTGTCCCTGGCGCTGTTGATGCGTCTTGGCTTGCTGGCGAGTATTTCCTGGCTGGTGACTCTGACTCAGCCGCTGTTCGAGGTGTTCGACAAGGCCTTTTCGGGCCGTGACCTGATCATGTTGTTGGGTGGTGTGTTTCTGTTGTTCAAAGCCACGATGGAGTTGCACGAACGGCTCGAAGGGCATGTCGGTCAGCGGGCGAGCAATGCCGCTTATGCGATGTTCTGGCCGATCGTGGCGCAGATTGTGGTGCTCGACGCGGTATTTTCGCTCGACGCGGTGATTACCGCCGTGGGCATGGTCGATGAACTCGCGGTGATGATGATCGCGGTGATCATTTCTATTGGCCTGATGATCGTTGCCAGCAAGCCGTTGACCCGATTCGTCAACGAACATCCGACAGTGATCATGCTCTGCCTGGGCTTCCTGATGATGATCGGTTTCGCCCTGACCGCCGAAGGCCTGGGGTTCCACATTCCCAAGGGTTATCTGTATGCGGCCATTGGTTTTTCGATCTTGATTGAGGTGTTCAACCAGGTCGCCCGGGCCCGGCGCAAGCGCTCTATGCAAGGTCTGCGGCCGATGCGTGAGCGCACGGCCCATGCTGTGATGCGTTTATTGGGGGGGGGCACGTTGGCGGTGGAAGAGGTCGGCGAGGAGATTGCCGACTTGCTGGATAACGGTGACGTGCCGAGTGCTTCGCTGTTCGGCCGACGCGAGCGAGTGATGATCAGTGGTGTGCTGCAACTGGCCGAGCGGCCGATACGCACGCTGATGACCGTGCGGGCCGATGTTGATCACATCGATTTGTCTGACGATGCGGTAACTATTCGTAAGCGGCTGATGCACTCGTCCTATTCACGCCTGCCGCTGATTCGCGACGGCGCGGTAGATGAGCCGCTGGGCTTCGTGCATAAGAAAGAATTGCTGAAGGAATACCTGGCCGGCCACGAGCCCGACCTCGAAAACCTCGCACGCAAGACCCTCAATCTGCTGGACAGCTACTCGATCCTCAATGCGCTTGAGCAGATGCGTCAAGCCTCGACCCACATTGCCTTTGTGGTCAATGAATTCGGTGACTTCGTCGGTGTGCTGACCATGACCGACATTCTTGAATCGATCGCTGGCGAACTGCCGGATGCCAGCGAAATTGAAGGCCCGGATGTGGTCGAGGAGCAGGGCGGGTTCAGGGTCAGCGGTGCGTTGAATTTGACGCGGGTTCGACAGCTGACCGGTTTCAGCGCGCAACCCACCGAGGATTACCAGACCTTGGCCGGTTGGGTGATGAGCGTGCTGGATCGCTTGCCGATGATCGGTGACCGTCATCAATGGGACGGTTGGATGGTGACGGTGATGGCGGTAGAGGAACGTCGGGTGACGCAGGTATTGCTGGTGCGCAGCAGTGGGTAACGCAGCGCCGCACTGACGGGCCTCATCGCGAGCAAGCTCGCGCCCCTAGGTGATCACGGTTGACACAACGTGTGTGTTCACCGGCAATCTCTGGGGTGGCGAGCTTGCTCACGATAGCGATATTCCCCGTGTCACAAACTCAAGCCCTGATCAGGGAATGCGCCCGAGACACAGTGCATAGGCTACGCAGTGTTCGGTGCAACCACGTGAGGTCATGGCTCGGTTTTTTAGCCTTGTAATTGGGTTTCACCTTGCCGATGTGTGTGACGAAGTCCTCTGTCAGGCTCTGCTCAGTGCCAATCCCTTTGAGCTTTTTTAGCAGTTTTCCATCTTTGTAAAACAGTACGGTCGGGGTGCCGGTGACCTGCGGATGCCGGGGCGATTCGCTGGTTTTCAATACGAAGACAGTCGCGCGATGTCGAAACGGCTCGGCGACCTGGCGGAAAATCGGCTCTGCCGTTTCGCACGCGGGGCAATGCTCATCACCGAAGTACAGGATGACCGGACGCCAGGTGTTGAGAACCTTGCGGTAGGTCGGGGCCAACATTGAGTTAGGGGGGAGCGCGGTCACGGCAATCTCCTTTTCGTAGCGTTCGTCGAAGACGTGGTTGACGTTAGAGGAGGGTGGCGGGCAGGTCTACTGTCAGAAATTACAGGTCGAAGCATTCTTGAGCGTTAAAGGGTATGCAGCGCTGCACCATCATCGTTCGCTCAAGCCACACTGTGACCCCACTACTCGCGGGTTGTAGTCAACGGTAGCGTTTTCTCCGCAGTTCGTGGCGTAACGTTTTTTCCGTGTCATCACGCATCGCTCTGATTCAAAACACTTTTCAAGGTTCCTAACATCACTCATGCAGCCTGTGGCACACTTTCTGCTGTCTATTCCGCTATTACATACCAGTATCCGTTATAGCGGAATACACATTCTCCTGGAGTGCTTGCCATGCATCGCCGACCTTCCTTGTTCAAAGCGTGTGTTTTTATCCTCGCGGCTTCGGCCGCTGCCGTGGGTGTTGCCCAGGCGGCGGACAGCAAGCTCGACAGTGTGCTGGCCCGTGGGAAGTTGATGGTGGGGACGGGCAGCACCAATGCGCCGTGGCACTTCCAGGGGGCAGACGGCAAGTTGCAGGGTTTTGATATCGACATCGGGCGCATGATCGCCAAGGGTTTGTTCAATGACCCGAGCAAGGTCGAGTTCGTGGTGCAGTCCTCCGATGCGCGAATTCCGAACCTGCTGACGGACAAAGTCGACATCAGTTGTCAGTTCATCACGGTCACCGCCAGCCGTGCTCAGCAGGTGGCTTTTACACTGCCGTATTACCGCGAAGGCGTTGGCCTGTTGCTGCCGACCAACAGCAAGTACAAAGAAATCGAAGACCTCAAAGCCGCCGGCGACAGCGTGACGGTGGCGGTTTTGCAAAACGTGTACGCCGAAGAGCTGGTCCACCAGGCGCTGCCCAAGGCTAAGGTCGATCAGTACGACAGCGTGGACCTGATGTACCAGGCCGTGAACTCTGGCCGTGCCGATGCGGCGGCGACCGATCAGTCGTCGGTGAAATACCTGATGGTGCAGAACCCTGGCCACTACCGCAGTCCGGCCTATGCCTGGAGCCCGCAAACATACGCCTGTGCCGTCAAACGCGGCGATCAGGACTGGCTGAATTTCGTCAATACCGTGTTGCATGAAGCAATGACCGGCGTGGAGTTCCCAACCTACGCGGCGTCATTCAAACAGTGGTTCGGTGTAGACCTGCCTTCGCCTGCGATTGGTTTTCCTGTCGAATTCAAATGACCCCGTGAGAGTGGGGCGACCCTCAATCGCCCCGCTCAAGGTGCTGCTGACCATGAACTATCAGTTGAACTTTGCGGCCGTTTGGCGCGATTTCGACACCTTGCTGGCAGGGCTCGGCCTGGGCCTTGAGCTGGCGTTGTTGTCGATCGCCATTGGCTGCGTGATCGGCCTGCTGATGGCGTTTGCTTTGCTGTCAAAGCACCGCACGTTGCGGGTGCTGGCGTCGGTGTACGTGACGGTGATCCGTAACACGCCGATTCTGGTGTTGATTCTGTTGATCTACTTTGCGTTACCGAGTTTGGGGATCCGCCTGGACAAGATTCCGTCGTTCATCGTCACGCTGTCGCTGTATGCCGGGGCGTACCTGACCGAGGTCTTTCGCGGCGGCCTGCTGAGTATCCCCAAAGGACAGCGCGAAGCCGGGTTGGCGATTGGGTTGGGCGAGTGGCAGGTCAAGGCTTATGTCACCGTGCCGGTGATGCTGCGCAACGTACTGCCGGCCTTGTCGAACAACTTCATTTCGCTGTTCAAGGACACCTCGTTGGCGGCGGCGATTGCCGTGCCGGAGCTGACCTATTACGCGCGCAAGATCAATGTCGAGAGCTACCGGGTGATTGAAACCTGGATGGTGACCACTGCGCTCTATGTCGCCGCTTGTTACCTCATTGCCATGATCCTGCGCTACCTCGAGCAGCGTCTGGCAATTCGCCGATAGGAGGCCCCATGGTCCAATCCCCCAGTTGGTTGCATGAGTTGTGGATTGCCCGGGAAATCCTGTGGTCGGGCTTTCTGACCAGCGTGCAGTGCTCGGCGCTGGCGATTTTGTTCGGTACGCTGATCGGCATCTTTGCCGGACTGGTGCTGACCTACGGCACGTTCTGGATGCGCGCACCCTTTCGTCTGTACGTCGATCTGATTCGCGGCACCCCGGTGTTCGTTTTGGTGCTGGCCTGCTTTTACATGGCGCCGGCGCTGGGCTGGCAAATTAGCGCGTTCCAGGCCGGGGCCCTGGGCCTGACGCTGTTCTGCGGCTCGCACGTCGCCGAAATTGTCCGTGGTGCGCTGCAAGCGTTACCTCGCGGGCAGATGGAGGCGAGCAAGGCCATCGGCCTGACGTTCTATCAATCGCTGGGTTATGTGCTGTTGCCGCAGGCGCTACGGCAGATTTTGCCGACCTGGGTCAACTCATCCACCGAGATCGTCAAGGCGTCGACGCTGCTATCGGTAATCGGTGTCGCCGAGTTGTTGCTCAGCACCCAACAAATCATCGCCCGGACCTTCATGACCCTGGAGTTTTATCTGTTCGCCGGTTTGCTTTTTTTCGTCATCAACTACGCCATCGAATTACTCGGCCGGCACATTGAAAAGCGGGTGGCTTTGCCATGACTCAAGCACACGTTTCGACCCAGAACGCCCCGGCTTTGCTGGACATTCGCGGGCTGCATAAGTAATACGGCAAGCTCGAAGTGCTCAAAGGCGTGGACCTGACCTTGCAGCGCGGCAATGTGGTCACGCTGATTGGCTCCAGTGGTTCGGGCAAGACCACGTTGCTGCGTTGCGTGAACATGCTCGAAGAGTTTGAAGGCGGGAAAATCCTGCTCGACGGCGAGTCAATCGGCTATGACGAAGTCAACGGCAAGCGTGTGCGTCACGCCGAAAAAGTCATCGCTCGTCATCGGGCCATGACCGGTATGGCGTTCCAACAATTCAATTTGTTCCCCCACCTCACGGCGTTGCAGAACGTCACCCTCGGCCTGCTCAAGGTCAAAAAACTGCACAAGGATCAAGCGGTCGCGCTGGCCGAGAAGTGGCTGGATCGGGTGGGCCTGCTTGAGCGCCGGGATCACTTTCCCGGTCAGTTGTCTGGCGGTCAGCAGCAACGGGTGGCGATTGCTCGGGCAATCGCAATGAACCCGAGCCTGATGCTGTTCGATGAGGTCACCTCGGCCCTCGACCCGGAACTGGTGGGCGAGGTGTTGAACGTGATCAAGGGCCTGGCCGATGAAGGCATGACCATGTTGCTGGTGACCCACGAGATGCGTTTTGCCTTTGAGGTCTCGGACAAGATCGTCTTCATGAACCAGGGCCGTATCGAAGAGCAGGGGCCCCCAAAAGAACTGTTTGAGCGCCCGCAATCGCCGCGACTGGCGGAATTTCTGAAGAACACTCGGTTTTAATTTTTCAATCAGGAGAAACACTCATGAGCATTACTCGTTACGGCACTGGCAGCACCGCCGGTGGCGGTCAGCCTCGTCCTTTTGCGCGTGCCGTTGAAGCCGATGGTTGGCTGCACGTGTCCGGTCAGGTGCCGGCGCTGGAGGGCGAAATCATCGTGGGCGGCATTGTCGAGCAGACGCATCAGACCATGAAGAACCTGATCGCCATCCTCGAAGAGGCCGGTTATGGCCTGGAAGATGTGGTTCGCACCGGTGTGTGGCTGGAAGATCCACGGGATTTCTGGAGTTTCAACAAGGTCTTCTCCGAGTATTTCAGCCCAGAGCACGCTCCGGCCCGGGCCTGTGTGCAGGCGAACATGATGGTCGATTGCAAGGTCGAGATTGATTGCATCGCTTACAAGAAAAAAGCCTGAGCCGAGTCGCGCTAATGAGCGTTCCCGCGCTCCCCGTGGGAACGGTCATTAGCGGTAAACTCCCGGCACTTTGAATGGGAACCTGAAGAGATGACCGAAGACACCATCAAGCGCCGGGCTCGCGGTCTGGACCGGGCATTCGATATCCTCGATTTCCTTAAGGAAATCGGCCAGCCCTTGCGTCCTAACGACATCGCCAACGGCATCGGTAGTCCGAAATCCACGGTGTATGAACTCGTCGCCTCGTTACTGGAACGGCGCATTCTGGAGCCTGTGGGCAAGGACGGTCACGTCTACCTCGGCCGTCAGTTGTACTTTCTGGGGCAGGCGCATTTGCGCCATTTCGACCTCAGTCGCGAGGCCGACCACGCCTTGCAGGACATCGTCAGCCAAACCCGCGAAACCGCACAAATGTGCCTGCTCAACGGCCGCAAATACACCGTGGCGCTGATGAAAGAGGGCGAGCGGCATTTCCGCATTTCTTCAGACATTGGTGAAAACGCCCCGATTCCCTGGACTGCGTCTGGGCGCCTGCTGCTGGCGCACCTTAGCGACCAGGACATTGTCGACCTGATCGACCCTGATGATTTCATCCTGCCCGACGGTGAGCGTCTGCCGCTGGAGCAGTTTCTCAAGGAAATCCGTCAGGCCGGTATCGATGGTTTCTTTTCCTTCGACAGCGTCGCCGACACCTTTACCCATTGTTTCGCCGCCCCGGTCAAAGACCCCGGCGGCGTGGCCATTGCGACCTTGTGCATCGTCGCTCCACGGGCCGATGCTAAAACTCACTACAACGACTATCGCCGGGTGTTGATCGATAGCGCCAACGGCTTGGCCCGGCGTATCAACGAATAACAGCGGCTGCTTGCAGCTGCGTGTCTGAGGAGTTTGATCATGTCTTCTGCCAACCCTACCGGCGCTGTAGAAAAGGGTTTTGCCCTGACCGGTGCTTACCTGGTACGCGATGTCAGCCTGCCGGCGCTGGTGCTGCACCGTGAAGCGTTGGAACACAACATTCGCTGGATGCAGACGTTTGTCAGTAACAGCGGCGCGCAGTTGGCGCCTCATGGCAAAACCAGCATGACGCCGGCGCTGTTTTGTCGGCAACTGGCGGCCGGTGCCTGGGGCATCACGCTGGCCAGCGCGACCCAGACGCGAGCGGCCTACGCCCATGGCGTGCGTCGAGTGTTGATGGCCAATCAGTTGGTCGGTACGCCGAACATGGCGCTGATCGCCGATTTGTTGGCAGACCCCAGCTTCGACTTTCATTGCATGGTCGATCATCCAGATAACGTTGCGGCCCTCGGCGCGTACTTCGCCTCCCGTGGCATGCGGCTGAATGTGATGATCGAGTACGGCGTGTTGGGTGGCCGCTGCGGTTGCCGTACCGAGGCGCAAGTGCTCGAACTGGCCAAGGCCATCGCCGCGCAACCGGCGCTGGCGCTGACCGGCATCGAAGGGTACGAAGGGGTGATTCACGGCGATCACGCGGCAAGTGGCATCCGTGAGTTTGCAGCGTCTTTGGTGCGGCTGGCGGTGCAGTTGCAGGACAGCGCTGCGTTCGCGATTGTGCAGCCGATCATCACTGCTTCGGGTTCAGCCTGGTACGACTTGATCGCTGAGTCCTTCGAAGCCCAGAACGCTGGCGGGCGTTTCCTCAGCGTGTTGCGCCCCGGCAGTTACGTCGCTCACGACCATGGCATCTATAAAGACGCGCAATGCTGCGTCCTCGACCGTCGCAGCGATTTGGATGAGGGCTTGCGCCCGGCGCTGGAAGTCTGGGCACACGTGCAGTCAATGCCGGAACCAGGGTTTGCGGTGATCGCCCTTGGCAAGCGTGATGTTGCCTACGACGCGGGTTTGCCAGTGCCGTTACTGCGTTACAAAGCGGGCATCGTGCCGGCGACGGGGGACGACATGAGCGCCTGCAAGGTGACGGCGGTGATGGACCAGCATGCGTTCATGACCGTCGCACCAGGGCTTGAGTTGCAGGTGGGCGACATCATTTCGTTTGGGACATCCCACCCGTGCCTGACGTTCGACAAGTGGCGGGTCGGGTGTTTGGTGGATGAACAGTTGCGGGTGATTGAAACCATGGAAACCTGTTTTTAAGGTTTCACACCGCGAAGGCGCCCGTCCAGAGATCACCGAACTGCGAGAGCACTCCTCAATGAACACCATCAGCACCCTCGGCCCTAACGTTCCGCGCATTGCCCTGATCGGCGAATGCATGATCGAGCTACAGCAGCGCGCGGACGGCAGCCTGCAACAAAGCTTCGGTGGCGATACCTTGAATACGGCGGTCTACCTGTGCCGAGAAATGGGTGAGGGCGGCGCGGTAGATTACGTCACCGCCCTGGGCGACGACAGTTTCAGCGACGCCATGTGCCGAAGTTGGGCCACAGAAAATATCGGGTTAAGCCTGGTGCAACGGTTGCCCGGTCGCTTGCCGGGTCTGTATTGCATTCAGACTGATGCCGCTGGCGAGCGACGCTTTCTGTATTGGCGCAACGAGGCGGCGGTGCGTGATTGCTTCACCACGCCTGCCGCCGCGCCAATCCTTGCGGCACTGCCGGACTATGACGTGCTGTATTTCAGCGGCATCACCCTGGCGGTGCTTGGCGCGCAGGGGCGCGAGAAATGGCTGGAGACCTTGATTGAGGCTCGGCAGCGGGATGCGCGAATCGTCTTCGACAACAACTATCGGCCGCGCCTGTGGGCCTCGGTGGACGATGCGCGGGCGGCTTATCGCAGTGTGTTGCCTTATGTGGACCTGGCACTGCTAACGGTCGATGACGAGCAGGCGTTGTTTCAATTTTCTGACTGTGCAGCGGTGTTTGAGGCTTACACACAGATTGGCACCCCGGAAGTGGTGCTCAAACGTGGCGCCGAGCCGTGTTTGATTCGCTGCAATGGCGAGTCATTCGAGGTGCCAGCGCATCAGGTCGAGCGGGTGGTAGACACCACAGCAGCGGGGGATTCGTTCAGCGCGGCCTACTTGGCCAGTCGGCTCAGGGGCGGCAGTCCTGTGGAGGCTGCCGAGGCGGGTCATCGGTTGGCGAGTCGGGTGATTCAGGTGCCAGGGGCGCTCATTCCCAGATAGCGCCGTTCGCTGCGCAATCGGTTCGCGGACCAGCCCGCCCCTTAAGGTGGGCTGGTCCGCGATGGGGAGTCGGCAGCCCCTCGTTCAATCCCGATAAAACACCTGCACCAGGTGATAGCCGAATTTGCTCTTGACCGGACCATGCACTACGCGCAGCGGTTTTTTGAAGATGACTGCGTCGATCACGCCGACCATCTGCCCCGGCCTGACTTCACCCAAATCGCCGCCGCGCTTGCCGGACGGGCAGGTGGAGTATTTTTTGGCCAGCACGTCGAAGGCTTCACCCTTGGCGATGCGTTGTTTGAGCTGCTCGGCTTCTTCCGAGGTTTTCACCAGAATATGGCGGGCTTGAGCTTTCATGAGACAGACCTTGTAACGGTGATGAGCGCGGGGCGCGCGATTATGCCTTAACTCACTCGGGTTGACCGATCATCGTGCGAATCTTGTTGGCCAACAGCTCGATGGAGAAGGGTTTGGCGACCATGTCCATGCCTGCTTCCAGAAACCCCTGGCGCTCGGCGGCTTTCTCGGCATAACCGGTCATGAACAGGACTTTCAGATCGGGGCGGTACTGACGGGCGATCTCCGCCAGTTGCCGACCATTCATCCCTGGCAGCCCAACATCGGTCACTAGCAAATCCACTCGCAGGTCGGACTCAAGCAAGGGCAGGGCCGACTTGGCGTCTTCAGCTTCGTGGGCGTTATACCCCAGCTCGTTGAGCAGGTTGAGCACCAGCATGCGTACCGCCGGATCGTCCTCCACCAACATGACGGTTTCGCCCGCATTGGCTGCCGGCGCCTCGCCGGTGGCGGGTAACACGCTATTTTCCGGGACGCCGAGGTTCAGGCGGGGCAGGTACAGGCGCACGCTGGTGCCTTGGCCCGGCACACTGTCGAGGCTGACGTGGCCGCCAGACTGCTGGGCGAAGCCATAGATCATCGACAATCCCAGGCCTGTGCCTTGGCCGATGGGTTTGGTGGTGAAGAACGGATCGAAGGCTTTGGCCAGCACTGACGGCGTCATGCCTGCGCCGTTATCGCTCACGGCAATCATCACGTAGTCGCCGGCTTTGACCGGTTCCAGGGTGGTGATGTCGCTGCCGTCGAGGTAAACATTGGCTGTTTCGATCAACAAATCGCCGCCGTCGGGCATCGCGTCCCTGGCATTGATGACCAGGTTCAGCAAGGCGTTTTCCAGTTGGCTGACGTCGGTGCTGACCGACCAGAGGTCAGCGACTAATTGCAGCTTGAGTTCGATGTGGTCGCCCTTGGTGCGGCTGAGCAAGTCTTCCAGAGAATGCACCAGCTCGTTGGCGTTCAGCGGTTTGCGGTCCAGTGACTGGCGTCGGGAGAACGCCAACAGCCGGTGTGTCAGCGCCGCTGCCCGGTTGGCCGAGGACACGGCGGCTTCGGTGAAACGGCCGATTTCTTCGGCGCGCCCTTCGGCGATGTAGCGCTGCATCAGGTCGAGGCTGCCGATGATCCCGGTGAGCATGTTGTTAAAGTCGTGGGCGATGCCTCCTGTCAGCTGGCCGACCGCTTCCATTTTTTGTGCATGGCGCAACGCATCTTCGGCGCGCTCGCGTTCAAACATTTCGTTTTGCAGCCGCTGGTTGGCTTCGGCCAATTCCCGAGTACGAGCGATCACCCGTTCCTCAAGCGTTTCATTGAGGTTGCGCAGGGCTTCCTCGGTTTGTTTACGCTCGGTTTCGTCAATGACGAAGATGTAGAAACCGTTCACCGAACCGTCGGCCCCGTGTCGCGGCAGGTAATTCATCAGCGCATGACGGGTGCTGCCGTCGCGGTGCAGGGTGTTGATGCTGAAACAGCACGGCTTGCCGGCTAGCGCATCAGCGATCGGTTCTGCACGCAGGGCGTAGGCTTCGTCGCCGAGCATTTCCTGGATGGTTTTGCCATAAAGCTCTTGTGGCGTGAGCCCGTACCAATCAAGGTACGCGGCGTTGTTCAGGCGAAAGCGTTCTTCGCGGTCAACGTAACTGATCAGGATGGGCATTGCGTTGATGATCAGTTGCAGTTCGGTCTGGCTCTGACGCAGCGCCTGCTCGGTGTGCTTGCGTTCGGTCAGGTCGAGGGCGGCGCCCAGGAAACGGGTCGGCCGACCATGGTGGTCCTTGTAGCAACGACCCCTGGCGAATACCCAGCGCAACTCACCGTTGGGTTGCAGCAGGCGGTATTCCTCGGCGTATTCGGTGCCGTGGGTGATGCAGTGCTTGATGCTGCGCGCAATCAGCGCCCGGTCCTCCGGGTGAACGCCCTGGAGGTAATCGCTGATGGGCAACTGGCTGGCCAATGCCGGATTTACGCCGTGTAATTGTGCGAAGTGGGCATCGGCAATAAAGCGATCTTCACCAATGTTCCAATCCCACGTGCCCACGGCGTCAGTGGCTGCCAAGGCCAGTTGCAGGCGCTGTTCGGTATCGTGCTGGGCCTTGAGGCTGTCGGCTGAACGCTGCTCCAGTTCAAGGGCAATGCGCCGGCGCTCATTGGTTTCGATGGCGGTGACCAGAATGCCTGCAACGTTAGCGCTCTCGTCGCGGATGGGGCTATAGGTCAAATCCAGCCAAAAATCAGCTTCACCTCCATCGCGCTGTAAGGTGAATCGTTGTTCGGTGTAGGTCCGCACATGTCCTTGTAGGACGGCGCTGTAGATGGGGTCGGTGAAGTCTTTTAATTCCGGCCATATCAGGTGCGCTGGTTGTCCGAAAGCGTTTGGATGTTTGTTACCTGCCAGCAGGGCGAAGCCGTCGTTATAAATTTGTGTAAGCTGCGGGCCCCACAGCAAGAGCATTGGCATGGGCGAATGAATTACGATGTCCACTGCTGTTTTCAGGCTCTGCGGCCAGGCATCGGGGGCGCCCAAAGGGTTACGGCTCCAGTCCGTGCGGGCGATCAAGGCCTGGGCATCACTGCCCTTGGATATTGCGTTCATTGCATTGTCCTGCACTTAAGTCGGTGAGGCGGCGTCTACTATCCTTGCAAGACGGTAGACGCAGAATGACCCGATGTAACACTGATCCGGGTTATATCTGTTCATTGAATGCTTAGCGGGTGTTTTTTTACCATGGAAATAGATGCGTTGTTGCGACACCTTGCCAGTGAAAATGGCTCTGATCTTTATCTGTCCACTGGCGCACCCCCCAGTGCACGGTTCGACGGTGTGCTCAAGCCATTGGACGATCAGCCGTTCAAACCGGGGGAAATCGCGGCCATTGCCGATTCCATCATGGACGCCGAACAACGCGTTGAGTTCGATCGGGACCTGGAAATGAACCTGGCGATTTCCCTGTCCGGGGTCGGGCGCTTTCGGGTCAATATCTTCAAACAGCGCAACGACGTATCGATTGTGGCGCGCAACATCAAACTCGACATTCCGCGCTTCGAAGACCTTAAGTTGCCCGCAGTGCTGCTGGAAACCGTGATGCTCAAGCAGGGGCTGATGCTGTTTGTCGGCGCCACTGACTCGGGCAAGTCCACGTCCCTGGCAGCGCTGATCGATTACCGTAACCGCCACAGCAGTGGCCATATCATCACCATCGAAGACCCGGTGGAATACATCCATCGACACAAGAAGTCGATCATCAATCAGCGAGAAGTTGGCGTTGACACTCGCAGTTTCCATGCGGCCCTGAAAAATACTCTGCGTCAGGCGCCGGATGTGGTGCTGATTGGCGAAATTCGCGACCGCGAGACCATGGAACATGCATTGGCGTTCGCGGATACCGGCCATCTGGTGATTTCGACTTTGCACGCTCACAACGCCAATCAGGCGCTGGATCGCATCATCAATTTCTTTCCCGAAGAGCGCCGTCCGCAGTTGCTCCACGACCTCGGTAATAACCTCAAGGCGTTTGTTTCACAGCGGCTGGTGCGCACACGCGAGGGGCAGCGTCGGGCGGCGGTCGAGGTAATGCTCGGGACGCCGACCATCGCGGACCTGATCCGGCGTAATCTGTTTTCCGAGCTCAAGGGGATCATGGAAAAGTCCGGGGGGCTGGGAATGCAAACGTTCGACGCGGCGCTTTATGCGTTGGTGCTCGAGGGTGCAATCGATGAGGCGGAGGCGTTGAAGCATGCCGATTCGGTGAATAACTTGCGCTTGAGATTGAAGTTGCACGCCGATGCTGCGCCGGCCCCCCAAGCCCCACCCGGTGAGTGGGGGCTGATGGACTGACACCCCTACTGCGGCGCTTGCTGCCAGCGTCAATTGAAGCGCTTAGTCGTTGAGCTCCGGGCGTTTGCGGAACTGCTCCAGTGCCTCCGGATTGGCCAGTGCATCCGTGTTTTTTACCGCGTGACCCTGAACCGCATTTCGCACCGCCAACTCAACAATCTTGCCGCTGATGGTGCGGGGAATATCCGTCACAGCGAGGATTTTCGCCGGCACATGCCGTGGCGTAGTGTTGGCGCGAATGACCTGACGAATCTGTTGCCTCAGCGCTTCATCCAGTTCCACACCGTCTCGCAACTTTACAAACAGCACCACTCGCACGTCATCCTGCCATGGCTGGCCGATAGCGACGCTGTCCAGCACCTGTGCGATTTTCTCCACCTGACGGTAGATTTCTGCCGTGCCGATGCGCACGCCGCCAGGGTTAAGCACGGCGTCTGAGCGTCCGTGGATTATCATCGCGCCATGCGGCAGTTGTTCGGCGTAATCACCCTGGGCCCAGACGCCAGGGAACTGACCGAAATACGCGGCGCGAAGCTTGTCACCGGTGGGATCGTTCCAGAAGCCGATGGGGATCGCCGGAAAGTGGCGGGTACAGACCAGCTCGCCTTTTTCGCCGATCAGCACTTCCCCGGCGTCGTTCCAGACTTCCATTGCCATGCCCAGGCTCTTGCCCTGTATTTCTCCGCGCCGCACGGGCAGCAGCGGATTGCCGTTCACAAAACACGAAACGATGTCGGTGCCGCCGGACATTGAGGCCAGGCAAACGTCAGCCTTGAACTCACCGTAAACGTAGTCATAGCTGTGTGGTGATAACGCTGAGCCGGTGCAGAGCAGGGTTTTAAGGCTGCTCAAGTCATGGCTCTGTCGAGGTTTGAGACCAAGGCTTTGCAGGGTGGCAAGGTACTTGGGGCTGGTGCCAAAAACGCTGATGCGCTCGTCATCGATCAGGTCGACCAAGCGCTGCGGGTCGGGATGAAACGGCGAGCCGTCGTACAACACCACCGCACTGCCGACCGCCAGCGCTGAAACCAGCCAGTTCCACATCATCCAGCCGCAAGTGGTGTAGTAGAACAAACGATCGCCGGGGCCAAGATCGACGTGCAACCCATGTTCCTTAACGTGTTGCAGTAGCACACCGCCGGTGCTGTGGATGATGCATTTGGGCACGCCGGTGGTGCCGCTGGAATAGAGGATGTACAGCGGATGCGCGAAAGGGACGGCAACAAATGTGGGTGCGCCGCCGGGACGGTAAAAGTCACTCCACAAGGTGACCTTGGCTTGAGTGCAGAAGTCCGCGGTCTGCGTTTGAGGTCGCGAGTAGGGCACGACGATTAGCTGTTGCAGCGAAGGCAGGCGTTCGAGGATCTCATTGACCTTGGCCGTCTGGTCAATCTCCTTGCCTGCATAGCGATAGCCGGCGCAAGTAATCAGCACTGTCGGTTCGATCTGGCCGAAGCGGTCGATGACCCCTTGGGTGCCGAAGTCCGGCGATGAACAGGACCAGACGGCCCCCAAACTGGTGGTGGCGAGCATGGCCACCAGGGTTTGCCATGTGTTGGGCATGCACGCGGCTACCCGGTCGCCGAGGCCAACGCCCGCCGCTTTCAAGTTGTTTTGGAAACCGGCGACATGGCTGGCCAATTCGGCCCACGTCAATTGTTCGCGCTGGCCGGTTTCGGCGATCGCGATGACCGCCACGGCCTCATCACGACGAAGCAACAGGTGTTCGGCGAAGTTCAGGGTCGCGCCGGGGAACCACTGGGCGCTGGGCATCTGCGGACCTTCATGCAGCACGGTACTCGGTTGCGCATGGAAGCGGATCTCGAAGAAGTCGACGATGGCCTGCCAGAAGACTTGCCGATGATCAATCGACCACTGGTGCAAGGCCGGGTAATCGCCCACTGCAAGCTGATGCCGCTGATTGATAAAACACCGGAAGGCGTCCATGCGGGTCTTGCTGACGCGCTCCGCGCTGGGTTGCCAGAGGATATCGGACATTGTTTGCCTCTCTCGTTCCTCACGAGTTGCGTGGAAATGCTCAGTCATTGCGCCTACTGCGCCAACCACCCGCCATCCATATTCCATGCCGCCCCGCGTACCTGACTGCCGGACTCGCTGCACAGAAACAGCACCAGATCGCCGAGTTGCGAGGGGGTGACGAATTCCAGCGAGGGTTGCTTCTGTGCCAGTAAGTCGTGCTGCGCCTGTTGTGGGTCGACGCCGGCGGCGGCGCGATCATCGATCTGCTTTTGCACCAGTGGCGTCAGTACCCAGCCTGGGCAGATGGCATTGCAGGTGACCTGCGTGGTAGCGGTCTCCAGCCCAACGACCTTGGTCAAGCCGATCACACCATGCTTGGCGGCCACATAAGCGGCCTTGCCCACCGACCCAACCTGGCCGTGAACCGAAGCGATATTAATGATCCGCCCCCAATTTTTGACGCGCATGCCTGGCAGGCAAAGGCGCGTGCTGTGAAACACCGAGGACAGATTGATCGCGATGATGGAGTCCCAGCGCTCCACCGGAAACTCTTCAACTGCCGCGACGTGCTGGATGCCGGCGTTATTCACCAGAATATCGACGCCGCCGAACTCGCGCTCGGCGTAGGCGATCATCTCGGCAATCTGCGCCGGGTCGCTGACATCGGCCGGGTGATGACCGATCTTGCCCCCAAATTGCTCGACGTCGGCAATCACCTTCGAGGCATCGCCGAAACCGTTGAGGACCACATTGGCCCCAGCTTTGGCGAGGCTGAGCGCGATGCCCAAGCCAATACCGCTGGTGGAACCGGTGACCAGTGCAGTTTTGCCCTTAAGAGTCGTCATCAATACCTCACACAATGCCAGTGGCGTAGAAAGTGCCGATCACCACGAAAACCGCCAGCGTTTTGATGATCGTAATACAGAAAATGTCTTTGTAAGCTTCGCGGTGCGTCAGCCCGGTAACCGCCAGCAAGGTGATCACTGCGCCGTTGTGCGGCAACGTGTCCATGCCGCCACTGGCCATTGCCGCCACCCGGTGCAGCACTTCCAGGGGAATATTGGCAGCATGCGCGGCACTGATGAAGCTCTCGGACATTGCGGCCAGCGCAATGCTCATGCCGCCTGAGGCTGATCCGGTGATGCCCGCCAGCAGGGTTACGGTGATCGCTTCGTTGACCAGTGGATTGGGAATGCCTTTGAGCCAGTCCGCCAATACCAAAAAACCTGGCAATGAAGCGATCACCGCGCCAAAGCCGTATTCCGAGGCCGTGTTCATCGCGGCCAGCAACGCACCACTGACGGCGCTTTTACTGCTTTCTGCTAACTGGTCTTTGATCGCCTGATAACCAAACGCCAAGACCATGAGAATGCCGATTAGTAAGGCGGCCTGAACTGCCCAGATCGCCGTAAGCTTGGCGATTTCGGTGGTCACCGGGGCGCTCATGCCTGGCAGCGCAAGGCTGTGGGTTTTGCCGTACCACAAAGGAATCCAATGGGTGAACAGTAGGTTCATGACGCCCACCATCAGCAGCGGTGACAGCGCGATCCAAGGGTTGGGCAGCTTGATGTCTTCAGCGGTTTCTGGTTCGTTGCGCAGTAGGCTGCCGTAGCCTTCACCGGCCCGTTGCGCCTTGTTGCGTTGGCGCTGCAAAAACAGCATGCCGGCGCAGAACACGAAGAGGGTGCCGACCAGACCGAGCCACGGCGCGGCCCAGGCTGTGGTGTTGAAGAACGTACTGGGAATGATGTTCTGGATTTGTGGGGTGCCGGGCAGGGCGTCCATGGTGAACGAGAACGCGCCGAGGGCAATGGTCGCCGGAATCAGGCGTTTGGGAATATTGCTCTGGCGGAACATCTCTGCGGCAAACGGATAGACCGCGAACACCACCACAAACAGCGACACGCCGCCATACGTCAGCAGGGCGCAGACCAGCACGATCACCAGCATGGCCTGGCGGGTGCCCAGCAAGCGAATGGCGGCCGCGACGATTGAGCGTGAGAAACCCGACAGCTCGATTAGCTTGCCAAATACCGCACCGAGCAGGAATACAGGGAAATATAGCTTGATGAACCCGACCATTTTCTCCATGAATACCCCGCTGAACGCTGGGGCAACGGCGGAAGGGTCGGTAAGCAGCACGGCGCCGAGGGCCGCAATTGGTGCAAAAAGAATAACGCTGTAGCCACGGTAAGCCGCCAGCATCAACAGCGCGAGGGCTGCCAAGGCAATGATCACACTCATGGGTGTGTCTCCTGGAATTGTTATTTTTGTGGGTAAATCTTTTGTAGGAGAGGCTATTAGCGGGAATCGTGCCAGTTAATCAACTTATTGAAATATAAGGATTTATTGGGTTTTTGGCGGTGATGCTTGTGTCAACTGTCTCAGTTTCGAGATGTTGGGTGGCAGGGGTAGCTTCTTAGCGAGTAAGCCAGCTCTCCCAGGGACGAATTTTGATCGACACAGATGCAGTCCGTTGGCGGCCTGGCGAGCAACGCCTTGGCTCTTCTCTATACGGAGACAGTTATCTCTTTATTGAGAATCGATAATCCCCAGCGCGACCATCTTTTTGTAGAGCGTCGAGCGCCCGAGCCCTAATCGCGCAGCCGCTGCAATGACTTTTCCCTCGCATTGCGCAAGGGTAGCCTCAATCAACTGCCGATCAAACCGCTCACGAGCCTCACTGAATGTTTCATGGCCCACCGGTTGGATCGTCTGGGGCACTGCTCGCTCAACCGGCGTAAACGTACCAATGGCCGCGCTGATATCCGCCTCATTCAACAGCACGTCATCACTGAGCAACGCTGCCCTTTCCAGGACGTTGCGCAGCTCGCGAATGTTCCCTGGCCAAGCGTGTTGACCGAGTAGCACCAAGGCGTCGCGGCTCAGCTCATGTTGACTGCGCAGTTCTTCAAGGATCGCTTCACTGAGGGCCGGTAAATCGTCCAAACGATCACGCAGGGGGGGAACCTGAATCGGCAGGACGTTGAGGCGGTAATACAAGTCCGCACGAAACTCGCCGCGTTTGATCGCCGCCTCCAGGTCTGTGGACGTCGCAGCAATCACCCGCACGTCGCTTTGAATCACCTCGTTCGAACCCACCGGCTCGAATTCTTTTTCCTGTAGCACCCGCAATAGCTTGCTTTGCAGGGGCAGAGGCATGTCGCCGATCTCATCGAGAAACAGAGTGCCGCCCTGGGCTATCTGCAACTTGCCGACTCGACCTTTGCGGTCGGCGCCGGTAAACGCGCCGGGGGCCGTTCCGAAAAATTCGGCTTCCAGTAATGCCTCGGGAATCGCCGCACTGTTGATGCTGACAAACGCCTTGTGCGTCCGCGGCGAGGCGCCGTGAATGGCTTGGGCCAGCAACTCTTTGCCGGTGCCGGTTTCACCCAGCAGTAACACCGGTGAATCGGCACTGGCGCTGCGCCGCGCACGACGTTTGACTTCAAGGCTGGCGGCACTGGTGCCGATGAAGTGGGCGAAGTTGTACTTGGTTTGACGTGCCCGCAGCAGGGAGCGGGTGGAGGCCAGTTCCTCCTGCATGCTCAGGTAACGCTTGAGCATCGGCGACAGGCTGCGCAACTCATCGAACAGGGCAAAACCGATGGCGCCAATCACCGCGCCGACGTCGTCATGGATCGGCAGGCGCATCACCACCAGCGGTTCTTTGGGCGTGTCCTGCATGTCCAGCAAAATCGGGCGGCCGGTGCGCACCACCTCACGCAGCAGGCTGCCGGGAATTACGCTTTCACAGGCTTTGCCAATGGCGACGGCGGCAGACTCCAGCCCAAAGCGGCGCGCGTAACGTTCGTTCATCCAGACGATATTGGCGTCGCGATCGACTATCACCGTGCCTTCGCTCGATTGCTCGATGATCTCGAACAGCGAACGGATCGCCAGCATTCGGACCCGCTGGTAGTCCTTGAGGCTTTCGGTGGTGTTCATTTCAGTCCTGTCCGGAAGTGATGTTGTCGGTGCGGGCGTCTTTGCGGTTTCAAGGTTTAGCCCGGATGCGCCGCCGCCAACAGCTCTTTGGTATACGGATGCTGCGGCGCATCAAATACGTCATGGCTGGCGCCGCTTTCCACGACTTTCCCGTCCTTGATCACAATCATGTCGTGGGCCAGGGCGCGCACCACTGCCAGGTCATGACTGATAAACAGGTAGGTCAGGCCATGTTTTTCCTGAAGCTGGCGGAGCAGGGCGACCACTTGTTTTTGCACGGTGCGGTCCAGGGCCGACGTCGGTTCGTCGAGCAATATCAATTCCGGCTTGAGCACCAGCGCCCGAGCGATGGCGATACGTTGCCGTTGGCCTCCAGAGAACTCGTGGGGATAGCGATGGCGACTCATCGGGTCGAGGCCGACTTCTTCCAGCGCCCGAATCACTTGGGCTTCACGCTCTTGGGGCGTCGATTGACTGTGAACTTCCAACCCTTCGCTAATGATTTGTGCCACGGACAGTCGCGGGCTCAGGCTGCCGAAAGGGTCCTGGAACACCACCTGCATTTTCTTGCGCCATGGGCGGAGTTGTTTTTGCGTCAGGCCTTCCAGGGGTGCTCCCTGAAAGCGAATGCTGCCCTCGGAGTCGAGCAGTCTCAGGATCGCCTGGCCCAGGGTGGACTTGCCCGAACCTGACTCTCCGACGATGCCCAAGGTCTTGCCGCGTTGAACCTTCAGGCTAATACCGTCCACCGCCCGCAGGTAAGTCTTGCGCTGAAACAGGCTGCCACCCAGAGCAAATTGCACGCTCAGGTTGTTGACCTCAAGGACGTTCTCCCGCTCGTCACGGGGCAAGGCCAGGCCCTGTGGTTCGGCGTTCAGCAGCTCGCAACTGTAAGGGTGCTGCGGGTCGGTAAACAGCGTCTCGCAAGTGGCCTGTTCGACGATTTCTCCGGACTTCATCACGCACACGCGTTGCGCGATGCTGCGCACCAGATTCAAGTCATGGCTGATCAGCAGCAGCGACATACCCAGCCGCTGCTGCAGGGACTTAAGCAACAGCAGAATCTTGCGTTGCACCGTCACATCCAGCGCCGTGGTCGGTTCGTCAGCGATCAACAGTTCCGGTTCGCAGGCCAGCGCCATGGCGATCATCACCCGTTGTCGCTGGCCGCCTGATAACTGATGAGGGTAAGCCTTGAGCCGCTCCCTGGGTTTCTGGATACCCACCAGCTCAAGCAGTTCGAGCGTCCGGGCTTGTGCCTTTTTACCGGCCAGGCCTTTGTGCAGCAGCAGGGTTTCGCCAATCTGCTTTTCGATACTGTGCAGTGGGTTCAGGGAGGTCATGGGCTCCTGAAAAATCATTGCAATTCGATTTCCGCGCAACTCGCGCAGCACTTTCGTCGGGGCACCGAGCAATTCGCGGTTGCGATAGCGAATGCTACCGGTACTGTCGGTGCCGCCTTCTGGCAACAGTTGCAGGATGGAATGGGCGGTGACTGATTTGCCGGACCCCGACTCACCCACCAACGCCAGGCACTCGCCGGGGCGGATATCCAGGCACAGGTTGCGCACCACGGTCTGGCCGTTGAAGGCCACGCTGAGGTTGCGGATTTCGATCAGGTTGTCACTCATGTCTAAAGTCCGCTTCAAGATCGAGGATCGAAGGCGTCACGTAACGCCTCGCCGATAAATACCAATAGCGAAAGAATCAACGCCAGCGTGAAAAACGCTGTCAGCCCCAACCACGGTGCTTGCAGGTTTTGCTTGCCCTGACCGATCAACTCTCCCAGCGAAGCACTTCCCGCAGGCATACCGAAGCCAAGGAAATCCAAGGCCGTCAGGGTCGAAATCGCTCCCGTCAGAATGAACGGCAGGTAGCTCAGCGTGGCATTCATTGCATTCGGCAAGATATGCCGGACGATAATTTTGCGGTCGGTCAGGCCCAGTGCGCGGGCAGCCTTGACGTATTCGAGGTTGCGCCCGCGCAAAAATTCGGCGCGCACCACATCGACCAGCGCGAGCCAGGAAAACAACGCCATGATTCCCAGTAACCACCAGAAATTGGGCTCGACGAACCCCGACAGGATGATCAGAAGGTACAACACCGGCAATCCCGACCAGACCTCCAGCAAACGCTGCCCCAACAAGTCGACCCAGCCGCCGTAATACCCCTGGAGTGCGCCGGCGGCGATGCCGATCAGCGCACTGACGAAGGTCAGCATCAAGGCAAAGAGGATTGACACCCGCGCCCCGAAAATCACCCTGGCCAACACATCACGGGCCTGGTCGTCGGTGCCCAGCCAGTTGACCTTTGACGGTGGGCTCGGCGCCGGTTGATTGAGGTCGTAGTTGGGCGTGTCATCGCTGAACGGGATTGGCGCAAAGAGCATCCAGCCGCCGTCCTTGTGGATCAGCTTCTGTACGTAGTCACTGCGGTAGTCGGCCTGGAACGGCAGTTGGCCGCCAAACTCCTGCTCGGTATGGCGCTTGAGCGCCGGGAAGTACAGCGTGCCCTGATAACTGACGACCAGCGGTTTGTCATTGGCGATCAATTCTCCGCCCAAGGTCAGCAGCAGCAGGCCGATGAACAACCATAACGACCACCAGCCTCGGCGGTTTTTCTTGAACCGTTCGAAACGACGACGGCCTAACGGCGAGAAACTGAACATCAGGCGTTCCTCGCGGAGAAGTCGATACGCGGGTCAACGAGGGTGTAGCAGAGGTCGCCGATCAGTTTTATCAAGAGGCCGAACAACGTAAAGATGAACAGTGAACCAAACACCACGGGATAGTCACGTGACACCGCGGCTTCATAGCTCATGCGGCCCAGACCATCGAGGGAGAAAATCACTTCGATCAGCAAGGAGCCGGCGAAGAACACGCTGATGAAGGCTTGAGGAATCCCTGACACTACTAACAGCATGGCATTGCGAAACACGTGGCCATAAAGCACACGGCGTTCGCTCATGCCCTTTGCGCGTGCGGTGACCACGTATTGGCGGGTGATTTCGTTGAGAAAGGAGTTTTTGGTGAGGATGGTCAGTGTGGCGAAACCGCCAATCACCAACGCCGTGACCGGCAACACCAGGTGCCAGAAGTAGTCGGCAATTTTGCCTACGGTTGACAGCGAATCGAAATTCTCTGACACCAAACCCCGTACCGGGAACCAGTTCAGTAACGTGCCTCCGGCGAACACCACGATCAGGAACATCGCGAACAGGAACGCCGGCATCGCATAACCAATGATGATCGCGGTGCTGCTCCAGATGTCGAAATGGCTACCGTGGTGGACGGCCTTGCGGATGCCCAGAGGGATCGACACCAGGTAGGTGATCAGCGTGGCCCACAGCCCCAGTGAAATGGTCACGGGCATTTTTTCGAGGATCAAGTCGGTGACCGGGGCGCCGCGAAAAAAGCTCTTGCCGAAGTCCAGGTGGGCATAGTTTTTGAGCATCAGCCAAAGACGCTCCGGGGCCGGTTTGTCGAAACCGTACTGCTTTTCGATTTCCTTGATCAATTGCGGATCGAGGCCGCGGCTGGCGCGCGAGCTGTTGCTCATGACTTCACCGGCACTGCCGCCGACAGCTGCGCCGCCGATGCCTTGCAGGTGCGCGATGGCCTGTTCCACCGGGCCACCGGGCGCCGCCTGAACGATGACGAAGTTAACCAGGAGAATGATGACCAGCGTCGGAATGATCAGCAGCAGGCGTCGCGCTACGTAAGCCCACATCAGCGTGCTCCTCCGGGTTTGCCACGCTTGATGAGTTCGGCGGTCATCTGTTGGTTGGTCAGGGGCGTGGTACTCACTTCCCACCAGCTCTCGATCGCTTCGTCATTGCTCGCTTGCACGCTGGGAATGCCGAAACGGTTCCACCACACGGTCGCGCTGCCGGGCGGGTAATAGTTGGGGATCCAGTAATAGTTCCATTGCAGTACCCGGTCCAACGCGTGGGCGTAGCGCAACATGTCGGCCTGGGTCGCGGCGCGAATCAAGCCATTGATCAGGGTATCGACCGCCGGGTTCTTCAGCACCATGTAGTTGTTGGCACCGGGATCGTTGGCCGAGATCGAGCCGAAGTAATTGAGCAACTCGCCCCCTGGAGCAGTTGTGACCGGGTAGCCAGTAATGACCATGTCGTAATCCCGTGACATCAGACGATTGACGTACTGCGAGGAGTCGATACGCCGGATGTTCAAGTCGATACCGATTTGTTTCAGTGTGCGCTTGTAGGGCAGCAGTAGCCGGTCCAGTCCGTTCTGGCTGGTCAAAAAGGTGAAACTCAGGGGTTCACCGGCGTCATTCACCAACTGATCGCCGTCGGGTTTCCAGCCCGCCTGTTCAAGCAACTCCAAGGCCTGTAACTGTTTGTCGCGAATCACTCCGCTACCATCGGTTTTCGGTGCTTCGAAGACCTGCGTAAAGACCTCGTCAGGAATCTGTCCGCGCAGAGGTTCTAGAATCGCTTTTTCGCCAGCATCGGGTAATTGCCTTGCAGCCAGGTCGGTATTGGAGAAAAAGCTCTGCTGGCGGATGTACAGGTTGCGCATCATCTGCCGGTTGCTCCACTCGAAATCCCAAAGCATTGCCAGCGCCTGGCGCACACGTCGGTCCTGGAATATCGGCTTTTGCAAGTTAAAGACGAAGCCTTGCGCTGGTTGTGGTGCCTGCGTTGCCAAATGAGCCTTTTGCAGACGCCCGTCACTCAACGCGGGGCTGTCGTAGCGCACGGAGTAGCCGGTGGCGGAGAACTCTCGGTTGTAGTCGTAGGCGCCCCCTAGCAGGACCTGACGAGCGACGTCGGTGTCGCCAAAATATTCGATGCTGAAACGATCAAAGTTGTAGAGGCCACGGCTGACCGGCAGGTCTTTACCCCACCAGTCGGCGTTACGTTCGAAGGTGATACTGCGCCCTGAATCGACTTTGCTCACACGATAAGGACCGCTCCCCAGTGGCGGTTCGTAACCGCCGCCGCTGGCGAAATCGCGAGCTTTCCACCAATGCTCGGGAAAGACCGGCAAGGTTGCGATGTCCAGGGGCAGGGTGCGGTTTTCGCTGTTTTTGAAGTCGAATCGAATGGTCAGCGGCGCTTCGACCTCGACGCCTTTGACGTCGGCAAACTGGGTGCGATAGCGCAGGCTGCCCTGGGTCATCAGCAGGTCAAAGGTGTAACGCACATCGTTGGCAGTGATCGGCTTGCCGTCAGCGAAACGGGCCTTGGGATTCAGGAAAAAGCGCAGCGACAAGCCGTCGTCCGAGCGTTCCATCTGCTGCGCCACCAGGCCATAAACGGTATAGGGTTCGTCCAGCGAGCGCTGGGCCAGCGGTGAATAGAGCATGCCGTCGATCTGGGAAACGCCGATACCTTTGTCGATGTAGGGCAGAAGATGGTCGAAGTGGCCGATTTCGATGGCCGAACGGCGCAGCGTGCCGCCCTTGGGGGCTTGGGGGTTGGTGTAGGCGAAATGGCTGAATCCGGCAGGATACTTTGCCGGTTCACCGTACACGGTCAACGCGTGTTGCGGTGTTGCATTCACACCGGCGGCTCCCAGCAATAGGGCCACGGCAGTGAAAATCAAAGTTGGGAAAACCAGTCGCATTGTCAGCCTTAGAGCCGGGAAATCGATAAGCACAATTTGTACGCTAGCGGCGCGTCACTCACCAGCCGAATCACGTCACGCAAACGCAACGGCCCACCAAAAGGTGGGCCGTTGTAGAGAAACCTGAGGACAGATCAGTCCTGACGGCTGGTTACTTCCAGCAGGTGATAGCCGAACTGGGTCTTGACGGGGCCTTGCACGACGTTAATCGGAGCACTGAAAACGACGGTGTCGAACTCCTTTACCATCTGGCCAGGACCGAACGAGCCGAGGTCGCCGCCCTGACGGCTGGAAGGGCAGGTGGAGTTGGCTTTGGCAACGTCGGCGAAGTCAGCGCCGTCTTCGATCTGAGTCTTGAGTTCGTTGCACTTGGCTTCGCTGGCAACAAGGATGTGACGGGCAGTGGCTTTAGCCATGGGGAAATTCTCCATTCAATGTTCAGTAAAGTGCCGAGACTACCGGATTCAGTGGCCTATTTCTTCTCAAAGTTCCATCAGTACGTTCGCCAACCCTCGCGCGAACGCCATAAAAGGGCCGGTTAAAGTCCGGCTCGCCTCAAGCGTTCTGCGTGCTGTAAGTACAACGCTATTGAGTCGAAGCCTTGGGTGCCAACCCCCGGCGTCTGACGGATGCTGTCCAAATGATTCATGGGGTAGTCGGAGCGGATGACGTTGCCCAAGTGGGAACTGTATCGACCGACCATGCCGTCGTTTTGCTCGGCCTCGGTGATGAAGTACTCGGAAAAGGCCCGGCAAAAAAATTGCACCGGGTCGAGAGCATCAAGCACAGCGGCGCCGATATTTTGCTTTAGGGTGCCGCTCCACGAGTAGTACCGCACGCCATTAACCAGCTCAGGGCCCTGACCGCCCCAGTTTTCAGGCAGTCCCTGTGGGTATTTGTCGTTAAAAGCGCCGACGCCCTCGGTGGTCAGTGCGTTGAGCGCTGCAATCGCATTCTGCGGTAGACGAACGTTGCCGCTGAGCAGCGACAGAAAGTCGACAAACAGTGTGGCGACAGCCCTGGCGACATGTTCCGGTAATCGTCCGGGCTCCAGGGCTTTACGCAAGAAATCAGCCAGTTCCGAGCCATGGTTGGGCCCGCAGACTGACGTCACTGACGCTACTATTTGCGGTTCGACGGCCGCCGCATAGCGTGCAGCCAGTGCCCCTTGACTGTGTCCGATCAGGTTGACTTTGCGCGCGCCGGTCCCTGCCAGTACCCGTTCAATCTGTGCCATTAACTGGTCACCACGCGCCTCGTTGCTGTGGGTGGCTGACAGGTGTGGGATGAACACCCTGGCCCCGGCGTTTCTGAGTGCCTGCTTGACATCATGGAAGAGTTCGAATGAGCCGATACGGTCGAAGCCGAAGAGGCCGTGTATCAGCAAGATTGGGTATCGATTTGTTGCATTCCGTTGCATGTTCATACCTTTTTCGCAGGAGTTTGCTTTTTTTGGCCACGCCTCACTTTAAACACTCAACGAGGGCGGCGATGTATGAAATGCCGCTTTAATGAGGGCGAAAGCAGATTAAAAAGCGTATGAAAATTCGGATGCGAGCGAAGCTTGTGTCTGAACATTTGGACATCTTTAGGTGAGGCTAAGGCTGATTCATCACCAATGACTGACTCGTCGAATGGCGTTTTTCTGCGCTATCGGCTGTCATCACCCGACATCGCTGAGCCATGCTTTGGCGGTTTAATAGGCTTCTTCCTGTGCAGGCCTGCGGGTCTGCACCTTTTCCAAGGACTGGAGCGTTTGAATGATCCCGCATGAAGCAGATGTAGACCGTGCTGTAGATAAATGCCTGGCCGCACCCTGCCTGGAACAGGCGCGCGCCGGCGCCCTTGATCCGGCAATCAGCAAAGCTATTGTCAAGGTAGCGCCTTACCTGGCTATGGCGTGCGGGGACAAACTGGTCCTGTGCTGGGTGGGGCTGGACGCCGAGGGCGCTGAATACCGACATGAGGTGTCGCGTTTTGTTAGCGAAGGGCAGGTGGGCAAGGACATTATCTTTGCCGTCGCCGGCGAACACATCGAGGCGTTGGATGGCGGATCAGTAAAGATTAGCTACACCCTCAGCAGTATGTCTTTGCCCAGCAGCGCAGATTCCCTGCTGTTGCAGTTGAACGTAGGTGACCCTCGATCCCAGTTGTTACCGGTCGTGGTAAATGGCGCTGTGGGTGGAACACTTGATCCGGACCGGGTCGTTGAAGGGGTATGTGTGGCGATTAGACCTTACGCCAGGATGGCGGCGGGTGACCGAATCGTGCTGTCGTGGAAGGGCGTAACGGCACAAACGACGTTTAGTGACCGATTGAATATTGAAACCTTCGCGGTGGGGCAAACGCTCTCATTCTGGGTCAGGCCGGAATTCATTGCGCCGAGTCTGGGATCAGCCGTGACGATCAGTTATCGCGTCGAGCAATGCGGGCAGTTGCCCCGTGACTCTGAGCCTGCGCAGTTATCGATAGGCAGGCTTGTGCGAGGTCCATTGCTGGCCCCGGTCGTGCTGGAGGCCGATGAAGGGTGGCTGGATCTTCCGGATTCGATTGACGGGGTCACCGTCGTCATCGATAACGCCCGAACTGAAGAAGGTGAGCTGGTGTACTTGAAGTGCAACGGCACACACTTCAGTCACCGTGATGAGCGTGAAATTTCAAGGGGTATGGCCGGCGAGCCGCTGGTGTTTATCGTTCCATACCGCTTCTGGAGGGAGCATCAAGATACGACGGTTCGGGTGTTTTACTCGGTAGAACGACTGGATGGTGTGAGTCAGGAGTCCGAAGTGATGCTGGTGCAGGTGCATTCCTGACTCGGTCTCGGCTATCGATTGCGATATGACGCGGCCTTCCAGCCCTCGGTTGAAGGCTGGAAGGCGACCTGGTCATGCCGGTTGTTGCGCGCTGCGCTGTGTGCGGAGCCGCTCGGCAGCCTGGCGCAACAACTGTTCAGTGCTGGCCCAGCCGAGACAGCCGTCGGTTACCGACACGCCGTACTGCAGTGAAGAACTCAGCGGCTGGCAGCCTTCAAACAAGTGACTTTCGATCATCATGCCGATCAGCGATCGATCACCTTGCAGGCGCTGTTCCAGTACGTCGTTGAATACAGCGGGTTGACGCAGCGGGTCTTTGCCGCTATTGGCGTGACTGCAATCGACCATGACCCGCGTCGGGATCTTGAGCCGGGTCAGGTCGCTGTTGATCCGGGCGACGTTGTTTTGATCGTAGTTCGGGCCGCTATGCCCTCCTCGAAGTACCAGATGGGTGTCCGGGTTGCCCTGGGTTTGAATGATTGCAGGATGCCCTTGGCTGTCTACCCCGAAATGGCGATGCGCGTGAGCGGCTGAGCGCATGGCGTCAGTGGCGACAGCAACGCCGCCATCGGTGCCGTTTTTGAAGCCTACGGGCATACCCAGGCCACTGGCCATTTCCCGATGGATTTGCGACTCAGTGGTACGGGCGCCGATGGCGACCCAACTGAGTAAATCGTCGAAGTAGCCGGCGGCCATCGGTTGCAGCAACTCGGTCGCAATCGGTAAACCCAGTCTGAGCATTTCACGCATCAGTTCTCGGGATAGGGTCAGGCCGCCTGTCATATCGTCGCTGCCATCCAGGTGCGGATCGTAAGCCAGGCCCTTCCAACCCACTGTGGTTCGAGGCTTTTCGACGTAGGCACGCATCACCAGCAGCATTTCATCGCTGACGTTGGCCGCGAGGCGAGCGAGGTGGCCTGCGTACTCAAGGGCAGATTGAGGGTCGTGAATGGAGCAGGGGCCGACAATGACTAGCAGGCGCGAGTCCTCACCCTTGAGAATTGCGCGGATCGCCTGGCGGTGATTGGCGACTTGTTGACTCAGGGCGTGGGTCAGGGGCAATTGCTGTTTGAGTTGCAATGAGCTGGGCAGACGCAGGGTCAGCGCCTCATTTGCGGGGCTCAAGGTGGACACTGGCAGAGCAGAGAGGGACGAGTTCATGTCAGGGCTTCCTGGGCTGGCGGCGGGTTTGTTCCCGCGCGCTCGGCCCTACTGGGGTGTTCGACAATTAGCCGGATTGGCTGCGTGTGTGTGCTTGCCACCGGTGGGTGACCGATCGGAGGCGGCAGGCTGTCCCGAGCGGAGGTTGGTAAATCGCCAGGCGGAAAAAATGTCGTAACGGTAATAAGTGGCGTAGTTCATGTCGTGAATCCTCAGATTGTCTGGTTGTCGCTAGAAGTGTGCCGGGCGAAAAAACAAAACCCCCGGTCGGGGAGCCGGCCGGGGGTTTTAAATTCTTTGGCGGCGGCCCGTTTAATGTGGCCGCCGTGTGGGTATCAGGCGCGCCAATGGCTAAACCAATACCCAAAATAAAAGCTGGTCGAAGCGCAAACATCAGTCGCCCGGGCAGCCGTAACCGAGCGCAGAGCGCTGGCAGTGTAAGGCTGAGAGAGGGCGTTGAGCATGATGTGTCTCCGATGAATGCGCCGAGCTTACTAGAGGGCGGTGCGAGGGTTCAATCAGAAAATGCTATCGAGCACAGTCAGTTCTTTCTATCACTTGAGTCCTTTATCGGCTGTGGCACACTCTGGGCTTTGATCAAAACACACCCTCACAAGGACGCGTCATGACGACTCTGTGCATTGCTGCTGCCCAATCGATCTCCATTGCGGGCAATCTCGAGGCCAATATCGCATGGCATCAACGCTTTATTCAGGTCGCGGCTGAGCAGGGGGTGCAACTGCTGGTTTTTCCTGAGTTGTCGCTGACAGGTTATGAGCGTGGGTGCGCAGCAGAGCTGGCTATTGCACCCGATGCCGAGGTTCTTCAACCGTTGCGCGATTTTGCCAGAGAGGCCGGTGTGACGGCTGTGGTCGGGATGCCGATTCGTCCGTCGGAGCATTCACCGGTCTTGATTGGCGCCTTGGTTTTGGGTGCCGATGGTTCGCTTGGTGTTTACAGCAAACAGCACCTGCACTCCGGCGAGGAGGTGGCGTTTGCGCCAGGGGTCGGTGGTTCGACACTGGGGATTGGTGGCGACACGGTCGCGCTGGCGGTGTGTGCTGATTTTTCCCATGCCAGTCACGCTGCTGCAGCAGCAGAGCAGGGTGCAGATGTCTACGCTGCCGGCGTGCTAATCACTGAGAACGGCTATGCCCCCGACACGGCACTATTAAAGGGCTATGCCAGCGAGCATTCGATGGTTGTCCTGATGGCCAATCATGGCGGGGCGACAGGAGGCTGGCTATCGGCTGGGCGCAGCGCGATTTGGGCGAAGGGAGGCGCGCTGATTGCTGCGGCCCCCGGCACCGGTAACCTGATGGTCATTGGTCGCCGTACCGGTGGGGACTGGGAGGGGCAAGTCGTGACCGTCCCGGAGTATTGAAGGGTGTTTGAATTACGCCCTGCTACGCTTCGGGATCTGGCCTTTGCCCGAGAACTGACCTGTCAGAACATGCTGCGTTATTACATTCAGCACGATCTGTTGTGGCTGGATGAGGCGTTCGATGTGGCATGGGCTGGGCGTGAGAACTGGCTGATCGTGCAGCGTGACGCCGCCGTGGGTTATGTCAGTTTGAGTCGTGAAGCCAAAGCGTTGTACATCCGTGAACTGCATGTCCTGCAAGCATTTCGCAGGCAAGGCGCGGGTTCTTGGGTGATCGATCAAGTATCGGCCATGGCTCGGCTAGAGAGGCGGCCTGCTTTGCGCCTGACCGTTTTTAAAAATAATCCAGCCCAGGTGTTGTATCAACGAATGGGGCTGGAGGTGGTCGGCGAGGACGAGTGTTTCCTGCGAATGCAGCGTGATATTGACCGGGCCCCGCGCTGAAACACGCAGGCGGCAAGCCTTCAAAGATGAATTGAAACTTTTTATATGCTGCTTGCCGCTAGGTCTGCCAGTCGCTTTTTGCTAAGGTGTCGGCCAACCCAATAAGACCATATCGCGAGGTGTCTGCTTGATTAGGGTGCTAGTAGTCGATGACCATGATCTCGTTCGTACAGGCATTACACGGATGCTGGCGGACATCGATGGCCTGCAAGTAGTCGGCCAGGCCGAGTCGGGAGAAGAGTCCCTGCTCAAGGCGCGTGAGTTGAAACCCGATGTGGTGCTGATGGACGTCAAGATGCCTGGAATTGGTGGTCTTGAGGCCACGCGTAAACTGCTGCGCAGTCATCCTGATATCAAAGTTGTCGCTGTCACCGTGTGCGAAGAAGATCCGTTTCCTACGCGGCTTTTACAGGCCGGTGCCGCTGGTTATCTGACCAAGGGCGCAGGTTTGCCGGAAATGGTCCAAGCCATTCGGCTGGTGTTTGCAGGGCAACGCTACATCAGCCCGCAAATCGCCCAGCAACTCGCGATCAAATCCTTTCAGCCGACCAGCGATTCGCCTTTTGACGCGTTATCAGAACGTGAGATTCAGATCGCGTTGATGATCGTTGGTTGTCAGAAGGTTCAGATCATTTCTGACAAGTTATGCCTGTCGCCAAAAACCGTGAACACTTACCGTTATCGTATTTTCGAGAAGCTTTCGATTAGCAGCGACGTTGAGCTGACGCTGCTGGCGGTTCGTCATGGCATGGTTGATGCCAGTCTCTGAAAATGAGTGAAGTCTTCGATCCAGGCGCATTTTTATCGACCGTGAGTGGGCGCCCTGGCGTTTATCGCATGTTCGACGGCGATGCGCGCCTTCTGTATGTCGGTAAAGCCAAGAATCTCAAGAAGCGTTTGGCCAGCTACTTTCGCAAGACCGGTCTTGCTCCGAAGACTGCTGCGCTGGTAGGGCGGATCGCTCAAGTTGAAACCACAATCACGGCTAACGAAACCGAGGCGTTGCTGCTCGAGCAGACGCTGATCAAGGAATGGCGCCCTCCGTACAATATTCTGCTGCGCGATGATAAATCCTACCCTTATGTCTTTCTCTCGGATGGCCAGTTCCCGCGACTAAGCATTCATCGTGGTGCGAAAAAAGCCAAAGGCAAGTATTTTGGTCCTTATCCGAGTGCGGGTGCCATTCGTGAAAGCTTGAGCCTGCTACAGAAAACTTTTTTCGTTCGTCAGTGTGAAGACAGCTACTACAAAAACCGTACCCGGCCTTGCCTTCAATATCAGATCAAACGCTGCAAGGCGCCGTGTGTCGGTCTTGTGGAGCCTGAAGTGTATGCCGAAGATGTACGGCACTCGGTGATGTTCCTCGAGGGGCGGAGCAATGCGTTGACCGATGAGTTGTCTGGCGGGATGGAAGAGGCGGCGATCAATCTCGAGTTTGAGCGCGCCGCCGAACTGCGAGACCAGATCTCATTGTTACGGCGGGTCCAAGACCAGCAGAGCATGGAGGGCGGGACAGGCGATATCGATGTCATCGCCGCGTTTGTCAATCCAGGCGGCGCTTGCGTGCATTTGATCAGCGTGCGTGGCGGCCGAGTGCTGGGAAGCAAGAACTTCTTCCCGCAGGTGGGGATTGATGAGGACGTTTCCGAAGTCATGGCGGCGTTTTTGGGACAGTACTTTATCACCAGTCCCGAGCGCGACCTGCCAAGCGAGTTGATCGTCAACGTGGTGCATGAAGATTTTCCGACCCTGATCGCGGCTATTGATGAGCTGCGTGGCCGCGAACTCTCTATCAGCTATCGAGTGCGTGGTACGCGAGCACGCTGGCAGCAATTGGCGGTCACCAATGCTGAGCAGGCGCTGAGCGCGCGCCTGGCCAATCGTCAGCATGTTGCCGCACGTTTCGACGCACTGGCAGAAGTATTGAACCTGGATGAGCCACCGCAGCGCCTCGAGTGTTACGACATCAGCCACTCCAGCGGCGAAGCTACCGTGGCTTCGTGCGTGGTGTTTGGCCCTGAAGGTCCGATCAAGTCTGATTACCGTCGTTACAACATCGAGGGCGTGACGCCGGGCGATGATTACGCGGCGATGCATCAGGCACTGACCCGGCGCTTCAGCAAACTCAAGGACGGAGAGGGCAAGCTGCCTGATATCTTGCTGGTGGATGGCGGTAAAGGTCAGCTGTCGATGGCCCGCGACGTGCTCAATGAATTGTCGGTGCCTGATCTGATTTTGTTAGGCGTGGCTAAAGGCGCGACGCGTAAGGCGGGTTTTGAAACGTTGTACCTTAACGATGCCGCTCACGAATTTACTTTGCGCGGTGATTCTCCTGCATTGCATTTGATTCAGCAGATTCGCGACGAGGCTCACCGTTTCGCAATTACCGGGCATCGCGCACGGCGCGGGAAAACCCGCCGAACGTCAACGCTTGAAGGGATTGCGGGAGTTGGGCCGACACGTCGGCGCGATTTGTTGAAACATTTTGGTGGATTGCAGGAGCTGTCTCGTGCAAGCATCGAAGAGATCGCCAAAGCACCGGGGATCAGTAAAAAGCTCGCTGAGTCGATTTATGCAAACCTGCACAGCGAGTAGAATGCCCAACTCACCTCGTAGCCAGTTGTGCCGATGAATATCCCTAATCTGATTACCGTTCTACGCGTCCTGCTTATCCCGATCTTCATTTTACTGTTCTACCTGCCTTACCAATGGAGCTACCTGGCGTCCAGCTCGGTCTTTGCATTTGCCGCTGCCACCGATTGGCTGGACGGCTATCTTGCACGCCGCCTGGAACAGAGCACGCCTTTCGGGGCTTTCCTCGACCCTGTTGCTGACAAGCTAATGGTTGCGGTAGCGCTGGTGCTGCTGGTGCAAGAGCATGGCAATCTGTGGCTTACACTGCCGGCAGCGGTGATCATCGGTCGCGAGATTGTGGTCTCTGCACTTCGCGAGTGGATGGCCGAGCTTGGGGCACGGGCCCACGTTGCCGTATCGAACTTGGGCAAATGGAAAACCGCCGCGCAAATGCTGGCGCTGGTCATTCTATTGGCCAACCCGTCGGATTTCAGCTTTTGGGTGCTGGTGGGCTATGCGTTGCTGCTGGTATCGGCAGGTCTGACACTGTGGTCCATGGTTCAATACTTACGTGCCGCATGGCCACATCTGAAGACGGATGTACAAAAGAAATAAAACTTTTTTGAATCAAAGGGTTGACGGAGCTTCTGGATTCTATAGAATGCGCCACACCAAGAAGCGGGAATAGCTCAGTTGGTAGAGCACGACCTTGCCAAGGTCGGGGTCGCGAGTTCGAGTCTCGTTTCCCGCTCCAAATATTGTTCTGCAGGCTTTCATTGAAGTCTGCAGAAACTGAAAAAAGAGGCTTCGGCCTCTTTTTTCGTTCCAGTAAGTTCCGCTCGAAAACACTACTAGCCACGTTTTTTAGTACATTTTCTAGTACGTGAAATCCAATACTGGGTAGGTGATTTTTTTCTGGTACTCGCGGCCCGATTGCACTTATCCACGCTGCTCGGCCACCAGTAGCAATGACTGCGGCACAGGACTTTGCGGGTGCTGCGGTTCCTGCAGGCCGGTCAGCCGAAAACCGGCCATTTCCAGCGCGTTGAACCAACTGGATAAGGTGCGCGAGTACCAAGGCATGGGTTGCCACTGCCCCTTGAACCCAGCGAAGGTCTCTTCCCGCCAACCATCCTGATAGTCGCCCGCGGCTGCGGTCCACGGGTGCAGCGTCTGGATCACCAAGGCGCCGCCGGGGGCGAGCAGGGCGAGCAGGGCGTGCATGGCGGCAAGCAGAGGGATAATGTCCTGGTGCAACAAGGCGAAGTTGGCGCAGATCATGTTGTAGCCACTGCCGATGTCCACCCTCGTCTCTACCAACTCTTCATAGCTTGCCAAATGCACCCGCGCAGAGCCCGCTGTCCGCGCTGCCTCAACCAGCGTCGGGTCGCCATCCACACCGACCGCTTCGATCGCCCGTTCAGTCAGCGCCCGCAACAGCCAGCCCTCGCCACAACCCAGGTCAAGCACACGCTCGGGCCGACAGCCCAGCACCGCCAGCAGGATTGCCTGGTCGGTGACCTTGAGGCGGCTTTGGATGGTGCCGGTGCGGATGGCTTCGATCCAGGATTGGGCGTTGTGGTGCCAGCTTTGGAGGAGGGTGGATTCGGGGACGGGCATGTCGAAGTCCGCAGTTGTGGGGAGGTGGATCAAGGATAGGACAAGTGGTGGTGGAGCGGACCTTGTCGGTGACGCTTTACCTGCGCCTGGTGGAAATGCTGACAGCCAATATGCTGTAAGCATGTGCCGTGTTCGACATCCAGGTTTACGCAAGGTTGTAGGCATGGCCTTGTTGTAATTACTTGATTGATGTCAACCGCATGAGTCGACCTGCTCTGTATTCTACGCAGTAACCTGCAGCTGGAAGGGCAAGGCTTTTGCTTATGACCGAATTAACGCTGACTCACCTCTACTCACGGGGGCGCGCGCGCATGTATGCAAGCCGAAACCTGACAACTGATCGCCAGTGGTAGGTGATGTATTTGCAGTCGCGAGGATCGCTGGCATCCAGGCGGCCAAGCGCACGAGCGAGTTGTTCCCCGGTGCAAGTTGTCTGGGCAAACCGGTGTCGAGATGGAGGCGTTAACCGCTGTCAGTGTGGCGGCCCTGACCCATTGGGTCGAGGCTCGCGACAGTGATCGCGTGGCGATGCAACCATTGGACTGACGGTTCCCGCACTGTGAGTGAATCGTGTTGAGCTGAAATAAGAGCGAAAATTCCATGCTCTATCCGCTGTTTCTGACGTTGCATCTGTTTGCCGCGCTGATTTTTATCGGCACGGTATTCTTCGAAGTTCTGTTCCTGGAAAGTATCCGTAAACAGCTCCCCGTCAAGGTGATGCTGTTGGTCGAACAGGGTATCGGTCGACGCGCCCGTACCTTGATTCCATGGGTTTTGCTGGTGCTGTTTGGTGCGGGGTCGGGAATGGTCTGGTTGCGCTATTTGCCGGCCCTTGCCACACCGTTGGCCTCATCGTTCGGCACCTTGTTGATGTTGAAGATCTTGCTAGCCGTCAGCGTACTGCTGCACTTTCTGGTCGCCATGTTTTTGTTCAAAAGTGGCCGGATGAATGGCCGATACCTGCATTTCATCCATAGCAGCCTGTTCTGCCACATGATCGTCATCGTGCTGCTGGCCAAGGGCATGTTTTATCTGACGTGGTGATCTGACGTACCCGGCGGTCAGCTGCACAACCAGCACTTTGCTCGCGCTTGATACAAATCAAGGAGCATTGATCGCCAGGCCCCGACACTGGTAGTGCGCAGCCAGTCTCGGAGCCCCGTAATGCTCAATCTATTTCACCGCCCCGGCGAGCTGAATGCTCGGTGCGATCAAGGCGTGCTTGACCCCAATTGCCATGTCGAAACTGACAAGTTCCATGACGGCATCGGTTCACTGGATTTGCTTCGGTCTTTGCGCATCAGTCGCCAGATGCGCCGTCCGTTGTCCCTGAACGTGCAGCTGCCTTCTAACCTGAGACCTGCCTTGTGTTCCCCTCGCGGTATTTCATGCGAGCACAATGGTATCGAACACTATCTTCAGCGCCTGCTCCATGAGATCGACCTCGTCGGCTGTCACCTGGGGACAGGGCAGCGGGTCGAGCAGTTTCACTTGGGGGGCGGAACACCCATCATTGCCCACCTGAAACGGCTGATGAGTCAACTTCGTGAGCGATTCAACTTTCTCGACCATGAGTTCAGTGAGTACAGCGTTGAAGTTGACCTTCACCACACTGATTGGTCGACCATGGGCGTGCTGCGAGATTTGGGGTTCAACCACGTCAGCATCGGCGTTCCGGACATTGATGCCGACAGTGATATGTCGGTGGACTGCTACCAGAACCCGGCACCCATTCATTCGCTTATCGATGCCGCGCGTACCTTTGGTTATCGATCCATCAATGTTGATTTGGGTTATGGCCATGCCTGGCAGACGCCGGAAAGTTTCGCGCTGAAATTGGCCACTCTCGTCGAACTGGAGCCGGACCGGCTGCTGGTATTTGATTATTCCCGGCCACCTCAACGCTATCGGGCGATGGCCGCCGACACCCTCAAGGTGTTTTCGAGCGAGGACGATAAAGGCGCCATGCGCGAGATCTGCTTTGAACAGTTGCTCGGCGCAGGTTACCACTACATCGGCCTGGGGCAGTTTGTCCGGCCCGATGATGACTTGGCGATTGCCCAGGAGCGCGGTCGATTACGTCGTAATTGTGAGGGGTTTACCCGTTACGGGTATTGCGACCATATCGGGTTCGGCTTGGGCGCTATCAGTCAGATCGACGATTTGTATGCACAGAATACCGACGAACTGGAACGGTATCAGCAATGCTTGGACATGGACCAATTGCCGACGAGTCGTGGCTGGCGCTGTGAGGCAGGGAGCCAGGTCAGGCAAATGGTCACCGAACGCATGGCGTGTGATCTGGAGCTGGATGTCCAGTCAATCGAGAGGCGTTATGGACTGATCTTTCGCCAGTACTTTTACGCCGTCTGGCCTGTGCTGGAGCAATTGGCCAGTGACGGGTTGATTGAGCTGTCTGACCGGTTCATCAGTATTCTTCCGGCCGGTCGGCCGCACGTAGATGCCATCTGCAACTTGTTTGAAAAGGATTCGGGCGGTGGGGGGCATGAACCCCATAGCGAGTGGATTGATCATGACGACTTCATTTGATTTCGATCGCGCTCTGGTCGAAAAATATGACCGTCCGGGGCCGCGCTATACCTCCTATCCAACCGCGCCGCAATTTCATCAAGCGTTTGCCGTCGATGACTATCAACGTGCCGCCGCCGACAGCAACCTGGCGCCTCTGCCCAAGTCTCTGTCGGTGTACATCCACATTCCGTTCTGCAAGAGCCTTTGTTACTACTGCGCCTGCAACAAAATCATTACCCAGAAAACTCACCGCGCTGTCGAATACCTGACGTACCTCAAGCGCGAAATCGTGATGCAAGCCGCCTTGTTCGACCGCACGCGAAAACTCACGCAATTGCACCTGGGCGGGGGCACGCCGACCTATTTGACCAGTGAGCAGTTGGCGGACCTGATGGGCTGTCTACACCAGGCATTCGACATGGACGACAGCGACGACCATGAGTTTTCCATCGAAGTCGACCCCCGTACCATCAGCACCGAGCAGATCCAGTCGATGCGCCAGTTGGGCTTCAATCGCCTGAGTTTTGGCGTGCAGGACTTCGACCCCGACGTGCAAGCGGCGGTCAATCGCCAGCAAAGTGAAGAGCAGATTTATGCGCTGGTCGCTGCGGCGCGCCGGGCGCAATTCAAGTCGATCAGCGTCGACCTGATTTACGGCCTGCCACTGCAAACGGTGAAGAGTTTCGATGTCACCCTCGGCAAAATCATCGCGTTGCGTCCTGATCGAATTGCCGCCTACAGCTACGCTCATTTGCCGGAGCGGGTGCGCGCGCAACGACTGATTCGTCCAGCCGACATGCCACCACCGGAGCGCAAACTTGAGTTGCTTGAACTGACCATCCTCCGTCTGACCGAGGCCGGTTATGTCTATATCGGCATGGATCACTTTGCGTTACCGGACGATGAGCTGGCGCTGGCCCGCACCCAGGGTACGTTGCAACGCAATTTTCAGGGTTACTCGACCCACGCTGACTGCGATTTGATCGGTCTTGGGGTGTCTTCGATTGGCAAGGTCGGTGACAGCTACAGCCAGAGCGTCAAGGAGCTTTCGCAGTACTACGCCCGTATTGATCAAGGCTTGTTGCCGGTGCATCGGGGTTACCGTTTGAAGGCCGATGACCTGCTGCGCCGTGATGTGATCAGCGACCTGATGTGCCATGGCCGGGTCGATTTCGGCAAGTTCGAGGCGGGTCATGGCATTTGCTTTACCCAATATTTTGCCGACGCGCTGGCGCAATTGGATGAGCATGTGCGTGACGGACTGCTGGAGATTCACCGCGACCAATTGCTGCTGTTGCCCCAAGGGTATTTGATGATGCGCAGCGTCGCAATGGCGTTTGACGCCTACCTGGGTGGCGCACAGAAAGGTCAGTTTTCCCGCACTGTTTGAAGTATCGAAATCACCCGTGTAGAAATCTGATCGCCGTCAAGTCGGTATTTTTGCACCTGTTCAAAGATAGGGGCTCGCAATGTCCCTAATGCTTGGCATCAACGATGCCCAGGAGAACATGATGCAAACCGAGTTTCAGGATCGTGTGGCCGTGATCACCGGGGCCAGCTCCGGGATTGGCTTGGCCTTGTGCGCGGCGCTTTTGCCGCGAGGGGTCAAGGTGCTGGCGATGTCACGGACCGTCGGCGAATTGCCGACCTTGCAGCAGATCTATGGCGAACGACTGCAATGGTGCGCCGGGGACGTCACCTGTCAGGACGATCTACGGGATCTGGCCGAACGCGCTTCGGCGCTGGGCCCAGTGGACTATCTGGTGCCTAACGCGGGGATCGCCGAAATGGCCGACAGCCTCGACATGCCAGCCTTCCAGCGTCAGTGGGCGGTCAACGGTGCCGGGGCGCTGAACACCCTGTCGGCGTTGCGCGGGACGTTGGCCAGTCCGGCTTCGGTGGTGTTTGTCGGGAGTTTCCTGACGGGATCGACCTTCCCGGGCCTGGCGACCTGCATTGCCAGCAAGGCTGCGCTCACGGCTCAGGCACGCACGTTGGCGGTGGAGTTCGCGCGCTTTGATGTACGAATCAATGTGGTCTCCCCAGGGCCGACCGCGACCGCGATGTGGGACAACCTGGGCTTGAACGAAGGGGAACTCGGCGACGTCGCCGACACCCTTGGCAAACGTCTGTTGCCCGGTCATTTCCTCGATGCGTCAGCGGTGGCCAACGTGATTGTCTTTCAACTGTCCCAAGGTGCCCGGGGTGTCTACGGTCAGGACTGGAAAGTCGATAACGGTTACACCTTGGGCTGAAGCTGCGGGGGAAGGTGAGTGACAACCCTGTGATGAGGTACATCCCGTATTCGGGTTAGTGCGACGTACCCTCGGCAAACTCGATTTTGTTGCCGACGTTGTACTTGCCCGAGGGCTTGTTCATCGGGATGCGTTTAATTTCCTTGAGGGTATTGCTGTCGTAAACGATCAGCGCACCATCAGTGGCCCAGATGCTCAGCAACAGGTAGCGGCCGTCGCGAGTGAACTCGACGTGGGCGGCGGTCTTGCCGGGCATCGGGCGCAGGGTGTAGGCGATTTCCAGGGTTTGTTTGTCGATCAGGTGGATCGCATCGTTGTCGGGCCCAAAGAACACGTCGGTCCAGGCGTAACGTGAATTGACGTGACTGCGCATGAAGAAACCCGGCCCCAGGGTCGGAATTTCCTTGATCAGCTTCCAGGTCTTGAAATCGATGACCGAGATCAGACCCTTGCTGATGTTCGGCGTGGCGAATACCCACTCACCGTTACGTTTCCAATAAGTTCCGGACCCCAAGTGCGGCATCCCCGGTAGCGGTATATCGGTGACCACCTTGCCACTGTCGAGGTCAATCACCTGGCCGCCTTTGGCCTTGCGCGACGTGGCCAGCAGTTGCTTGTAGTCCGGCGAAAAGGAAAAGTCGTCTAGCACATCTTCGGCATGGATTCGTCGTGGTACGAAGTTTGGTGTGCCGGCGCTCGACAGCTCCCAGACCTCGTTAACGTCCTTGAGCGCCACGATGAAACTGTCACGCGGCGGGGCGGTGTAGACCGCGCTGACCCGTGACGCAGTACCGTCCTGACCGATTGTCGCAATGGTTTTGATCAGCGACAAGTCGCGGGCATCCAGCACCACGAGATTGCCCGGCAGGTAATTGCCCACCAGCACCCAGCGTCCATCTTTGCTTACCGCAAGGTTGCGGGTATTGAGCCCCACGCGGACCTCGGCGATCAGTTTCAGGTTGTGCAAGTCGTACAGGCTGACCCAGCCATCGCGAGAGGCTATGTAGACGAAGCGGCCGTCCGGCGAAAACTTCGGCCCGCCATGCACCGCAAAGTGCGAAGCAAACCGTGCCAACACTTCAAAGCGGTCACCGTCGAGGATATCGATGTGATGATCGCCCGCTTCCACCACCACGAACAGGTTCAGCGGGTCGGCCCCATGCTGAGGCGTGTTGGGCAGCTTGCTGATATCGGCGAGTAGCGAGTGACTGGCGAGAATGTCGGCGTTGCTCCAGGTCGGCGCCGTTGTGGGCGGTTGCTGCAAATAGTCGACCATCGCCTCGATCTGCGCGGCGCTGAGTACGTCGGCGTAACCTGACATCTGGCTGGCAGGGCGACCGCTTTCAATCACGCTGCGAATTTCCTCCGGTTTGATCCGGCTCAGACTTTCCGGCAGCAAGGCCGGGCCGGCAGCACCGAAACGGTTGGCGCCGTGGCAGCTCTGGCAATGTTGTCGGTAGTTGCTCGCGGCCTGTTCAAGAATCGCGCTTGAGGAGGGTACCGCAGCGCCGGCCTGGACGGCAGTGACCCATAGCAGCGGTGCAAGCACGAGGCGCCTCATCGCGTCACTTCGATCGGGTGTTGCAGCACCTGAGTGGGGTAGAGGCGCGCCGGGTATTCCAGTGGTTGTTCGGCGAACAGATCGACCACTGTGCCGATCACCGTCAGCGTTGGAATCCCGGGCGGGCACTCCAGCGCCAGGGTCGGCAATTGATACAGCAAGCCCCGGGCGACATGCTGGTCGGGCCGCGTGCCGTTGCAGATCAGCGCCGCCGGCATATCGGCGGGCATTCCGGCCTCGATCAAGCGCCGCGCGATAACCCCAAGGTTCGATAACCCCATGTAAAACACCAGGGTTTGAGTGCTGTCGGCCAGGCTGCTCCAGGGCAGTGACAATTCTCCGTCGCGTTGCAGGTGCCCGGTGATGAAGCGGCAGGAGTTGACCAGGTCCCGGTGGGTCAGCGGAATCCCCGCATAGGCGCTACAGCCGGAAGCGGCGGTGATCCCCGGAACCACCTGGCAGTCGATGCCGCGTTGCAGCAAGTATTGAAGCTCTTCGGCCCCGCGACCGAAGATGAACGGATCACCGCCCTTGAGTCGCACCACGCGCTGCCCCTGATCGGCGAGGTCGGCGAGCAGTTCGTTGATCTGTTCCTGGGGCAGGCTGTGGCAGCCGCTTGCCTTGCCGACGTAATGCCGCGCGCAGGTCAGAGGGATCAACGTCAGCAATTCGTCGCTGATGAGACGGTCGTATACCACTGCGTCGGCCTGCATCAACAGGCTCCAGGCGCGTAAGGTCAGCAAGCGCGGGTCGCCGGGGCCGGCGCCGACCAGGGCGACTTCGCCCGGTCTGAACGGCGACTCAAGTGCGGCCGGTAGTGCAATGGATGGAGGCATGGGAGGTCCTTGGTGCTTCATCAGGTTGGCCGGCTCACTCGTTTGTCAGAGGGTTTGCCGGACGGGCGATTCAGTGAGTCACGCAAGGGATGATGGGTGACGGCTGCACGCCGATCTCTTCATCACTTAGATGACAGCCGGGGTCCTGGCCCCAGAGATCGCCCTCGGCCCAGGCGCGGGTTCGGGTATTGCCGTTGCAGATGGGCAACCAGCGGCATTTCGCACAACGGCCGCCAACGGTACGGGGATGCTCTCGCAGTCTAGACAGCAGCGCATCCGGCTGATCCAGCCACAGCGTGCGAAATGGCGTGTGCCGGACATTGCCCACCGAGTGTTGCCACCAATAGGTGTCCGGATGCACCTCGCCGGTGTTATCGATATTGGCGATGCCGCTGCCCGAGGCGTTGCCACCCCAGGCGCGAAGCATATTTTCCAGGTGCGGGTAATACGCAGGCAGGCGAAGCGCGGCCCATTGAAGCAAGAGAATGGCGTCGGCATCGTTGTTGCCACTGACAAAATCGCTGTCGTGGCCTTGTTGAATGTCTTCCCAGGCGCGCTCGAAGATCGATGTCATCGCTTCGCGGCTCATCTGCCGCTGCGCATCGAGTTGGCGGCTGCGTTTACCGCGGCCGCTGTAGTTGAGGTGCGACAGGTAAAACTTCTGTACGTCGTACTCGCGCAGCAGTGTCAGCAGTTGGGGCAACTGCGCGTGGTTCTCCTGAGTCAATGTAGTCCGCAGGCCGACACGAATGCCGTGTTCGCGACAGAGCCGGATTGCGTGCATGGAGCGGGTAAAGCTGCCTTTCAGTTGGCGGAAGGCGTCATGGGTAGCTTCCAGGCCATCAATGCTGATGCCGACATAATCAAACTTTGCCGCGCTGATCTGCGCGATGTTCTGTTCATCGATAAGCGTGCCGTTGGTGGATAACGCCACGAAAAAGCCCTTGGCGCGGGCAGACGTGCTGAGCACGAACAGGTCTTCGCGCAATAGCGGTTCACCCCCGGAAAATATCAGCACCTTCACGCCAGCCTTGTGAAGGTCGTCGATCACCGTCAGCGCGGCGGGCGTATCCAGTTCATCGCGAAAGACACTGTCGGCCGAGGTCGCGTAGCAGTGTTTGCAGGTCAAGTTGCAGCGCCGCAGCAGGTTCCAGATCACCACCGGCGGCAGATTACTGCCCGGTGGGCTGGTTCTGGGTGCGGGCGCCTGACCGCTCAGCGCGCGCAGGTATTGACTGATCCTTAACATGCAATTCTCCTGCGTCATCACGTGTTCAACGTGGCGGCTTAGGGTAGCCGCAAACCGGTTTTTTTCAGGATGCGGCTGCTCACCAGCATTTCGTCGGCGACACAGGCGTCGCCCAGCAAGTAGCGCAGGTGTTCGCGGTAGGCGTTGATTTCATCGCTGCTGCGGCCATGGACCATGGCGAATAGGTTGTAGCGCCAGGCGGTCTGGCGCGGGCGCCGATAGCAATGGCTGACGCACGGCTGCGCGCCGATCAGTGCGCCAAGGCGCGGCATGTCTGCATCGCGCACGTCCCAGACGGTCATGCCGTTGTGGCGATAGCCGAGGCGGTAGTGATTGGGGACGGCGGCAATCCGGCGGATCGCGCCTTCGGCTTGCAGGCGCTTGAGCAGATTCAGGGTGGAGTCGACGCTCAGATGCAACTGCTCGGCGAGCCAGGCCCATGGATCGTCCAACAATGGCAGGCCGGCCTGGGTCAGTTCGATCAGGCGCCGGGACTGGGTTTCTTCAGACCGGGAAATACAGACCGACATGGTAGGTCTCCTCTTTGGGCAGGTTGAGCAGCGGCAGGCCGGTCAGGTTTTCGATGTGCTGCAGGGCCTCGGCGAGCCCCTGTACTGTCGGGCAGGCAAGGACGAACCACATGTTCCAGACGTGTTCGCGTCGATAGTTGTGCGCCACCTCGGGCAGGGCGTGCAGTTGCTCGGCAACTTCCTCGAAACGTGCTTCCGGCACCGCCAGCGCGGCGAGGGTAAAGGCGCCCCCCAGCCGCTCGATGTCGAACATCGGGCCGAAGCGCGTGAGTATTCCTTCGCAGAGCATTTCGTGGAGGCGGTGGAGCAATTCAGCGCTGCTGGTGTCCAGTTCGCGGGCCAGCGCCTGCCAAGGGTGGCGTACCAGCGGCAGCCCCAGTTGCAAGCGATTGATCAGTCGACGGTCGAGATCATCCATGGTGTGGGGCCCCCGCTAAAGAGGCTGAAAAGCGTGCGCCGCATTGTTTGAAAGCGTGGGTGCTGAACAGCACTTGATGGGGTAGGTCGCTCAGCAGGTGCTCGTTCAGCAATGCCTGAATATGCGTCTCGACCTGATCACGGTGACGCCCGTGAACCATGCAGAACAGGTTGTATCGCCACTGCGGAAAACGCCGTGGTCGTTGATAGCAGAGGGTGATGCCGTGCGCTCGCCCCAGGCGCTGGCCGACTTCGTCGATCAGCGCGTCCGGAACATCCAGTACCAACATCGCATTGGCGGTAAAGCCCAGGGCACGATGGTTGAGCACCAGGCCGACCCGGCGAAACAAGCCTTGCGCGTGCCACTGGCGCATCTTCCCGAGCACCTGGTCTTCGTCGGCGTTTATCCGTTCGGCGAGGGTTTGGTAGGGGCGTGATACCAGCGGCAGGCCACCTTCAAGGTGGCGACGCAGCGCCAGCGCTTGCCCGGGGGTTAAGCCGGTCTTCATGGCGTTTCTCCCAGGGAAAAACCGAGGTCGATGCGGTAGGCAGTCAACATCGGCAGGTCCAGTGGCGTGAGGCCGGTATCTTTTTCGAGTTCGTTGAGTACGCGCTCGATGTGTGGTCGATCAGGGCCGGTCAACACAAACCACAGGTTGTAGGCATGCTCCCGTGCGTAGTTGTGATTGACCTCGGGATACTGGCTGACGCGCTCTGCGACCTGATGCAGGCGTTCGGCAGGCACGGCGAACGCGGCCAGGGTGCTGGCTCCGGCGCGGCTGTGTTCGAACACTGGGCCGACTCGTGAGAGGGTGCCGGCCTGATCCATGGCTTGCAGGCAGGCCATCACGTGGGCCTCGGCGCAACCGAGGACGTTGGCCATCTCTTTAAACGGTTCCGGGCACAGCGGCATGCCGTGCTGGAAGCGATCCGTCAATTGGCGACTGAGCAGATCCAGGTTCATTTCAATGCCCCACTTTTTGCGCACGGCTGCTGAAGAAGATGCCGCTCGGCGCGCTGGCCGGCAGGGTGGTCAGCCGTTTCAGGCTGTACGGGTCCCAGACCTGCACCTGATCAGCGTCCCGTGATGACAGCCACAATTGGTCGCCACGGGCGGTGAACTCCATGTGCAGCACCGCCGGGCCCGGCCGCAGGTCGGCGATCACTGCGTGGGTTTCGGTGTCGATCACCTGCACCCGGTCGTTGTCCGGGTAGGCGAAATTGACCCACAACTGTCGACCATCTGGCCGAGAAGTGACGAACACCGGCTGACCGGCGACCGGGATGGCCGCCGTCTGTTGCCAGTTGCGCGAATCCATCACCAGCACTTGATGGTGGCCGACGGCGGGCACAAATGCCTGGTTGTCGGCGACGGCCCAGCCTTCCAGGTGCGGCATTTTGTAAACCGGGAGTTTTTCCTGACCGTGACCGTAGTCGCCGAGTATTCGCTGCACACCTCGTTCCGGATGCCAGAGGTCGAGTTGGGCCATCCCGTCTTCGCCGAACAGCCCAGCCATGTAATAGCGTCCGTCCGGGGTTATCAGCGCGTCGTAGGGTTGTTGGCCGATGTTTTTGAAGCGGCTAATCTGCGGTGAATTGCCCTGGCTGAAATCGGCGGTCCAGATCTCACCGGTATCGAACAGGCTGAATACAAAGCGCTGTCCGGGGGCGTCCACCAAGCCGACGACCCGAGAGCGTTTGCTGCCATCGGCCAAGGCCGTGGCGGGGATGTCGGCCACCTGTTGCAGGGTGTCGGCATCGAATACCTTGACGCCGCCGGGCACGTAGTTGGACACCGCGATCAGCTTGCCGTCCTGACTGATGGCGCCACCGATGCTGTTGCCGCCCTGGATGATCCGGTGATCGATACGCCGCGTCAGTAGGTCGATTTTGCTCAACCCGCCGTCGCGGCCGAAAACGTAGGCATAACGCTGGTCATGGGAAAACACCACTGAGGCATGGGACAGGTCGCCAAAACCTTTGAGTCGTGCCAGGGCGGTGTGCGTCTGGCTTTCGATGATTTGGACGCTACCGGTGCCGCGTTCCACCACTACCCCAAGATCGCCCGTGCCCCGCAAGGGCGACTGAGCGCAGGCGGATAACAAGAGGCCGGTCGCCGCTGACAGTAGGATTGAACGGATCATGGTGCGGGATATCCCTGGAGAAGAAAATCGACCAGCCAACGGATGTCGTCAGCACTGAGTAGCGGGCCCCAGCCGGGCATTGCCGTACCGGGGCGTCCGTGGGTGATGGTGGCAATCAGGCTGGCCCGCGACTCGTCGGCTAATGCCGCGCGGGTCAGTTCGGGGCCTAGCCCGCCGGTCAAGTACAGCCCATGGCAGGCGCCGCAGTCCTGAGCCAGCAGGCGTTCGAGTTGCACCTGACGCTTGGCGTCCGGCGCCGCAACCGAGGTCGCGCAAAAGAGTAGGAGGGCCGCCAGAATCAAAGCGTGTCGATAGGTGTTCATGACGCCCTCCCGGGGTTATTTGAGCGTCAGTACCCAGCTCGCGAGGGTTTTCGCTTCCTCTTCCGTCACCGGGTTGGCCGGCATCGGTATCGGCCCCCAATTACCTTGTGTGCCATTTTTGATATGGCTCGCCAGGGTGTCCACGGCACCGGCAACGCCGGCGTTTTTGGCCGCGACATCCTTGAGCGCAGGGCCGACCACTTTGGTGTCGATGGAGTGGCAGGCGGCGCAAGGTTTACTCTTGAACAGCTCCAGCGCGTCTTGCGCGATGGCCGGCTGCACACTCAGCGCAGCGGTCAGGGCAAACAGTGAAGGCAGCGTATTTTTCATGACGATTCCTTGCATTGATGGAGCTCAATAGATGTCGTGTTGAGTGTTGTAGACGTTGAATTTTCCGGTGGGTGTAATCAGGCGTTTGTCCTTGATTACCGCTTTGAGCTTCAGGGTTTTGTCGTCGATCACCACCAGTGCCGATTCATCCGCCTGACCGCTCCAGACGGAGAACCAGACCTCATCGCCGGCCTTGTTGTATTCCGGTTGCACGACGCGCATAGCGCCTTGCTTGATGCCGGCGTACTCGGCGATGGGCAGCACGGTGTATCCGGCATCGAGTTTGTCGAGATTGAACACCGCCACCGACTGACTGAGCTTGGGGTCCGGGTTAAGGGTGGTGTCGACATACAGGTGGCGGGAGTTGGGGTGGGTTTTGATGAACAACGAACCACCGCCTTGGCCCTTGAGTGAGGCGACTTGTTTCCAAGCGTATTGCGGGTGTTTTACCGGGTCGGTGCCGATCAGCGAGATACCGTCATCGCCCAGGTGGCTGGTGGCCCAGACCGGACCGTAGACCGGGTGCTCGAAGTTGGCGCCGCGCCCCGGATGAGGGGTTTTGCCAACGTCCACCAACGCGGTCAGTTTGCGCTCCCTGGAGTCGATCACAGCGACCTTGTTGGAGTTGTTGGCGGCGGTCATGAAGTAGCGGTGCGTGCTGTCCCAACCGCCGTCATGCAGGAACGGCGCGGCATCAATGTAGGTGATGGTGAGGTTCTTGATGTCCTGGTAATTGACCAGCATGACCTTGCCGGTTTCCTTGACGTTGACGATGAACTCGGGCCATTCGTGGGAGGCGATGATCGCCGCGACCCGGGGTTCGGGGTGGTACTCCTGCTTGTCGACGGTCATGCCCCGGGTCGAGACGATTTGCTTGGGCTCCAGGGTTTCGCCATCCATGATGGTGAACTGCGGCGGCCAATAAGAGCCGGCGATGGTGTATTTGTCTTCGTAGCCCTTGAACTTGGAGGTCTCCACCGAGCGCGCTTCAATGCCCACTTTGACTTCGGCAACTTTGGTCGGCTCCACTGGCCACAGGTCGATCATGTCGATCCGCGCGTCTCGTCCAATCACCAGCAGATAGCGGCCCGACGCGGAGATTCGCGAGATGTGTACCGCATAACCGGTCTCGATCAGTTTGACGATTTTCTTGCTGTCGCCGTCGACCAGAGCGATTTTGCCGTCATCGCGCAGCGTCACCGAAAACAGGTTCGGCAGGTTGAGTGTGCTCAGTTGCTTCTTCGGGCGATCCTCGGGCTTGACCAGCACTTTCCAGGTCTTCAGCGTCTCGGCCATGCCCCATTCCGGCGGTGTCGGTGGCGTTTGCTGAATGAATTTCGCCATCGCGGTGATCTGCTCTTTGGTCAGGGCATTGGACGTTCCCCAATTCGGCATGCCCGCCGGTGATCCGTAGGTAATCAACGCTTCCAGATACGGTTGCCCGCGGGACTGGGTTATGTCCGGGGTCAAGGGTTTGCCCGTGGCCCCTTTGCGCAGAACGCCGTGGCAACCGGCGCAGCGCTGGAAATAAATTTCCTTGGACGCGTCGAACTCGGCCTGGCTCAGGTCAGGCGCGCCGGCGGTTTTGACCATGGGCGGGATGACCACAGCCGCGGCAGGTTCGTCAGCACCAGCGACCTGACTTATCGCCATGGCCAGCGCCGAACAGAGAGTGACGACAGTCAGGGCAAACGGTTTTCTATTGCTGATCAGCATTCCATTTCTCCTCAGGCAAGACCTTTGCGATGTGCTGGAACGGCAGCGCAGTACGCAGGTTCTTAGTGCGCTGCAAGGCTATGCCTGAGCAGGCCAATGCTTGCTTGACGGCGATCAAGTTTGCCGGCCATGTCACTTGCCAGGTTGTCGCAGGCGCCCGTAGCGTGTGCCTTGAATCCGCTTTTGGAACAGGCAGCCCATGGACCGTATCCCGTCTTGCGAACACCCCGTCGAACCCTTCTATCAACCGCGCGATAACGAAGAGGTGTTGTTCGAACAGGCCTGGCGCCACGGTATGCCGGTGCTGATCAAAGGCCCGACCGGGTGCGGCAAGACCCGTTTCGTCCAGCACATGGCCCATCGCTTGAAACTGCCGCTCTACACCGTGGCGTGCCACGACGACCTGAGTGCCGCCGACCTGCTCGGCCGCCATTTGATCGGCGCCCAAGGCACGTGGTGGCAGGACGGACCGTTGACCCGCGCGGTCCGGGAAGGCGGTATCTGCTACCTCGACGAAGTGGTCGAGGCCCGTCAGGACACCGTCGTGGTGCTGCATCCACTGGCCGATGATCGTCGGGAATTGTTCCTGGAACGCACTGGCGAAGTGTTAAAGGCGCCGTCGTCATTCATGCTGGTGGTGTCTTACAACCCCGGTTATCAGAACCTGCTCAAGGGCATGAAACCCAGCACCCGACAACGGTTCGTGGCGATGCGCTTCGGCTATCCGCCAGTGGCCGATGAGGAACGCATTGTCGCCCGGGAGGCTCAGGTGGACAGCGCACTGGCGGCACAGGTAGTCAGGCTCGGACAGGCCTTGCGCCGGCTCGATCAGCATGATTTGGAGGAAGTTGCCTCGACGCGGCTGCTGATTTTCACCGCGCGCATGATCCGCTCCGGCATGAGCCCGCGTGAGGCGTGCATGGCGTGTCTGGCCGAGCCGCTGAGCGATGATCCTTTAACGGTTGCCGCGCTGATGGACGTGGTTGATGTCCACTTTGGCTGAATCCAGCGACGTTTCCCGTGGCCATCTGCCGGGCGATCTGGCGATGTGGTTTTTCATCCTGGCCGAGCTGACGGTGTTCGCTATCCTGATTCTGGCGTTCGCGGTAACCCAGGCACTCAAGCCGCAAATGTTCAGTGATAGCCGGCTGCTGCTTAACACGTCTACCGGTTTGGCAATGACATTGAGTTTGATCACCGCCGGGTTGTTCGCTGCTCTGGCCCAGGAGCAAGTCCGGCGCTCACGGCCCCGTCAAGGCGCTGTTTTTCTGCTGATCGCGTTGTTCGCTGCGAGTGTCTACGTGGTGCTGAAAGTCACCGAGTACCGGCACTTGCTGGCCTCGGGACTCAGCATGGAGCACAACACGTTTTTCACCCTCTACTGGATCCTTACCGGGTTTCATTTTCTCCACGTAGTGCTCGGCATGTTTATCCTCGGAGGGCTGGCCGAGCGCTGCCGTCGTGGCCTGTACAACGCTGACAACCGCAGCGGGTTTGAATGTGGCGTGCTGTATTGGCACATGGTCGATCTGATCTGGGTCGTGCTGTTTCCGCTGGTCTACGTGCTCAATTGACGGGAGGTTTGATGTCCGCATCCAGGTTATTGCTCGTCTGCTGGGCTGCGCTGGCCACGTTAAGCGTATGCACGGTGGCGCTGGCTCGGGTCGGCGCGACGGTGTGGTTATCGACCGCCATCTTGCTGGTGGCGGTCGGCAAGGCCTGGCTGATCACTGACGGCTTCATGGAGCTACGTCGGGCGCCGCGCCCGTGGCGTCTGTTGATGTTGAGCTGGGCATTGGTGTTGGCAGCCGTTGTCGGGCTGAGCCTGGTTTCAATTGGTTAAAGGTAATACCTGACCAAAACGATCTGACTTTCTTGATCGCCATCAAGCAGCTTTCAAGCCCTCGCTTCCTATCATGGACGGGCCAAGCAACGAGGAAGCGACCATGTCAGACACCTTCACAAAAGGCATGGCCAGGAATATCTACTTCGGGGGAAGCATCTTCTTCTTCCTGATATTCCTGGCTTTGACCTATCACACGGAACAGACCTTTCCAGTGCGCAGCAATGAAGCGCAGTTAAGCGAATCAGTGGTGCGCGGCAAGCTGGTCTGGGAGCAAAACAACTGTGTCGGCTGCCACACGTTACTGGGCGAGGGTGCCTACTTTGCGCCCGAACTGGGCAACGTGTTCCAGCGTCGGGGCGGGGAGGAGGGTTTTAAACCTTTTTTGCATGCCTGGATGAAAATACAGCCACTGGGCATTCCGGGCCGGCGAGCGATGCCTCAGTTCAAATTGAGTGACCAGGAGGTGGATGACATCGCCGAGTTCCTCAAATGGAGTTCGAAAATCAACACCAATGGCTGGCCGCCAAACAAGGAGGGCTGAGAGATGAGCATGGCTAATCCGCATCTGAAATTCGCCTCGCAAGCCGTGGCCAAACCTTACTTCGTGTTTGCCCTGATGCTGTTTTTCGGCCAGGTGCTGTTCGGTTTGATCATGGGCCTGCAATACGTGATCGGGGATTTTCTGTTCCCGATCATCCCCTTCAACGTGGCGCGAATAGTCCACACCAATCTGTTGATCGTCTGGTTACTGTTCGGCTTTATGGGCGCCGCTTACTACTTGATTCCGGAAGAGGCTGATCGCGAACTGCACAGTCCCAGGCTGGCGATCATTTTGTTCTGGGTATTTGCCGTCACCGGTGTGCTGACGATCCTGGGTTATCTGCTGGTGCCTTATGCCGGGCTGGCCAGGCTGACCCACAACGAGCTGCTGCCGACCATGGGCCGTGTTTATCTGGAACAGCCGACCATCGCCAAAATGGGGATTGTGCTGGTGTGCCTGGGTTTTCTCTACAACATCGGGATGACCCTGCTCAAAGGTCGCAAGACCACGGTCAGCGTGGTGATGATGACCGGTCTGACCCTGCTTGCTGTGTTCTTCCTATTCTCCTTCTACAACCCTGGAAACCTGGTCCGCGACAAGTTCTATTGGTGGTGGGTGGTGCATCTTTGGGTGGAAGGCGTCTGGGAGTTGATCATGGGCTCGATGCTGGCTTTCGTGCTGATCAAAATCACTGGGGTAGACCGTGAAGTGGTCGAGAAATGGCTCTACGTGATCATCGCTATGGCGCTGATTACCGGAATCATCGGCACCGGCCACCACTACTTCTGGATTGGTGGGCCCGAGGTCTGGCTATGGGTCGGTTCAATCTTCTCCGCACTGGAGCCGCTGCCCTTCTTGGCCATGGTGATATTCGCCTTTAGTGTGGTGAAGAACCGTCGTCGGCAACACCCGAACCGCGCCGCGACGTTGTGGGCCAAGGGGACGACGGTGACCGCCTTTTTCGGCGCCGGCGTCTGGGGGTTTCTGCACACCTTGGCACCGGTCAATTTCTACACTCATGGCACGCAGTTGACGAATGCTCACGCTCACCTGTCCTTTTATGGCGCTTACGCAATGATCGTGATGACGTTGATCAGCTACGCCATGCCGCGCTTGCGCGGCTTGGGTGAGGCCGCGGACGAGCGCTCGCAAAAGCTTGAGATCTGGGGCTTCTGGTTGATGACGTTGTCGATGGTGATGATCACGCTGTTGCTGACGGCTGCCGGTGTCGTACAGATCTATCTACAACGCTGGCCGGCCGACGGGATTGCGTTGCCGTTCATGGCCACGGTCGAACATTTGCAGGTGCTGTTCTGGGCGCGTCTGGGGGCAGGGGTCGGATTCCTCGCGGGGCTGCTCTGCTATTTGTTCAGCTTCAAGCAGCGGGGGCGCGCAGCCTTGCGTGCTCCGGCCGCGGTGGTGCCTTCATGAGCCGAGATAACGGCTAGAAAGGGTTGGCCCGGCTGATACAGCGGGCCGTTTTTTGCTTTCCAATAAGGGCAAACAGCATGGCCTTTACCGTCGAACTGGAAGAGTGGGTAGGCAGTGTCTGGCATCGCTTCATCACCCGGCGCGCCAGTCCGGATTTTCCTGAAGCGCGCGTTGAACTGGCCAACCAGCAACGCTCGCTGGCGCTGTTGTTTCGCGCCATGGGCGGTGCCAATGGCATCGGTGTGGAAGCGGCCAGCGTCCGCGATCTATTGTTGCGACGCAACGTACTGCAGCAGATCGCCGGCACCTGCAAACAAGTGCCCTTGGCATGGTGTGACGAAAATAGCCTTCGTCTGCCATCAAGCCTCGCGGTCTTCCCTGAAGTGGCCCTTAACGAGGAACTCTATCGTTGGCTCGCGCTGCTGGCAGCGCAGGCCGATCAGATGCGGCATTGGGGGCGGGACAACCAGCGCTGGACGCAACGGCTGTTGCGGCGCTACCCAGCGTTGCGCGCGCGTTACCAGCGACTGGTCGACGCCCATCTGCAATTGCGCCCAGACCCTGCTTCGTTGAACCGCAGTGAAGCGGCACTGGAGCGCGCGCTATGTCAGGCGTTACGCGAGCCTGGCAGTGTCGAGAATTTTCCGCGCAGCGAAAGGGCGGCGTGGCCGTTGCCGTTGTGGTTATACCCGCCGCAACATCTCGCCAGTCCGCTGGCTGCCGATCTGGGTGAGGAGTCCGAAGAGTCGTTGACGACGCTGCCAGGCGAGCAGAAAGGCGGGCGCAAACGCGCCAAACGCTTTGATGACAGCCCCCGCGACGGTGGTTTGTTGGTGGTGCGGCTGGAGAACCTGTTCAGTTGGACCGAGCACGTGGACCTGGATCGCTGGTCGGATGACAGCGAAGACTCGGACGCCGCCAGGGTCGCCGACGACCTGGACGAATTGACCCTGTCGAGCACCCGCCTGCGCAAGGGTGGCGGCTTAAAGCTGCACCTGGATTTGCCTCCCGCGGATGTTGACGATATTCCGCTGGGCGAGGGCATCAAGTTGCCCGAGTGGGACTATCGCAAACAGCAGATGCAGGACGCGTTCGTCAATCTGCAAATGATGGTGCCCCGTGATTGTGAAGCGCAGCCGCTGCCGCCACGGCTGAAGGTTTCGGCGCTGCGTCTGCGACGCCAATTCGAGCACGTGCGCAATGACCGCCAGTGGCTGCGCCAGCAACCTCAAGGGACTGAACTGGATCTGCAGGCATGGCTGGATTTTCACGTTGAACGCGAGCATGGTTGGTGCGCCGAGCGCGGTCTGTTCATGGAGCAACGTCAGACGCGCCGCGACCTGGCGTGCCTGTTGCTGGCCGATGTCTCGATGTCCACCGACGCGCACCTGAACGATGAGCATCGGGTCATCGATGTCATTCGCGACAGCCTGCTGCTGTTTGGCGAAACCCTGTCGGGGCTGGGGGATGATTTCGCCCTGTACGGGTTTTCCTCACTGCGTCGCCAGCAAGTGCGCATGCAGGAACTCAAGTCCTTCACCCAGCGTTATGACGACAACACCCGCGGGCGTATTCAAGGGCTCAAACCGGGGTATTACACGCGCATGGGCGCAGCGATTCGCCAAGCCACGCACCTAATGGGCAGGAGCAAGCGGCGCAGCAAACTGTTGTTGCTGCTGACGGATGGCAAACCGAATGATCTGGATGTGTATGAGGGCCGCTACGGTGTTGAAGACACCCGCGAGGCGGTGCTGGAGGCTCGGCGTCAAGGGCTGACGCCGTTCTGTATCACTATCGATCGCGAGGCCGGGGATTATCTCCCATACATGTTCGGTGCCAATGGCTACACCTTGATTTGTCAGCCTGAGCAATTACCTTTGCGCTTGCCGCACCTGTATCGCCAACTGACTCAGCGTTGAGCCCCGGTCTGAATCAAGCGGCATCAGCTGATGCTGCGCGGCAATACGAAAAACATCGTTATGCAAAAGATCGTCAGGCCAATACAAAACCACCTGAATCGGTGCAGTCGACGTTCCTCGATGCGTTCGGCCATCGCGGGCAGGGGCATGCCGCATCGCAGGCATTCGGATTGCTGTGGCGGGTTAATGTGTTGGCAATACAGGCAGACGGGCATGGCACTCACTCGAACTGCTCCAGGCGCAGGCGATCAAGAATGGCAATCTGGCGGCCGTCCTGAGTGATGATTTTTTCATCGATCAGGCGCCGAATGATCCGCGAAAACGTTTCCGGTTGGATCGACAGATGCCCGGCAATCAATTGCTTGGCCATCGGCAGCTCGAATTGGCTGTCAACCGGCTGCAAGCGCACCAGTTGCGTCAGCAGGTAACGCACGACCCGGTGGGTGGCGTTTTTCAGCGACAGGGTTTCGATTTCATTGACCCTTTGGTGCAAACGCACGCAAAGCTTGCCGAGCAACGCAAAGGTCAGCCGGCTATTGCTTTGAAGCAGGCGCATGTAGGTGCTGTTGGATAAGCGGTAGAGCTGAGTAGGGCAGACCGCCTCGGCCGAGGCCACATAGTTGGGGGTGTCCATCAACATCATCGCCTCGGCGAAGGTTTGTCGATCGCCGATGACTTCAAACACTTTCTCCTGCCCATCGGGTGTCAGCCGGTAGATTTTCACCGCCCCGGCGATCACGAAATAGAACGAGTCGGCTGGCTCGCCTTGTCGGAACAAGGGTTCGCCTTTGTCGATGCTCAGCAAGTGGCTGCTACTCATCAATTGATCCAGCTGCTCTTCGTTCAGCGGTTCGAATAAATGATGACTGCGCAAAATCTGGTGGTGGACGCGATGAGGCACCATGGAAATTCATCCTGCAAGGTTGAGAAAGGGTCGGCTGACGTCGTCAGACGAGGCCCAAAGCGAGGCTGCTGGCCATGGCCAGGACTGAGGTCAACACCACAAACCAGGCCAGTGAGTGAATGACTTTTTTCATGATGACTCCCGCAGATCGAGGTTTTCTTTGAGTTCTAGACGCTTGAGCAAGACGCGGGCCATGCCTGGAGGCCCTTGTTTGTGGGGGGACGTCAGCGTCAGGGTGAAAATGACCCTGCTCGATAGGGTTTAAATAACCGAGTAAGGGTCATTTTTACCCTGATTCATTCGTTGTTGCATGTGAGGGCGCCGCTCCGGGCGCTGATGGGCCTGGGGGCACGGCCCTTGCACTCTTGATCTGCGACAACTGCGTTTGATCGCCGATACCCGATGATCCACCCTGGATTTACCTCGACGCTTGCGGGTGAGTGTCAGGTCCGCAACACGTTAGAGGAGTGGCGTTATGCAAGTGCTTGAGCGCCGTAAAGCGATGGCGATCCCGCCGCTGTTACGGTTGGCCTTCCGGCCCTTTTTCCTCGCGGGCTGCCTGTTGGCAGTGCTGGTCATACCGCTCTGGCTGGCCGCTTTCAGCGGTTCGATAGCCCACTGGACACCGGCTGGCGGTTGGCTGGGCTGGCATCGGCATGAACTGTTGTTCGGGTTCGGGCTGGCGATCATCGCAGGCTTTTTGCTGACGGCGGTGCAGACCTGGACCAGTCGTCCAGGTATCAGCGCAACCCCCCTCGCGGCGCTGGCGTTGCTGTGGTTGTGCGCGCGGGCGGCCTGGCTGGTCAATGCGCCGTGGCCGCTGCTCGCGGTACTGGAGTTGGCGTTCCCGTTGGCGGTGGCGTTGCTCATGGGTATCAGCCTGTGGAAAGCGCGGCAGAAACGTAATTACCCGATTGTGGTGGTGTTGCTGCTGTTGGCCGTGGCCGATGGGTTGTCGCTTTACGGCCTGCTCGACGGTCATCAAGGCTGGCAGCGCCAAGGCGTGCTGATCGGCATCTGGCTGGTGGCGGCGATGATGGGGTTGATCGGCGGGAGGGTCATTCCGTTTTTCACCCAGCGTGGTCTTGGTCGGGTCGAGGGCGTTGCTCCCTGGCCGTGGCTGGATTGGCTGTTGTTGATCGGTTCGCCACTGGTTGCGTTGCTTTATGCGGCGGGACCGGCGCTCAACCCCAATGTCTGGGTGGGTCTGCTGTTCGCGGTGTTGGCGGCGGGGCATGTTGTGCGCCTTGTTCGCTGGCATGATCGGGCACTCTGGCGTGTGCCGTTGTTGTGGTCACTGCACCTGGCCTATGGCTGGTTGGCGGCGGCGTGCCTGGGCATGGCGCTGTGGCATTTCGGTGTACCGATCAACCCGAGTCTGGCGGTGCATTGCCTGACAATCGGTGCCATGGGTGGCTTGGTACTGGCGATGATCGCGCGGGTCAGCCTGGGTCATACCGGCCGCCCCCTGAAGCCTCCATCGGGCATGACCCTGGCGTTTATTTTGCTCAATCTGGCGTGCCTCAGTCGGGTCGTGTTGATCCTGTTTTTGCCGCTGTTGGCGTTGTGGCTGGCCGGCCTGTGCTGGGCGCTGGCGTTTGCGCTGTACGCCTGGCGTTACGGGCCGATGCTGCTGCGCACTCGGGTTGACGGTCATCCGGGTTGAGCCGGCGACATGAGGGAGGTGGTCAGTGATGTATCCCATTTTGTTGGTGACCCACTTGCTCGCGGCGATCGCCTTCATTGGCACGCTGTTTTTCGACGTAGTGATCTGGCATCACGCCCGCCAACAGTTGCCGGAGGCGCCACAGTCGACGGCGGATCAGGCGATTGCCGTGCGTTCGCGCAAGGTGCTGCATGGCGTGGTGTTGCTGTTGTATGGCGCAGGCATCAGTTTGGCGTGGCAGTACCGTGGCGCTTTGAGTCAGCCGCTGGCCAGCATTTTTGGCACGATGCTGAGCCTGAAGATCCTGTTGGCCCTAAGCATCATCGGTCATTATTTGCTGTTGGCGTATTGGCTGAAAAGCTCACGCCTGACCACCACCCGGGCGAGCTGGATTCGCCGTAGCATCCTCGGGCACATGGTGTTGATCGTGATCCTCGCCAAGGCCATGTTCTATTGGCATGGCTGAGCGCCAACAGTCCCCGACAGACAAAACCCGCGACAACCGGTGGGCTGGCGCGGGTTTGGGGTAAGCGGCAATCGATCAATGACGGGGGTTCAGGGCGTTTACGAACAGCACATTGTTTTCCAGATGGATGTGTTGCATCAGGTCATCGCGAAACTCCAGCAACCCGCGATACAAGGCGCGCCAGGTGTTACAGGCATCCGCTGGCGGGGTGATGTTGTTGGTCAGTGCCAGGAGTTTTTCCAGCGCCTGGCCATGTTGATCATGTTCGAAGCGCAGCACCTGGATCGGCGGGGCAGCCTGGGGGCCGATGCCTTGTAGCAGCATCGGGAAGAGCACTTGTTCCTCCTTGAGCATGTGGCCTTCGAGTTCTTGTTGAATGTCGGTTAGCAGGTCGGCCAAGCCGTTGGGGCAACTGCTGCGCGCCCCGTGGACGTGCTCAACCCGACGGGCCAGGCGGATCAGCTCCGGCAGTTGCTCGCGGTGGCGGGCGTGGTAGCGGGTGAGGAGGTGAGCGATCAACTCTTGCGACGGTTCGTTGCGCCAGTCAAGTTGAGTTTCGCCGACTCCTTGCAGGATGTGCAGAGCGTCGGCAATCAACATCGGGTCAAGGTCTTTACCCATGGCTGCTTCACGCAGGCTTTTATGGCCACCGCAACAGAAGTCCAGTTTGAAGGTGTGAAAAATCCGGGTGGCGCCGGGAATGTCGCAGGCCAGTTGGCCGAGGCTTTGTTCCAGTAGGGTCTGGCTCATGAGGGTTCCTTGTTTGGATTTCAACGGTTCCCCAGGCACATTGCATCCGGCATGCCATATTTAACATGTTGAAAATTATCAATAATATTTAAGTTGTGGTGATTGTCACCCTGACACTTTAGGGTGAATCCAACCATAGAGGGTGATTACTACCATGCTGCGAGAAAGCCTGGCAGCCGACCTGATTGTCGAGTTGCCCAATGCGGTACGGTTCCAGCGACTGGTCCAGACCCTGCGTGAATATTTCAACAGCGGTGCCGTGGGATTGCTGCGTCTGGACGAAGATAGCCTGCGACCTGTCGCGACGGTGGGTTTGGTTCATGAAGCATTGGGACGCCGGTTTGTCATCGCTCAGCATCCGCGACTGGCAGCGATCATGGCGTCACGCGAGCCGACCTGGTTCGAGCCTGACAGCCGCTTGCCGGACCCCTACGACGGCTTGCTCGACAACCATGTCGGTGAACCGTTGCCGGTGCATGACTGCATGGGCGTGAGCCTGTATGTGGAGGGGCGGATCTGGGGCGCCATTACCCTCGATGCGTTGCATGCCGGCACCTTCGACAGCCGAGCGCGTGAGGAACTCAAGCGTTGCACCTTGCAGATCGAAGCGGCCGTGCGCGTCACCCGGCTTGAACAGGAAAACCGCAGCTTGCGCCTGTCCCGCAGCGATCTTCAAGACGTGCGTTTGCCCGCCGATGAAGGCGAAATCCTTGGACAGAGTGAGGTGTTACACCAGTTGCTGAATGAGCTGGATGTGCTGGCGGATTCTGATCTGCCGGTGTTGCTGTTGGGCGAAACCGGCGTCGGCAAAGAGTTGTTTGCCCGGCGCCTGCATCGTTTGTCACGGCGCAGTCACAAGCCGTTGGTGCAGGTCAACTGCGCCGCGTTGCCGGAATCGCTGGCAGAGAGTGAGTTGTTCGGGCATGTCAAAGGCGCCTTTTCCGGCGCCACCAGTGACCGCGCCGGACGTTTCGATGCCGCCAACGGGGGCACACTGTTTCTCGATGAAGTCGGTGAGTTGCCGTTAAGCGTTCAGGCGAAACTGTTACGCACTTTGCAAAACGGCGAGATCCAGCGCTTGGGGGCGGATAAACCGTTGCACGTGGATGTACGGATTATCGCCGCGACTAACCGGCACCTGCCCGACAGCATCCGCGACGGCGTGTTTCGGGCTGACCTGTATCACCGGCTCTCGGTGTACCCGGTGCCGATTCCGCCTCTGCGCGAGCGCGGTAACGATGTGTTGATGCTCGCCGGGCATTTCCTTGAACTCAACCGGGCGCGGCTTGGCCTGCGTGGTTTGCGTTTGTCGCCAGCGGCCGAGCGCAGCTTGCTGGCGTATACCTGGCCGGGCAATGTGCGCGAGCTGGAACATGTGATCAGTCGCGCTGCGTTGAAGCAACTCAGTCGCGGCACCAGTCGGGCGTTGATCATGACGCTAGAGCCGCAAGTCCTCGACCTCGACAGTGCGATGGGGGCGTCGGGGATGCTCCTCGAACGGCTGCCAGAGGTGATGTCTGATGCGCCGTTCCAGGCCTTGGGCGACGCCGTTGATGACTGTCAGCGGCAAAAAATTCTTCACGCCCTGAGTCTTTCCGGGGACAACTGGGCCAGCGCCGCGCGACTGTTGGACGTCGATCCGAGCAATCTGCATAAATTGGCCCGGCGGCTTCGTCTTAAATAAGCCGGCGCGGCGGGGCATGTTGATGGTGATCAAGGTGGCTTCGCCCAGTGGCTCGCACACTGGGCAAAATCCTCCGGAGATCACTGTCATGCCTCTTTCCCTGGCCCAGATGCGCCGCAACTACACCCTTAACGGCTTGCAGGATGAGGCCGCGCTGGACGATCCCCTGGCCATGTTTCGACAGTGGATGCAGCAAGCGCGGGACACCGAGTGCGCGCCTGTCGAGGCCAACAGCATGATGTTGGCGACGGTCGACAGTGACGGGCGACCGCACTGCCGGGTCCTGCTGCTCAAGGGCTTGAGCGACGACGGCTTTACGTTTTTTGGCAATTACCAGAGCGACAAAGGGCTACAACTGGCCGCCAACCCGAATGCTGCGATGACATTTTTCTGGCCGGGGCTGGAGCGTCAGGTGCGTATTGAAGGACCGGTGTCCAGGCTCGATCCGCAGCTCTCGGACGCGTACTTCGATTCGCGCTCGGTGGCCAGTCGCCTGGGTGCCTGGGCTTCACCCCAGAGCCGGACGCTGGCCAGTCGGGCGACACTTGATTCGCTGTTGGCCGATACCATCAAGCGTTTCGTTGGCCAGAGCGTGCCGCGACCGGAACATTGGGGCGGCTACTGCCTGCGCCCACATCGGCTGGAGTTCTGGCAGGGGCGTGTCGACCGCCTGCATGACCGCCTCGATTACCGTTTGCAGAACGGCGAATGGTATCGCACCCGTCTGGCGCCTTAAGTCTTGATTCGCCCTGTGGAGGTACCTCGTTGGAGGAATAGGCCTGGCCATCATTCCGGTTCAGGCTTGGCCAAACCCTCATCGACGGGAAGGCTTGGATATGGCCCATTTGGCGCAACACACGTTTGTTCCCCTAAACATCGCCGTGCTGACCATCAGCGATACACGCACCTTTGACACTGATACCTCAGGGCAAACCCTGACTGATTTGCTGCAAACCGCCGGGCATGTGTTGATCGACCGGGCGCTGGTCAAGGACGACATTTATCAGATCCGCGCCACCGTTTCCCGGTGGATTGCCGACCCCCAGGTGCAAGTCGTACTGATGACCGGCGGCACCGGTTTCACCGCGCGCGACAACACGCCGCAAGCGGTTTTGCCGCTACTCGACAAACATGTTGAAGGCTTTGGCGAACTGTTCCGCCAGGTATCCCTGGCGGAAATCGGCATGTCCAGTTTGCAGTCACGGGCACTGGCTGGAATGAGCAACGGCGTGTTGGTGTGTTGCGTCCCGGGTTCGCCAGGTGCCTGCCGGACAGCCTGGAACATGATATTGCTGGAGCAACTGGACAGTCGCACCGGGCCCTGCAATTTCGCCCCGCATTTGAAGCCGCAATCGCAACCAGGCATTGATGCCTGCGAGACGCGCTCATGAGCGGTCGGGTGTGCGACCTCGGCAAGCTGATCCCGGTGGACGAGGCGATCCACCGTCTGCTGGATCAGGCGCCGCCACCCCCCGTGGCGCAACTGATCGCTCTGGATCAAGCCTTGGGGCGAGTGCTGGCGACGGACATTCACTCCTTGGTGAACCTGCCAGCCTGGGACAACAGCGCCATGGACGGTTACGCGCTCCGGGCAGCCGACCTGCCTTTGCAGGGTGGTTGCTTGCCCATTGGCGGGCGAATTGCTGCCGGGGATCGGGCCGGCTCGCCATTGCTCGCGCAGCAGGCGGTGCAGATTTTTACCGGCGCGCCATTGCCTGCGGGGGCCGATACGGTCGTGCCGCAAGAGCGCTGTCGGATCGAGGGTGAGCGCGTCTGGTTCCCGTCCGTCAACGTGGGTGATCACGTGCGCAAAGAAGGTGAAGAGGTTCACCGTGGAGATCTGTTGCTCAAGGCCGGCAAACGCCTGCGCCCACAAGAACTGGGGTTGCTGGCGGGTGCGGGCGTGGCGCGGGTCGAGGTTTATCGACCATTGCAGGTGTGTTTGCTCAGCAGCGGCAATGAGCTGCGCGAACCGGGCGATGCCTTGGCACGGGGGCAGATTTACAACAGCAATCGCTATTGCCTGGCCGCGTTGTTGCGTGGCTGGGGCGTTGAGGTGCATGACTACGGCGTCATGGTGGATGAGTTGGCTGCCAGCCGACATGCCTTGAGTCTCGCGTCTTCTGAGTGCGACTTGCTGCTGAGTTCCGGTGGCGTCTCGGTCGGCGAGGAAGACCATCTTAAACAGGCGATCAAGGAACTGGGCAGCCTGGATTTCTGGCGGCTGGCCATTCAGCCGGGGAAACCCCTGGCTTTTGGCGAAGTCGCCGGCAAACCCTGGATCGGCATGCCGGGCAATCCTTCGGCGGCGTTGATTACCGCGTTGGTGGTCGTGCGTCCATTTCTCCTCAGGGCACAGGGCGTGACGCACGTAATGCCGGCGCCATTGGTCGTGCCGGCCGGCTTCGACTGGTTGCAACGTAACAAGCGCCGCCAGTATCTGCGGGCCAGATTGACCCCCGGCACCGACGGCCAATTGAGCGTTGCGCTGCACCCTCAGCAAAGCTCGGCAATGTTGACGGCTGCGTGCTGGGCTGACGGCCTGGCGGTGATCGAGTGCGAGCAGCAAGTGCTCAAGCACGACAACGTCATGTTCCTGTCCTTTGCCGACCTGATGCATTGATTGCAGTTGATTGTCGTCAAGGCCATACCCGCTGGCCTGGCTAGACTGGCAGCGCCTTTTTGATCGGTGCATTACCGATCCCGGGTGATGGTCGAGACGTGTTTTTTATGAGGATTACCCATGCAACTGGTCTGTCCGGCAGGGAATCTGCCTGCGCTTAAAGCGGCGGTGCGCCAAGGCGCGGATGCCGTCTATGTCGGTTTTCGCGATGACACCAACGCCCGGCATTTTGCGGGCCTGAACATGGATGACAAGCAGTTCGACGCTGCGGTCGCCCACATCCGCCAGCATCAACGCAAACTCTACGTCGCGGTGAATACCTACCCGCAACCCAAGGGCTGGGAGCGCTGGCAGCGGGCAGTCGATCGGGCTGCCGATTTCGGCGTGGATGCGCTGATCGCCGCCGACCCCGGAGTGCTCAACTATGCCAGTCAGCGGTACCCGCAACTGGCGTTGCACCTCTCGGTCCAGGGCTCGGCAACGCATGCCGCGGCGCTGGAGTTTTATGCCCAGCGCTACGGCATTCGGCGTGCGGTGCTGCCACGGGTGCTGTCGTTGGCGCAGGTCCGCCAGGTCGCCGCCAACAGCCCGGTGCCGATCGAGGTCTTTGGCTTTGGCAGCTTGTGCATCATGGCTGAAGGTCGCTGCCACCTGTCTTCCTACATCACCGGCGAGTCGCCGAACCTGTGCGGTGTCTGTTCGCCGGCCAAGGCGGTGCGCTGGAGCGAGGATGCCCAAGGCTTGAGCGCGCGACTCAGCGAAGTGCTGATTGACCGCTACACCCCGGACGAACCGGCCGGTTACCCGACATTGTGCAAGGGCCGCTTTCTGGTCGGCGGCAAACGCTTTCATGCGCTGGAAGAGCCCACGAGCCTCGACACACTCGACTTACTCCCGGAGCTGACCGCCATCGGCGTCGAAGCGGTGAAGATTGAGGGCCGTCAACGTAGCCCGGCCTATGTCGAGCAAGTCACCCGCGTCTGGCGAGCGGCACTGGATGCACATCGCGGTTCGCCGGGCAGTTTTCGGGTCAAGGAGGAATGGCGTCAGGTGTTGGCTGGTTTGTCCGAAGGCAGCCAGACCACCCTGGGTGCTTACCATCGATCATGGCAATGAGGGACGGAACATGAAGCTCAGCCTTGGACCGGTCCTGTTTTATTGGGACAAAGAGCAACTCAGCAATTTTTACGCCGAGATGTCGGCCCTGCCTCTGGACGTGATTTATCTGGGGGAAACCGTGTGTTCTAAACGTCGGGCTTTTTCACTCGATCAATGGCTGGGGCTGGGGCGTGAACTGCAGGCCTGCAGCCAGGCCCAACTGGTGATCTCTAGCCTGACTCTGATCGAGGCCGCGTCAGAACTTTCCAGCCTGCGCCGGCTCTGCGACAACGGCCAGTTGCTTGTGGAAGCCAATGACATGGGCGCGGTGCAGTTTCTGGCTGAACGCAAGTTGCCGTTCGTGGGCGGCCCGGCGCTCAACGTTTACAACGGCCATGCGCTGACGCAATTGCTGGACTGCGGAATGACCCGTTGGGTACCGCCGGTGGAATGTTCGGCGGCGTTGATTGGTGATGTGATCGAGCAGGTCCGCGAGCTCGGTCGCGACGTGCCAGAAGTAGAAATTTTCGCCTATGGGCATTTGCCGTTGGCCTATTCCGCACGCTGCTTTACCGCTCGAGCGGAAAACCGGCCCAAGGATGACTGCCAGTTTTGCTGCATCAACTACCCGGATGGCTTGGCGCTGAACAGCCAGGAAGGGCAGCCGTTGTTCACCCTCAATGGTATTCAAACGATGTCGGCGGACGTTACCAACTTACTGGCCGACTATTGCGGTTTGGTGGCCTGCGGTGCCGACCTGCTGCGCCTGAGCCCACGTGCTCAGGGCATGGCCGAGGTGATTGAGGCCTATCAACGGGTTCGTCTGGGCGAGACACCGCCGCTGTTCGTCGAAGGCTGCAACGGCTATTGGCATGGCCAGGCCGGCATGCTGCGTGTTGAGGAGGCCGGCCTGTGTTGAACCGAAAAAAATGGTTGTTGAAAGGAGCCGACTGCTTGCTGCCGCTGGTGCGCCGAGTGCCCTTTGCTGTGCAACGTTTGGCGCTTCAACAGGCGTTGAATCGCTGCCTCGCCGAGCCGTTGTTGGCGGCGGTTTGGCCGTGACCGTCGGAGTGATTTGCTCGGTGCTCTGCTCCAACGCGATGGGTGCCGGACGAGTCAGGCTCCAGGCACTGCCGATGATGCCGAGCATCACCCCGGCAATGATCCCCGTGGTGCGGTTTAGCAGTTGTGAACGCGACTCCACTTTTTCCAGGGGCGCTGCGCTGCGCGCCGGTTCTGCCTCAGCCGGTGTCGGCCGAGTGATGACCGCCGGCACGGAACGCCAGGCGTCGCTGGCTGATGAGACGCACAGCCACACCGAACCCAGCATAAAAGCGGTGTTGGGGATCAATTCGGTACGGGCTTGACTGTTGCCTTCTTCATCGCAAACGGGACCCTCTTCGGCGTTTAACATCCAGCTGTCGCCCTCGCGTTGCAGGCGGCAGTGCAGGTGTTCCACGCCAGGGTCGTCCAGGGCTAAATCCTGTTGCGCAGCGGAACCAATCGACCACTGCTCGCCCACCAACGGTAAAGCGGCGCCTTGGTGCTGGCCGTTCAGTACGCGTAATTCAAACATCCGACAATCCCTCGATGCTAAAGCCCGGCCGGCTCAAGCGGCATACTCGTTATCCAGTGGTTCAAGGTCATCTTCCAGGTCAAAACGCCCCATGACCTTGACCTTCGCCGCGTTGCTGATCTCCGCAAAAGACAGCACGGGAACGTGATAGAACTCTTCCTTCAGCAGAGTGCGCAGCGGGCTGCGCAGGTCTTGCGCAACTAACAGCACTGATTGTTCTGGTGCGCGCAGGGGGAAGGCGATGTGCAGTTGTTGCACAAGCATTTGGCTGATTTCGTTGTTCAGCGCAAAGAAGGTTTCGGTTTGCGTTTGGCGCAAGCCGTCGCGCAAGAGGCCTTCGCTTTCCGGCGTCAGCAGCCACACTTGCAAACCGTCAGCGCCGCAGTATTGGTGGTAGATCTGTGATTTGAGCGCGATGCGCACGTAGTCCGTCAGTACGCTGATGTCGCGCTCGTGCTGGCAGTGTTCGATCAGGGTTTCGGCAATTACTCGGATCGCTCGCAGCGGCACGCATTCCGAGGCCAGTCGTTGCAATACCGCCGAGAACCGCGTCAGTGTGAGTACCCGCTGCATTTCTTGAGCGAGCTCGGGTTGCTCGGATTCAAGCCAGCCGAGGATCGCCTTGGTTTCCTGTAAACCGATGAATTGCGGCCCACACGACTGTAGCGCGCGCTCCATACGCTCGATGATCAGGGTCGTGGCGCTGACCATGGCTAACTCGCCGCCTTGCAGTTGGGGGGTGTCGGCGGGCAGCCAGACCCACTGATCTTCCTGGCGGTCGACGCTGCCTGGCGTCGCCGCGGGCGTGGTTTCGTCCTCTAAAAGGCGCACATCCACCGCGACGTGGGTCTGGGTAAACGTCGCTTTGAGCAACGGCACGTCGTAGACGGTAAAGCGGAACTCATCCGGTTGCAGATGCTCGGCGTATTCGATAATGAACGAGGGTAAGGTCAGGCCGTATTGCACGACCAGTCGGTTGCGCCGTTGACGTATTTCGCTGACCAGCGCATCGACCTGCGCGGTGTTTTGCCCAGGGTGGAATTGCAGGACAAACTGGCGACTTGGGGAGAAAGTGCGCAGGTCTTCCCGGCCATTCATTTCCGGGGCCACGGCGACGGCGCTGTCCTGGGCCGCTTTGGGTTTGGCCCGTTGTAATTGCAGCAGGCCGCCGCTGCCACAGATGATCGCGATGGTGATGAACACACCGGTCGGCATCCCCGGCAGGGCAGCAAAGCCGAGCATGGCCACGGCGGCAATGATCCAGGCCTTGGGTTGACTGGTGATCTGTTCGGCGATTTCGCGGCCGATGTTGGCCTCGACGCCCGAGTCGGTGTTGGGCACGCGCGTGATGATCATGCCGCAAGTGACGGAGATCAATAGTGCCGGAATCTGTGCAATCAGGCCGTCGCCAATGGTCAGTACGGTATACAGCTGCAAGGCGTCTGATCCGCTCATGCCGTGCTGCACCATGCCGATGGAAATGCCTCCGATCATGTTGATTGCAACGATGATCAGGCTGGCAATCGCGTCACCGTTGACGAATTTCATTGCCCCGTCCATGGCGCCGAACAGTTGGCTTTCCTTATTCAGCTCCGCTCGACGGTTACGCGCTTCGTACACGCTGATCAGGTTCGCCCGTAAGTCGCTGTCGATAGACATTTGCTTACCGGGCATGGCATCCAGTGTGAACCGTGCCCCGACCTCGGCAACCCGTTCAGATCCCTTGGTGATCACCAGAAAGTTGACCACCGTCAGGATCAGGAAAATCACCAGACCCACCGCAAGGTTGCCGCCCACCACAAACTGGCCGAAGGCTTCGACAATGTGCCCAGCGTCCTGGTTGAGCAAAATCAGGCGTGTGGTGGAAATCGATAGCGCCAGCCGAAACATAGTGGTCAACAACAGTACGGCGGGGAACGTTGAGAACGCCAATGGCCTTGGCAAGTGCATGGCCAGCATGATCAACAGGCAGGAAATACAAATATTGACCGCGATCAGCACGTCAACCAGGCCGGTGGGCAGAGGCGTGATCATCATAAACACGATGGCGATGACGAAGAATGCACCGACCAGTTCCGAGCGGCGCATGGCTGCCAGGGCGATCTGGTTCAGCAGGTTAATCACTTGATTCATCTGACGAGCCCCCCGTAAAGCTGCTTTTGTTCCTGCTGAGTGAGTTCGGCCATCAGAATGAGCAGGTTATTCAAAGCGTTCTGACGGCTTTTCATGTCACGCCAGAGCAGGATGGGCAGTTGCAGCAGCATTGGCCGTAACGCATTGAGGAATGCCAGTTGGTGTTTGAGTTGCTTGCCGCCGATGTGCTGGGTCAATTGCAGGGTTTGGTTCACATTCATGCCATTGGCCGTCAGGGTCAGCAGGTGCTTGAGGAAAGCCGGCGGGTCGACTTTCAAGTCAGGGTTCTTGTTGCGCATACGCCCCAACAAATGCTCGCAACCGCGCAACAGGGTGGTCACGTGCCGGGCGGTATTAAGGCCGTGCATCAGTGTGCGCAATTGCTCGTGGGAGGCAGATGGGGTCAAGGCCGATAGGTCGTCGGCTATCGCGCTGCGCATGTCGCGCAGGTTGAGGTCGAATTGCCCAGGTTCCTCTTGCTCGCTGAGCAGCGCTTCGATCAACCCGGTGATGTTCGGCTGGCCGGAAACGGCCACGTTGTAGAGGTTGCGCAAGGCGGCACGGCGCTTGTTGTCGATGTGGGTCCGAGCGAACGCTTTGGCGGTGTTGATGCCGGCCCTGGCGCGCGTCCCGTATTTGCGCCGCAGCAGCTTCAACTGGTGGGTCAGCACCACGTGTTCGCCCATGGCGCCATCGGCCTGAGCTTGTTTGCGTGCAGCTTGCAGCACCACGTGAGCCTTGGCCGCGTCACCGTCGGCGTAATCCATTATCTGTGACAGGTCTGTCGAATTTTGCAGCAGAAGTTTTTTGCGCAGCAGCGCCGCTGCGGTGTCGAGCCCGGTGTCTTGAGTGCCCATCAGCAACTGATAGAGCTCGCCGAGTTTGACTGCCCGCGACTGCAAGGCATTGGCACTCGCCACCAACTCGCGCTGACTCAATATACGGCTGTGCTGCACCAGTGCTGCGGCAAAACGTGAGACCTGTTGCGGCGACGTTCCGGCGCTGTACTGCGTGGGGCTGTGGAGCGGCTGCGCGGCAGGTGCCACGACGCTTGTCGGCGCGATCGGAAGTGTCTGCAAGAGAGGCGGAGCGACGATTTTCATAGGGCGGTTCTGAGCCTGGTCATGCCCGTTGAGTGGGGCGCAGGCTCAGTTCAGTTCCCTGCTTAAGCGTGTTATTGCGTTTGTGCCAAATCTTGTAGGCGCCAAATGGCGGCTGCGCAAAATTTTGTATTACAGGAATTTTCAAGTTATTTTATTTTGTTATAAATCAGTAGCTTATAAGGTTTATTTGAGTGGCATGGTTATCGCTATAGGGCTTGCACACTACTAAAAAAGAGTAAGCCCCATGCTCCAAAATCGTGTAATTCATGATGCAGTTGAACCTCGCCAACAGCCGACGCCTGCCGGCATCCGCCAGCTGACGGATGATCAAATACAGATGCTCAGGGCGTTTATCCAGAAACGTGTCATGAACCCGGACGATGTCGATGACATCCTCCAGTGCGTATTTCTTGAAGCACTGCGCAGCGAGCACAAATTCCAACATGCCAGCAAACCGCAAACCTGGTGGTGTGGCATCGCGCTGAACCTTATTCGCAATCACTTTCGCAAAATGTACCGCCAGCCGTATCAGGAAAGTTGGGAAGAGGACGTTCACTCAGAGCTCGACGGGTATACCGATATCAGCCATCAAGTGGATGGGCATCGGCAGCTCGCACGGGTGATCGAGGCCATTGGCTGCCTGCCATCGAATATGCAGAAGGTGCTGGAGGTCTCGCTGGAAATGGACGGTAACTATCAGGAGACGGCGAACAGCCTGGGGGTGCCGATTGGCACCGTGCGCTCCAGGCTGTCACGGGCACGGGTGCAGTTGAAGCAGCAGATGGACCCGTTTGCCTGACGAGCGCTTTCTTCAGGTTTTTGGGAACCAACTCGCGTCGCCAGCCACACAGTTGCCATCCTTCACTCTCGGATGGCAACTTCCCATGCGTATTTCCAGTTCCCCCTTCAGCGGTATCGTGACTCCACCCACCTCTGGCGAACTGGTTGGTGAGTCGCCGCTTGCCAACGCCATGCTTGCACCGGCGGGCAACGCCCAAACCGGCGTGCAGTTCGGTCAGGCCACGGAAAATCCACAGGTCGCGCTCAAAGGCACTGAGCAGACGGCATCGTCGCTTCTTGCCCTGTTGTTCCAAGGCCAGGGTGATGCTCCGACCAGCGTCGCCCCAACCGTCGAGCCGCTGTCGTGCGGTGCTGCGCCTGCCGAAGTCGCACCGACCGACCCGGTCGCCCCGGTGGCAGGTTCGCCGAGCACCGATGCCAACGATCCTGCCAATGCCCCGAAAGCGGCCGACGCTGCGTTTCTCGACAACTCTGTGTATTCGTCCCCTGAGGCCCTGAAGCGCTGGGAACCGTTGGTGGCCAATTTGCCGCCCGATGAGCGTCTGCAAGCGCAAAAAGAACTTAACCGGCCGATCGCAGCGGCGCGGATGGCCGCCGGCAAGGGGCCTGAATCGGCCCAGGCGATGGAGTTCATCAATGCCAATCCGGCGCTTAAAACAGCTGTAGACGTCGGTAAACATGGTGGCAACGCGGACGGCAAGATCACCAACAAAGACCTCAAAGCCTTTGCCAAACATATGGAAAATGCAGCGAATAACGCTGACAAGGAGTTGATCAAATACCCAAAAGATAACCCCGACGCCGACCCGCAATCCTTGGAACTGGTGCGTAACGCCTCGTTGATGCAGGCCAATTTGCCGCTGGTCAGCGCTGCCGACCCTCATCACGCGCTGGGTGCTGCGAACAAGAGCGCAATCGACGGCAACATCAGCGCTGATGACATGAAAGGCTTGAGTGAGAGCAACCCAGGGCTTGCCGGGGCGCTAAAACAGTCCTGCAACACCTGGTCGCAGCCAGGCTTTCTTGGTCAGCTCGACCAAGCTGGGAAGAAGGGCCGCGACCTGGCGGCGCACAGTCCCGACCAATTGTTCAATGCCAATAACCTGACTAACTGGATCAAAAGTCAGGCGCCCACAAATGGCGGCCAGTTCGCCAGCATGCTCAGCGACGCTGCGACGTTGAATGCGGTGGCCGGCATCGATATCAGTAAGCTCGACGCCAACGTCTTCGATAAGCCGGCCTCCTACAGTGGCGCGCAGAAAGCAGCGGTGATGGTCAAGCTGCAACAGACCCAGCAAAGCGTTATCGCTGGACGAAGCCTGCACAACACTGAAAAAACCGAAGAGGGACTGGCCGACCGAATCAGCCAACTACAGGCTGACGCCGACGTGCAGGCGTTCCTTGGCAAAAGCATTCCCGAGCAGGAACGCTCGCTGGTGCGCAGTGACGCCTCGCTGCAAAAAGCGGTCACCGAACAGATGCAAAACGTCAACAGCGGCCAGGCCTTGCAGACCGATATGGCGACGGCGGACCGGGCCACCAACAAACGTAATCCAAATGCAGACTACAGCGGCGCCATCAGTGGGTTATCCGCTCAGTTGCAGTTGCAAAAGGACCTGTTCCCAGACGCCGAAGTGCCCGACGCCGAGCGCGTGTTGAGCAGCCGGCCAGACCTGCAGAACGCAGTCGCGCAATCCTATGTTCACAACTTCAGCGAGGGCGGTGCGTTGAAGCAACTGCTCGGCCAGAAAAAAGTCGATGCCAGTGATGCGCTACAAACGGCTGACAACCGCAAAGCGCTGTACGAGAGTGCGCTGCCCAGCGATTTTACCCAAGGCCAGCAAAGCGACTACGTAGACGCCACGCTGGGGCAATTGCAGGCTTCGAAAAAGGGTCGCAAGTTGCTTGAGGGCAAGGTCGATCAGGACCATGGACCATCGGTGGCGACCCAGCTCGCTTCGGAAATGGGGCCAAGGGCACTGCAATCGGTCATGGGGTTCGCGTCGGTGTCTGACATGCTCGCCCAAGGCAACAAGGCCGGCGCTGCGCAAACCCTCTACGACAGCACCAAAACCGGTTTGCAAGCGATCAAAGGTGGCTATGACGCCGCGGCCAAAATGGTAGGCCGCGAGGCGTCGGCCGGGCTGGGTCGCATGGCCGGGCAAGTGGCGGGGCGCGCAGTGGCAATGGTTGCTGGGGAAGCCACTGGACTTGCCGCCGGGGCCGCCTTGGGCGCGTCGATTCCGATCATCGGTTGGGTTGCCGACGCTGCCATGGCGATTGGTTTTGGTATTTCCGCGATTATCGACGCAGTCAAGAAGCACAAAGCCCAGAAGGCATTCGATCATAACGTCGACCCCGTACTGACCCAGTTTGGGATTGCCAAGGCGCATTAACTGTCGAAAAGAATCGGGGCTGATGCCCCTTTCCTTAAAAATCTGGTGACCGCATACGACGCTATAAAAGAGCGTGTGCGTGGCCATTTACGCTGTAAAAAAACAAGGCGTTATTGCAAGTTTCAGAACGGTATCACGCCTCATCACTCATTAATCGAAAGTAGGGTATTCGAATGGGTTGCGTATCTTCAAAAGCGTCTGTCATCTCTTCGGAGAGCTTTCGCTCATCGCAGTTAAACTCTCCAGCTCATTTAAGGGCCGAGTCGTCGCCGGTACAACACCGGGCCAGATCGCCTCGGTATGGAGAACTTCAGGGGCCGCAGCCAAGCCGGTTAATGCAGTATCAACAGGCGTTGGTGGGTGTTGCTCGTTGGCCAGATCCGCACTTCAATCAAGATGATGTTCCTCAACAAATGGAGTACGGCCAATCTTTCTACAATAAAAGCCGAGCGTTGGGCGCGGAAATTGCCACTGCAAATATCGGCAGTTTTCATGCGCTTTGGAATGAAGCTCGTGAGTGGCGAGGATCCCGGGCTGGACTGGATGCCGATAAGTTTCTTAGTCCTCGTAACCCTAATGCTTATCGACAGTACGCCACGCCGTTGGCGGAACAGTACGACTATATAAAATACAAATTCGCACATCGCAAAGATGGCGAAATGGAGCGCGGCGCAGATTTTCTCCCGAAACAGCAGGTGTTTCGTTTCAGTGGGGAAATCGACGGGGAACGCATTCCTCTTACTCGACTCTCCATAAGTACCGATCACCATGCCAACCGGATGGCAGAGCCCTACGTAGGGTTGCGAAACCGAAGGCTTAGGGATTTAGGCGAGCCGAACTTGATGTCTCACACGAGTGCTGAATATGTGCCGCAAATCATGCAGCATGTTGAAACGCTTTATGCGCAGGCGACCGACGCGACCGTCTCGGATGCGCGAGCGCTGAAAACGCTAGCGGAAATTCACTGGTGGATGGCGCATGCCATGCCGGACAAGCGTGGAAGTGCCGCCAAAACGGAACTCTGTGTACGCTCGATCGCTCAGGCGAGAGGCATGGACCTCGCGCCTATGAAACACGGTATCGTGCCCGATCTGGAGGCGCTTACTCTGCCGTTAAAAGACTTTGTCAAAAAGTACGAAGGTTTTCTCGAGCGTATTTGATATCACCGTCACTCGACGCGATTGCGGGTAATACCGTTCAACGATCATTAACGGGGTTAAGCCCTTGGCCAATTCGCCAAGGGCTATAAATCCGATCATGTCAGGCTTGGCAATGTGCTCGTCGATGAACGTTTTATTAGTGACATTCAATGAGCAGGCTGATGATGCACGTCGCTTTTTCAAGGCGTAATTTGTGCGGATAAATTCTTCGGCTGAAAACTTTTTTCTAACGTTTAGCGTGTACTCATGGTTTGCTTTCTACCGGTTTTATTCAGGTTATAAAAATAGAAAGTGTGGCCTGTAGCCGAGCGCGGGGTAAGCGATAGCGGCTACCACTGTTTGAGCGTCGTGCAGCTAAGAGAGGGCGATGCCCCACAACGCAGAGCCGCTGACGAACTTGCCTGTGCCATCAATTCGACAGCTACCAATCGCTGTTTCCAGTCGTTCATGGCTGGCTCCTGTGTGCCGGAGGCGTCAGAAAATCCGGATAATCGCTCAGTACCCATTGCGCATCGTTTGTCAGTAAGTGACGAGCGCGGGCGGGATCGTTGATGGTGGCAACCGCGAAAATGCCGATGACGAACAAGCAGACTCGGACGCGTCGCTCGACAGCTCAAGCGAGGGCAGCGAGGAGGCCGACACCGCCGATCAGGATGCCGCCGGCGACAACACCGCCAAAAGTTTTGATGCGGGCACGCGCATCACCGCGCAAAAAAGTAGCAACCAGTTGTCGGTGCGCACGCGTCCTGTGCAGTGGAAGGGAATCGAATCGGCGATCAAGCGTCTAGACTATCCGCCGCTGCAAGTGCAGATCGAGACGCGCATTCTGGAGGTCAAACGCACTGGTGAACTGGACTTGGGGGTTCAATGGTATTTGGGGCGACTGGCCGGTCACTCTTCCAGCACCACGGTCGCCAACGCGTCGGGTAGCCAGGGCGCATCGGGTGGCGGCGGTGCGGGCCTGGGGAACGACTCGCTGCTCTATTCCTTTGTCAGTGCTAACTTGCAGGTGGCCTTAAATGCGTTGGAAACCAACGGCCGTACACAAGTAGTGTCAGCACCATCGCTGGTAGTAATGAACAACCAACCGGCGCAGATTCAGGTGGATGACAATATTCCTATCAGTCAGACCACGGTTAATATCAGTAACTCCGACACCACCCTGAGCAGCGTTGAATATGTGCAAACGGGCGTCATTCTGGATGTAGTACCCCGCATCAATCCGGGCGGTTTGGTGTACATGGATATTCAACAGCAAGTCAGCGATGCAGAAACGCCTACCACCACGACCCAAACTAAGCCGCGTATTTCAACACGCTCGGTTTCGACTCAGGTTGCCGTACAAAGTGGCCAGACCGTGCTGCTCGGTGGACTGATCAAACAAGACAACGCCGGGAGTGTGAGCGCAGTGCCGTACCTCGGAAAAATCCCCGGCTTACGCTGGCTGTTCGGCAATACCAGCAAGTCCAAGGACCGAACTGAGCTGATCGTACTGATCACTCCGCGTGTGATCACCAGCAGCAGTCAGTCGCGACAGGTCACTGATGCTAACGGCGTTTCTCTCTTGTATACACGTCGTCCGCACACCTGCGCGTCAGGCCCTGTGTGCTTGCGGGCCGTATGGCGGGAGTGCTTCTATTTTTGCTCACACGCCAGGATGTCCGTTGACATTTTCACCGGTTTCCGGTTGATTAATGCGTATGACGGATCAAGGGCAACAGGGTGTGGTTACCTTTATTTTTATCGTAGAAGTTAGAGGAGGTCAGTATTAATAATCTTACGGATGAGGAAGTCTCTGCGATTGCTGAAATAGAGGCAACTTCTAACATTTTAAGACTGGTCACTCGTTTGACAGATATGCGCTTCGCCGCAATCGCTAAAGTGACTGACAGCCACTGGATAGCGTGCGCCGTACATGACGAGTTGCATTTTGGAATTGAAAAGGGCGATGAGCTTTTAATTGAAACGACATTGTGTAATGAACTGCGCATCCATCGAAAGGCGATAGTGATTGAACATGCCAGCTTCGATCCTGTTTTTGCGCAGCATCCTTTGCCTAAACACCATGGTTTTGAAAGCTATATTTCTTTACCTATCATTTTTGCAGACGGTACTTTTTTCGGCACATTGTGCGCGCTGGATACATTGCCCAAACGGCTCGAAAATCCGCAAATTATGGAAGTTTTAACAATCCTTACCCGGCTGATCAGCACCACATTGGATTTGCAACGCAGGATGAAAAACGAGACAGGATCGTAGGTTATTCGTTTTGGCTGATGACGCTCCAGACATCACGGCGGGTATCAGTTTAAGGTCTTGACCAGGCTTGCTTTGTTATTTCCAAAAGGAATATATAAATCGTTATTTATTCCTTTTGATGTTGTCTCGGAACGTGCATTTTGAAGGCCTGCACTGTGTGCTCAAGTGCCCACTCCAAGACAGGAAGCCTCGTCATGACCATCAAAGCGATCAACGTTCGAAATCAGTTCAAGGGCGTCATCAAGGAAATAGTCCAAGGCGAGGTGGTCTCCGAAATCGATGTGCAAACCGCCTCCGGCATTGTGACGTCGGTGATTACCACCCGTTCAGTACGCGATCTGGAGTTGAGAGTGGGTAGCGAGGTCATTGCCTTCGTCAAATCCACCGAAGTCTCGATCGCCAAGCTTTGAAATAGCACGATTTGATATTGAAGACAGGCGGCCTCGGCCGCTTTTTTTATCGTGTTCAAAACCCCGGCTGCTTCTGGTCAATTCACAGGCAGTTATTAATTCGGCGCGGCGTCTTTGCTTTAGCGGGTGAGCGAGCAGCGTTCCTGTGTCAGCTGATTTTGCTGAGAAACCCCGGCAATGAAGGCTCCGGAACCACCGACAACACCTTCAAGCGCTGCAACATCCTTTGCCGCGAGCGCTGCAAATGTTCCTTGAGGTTCAGGGCCGCGGCATCGAAGGCGCCGTGCAGCAGCAACTCCAGAATCAGGCGGTGTTCGGCAAGCATCGCCTGATCGGCACCTATGCCCAGCAACTGATAAAAAATGCGGTTGATGATCATCGGGCTCTGAGCTTGGCGAATCAGCGCGGCCATTTTGCGATTCTGCAAGCCATCCAGGCACTGCTGATGCAAGTCTTCCTCAATGCGCTCTATCTCTTCCAGGCTGCAATGTTCGGCCTGCTGCGCTTGTAAGACTCGTTGCAGCATTGCCTCTAGCCGCTCACGGTCCAGCGCCGGCGCACTCAGGCGCAGGGCTTCGGGCTCAAGGCAGGCGCGCAGTTCATAGTCTTCAGTGACTTCGCGCGCGGTCAACGGTCCTGCCAGCCATTGCGAATAGGGCTCCTTTTCCACCAGCCCACGATCCCTCAGGCGCATCAGCGCCTCACGCACGACGGCACGGCTAACGCCGTAATGCTGGGCGGCGGCCTGTTCGTCGAGGCGGTAATGGCCGAAGGCGATACAGGTCGACAGCGCCGCACCAATCTCTTCGTAGATACGCTCGCCCAGTGGCCGTGTGTCGACCCGTTCTTCGCCAGTTTCCAAACCGAGGTGCTCAGCACTCAAGGGCAAGCGCAGCGGTTCGATCTCAATGCCCTGAGGGTTAATCAGGTAGCCGCGGCCGTCGAAGCGACTGATCAACGCTTCCTCGTACAAGAGGTGAAGGGCTCTGCGCACCGGCACTCGACTGGTGCCGAACAGGTCGGCCAAAGGCGCTTCCAGCAATACCAGGCCTTGCAACGCTGTGCCCTGGATGATTGCGTCGCGTAAGACCTGATAAATCATCGCGTAACGCGACGCGGTGCGCGGGGCCTCGGCGGAGACTGCTTTCATCTATTCCTCTGGGTGTTGGCAGCGATGGCCGGGAATTCTCTCACAGTTGGCGAGTGTCACTGCGCACCACGTTTTTCTGCCCTGTCCTGGGGCTTAATCAGGGGAGCTGTTACGTTTCTGCACCAAAATGTACATTGGATTAAAAGATACATTATTAGAGGTGGGCATTGGCTCGCACGGTGCGCTCAGCTCAGCGATCTGTCTATTTCAATAATCACTGGGGAACGTCCGAGGTTTTAGCGCAACATTCGCACCTGCTGACGAAGCAGGTGGCACGGAACATGCTCTGTATAAAATGTATATTTTATTAATATATACGTTTTATGAGAATTCTGGAGTGTCGTCCCATGACCCCCTCTATGTTGGTTGATGCCACCGCCTTGGCGGGAGCGTTTGCAGCTCGCCGCACTGATCCGGTCCAAGTGCTGGAACAGACGCTGGAGCAGGCGGGACGTTCAGCGCACGTGTTTATCGCGCTGTGCTCGGACAGGGCCCGACGTGAGGCGCAAGCGTCTGCCGCGCGTTGGCGTGCTGGGCAACCGTTGAGCCTGTTCGACGGAGTACCGGTTGCGTGGAAGGATCTGTTCGATGTCGCGGGCAGCGTCACAACGGCCGGCGCGCAAGTCCGTCGTGACGGACAGCCCGCGTTGCTTGACGCCCACAGTGTGGGGTTACTCACACGTGCGGGGATGGTTAATGTTGGCAAGACTAACTTAAGTGAGTTTGCCTATTCCGGGCTCGGGCTTAATCCGCATTTTGGGACGCCGATCAATCCTCACAGCGATGTACAACCGCGCATCCCCGGCGGTTCGTCAGCGGGTTCCGCCGTGGCCGTAGCCGCGGCAATAGTGCCCATCGCCATGGGCACAGACACGGCCGGCTCGATCCGTATTCCCGCTGCTTTCAACGGCTTGGTGGGCTTTCGCAGCAGCACGCGGCGTTACAGCCGCGAGGGTCTATTCCCGCTGGCACATACCCTCGACAGTCTGGGACCACTGACCCGTAGCGTGCGCGATGCCTGGATGATCGATGAGCTGCTGCATGGGCGCGATCCGCGTCAGGCGCCGCCCGTGCGCAGCCTGGCGGGGCAACATTTTTGGGTCGATACGACGTTGCTGGACGACCCGGCTATCCAACCCGCGGTACGCGACAACCTGCTGATCGCTGTTGGATGCTTGCAGGACGCTGGAGCGTTGGTGCAGTTGCGCCCGCTCAATGCTTTTCAGGCCACCTTGCAGTTGACTCAGGCGTTCGGCTGGCTCGGTGCTGCCGAAGCGTTCGCCCTGCATAGGCCGCTGCTCGACAGCGACGCCGCCCAGCGCCTGGACCCCCGCGTGCGTCGACGGCTGGAGAGCGCACGCCAGATGCCCGCCGACCAGTTGCTCAAACTCTACGAAGCGCGGCTATTGCTGCAACAGCAACTGCTGGATGAACTGGACGGCGCCGCGCTGATTACCCCCACCGTGGCGCATGTGGCCCCCCCTTTGGCGCCACTGGAAACGGATGACAACCTTTTTGTGCAGACCAACCTCGCCACCCTGCGCCTGACCATGCCGGGGAGCCTGCTGGACATGCCCGGCGTCGCCTTACCCAGCGGTCGCGATGCCCAAGGTTTGCCCACCAGCCTGCTACTGAGCCTGCCTCAAAGCAACGACGCGCGTTTGTTGCGTGCCGCGCTGGCGGTGGAGGCGGCGCTGCAACGCATCTGATGGGTCATAACGCTTTAATTTTCTCCAACAATAAGCAGTCACTGGAGGCCGCTAATGGCTAAAGAAATTCTCTGTGCATTTGGTGTCGATGTAGACGCGGTGGCCGGCTGGCTTGGGTCCTATGGCGGTGAAGACTCACCGGACGACATCTCCCGTGGGCTGTTCGCCGGCGAGATAGGGGCGCCACGCTTGCTTAAATTGTTTGAACGCTACGGCTTGCGGACCACCTGGTTTATTCCAGGGCATTCGATGGAAACCTTCCCTGAACAGATGAAGGCCGTTGCCGACGCCGGCCACGAGATCGGTGTACATGGCTATAGCCATGAAAACCCGATTGCGATGACCGCGGAGCAGGAAGAAATCGTCCTCGATAAATCCATCGAACTGATCACCCAAGTGACTGGTAAGCGCCCAACGGGTTACGTCGCGCCCTGGTGGGAGTTCAGCAAGGTGACCAACGAGTTACTGCTGAAAAAAGGTATCAAGTATGACCACAGCTTGATGCACAACGACTTTCATCCTTACTACGTAAGGGTCGGCGACAGCTGGACCAAAATCGATTACAGCCAGCACCCCGACACGTGGATGAAGCCGTTGGTGCGAGGGCAGGAAACCGATCTGGTAGAGATTCCGGCCAACTGGTACCTCGACGATCTGCCGCCAATGATGTTTATCAAAAAAGCACCCAATAGCCATGGGTTCGTCAACCCCAGGCACCTCGAAGAAATGTGGCGTGACCAGTTCGACTGGGTCTATCGCGAGCATGAGCACGCGGTATTTACCATGACCATTCACCCCGATGTCTCCGGTCGCCCGCAAGTGCTGCTGATGCTGGAACGCTTGATCGAACACATCCAGAGCCATGCCGGCGTGCGCTTCGTCACCTTCGACGAAATTGCCGATGACTTTATCCGCCGCAGCCCACGCAACGGCTGAGCACTGCAACCTTATCGAGGCGCGATTCATGTCTATCTATAACAAGCTCGACCTGGCTGGCTGGAAGCCCCAGCAATTGACCCCGGCCCAAGTGCGGTTCGCGACCTGGATTGCCTTTTTTGCCTGGGTTTTTGCAGTGTATGACTTCATTTTGTTCGGCACCTTGCTGCCGGAAATCGGCCGGCATTTTGGCTGGAACGAGATTGAGCAAGCGCAAATCGCCACGTGGGTGGCCGTGGGAACCGCGGTGGTGGCGCTGGCCATTGGTCCATTGGTGGATCGACTGGGGCGGCGCATGGGCATCATCTTCACGGTCAGTGGCTCGGCAATTTGTTCAGCCCTGACGGCTATCGGCGGGTCATGGGGCAAGTCGCCGCTGATTCTTATCCGCTCCCTCGGCGGGCTGGGTTATGCGGAGGAGACGGTGAACGCGACTTACCTGAGTGAGCTGTACGCGGCGTCGGATGACCCGAAACTGGCTAAACGCCGGGGCTTCATTTACAGCCTGGTGCAGGGCGGCTGGCCGGTTGGCGCCTTGATCGCAGCCGGTCTGACGGCGGTGCTGCTGCCGATCATCGGTTGGCAGGGGTGCTTCATCTTTGCGGCCATCCCGGCCATTGTGATTGCAATCATGGCGCGCAAGCTCAAGGAGAGCCCGCAGTTCCAGATCCATCAGCGCATCACTCAGTTACGTAAACGCGGTGAGATCAGTGAGGCCCAAGCGGTCGCCAGCACCTATGGCGTGGATTACGACGAGCACAGCAAGGCCGGAGTGGCTGCTGCTTTCCGTGGCTCCTCGCGCCGCGCAACCCTGGTGATCGGCGCAGCCATCCTGCTGAACTGGGCGGCGATTCAGGTGTTCAGCGTATTGGGTACGTCGGTGATCGTGAGCGTACACCACGTCTCTTTCGAGAACTCGCTGATCATTCTGGTGCTGTCCAATTTGGTCGGCTACTGCGGCTACCTGAGCCACGGCTGGATGGGCGACAAAATCGGCCGCCGCAACGTGATTGGCTTGGGTTGGATGCTCGGCGGGCTGGCCTTTGCCGGCATGCTGTACGGGCCAAGTAACATGCCGACGGTGGTCGGTCTATATAGCTTGGGGCTGTTTTTCCTGATCGGTCCTTACTCGGCGGCGCTGTTCTTCATTAGCGAAAGTTTCCCCACCAGCATCCGCGCCACCGGCGGCGCAATCATCCATGCCATGGGGCCACTGGGTGCCGTGGTCGCAGGTTTTGGCGCCACCCAGGTGCTTTCTGCGGGCGGCGACTGGCAGACGTCCGCCCTGTACTTCGGTGCGATACCTTGCTTTTTATCCGGCGCCTTAATGTTTGCCGCCCGCCACGTTCGTCCTGAAACCGTGAAATAAGGATTCGCCCATGACCCGTAAAGTCGCATTGATTACTGGCGCTGCCAGCGGCATCGGCCAGGCTCTGGCGCTGGCTTATGCCCGTCAAGGGGTGGCGGTGGTAGGCGGTTTTTACCCCGCCGATCCCCACGACCCACAACATACCTGCCACCTTGTGGAGGCGGCGGGAGGCGAGTGCCTGATGTTTGCACTGGACGTGACCGACACCCGTTCGGTGGACGACCTTGCGGAGCAGGCGGTAAAGGCGTTTGGTCGTCTCGATTACGCGGTTGCGAATGCAGGACTGCTGCGTCGCGCTCCGTTGCTGGAGATGACCGACGATGCTTGGAACGCGATGCTCGACGTAGATCTGACGGGCGTTATGCGGACCTTTCGCGCAGCCGTTCGACACATGGGGGACGGTGGGGCGCTGGTGGCTATCTCCTCGATTGCCGGCGGCGTCTACGGCTGGCAGGACCATTCGCACTACGCGGCGGCAAAGGCCGGTGTTCCCGGTTTGTGTCGCTCACTGGCGGTCGAACTGGCGGCTCGCGGGATTCGTTGCAATGCGGTGATTCCGGGCCTGATCGAAACCCCGCAGTCGTTGGATAGCCAAAACTCTCTGGGGCCTGCAGGTCTGTCCAAGGCCGCCAAATCCATCCCTCTGGGGCGGGTAGGGCGGGCCGATGAAGTGGCCGCGCTGGTGCGGTTTTTGACCAGTGAAGAGTCGAGCTACGTGACCGGCCAGAGCATCGTCATCGACGGTGGTCTCACAGTGCGCTGGCCGGATTAATTGGCCCATCAGCCAGGCCCGCAGCCCGGCTGTCCGCCATGACCTCGACCTCAAACAGGAGACTGAACATGCAACAACTTAAAAATCGTCGTGCGGTAGTGACCGGGGCCGGTAGCGGCATCGGTGCGGCCATTGCCCGAGCCTATGCGGCGCAAGGTGCGCGTTTGTTGCTGGCTGATCGCGACCCGAAATGCCTTGCGATCAGTGCTAACGCTTGCCGCGAACTGGGCGCCGATGTCTATGAGTGTGTGGCCGATGTCGGGACCGTCGAAGGCGCGCAAGCCAGTGTCGATGCGTGTGTCGAGCACTTCGCCGGCATCGACATTTTGGTAAATAACGCCGGCATGCTGACCCAGGCACGCTGTGTCGACCTGACTATCGAGATGTGGAACGACATGCTTCGGGTCGATCTCACCAGCGTTTTCGTCGCCAGTCAGCGCGCCTTGCCGCACATGCTGGCGCAACGCTGGGGGCGAATCATCAACGTCGCTTCCCAGCTCGGGATCAAGGGTGGTGCCGAGTTGACTCACTATGCTGCCGCCAAGGCCGCAGTCATTGGTTTCACTAAGTCCCTGGCGCTTGAGGTGGCCAAGGACAACGTTCTGGTTAACGCCATTGCCCCTGGCCCGATCGAGACGCCGTTGGTGGCGGCCATCAGCAGCGACTGGAAAGCCGCCAAGGCCGCGCAGTTGCCACTCGGGCGCTTCGGTGTGGCCGATGAGGTGGCGCCGACTGCCGTGCTGTTGGCCAGCGAGCCGGGGGGCAACCTGTTCGTGGGGCAGACCCTGGGACCCAACTCCGGCGACGTCATGCCATGAAGGAGCGCTAGAACATGTGTGGCCTCTGCGGATTGCTGGGCGAAGACGTCCATTGGAACGACCCTCTGAACAGCGAGCTGCCACGCCGACGTGAACGGCAGCGACGGATCTCGACGATCAATCGGGTGCTGGCCCCGTTGCGGCTAAAGGTAGAGGACTTCCAGGGCTCGGCCTACCTGGTGCTGGGCGCTACCGGTAAGCAGGAACTGGCCAGCGGGCTGGAACAGATTTGGGCGGTGGCGCACTCGATGATCGGGCGTGCGGTGGACCCGTTGGACCCCGTCGTGTTGAACCATCTGGAGCAGACGTCATGAGCATCGCTTTGAACGTCATCACCGGTTTTCTCGGCAGTGGCAAAACCACCTTGCTCAACCGTCTGCTGCGGGGCGAAAGCCTTGGCGATACGGCGCTGTTGATCAACGAGTTCGGTGATGTCGGTATCGACCATCTGCTGGTGGAGGAAGTGGCACCCGATACCGTGCTGCTGCCCAGCGGTTGTATCTGTTGCTCCATTCGTGGCGAACTCAAAGAAGCATTGCTGAGCTTGCTGGCACGGCGTAGCCGGGGTGAGATTCCAGCCTTTCGCCGGGTGATTTTAGAAACCACCGGGCTGGCGGATCCGGCGCCGATTCTCGCCACACTGAACAATGATGTGCAATTACGTGGGCGTTTTCATCTTGGCCTGGTGGTCACCTTGGTGGACGCCAGCCACGCAGAGTTGCAGGAACGCATACACCCGGAATGGCTGGCGCAGGTGGCTGCCGCTGACCGTTTGTTGCTGAGCAAGACCGACTGCACCGAGCCTCACAGAGTCGACCGTTTGCGTCAGCGTTTGCTAGCGCTGAACCCGGATGCGGTGATGCTGCGCACGGATGAGGTACACAGCGGCGACCAGTTGCTACTGGGCGAAGGTTTACGCGGCGTGGCGCCTGAAGCCGAGGTGGCGCGCTGGCAGTTGCATCAGCCTTCGGTCACCGCCTCTCAACACGGTGCGGCTCAAGTCTGCTGCCTCGAATTCGAGCAGCCTCTGGACTGGATCGGCTTCGGGGTCTGGTTGTCGATGCTGTTAAGCTGCCACGGCGAACGCATTCTTCGCGTTAAAGGACTGCTCAACGTGAACGCCAGCCAGGCTCCTATCGTCATCCATGGTGTGCAGCACTGCCTGCATGCGCCCGTGCATCTTTCCCGTTGGCCGGGCGTTGACCGCCATTCACGGCTGGTGTTCATTTTGCGCGGCCTTGCGCCGGAGCAGCTAAGGCACTCTTTCGAGGTCTTCGCGCGTAGTTTCGCCCCGGCGACTGCGGAGCTGATGACATGAGAGCGACGTCTCCCATTACGCTACGGGTGCTTGGCACCTCAGTTACCTTGCTTGAGTCTTTGCGTATTCGAGCCGAGCAGGACCTGGGTATTCGTCTGGTTTATCAGGTGCATGATGTTGAGCAAGCGCAACGCATCGCGGTGATGCAACCGGAGAGTTACGACCTTTACGATCAATGGTTCCACAACGTTGATTTTGTTTGGCCCGCTCGGGCGATTCAGCCTATCGATACGCGGCGCATTGCCCTGTGGCATGAAATCAACGACCTGCCGAAACGCGGGCGTTTGTCGGCCAATGATCGTCCAGGCAGTGGCAGTGTGCCGAGCGAGCGTCTCTTTGTGCAGCACGACGGTAGTTTGGGCAACACCGTCAGCGAGCGAATCAGCATGCTGCCCCTGACCCATAATGCCGACAGTTTTGCCTACCGCCCGGAGCGTTTGCCCGCAGGGTTTTCCAGCGCTGACGAGAGCTGGGGATGGTTGCTGGACCCGGCTTGGAGTGGTCGGATTGCCCTGCAAAGCGATGCCGCGATTGGCGCACTGGATGCTGCCCTGGCCATTCGCGGCAGCGGCCTGGGGTCGTTTAAAGACATCGGCAACCTGAGCATCGAAGAAATCGACAGCATGGCGGACATTCTCGTGCGCAAGCAGCGCGAGGGGCATTTTGCGGCTTTCTGGTCTGACGATGAAGAGGCCGCGCAATTGATGCTCAGCCCCCGTATTGATATCCAGAGCCTATGGTCGCCGACCTTGATGCGGTTGCATCGCGCCGGTGTTAAATATCGTTTGGCGGTGCCCCGTGAAGGTTATCGGGCCTGGTTCGGCGGTTTGTCGGTGTCACGCCATGCCCACGGTGCGGTGCTGGACGCCGCGTATGCTTACTTAAACTGGTGGCTTTCGGGATGGCCCGGTGCGGTGATGGCGCGCCAGGGTTACTACATCAGCAACCCGCCCCGCAGTCGTGACCACTTGAGCAGCGCCGAATGGGATTACTGGTACGCCGGCAAACCGGCGCGTGAACAGCTCGCGGGCAGCGATGGTGAACCTTTGATTGAGATGGGTGAGACCCGTGATGGCGGCTCTTATGAGCAACGCATGGGGCATATCTCAGTGTGGAATTCGGTGATGGATGAGCACAACTATCTGGTGCGACGTTGGGGCGATTTTCTTCGCGCAGGCAGCAAGGTCGCGGGACGCGGCAAGAGCTAAAGCGCGACACGTTTGCCGATCCCCAGGGTTGACCTCGCGAGGCCCCAACCCGGCGCGCCATCAGACATGACGCGTCGCTAAAAAATCGTTGACGACCTGCATGCACAATTCGCGCGCCTCGACGTGCGGCATACAGAGTTGGGAGATGCTCATCGCCGGTGACTACGACATGTCCGTGATGTACTGGACCAATGACATTTTTGACCCGGACCAGAAAACCACCTTCGTGCTGAGCGACGACAGCAACATGAACTACAGGAGCGGCTACAAGAACGACAAGGTTAAAGCGCCGGTTGCCGCCGCCCGCGTTGAAATGGACCCAGCCAAACAGGGTCAGCTTTATAGAGCAGGGCCATGGGCATTTCCTGAAGGGTGAAGGTGTTTCCATCATCGCGTAACGCCAACGCAGGATCTGTTGAAAGCGCTGAGTCAAACGCATTGCGCAAGGCTCTATCAGCGCCGCCTCGGTAGATTCGGCGGGCTAAAGGAATCTGCCGTTTGGCAGGGTGAAAACAGTCGATCCGAATTTCTCAGGACGCAAGTTCGGCGTAGTCCGTTCCGCGCAGGCTTTAACCTGAACAGCATCGCAACCACCTCTCGGTTGCCGGACTGACGATGGAAAATGCCATGAATAGCAAAGTCGACGAAACCCCTCATTTGCTCCGTCAGCGCGATCAGTTCGTGCCACGTGGCCTGGTTACTGCTCATCCGTTGGTGATTGATCGCGCCCAAGGCGCTGAGCTGTGGGACGTGGATGGCAAGCGGTATCTGGACTTCGTTGGCGGTATTGGCGTATTGAACATCGGGCACAACCACCCCAAGGTAGTGGCGGCAGTTCAGGCGCAGTTGCAAAAGGTCTCCCATGCCTGTTTCCAGGTGGCCGCCTATCAGCCTTATCTCGACTTGGCTCAGCGTCTGTGTGAAATGGTCGGCGGCAACGAGGCTTACAAAGCAGCGTTCTTCACCTCGGGCGCCGAGGCCGTGGAAAACGCGGTGAAAATCGCCCGCGCTCACACCAATCGCTCGGCCGTTATTGCCTTTCGCGGTGGTTTCCACGGTCGGACCTTACTGGGCACCACGCTGACCGGGATGAGCCAGCCGTATAAGCAGAACTTTGGGCCATTCGCGCCGGAGGTGTTTCATACGCCGTACCCGAATGCCTATAGAGGCGTCAGCAGCGACATGGCACTTAAGGCGCTCGATGAATTGTTGGCGACTCAGGTCGCACCCGATCGGGTTGCGGCGATCCTCATCGAACCGGTGCAGGGCGACGGTGGATTTCTGTCGGCGCCGGTGGAGTTCCTGCAAGCCCTGCGCGCGCTGACTGAAAAGCACGGCATTGTGCTGATTCTCGATGAAATCCAGACCGGTTTTGGTCGCACCGGCAAATGGTTCGGTTTTCAGCACTCGGGCATCCAGCCGGACCTGGTGACTGTCGCCAAAAGTCTGGCCGGTGGCCTGCCGTTGTCGGGCGTGGTCGGCAAGGCGGCTATCATGGACGCGCCGCTGCCAGGCGGTTTGGGCGGTACCTACGGCGGTAACGCGTTGTCGTGCGCGGCGGCGCTGGCGGTGATAGACGCGTTCGAGCAAGAAGACCTGCTGGCGCGTAGCGAATTACTGGGCGAGCGCTTGCGCCAAGGTCTGTTGAGTTTGCAAGCTCGTTATCCGCAAATCGGCGACGTGCGTGGTATTGGCTTCATGCTGGCGATCGAACTGATTAAACAGGACGAAGCCCGGACGCCGGATGCCGAGTTGAACCAGCGGTTGATCGATGAGGCCCGCAAAGGCGGCCTGCTGGTGATCAAGTGCGGCGTGTACCGCAACGTCTTGCGCTTCCTCGCACCACTGGTAACCCATGAAGAACAGATCGACGAAGCATTGCACATTCTCGATGGTGCATTGGCACGCGTCTTGAACTGAGCTGCTGCCGGCTCGGGACGGTGTCTTAAGGCACCGTTCGTGAGCGTTTATGGAGCATGGATTGATGGACTGCATCATCGGAGGCTTGGCGCACCATGGGGCTGACTGAATATCGAGCGTTACTCATTGATTGCGATGAGGTTCTAGTAGATCGGGACTCAGGGGTGTGGACGGCGTTGCAACCCTTGCTCGACAGCCGGGGTGGCCATCCAGAGAAAGAACAGGTGCTGGCCGAATACACTGAGGTGGTCAGGGCACTCTACCCACGCTTCGCTGAGCTAGGCTTTAGCGGTTTGCTGTGTTTTGCCCACCGCCAGTTGGCCGAAAGCTGGGAATTGAAAGCAAGCTGGGAGGAGGGCATGAGCTTTGCTCGTTCAGTGGCGGGCTGGTCGTTGTTCGAAGACGCGCCCGGCGCCATGTTGTACCTGCGCAAGTTCTATCGCTTGCTGGTACACGGAGATCGGGATGCCGAAGACCGAGGCGTACTGTGCGAACGGTTGGGGATCCTACCCGATGATTTCATTTCCCTGGCTACGCACCCCTTGCAGGATCAGGACTGGCTGCACACGAACGCGCTGGATGTTGGAGCGATTTTGCACGTGACCCGGCCGTCGGCCGTCGGCCGCTGGCCTGCAGGCCACCACGGATGTGTGCCTGATTTGTCGCGGACGGGCAACACCCTCGTTGCCGTGTGCTGCACACTATTGCATCACCAGCATGGCGGACCTTGTTGCGCAGCATCAGCTGTCTTTACGGCGCTGATTTTGCTAGAAGATTGTCTTACGAACGGCAGTCAAGAGGTACGCAATGGAAGGTTTAGTGAAGCTGGACCGAATCGACATCAGCATTCTGGTTGAGCTGCAAAAAGACGGGCGTATGACAAACGTCAGCCTCGCCGATGCCGTAGGTTTATCCGCCAGCCCCTGCTTGCAGCGGGTCAAACGATTAGAGTCGGCGGGGTATATCTCCAGCTACAAAGCACATCTGAACTTAGCGAAGATCACCGACTCGGTGACGGTGTTCACTGAGATCACGTTGAGCGACCACAAACGCGAAGACTTCGCCAAATTCGAGTCCAACATCCGTCTGGTGGACGAAGTGCTTGAATGCCATTTGATCAGTGGTGGCTACGATTACCTGGTGCGCTTCATGACCCGCAGCATCCAGCACTACCAGGAAGTGATCGAAAGCCTGTTGGACAAAAACATTGGCATCTCCAAATACTTCAGCTACATCGTCATCAAGTCACCGGTGCTCAAGGACGGCGTACCGTTGCGCAAGCTGCTGCGTCACTGATAACGTTCCGCGCCCGTGCATCCGTGCCCTGTGACACGACGTTAACGAAAGAGCTAGGCAGGCCTTCGACTTAGCATAATTTTTTTGAAATCAAGGGGTTGTCAGCATCGGGAAATGAGTACATAATTCACGCCATCGAAAGCGCTGCCAGCTGAAAAAGCTCAACGTTTTCAAAGAGATAGAGAGCGAATGAAATTTCGTTTGAAGCTCAAAGTTTGTACGCGTTTGATGTCGTGCTACTGACATCAAGCGTTTGAGGCCGAGTAGCAAAATGGTTATGCAGTGGATTGCAAATCCACCTACGCCGGTTCGATTCCGACCTCGGCCTCCACTTTAAACTAGCTCCGTAGATCGTTGATCTACGGAGCTTTTTTATTTTTTACCCCTTGTAAGATTTAGCCTTGAAAAGGGCATTTGCGAACTTGCTTCGCGGGTGAGGGATGTATATATTTCCACCTCTGCTGCACACGCGTTACAACTGTCAGATAGCTACAGCTGGCAACGTTTAGATTGTTTAACCGCGCTACCGCCCGAATGGCGAAATTGGTAGACGCATGGGACTTAAAATCCCCCGTTCGTAAGGACGTGCCGGTTCGATTCCGGCTTCGGGCACCATTTAAAATCAAGGGTTTGCGGGCGAAAGCTGATGCAAACCCTTGTTTGTTTCCGGTCCGCTATTTTTGATCTGGTGCGCAACTCACTTCGTCGGTGACGCTTTTTGGGGCTTTCGGTTGCGGCATCGATGCCAGCGACTCAGCCAAGGAGGATGAAGCGGAAGGATCCATAGGTATAAACACACATCAACGTAAAGATGACGCAGTAGAGTTCCGGCTTTACCAGCTGTGGTGAAAGCTATGGAATCGATTCATGTAGGCCTCCCTGAAGTCGAAGTTGCCCGCTGAACGGGCTGCTAAGTGGCGTGGCTACGCGCAGCAACCGGTGGCCTCTTGCTGGATATGAGCTCAACTCGCCATTCAGCGTCTGTTCAGTAAAATTGGTGCTTTGGAGTCGAATGTGCTCGCGGGACCACAATGGTTCAATGGAACGGGATAGGCGTGGCAGTGCTGGGTGGCTCGGTAGACGTATTGTTCTACGGCAAACAGGCAGAAGGTTTTTGAACCGCTGATACCCCTAGCCGCCAAGATGCGTCCGGCGTCCCACGCGGTGCGGCCATTTCACCGTAGCGCCTGTGACGTGACTTCCGCCGTCCACGGCTACGCTGGCCATTAGATTCGCCGAGGATCTCCAGTGTGCTCAGTGCCGGCTTGCAACATCGGATACGGTGGAAGGCATAGCAGAGGTGAAGCTGGGGAGGGCGGCTTCTAGCCGATTGCAGCCTGTCTGAAAGGACTACAGCTGACCGATTTTGGTCGATTGCGATCTCTCGCGATAGTTCGGTTCTTGGTCGAGAACGGTCAGACACGATCGTCCGTTGATGATCCATTACAGTTAACTCATCTCAACGAACGACCAGGACCGCAGTTAGGCTACCTATCCAATTTGTCTGTTGAAAGCGGGTAAAGTACCGTGCAGTTTTTTGTGGGCTGTATGTAGATAGACTTCAATAAGGGGTACTACATCTGGGTCAGAGACAGCGATCACTTGCCTCAATTTGGGTGCGATGATCTTTACAAAATTGGTGTGCAGAAACTACATCCATACCGATCCTCCAATTCGTATCATCTCAATCGCAGTTTAATGTCGTAAGCATCCACTGGCGAACGTCTGGCCGATTGTTGTCTGTCACGAAGGGGTTGCAATCGACTCAGAGCAGTCATTCGCAAGGTGGAAAAAATTGGCCGGTTGTAAGCGGGAAATATACAGAGGAGGGGCGCCGAGTGCTTTCAGAACGCTGCATCGTGAGCGTCCATAGCTTCCGTCAAACTTCGATACCCATCGCTCCGATCGCGCGGCGAAACCTCGATGAATAGCTCAATCAACTGACTATCAAGGAAGGTTTGATTAGAGGTGTCCAATGGCAGGTTAAAAAAATCAGCGCTTTGTACTGTGTACAGTGAGGTTTGGAAATTTAAAAAACAGACGTATCTCACTGCCGCCGAATCGCTGAGCCGGCGCCATGTAATGATTTGCTGGTAGGTGTCTCCAAGAAATCCCATGTTCATTTACCTTCTTACTATGCTGGAACGCAGGAGGTGAAGGTATAGCAGTTACATATCACTCTTTGCTTTGACTACGCGTAATTTCGCAGATGCCTTGGGCATCGATGGCGGTTTCTGGTCGTAATCGGCGAAGTCTGAATGACCGTATATGGACTCCCCCTCATTGCAAGCCCCGTTGCTCTGGCGCCCGTGCCGACTGCACACGTATATTCGGCCTCTAAATACGGCATCGTTTCGATGCAGGGCCATGATGGGCTATTCGCGCGCCGGCTCCCGATCGCTTTTTCGTGCTTTTCGCACTTGGACATTCAAGGGTTTTGCCGACGCCGGTTCGACCGGTTTGCCATCGTTCAGGTTGCTTCGCAATCGTGGTTAAGAGTTGTTTCTCTCGTAGAACACGTCGGGTAAATAGATCAGGCCGCTGCCTGATTCGGTTGGTAATCAGTGCCGTGACGCAGCATTGCCCATGGACGAGCCCCCTGAAAGACAGGACACCGTTTCCCCCTTAACATAAGGGATAGGCAAACGACTGTGTATATGACTAATAGAAACGATAAGGGTGGGGAGCTTTTGGGTCAGGAGCGGCGTCGCCGCTGGAGCCCGGAGCAAAAACTGGCCATGGTTCGCGAGAGCCTGCAACCGGGGCAAAGCGTCTCGGTGGTGGCTCGACAGAATGGCGTGAATGCCAACCAGTTGTTTCAGTGGCGCAAGCTCTATCAGAGCGGCAGTCTCTCGGCTGTCAGTGCTGGGGAGAGCGTGGTGCCCGCTTCCGAGCTGGCCGATGCGCTCAAGCAGATCCGCGAGCTACAGCGCATGCTTGGCAAGAAAACCATGCAGGTCGAGATCCTTCAGGAAGCTGTGGAGATTGCTCGGTCGCGAAAATGGATTGCGCACTCACCCTTGTTGCCGGGGGACGACCAGTGAAGCTGATCAGTGAAAGTCTCGGTGTAGCGCGCTCGCAATTGACGGTTCGACTCAACCCAAATGCTCAGGTCGAGCGGCGTCGCCCTGCGCTGGACGATGCCGCACTGGTCGAAGAAATTCAGGCTGAAGTGAGTGAACTGCCCAGCTACGGGTACCGCCGTGTGTGGGGGTTGCTGCGTCGTCGGCGTGAAAAGCAGAGTCAGGCGCCGATCAACGTCAAGCGGGTTTATCGCGTCATGCGCGATCATCAGTTGCTGCTGGAGCGACGGATTAAACAACCGGGTGTGGCACGCCGTCACGAAGGCCGAATTGCCGTGGCCACCAGCGATACCCGGTGGTGCTCGGACGGGTTTGAGTTTCGCTGTGATGATAACGCCAAGCTGAGCGTGACCTTTGCCCTGGACTGCTGCGACCGCGAAGCCATCGGTTGGGTGGCCAGCCCGACCGGGTACAGCGGCGACGATATCCGTGATCTGATGCTGGAGGCGGTGGAAAAACGCTTCGGTGAAGAGGCGCCTGCCACCCCGGTGCAATGGCTGAGCGACAATGGCTCGGCCTACATCGCTGAACAGACACGCCAGTTTGCCCGACAGATCGGTTTGCAACCGGTGACCACACCGGTGGGTAGCCCGCAGAGCAACGGCATGGCCGAGAGCTTCGTCAAAACGATGAAACGCGACTACGTCGCGCACATGCCCAAACCTGACCGGGAAACAGCCTTGCGTAACCTGACGATTGCCTTTGAGCATTACAACGAGGAGCATCCGCACAGCGCGCTGAAATACCGTTCACCACGGGAGTTTAGGCGTTTGGCAGCGGCATCAATTTAACGGGGTGCAGGTGTCCGGTTTGATAGGGGCCAGTCCAGCCCAAGCCATGCGTGTAGTTTTGTTGGCCAGCGCAATAGCGGCCACATTGGGATGCGATCGCTCGGCTAAACGAACGGCCCACTGGCTGAGCCGATCCTCTTTGGATTTGGCTGTGCGTAGCGCCGAGCCTGCGCCATGCACCATCAATGTATCGCAGATACGTATCACCGCGCTTGCTGATACCGAGTAGTCGATCCTTACCACCAGAACTGTGTTGCCTCGGTGTCAGTCCCAGCGAGGCGGCAAACTGTCGGCCATTGGCAAACTGACGGGCATCACCGAGAGCGACGACGAGCGCTGTGGCGATCATTGGACCGACACCGCGCAGCTGTTGAAGGCGAACGGCGGACGGCTCGTTTGTCGCGATCGCAGTGATCTCGCCGTCGAGCTGGCAAACACGCCCATCCAGCGCACGAAGGTCGTCCCACAAACCATCCAGCAGACGACGAAAGCGTGCCGTCAAACCGTTATCCGCATCCCCTAGCCAGCATGGTATTGCACGACGCAGCATCAGCAATTCCTTCGGTGCAACGAGACCGTACTCGGCGACCAGCCCGCGGATCTGATTGGCTTTGGCCGTCCGCTGTTCGATTAAGCCGGCCCGGATGCGATGCGTCGCCTGGATATCCTGTTGTTCAATGGTCTTGATGGCGACGAAGCGCATGCTGGGACGGCTCATCGCTTCACAGATCGCCTCGGCATCGTTCGCGTCGTTCTTGTTGCTCTTGACGTACGGTTTGACGAACTGCGGCGCGACCAGCTTTACCCGAAATCCGTGGGCTTGTAGCTGCCGAGCCCAGTGATGCGCACCGCCACAACTCTCCATCCCGATCTCACAGCCAGGTTCGATCTTTTCCAACACCGTTTGCAGCCAGCGATCACGCGGTAGGCGCTGCCGCCAGACGGGTAGCTCATGACAATCCACGCCGTGGATCTGAAACACGTTCTTGGCCAGGTCGACCCCAATTCGCATAAGCTTCATGTGTGGACGCCTTCTCACCGTTGACTGTGGTTCGCACTTTCAGTCTGGCACTCAAGATGCCGAAGTGAGGAGAAGTCCATCCCATTGCTTTTGGCTGTGGATTCAACCGGTCGACGCAGCACACTATCGACTCAAAAACATCAAAATCGAAGATTTTTCTCAAAATTGAGCCAGAACAATTCATCTGGCTAACGCTCCTGGCAAAGGTAATACTCCGGCCAATAATCCAGCAAAAAAGGTGAATTGCCTTGGGGACTGCAAAGAGAGTGCTTGTTGTGCTTTTCTCTACCGTGATGGTGTTATTAGTTTTGTATTTTGTCGCACGGTCGGTGGCGAGTGCCCGACAGGGGTACTCTTGGTCCGAGATGGATTGGGAACAAAAGGGAAATACCTCTTTGGGTGATTTTCTCGCCGCCAGTGATATTGGAAAACGCGAGGTGGTCAAGGATGGTAAAAAATGTGCGGAGTATTACGCATACAAGGATGGCATAACGGTGAAAATAGTTTGCTTGGAAAACTAGTCACCGCCTTTGAGCAACCAACGCGAGTATCGGGTCCCCCCAGCAAGCAGATGCTCCCTTTTTGCCTTGGTGGTGTAAAAACGTAGGCACCGGTTTGAAGCCTGCGTCGCGACGTAAAATCTGCCAGCGCTTAGTTATTTAGCGGACCTGAAATTTGCGTAACTAAGCAATTTTCGCACCAATTCCGAACCTCAAATCTGCTCTAAAACGTTTTTACACAGCCTCGGCCGATAGCAGTCAGTGAAAACGGGATGGAGACGAACTGCTAAAATCAAGTTTTTGAGAGAGAGCTATGTGCCCAATAGGGCGCTCCAAGGTGACACTTCGCATGTTCGGTGACGACCTAAATCCTGATGAGTTGACGAATTTACTTGGATGTCCACCTACGCGCGCTCAAACCAAAGGCCTGCCTATCAAGGCAGGCTCGGATTTTGAAGCCAAAACGGGGGGCTGGAGGCTAGAGGCGACGGAGTCGAGCCCAGAGGATTTAGATGGTCAAATCGCTGAGCTACTCAGCAAGCTTACGCCCGACCGCAGTGTGTGGGCGCGAATAGGTGCGCGGTTTGAAGTAGACCTGTTCTGCGGTCTGTTCATGAGCAATGACAACCAGGGTTTATCACTGTCGGTTACAAGCCTTGACGCGTTGTCACGTCGAGGTATAGAGCTGTCCCTTGAAATTTACGGGCCGTAAGGTATTCGGTCGAGCTTGCGATATCCGCTCTCGACTGCGGATTCAATATATCGATGCAACACACTAAACGCTGTGCATACTCTATAATCTGTAGAATAAATGAAGAAATGTGCTTCCGCCTTATTCGGGGATCAATCAATGAGTGGCGAAAGAGAGTTTAAATTTCGCGGACAGGCATGGATAGTTGTTTGGCTTTTGTTTATGTTGAGCGTGCATATCATCCTGGGCGGGATATGGATCACCCGATCATTTAATACCGGAGGGGGGATTTATTTGCTTATATCATTACCTTTTACTGTTTTCGTTGGCGGACTGATATTGCGCGGTCGCTCAGATATTGTGATTGATGAATATTGTATCTCTCGACGTCTTTTTGGCAGAGTCTGGCAAAAATTCGAATGGAGCAATATAGAGCTTGTTACGGAATTTTCGATACCTAACCAGTACAGTAAGACAGCTATAAGAGGGATTAATATATTCCCTAAGGTAAAACCAAAATACCGAATGACCCCATCAGGGAAAATGGGTTTTACGGATCAGTCTGAAAATAAATCAGAGCTAATAAGGCTGATCAATGTGTACGCTCAGAAAAATAATATAACTACAGAATTATCTACAAGAAAATCAACCTAAATATAGACTCTCCTTCCACGTGCGTTGCTTTACTCCTTTTTTGGGTAGTCACACCATTTACAGAAAACATGTTTCGTGGCTATGGGGGCAAATCGAAATGCCTTGTTCCCGCACTTGGGGCAGCGCACATTTGTAAGTTTTATCAGTAGTATGAAGGCAACGGCTGCCCAGCCAATGTTAAGTGAGGTAAGCACCCACCCAGGTGGTTTGCCCCAAAAAAAGTCTATTGATGTTAGCGTTATAGAATCAATCAAAAATCCAATAGGTAGCCACAGCCAGAACATTTTTCGGTGCCGACGTACATTTTTTGAAAGTTGGTTTTCATGGTAGGGCGTCATGTTTATTTAATCTCGGGTAGTAATGCCGTGTCCGAGAATCATAGACCCTGACGGCTAACATCGGTGGAACTGATGCTGTTGCTCTGACCATCGGGAGCGTTGGTGTATTCGCGGTAAGTGCTTCGGAAAGGAAGTTGGCCGCTATCAGATAGGTGACGGTACAATTCGATTGACTGCTTTTGGCCGTTCTCTGCCCGTCGCGACCGGCTGAAAACGACCCAGAGCGACCGTCTCGTTTGGGTCGAGAGCAGGCAGGGCCTAACATCCGCTCATTGCTCAAAACGGCCGACCTATCATGCCTCATACCAGGTGGTAAATCATGCACTACGCTTTGACTTCAGCAGATCGTTGACGGGATATAGCGTTCTTCAGTGTCGAGGCCTCCACGCTGTCCGCACGTGTCGGTTCGGTCCCAGCGGCGTTGCTGACACACAGTTTTTAAAGCAACCTTTTAGGCGGCCAATGAGCCGAGTCGAGAGATGGATATAAAAGAGTTTTGCCTCGCTCATGAATTCGAAGTGAACGCCACCGGTGATCAGAGCATCACGTTGGGCAACGACGTGTCGGTTGATGTGGTGGGCGGTGGCAATACGATTTTCGTTGCAGGCACCGGCGATGTCTTGGCGGATTCGGGTGACACGATTGCAAGCAGCAATGTCTCCCTAACGATTATGAACACCTCGGGGGCTGCTGACCTTATCAGCGGCGAGGGCGATACGATTACGGCCAACCACAGTTCGATTTCGTTCGGTGGGGTGAGTGAGGTTTTGTCCGGGATCTATGACACGGTTGGGTTGGAAACGGGTAGTTCGCTGACGCTTTCGCTCTATGACGACACCCTCAACCTGAATTCAGGTGCCAGCGTGTTCATTAGTGGCGGCGTTGGCAATGGCAACATCATCAATGGAAAAGGAGGGCAGGTGTGACATCTGACCCTGATCATCATAGAGCGTATGGAATTAGCTCAACTAAATAGCCGTTTAGTTGAATTATCAATGTGTTAGCGGGAATTTTCGATTTGTCCGCAGTTATCGCGTAAGTAACGGAAAAAAACGGGAGTGGGCACGCGCTTCGCTGGCTTCCAACGAAATCAGTGCCAAAATTTGCACCTGTGGCCAGGTGCCAAGCTAGTCTAAACAATCAACGGAAGAATTGCGCATACCGACTCGAATTACGGTGAATCGCCATCGATAAGTCCGTTCAATTTTAGCGGGATAAATCCGCTTGTTAATCATTTCAGTGGCGACCGGAGGGACCGATGTGAATATGTATGGCAGTACCTATTTAACAGTTAAAAGAGGAATAAATTTGGTGATTAAATTTCTTCACCGATCGGGTTGCAAAGCGTTGAACGGAGCCAATCCTGAAAAAAACGTCTCAAATTGCCCATTTTTCCCGCAACCAGTTCCGTTTTCAAATGCTAAGCGGAGGTGCCGTTACCGTCGCTTAGCAACGACAAATTTCTTCAATCTAATCAATGCTTTAGAAGAGACTCTCGCTAAAAAAGGATGTCTTCTTTCAAAAAAGTGGTTTTATGGTTTGATCCTATCTAATTGATTTAACTAGAAATTTTAAACGACCAAGCGTTCCCGCCTTTAGCTGACATTCACAAGAGCCCCCCAGCTCCGCACGTGATGCTTCGCATAATGTATATTATGTTAAACGACAGGTCATGTCATAGATGTTCATGAGCTGTCTAAGCCACTGATTCGACAAATCCGTTTCTGACGTCCACTCTCTCAACGGGCCATGTTCGTCGTGTTCATGACTAGTCATTCAATGTGGTGGCTGCCGATGAAGCTGATTCAGTGCCGTTTCTCTTCAGGTCAGCGTGTTCCGCTGCTCGTGCACGCTGGTAACGCGGAGCCGTTGCCCATACTCGTTCCGTTCATCTACGTCCAACTCAGACTCAGGCACCGGGCTTACAATACGGCGGCGGCACATCTGCGCGCGATCCAGGCTTTCTATATCTATGCCAAAAGCCGTGACCTCAATATTGATGACGCCATCTTGGCCTGCCAATTCGAATCGATTTTGGCTTTACTGGACGGTTACGCCATTTGGCTCCAAAGCGGCCGTCAAGCCGACAACCTGGTCGCCCGAATCGGCAAAGCTGAAACGGCACCTTTTCCGTATATCGATCCGCGTACTCGTGACCAGTACCTGCGTTTGCTGAAGCTATACCTGTCCTGGTGTGTCACCCGATACATCCCGCGCGCTCGTCAAAATCCAACCACCCTGGCTAACATCGAGGTTGTATTTGCAGATGTCGCCGACGTCATTGAGCGGCGCTTTGAGAGCCATATCATCAACGTTCGGCAGGACCGCGCTCGTTACCGCAGCCTGACGGATACGCAACTCCAGATCATTCGCACATTGATTCGCCCCGGCGCTACGGAGAATCCGTTCCCGGAAAGGCTGCAGCTGCGCAATTGGCTAATGATTGAATTACTACTGGAGACCGGTATGCGCCGAGGGGAGCTTCTAAAGCTCTACACCACCGATGTCAATGAGGGTTCTCAGCATGCCTATGTCAGCATCAATGACCGCGAACATGATCCCGGCGACCCGCGCGCTGAAGAGCCTGCGCTGAAAACACACGGACGAACAGTAGGTATCTCCGCGCAGTTGTATGAGGTCTACGAGCGTTATATCCAGGGCGAGCGACGCCCCCTGCGTAATGGCAAACCAATGAAATTGCTGTACCGCTATTTGTTCATCTCTGACCGAGGTCGCCCGCTGTCGATCCGCGCGTTGTCTAACGTCCTTGATCGGCTGTTTCTGACCATTGAACTGGCTCATCCGGGGTTGTTGCCTACACTTTCCGCGCATGACTTTCGCCACACCTTTGCCGATCGGTTTTTGGCTTACCTTGTCGAGAAGCGTGGGTATGACCTCGAGCGGGCCACGGACGAACTCCGGCGAGTCTGCGGTTGGTCCGACACTTCGACGATGCCACGCCGTTATGCAAGTCGTTATCTAGCCGAGTCGGCTAACCTCCACAACGCCCAGCGTGCTTCGGCAGCCTGGAGCCGACTTGACAGTTAAGGAGGTTCGCCGTGACCAAATCAGCCGATCAAGAACACGCTTCACCCTCCTCCTCTTTTCAGACCTACGCGTTCGAGGGTCCGGCTCAGGTCGCGATTCGAACTCGCACCACTGACCAGCCACGATATGTCGATACCCGGATGCCGGTGTGGACGTGGTACGACGGTGGACTCGCGATGAAAATCGATTGGGCTGCACTCCAATTGAATTCGGAGCTAATAGAAATAGGCAAAGGTTTTATGGCCTATGCACTTGAGAAATATGCTCCTCGAACCGCGGTAATGTTCGCAGATACCCTACGCTTTTTATCTAGTACAAATCTCGCGACCGGACTTCCTTGGGACACCCATCAACTGGTCACTGCTCTCGAGAAACTCAAAAAAACGAGGGCGGTACTTATAGGATTTCGAAGGTTTTACCGATGGGCAATGGATAGAGGAATCAATGGCTTCGATCCAATCACCTACTTAAAAATCAAGGATGTGAAATCAGATCGAGTTGACCCGTATGCGCGAATTTTTCTCTCGCAGTCTGGTTTAGACCTCGATGAGGAAGTTCGATTGCTCAAACGCATTGAACGAGAGGTTTCACCTATCTCTTGGGAGGAGGCCCAGTTCAATATAGTACTTCACTTAGGTTTCGAACTCGCACCACGCTCGATTCAATTCCACTCGCTTGACATCGCGGATTTTGAGTTCATTGAAAGCGCTGATCATGAGAGGTACTACACCCTGTGGCTACCTATGGCCAAAAAGGTCGGCCAGCGCAGGCCTGAGCGACGGCCCCGCAAAGTCACCTCCCGACTAGGTGAAAAAATCTCACGCCACATCTCGGAAATTCAACGCCAATTTGGCAGTGACTGCGGACCATTATTTGTCAGTCCTAATGGAAAACGTCTGTCAGTTAACGAAATCGGTATAGGCCTTAAACATGAACTGCGTGAAGCAGGGATAGACAAGCCTAACCAGGTAACTATCTTGTTGCGTCATCACCTCGGGCAAGGTTTGGCTGACCAGGGAACACCGGCAGACATGATTGCCGAACTGCTTGGCCACAACAGCACAGTAGCGGCGCGCGCTTACGTCACGGCAACTCCCAACATTGCCCGGATCAAAGAAAAAGCACTCGGCAAGAGTCCCGCCTATCAACGCATTATGCGCAGTCTCTTGACCGGGGAAGTCGTGCAACGCCGCGATACTGTTGCCGAAAGAGCGATCCGTGGCGTGATCGACACACAGTACATTGGGGACATCGGTGCATGCGCCCTCCCGGTTCATACGCACTGCCCCTACAATCCCGTCTACGCCTGCTACACCTGCAAGAAGTTCCACCCCTTTGCTGACGGCCGCCATGAGCAGGTAAAAGAGGCGCTGCAACTAGAAGCGCAACGGTTCATAGACGTGGCAGAACAAGCCGGAGATCTCATTCACAACCGGCCCCTCGCCCAGCATCAGACAACCATCCTGGCGGTAAGCGCTACGATCGAGCGCTGCCGGAAACACACGGAGGATGCCGCAGATGACGCAGTCTAGGGCAAGGCAGAGTCTCGAAGGCTTCATTAAACAGGAACAAGTGGTTTTTCGGTCATTACCGATTACAACGCCGTGGGCATCAACATTGTGGTCGGTCGAGCGTTGGTTGCCGCAACGGCTAAAGCAACAGACCATAACCTTTGAAACACATCGACAATCGCTTGAAAGGTATGGCTATTCTGTTCCTCCTAAAACTGCCCTCCCCTTGGGTTTCCAGGATTTTTGCAAGGCACTAATCGTATATCTGCAGCGCACCCGGAGTCTGAAGTTTTCTATGGTCGCTGCGTACAATATTGCCGTCCGGCGACTGTACAACCCGTTATTTGAACGCGGCGTATCCGACCCCACAGAGTTGACTCGGGACGATTTTGACCGCGTCGTAGGATTTCTCCGCGAGAGTGGCTACAAGAATCTTTACGATGCGGTCTCTCACCTTCAGGTAATAGCGGATACGATTGATAAAATGCAATTAACCGAGATCGCCATCCACTTTGAGCATGATGCCAAACCAGAAAACCGTCGCCACGACTACATTTCATTGCACGATCCTGATCGTGCGGTAAAACAGCGTAAATCTGATGATAAATTGCCTTCTCGCGAGGCGATGGAAGCTTACGCTCTGTGTTCGAACAAGCCGCTCAGTGACGGCGAAGAAGTATTGTTACGAGTAATCGATTTATTGATCGCGACAGGGCAACGAGGCAATGAGGTAGCAGTAGTCCCCTATGACTGTTGGGTCGAAAGGCCGATCAAAGGGGCGACAGGCGAGGTGGTTGTAGATGCCTACGGCAGGCCTCTGGTCGAATGCGGGATCAGGTATTTTGCGGAAAAGCAATTTCAATCTCGTGTGCATTGGCTCGCAGAAAGCGACATTCCTTTGGCGAGGCGTGCTATTGAGCGGTTAAAAATTTTAACTATCGAGCAGCGTAAGATAGCGCAATGGCAAGAAAAAAATCCAGGCCGTATTTGGGAGCACTTGTCGAATACAATTTTGCCAGAGAATGAAGTCATCAAGTGGTTAGGCTTTAGCAACTTCAGAAACCTGGGTCTTTATTTAGATCGCAACGGCGTGCATCCCGTTGGCTGGTCGGATGAAGGTGATGAAGAATATCGCTGTTACTCTGCCGGAGAGATTGAGACTCTCATCGCACCTAAAGTCGGTGACCATGTAACCCTGGCAGAAGCTCATTCCAGCGGGCTTCAAGTAATACTTAGAACTAGCGAAACATTGGCCATTGCCTTCGACGGTCAATTTCGTTGCGGTGGACGTGAGGAAAATATATTTCGTGCAATACCGCGCCGGGTGACCTTGCAAGATATCAATCGGGCGCTGGGCGCTGATCCGCGATACCCATCTATTTTTTCCCGCCGGTCGTTCGTTGAAGCCGATGGAAATCCGATTCGGCTAACCAGTCACCAACCTCGACACTGGCGAAACTGTAGTGGTCAACTAATCCCGGACACGACGTTAAGTTTTTTCTCGGCCTGAGCTGGCGCGAGCCCAGCGTTGAATTGATGGGGCCGAATCCAGTTGTACCGATGCATCAAAAAATGACTGATGTCGCGCTGGGCCTCTTGGGCCGTTCGGTAGCCCGTGGTTGGAATCCATTCGGTTTTCAAACTCCGAAATACCCGCTCCATCGGCGCATTGTCCCAGCAGTTTCCTCGGCGACTCATGCTCTGGCGCATTCGATAACGCCAGAGCCGCTGGCGGAACAAACGGCTCGCATACTGCGACCCTTGATCCGAGTGAAACAGCAACCCCTGAGGCCTTCCACGTTGCTGGTAGGCCATGTCCAGCGCCTTGATAACCAGCTCGGCGTCCGGCTTTTCCGACAATGCCCAGCCCACTATCCGACGCGCACAAAGATCCAGCACAACAGCCAGGTAGTGCCATTTGCCTTGGGCCCAGATGTAAGTAATGTCGCCGCACCAGACCTGATTGGGCGCGGGGACATCGAACTCCCGATTCAACGTATTCGGGATATCCAGTCGTTCAACCGTCGCTCGTTTATAGGCGTGAGAACCAGGCTGTTTGCTCACAAGCTCAAGTTCGCGCATTAAGCTACGTACTTTGAACCGGCCCAGTTGCTCACCGTCTTCACGCATCATCGACAAGATGCTGCGGCTGCCCGCAGCACTGCGACTTTGCGTGAACAGTTCATTGACCCGACTGCGTAGCCGAAGCCGCTCAACATCAGGAGTCCGGCGTCTGAGACGCTGGGCGTAGAAACACGAGCGGGTGACTTCAAACACCTTGCACAGCCAATCAACCGGCTCGTGGACGCTCAGCTGGTCAATCAGCGCGAACGCTCGTGATCTTCCGACATCAAGAGCGCGGTAGCCTTTTTTAAGATGGATTTCTCTCGCTCAAGTCGAGCGATACGAGCTTCCAGTTCCTGAATTTTCTGCTGTTCCGGTGTCAGCGCCTTGCTCTGCGGGGTAACGCCTTGGCGTTCCTTCTGGACTTGATCGACCCAACGGCGCAAGGCCGATTCGCCGACACCGAGTGAACGGCTGGCTTCGATGTAGCTGTAGTTTTGCTTGAGTACGAGGTCGGCAGCCTCGCGTTTGAATTCAGCGGAAAACACACGGCGTTGTTTGGTCATCTGACACCTCGATCTGGCGAGCATTCTCGCCTAAATGGGTGTCCGGTTTCATTAGACCACTACAAATCCGATCTCCCTCGACGAACTGTTTTCCCGAATTCGAACGGAACTGCCAAGCGAGATGAAATGAACATCTGACGGATTACGTTCCATAAGCAAAGGGGATCAACGGAAGACTGTGGGTTGTAAGGCTTGTGCTAGCATCCAATTTGATCCGAAGATCGAGGTCAGCACCGATGAAGCACCCAGTAAAGCCGGAAAATAGTCTCTCTGAAATTTTGGAAGGTAAACGGAAACGCCGTGATGCGTTAATGCTTGCCGTTAGCCTTGCTTCGCCGTCCGAGCTAGAAGAATCTGCTCAGCGTTTGAAAGAGGTGATGAAAAAGCCCGCTGGAACGCGCCGTCAACGCATTCCCCCACCAGAGTTCGCCCGATAGGCGAAACTTCGATTTCTACCCTCCTTAAAAACAGCGCAGCTGTGTCGATCGCGATGCTTGAATTGCTTGGACTGCTCGATGAAACCGACTCCGGTGGTAGCACTGATGTTCAAGAAACAATCATGAAATGGCTGCTGCCGCCCGCAGCGCGTTCGGGACGATGTCTACTGGTTAGTCGTCAAGCTCAATGAACATGAACCTACGCCAAGAACCACAAGGGGATGTTGCGCTCGGTAGTTGGTGCGCGGGCTACAGGCAATACCTGTTTCTTTGGAAATCCCCGGTGCGAGCTGACACCGGAAATGCATAATCAACTGAATAGCAATTAGAAACGACACGCACAGAATCGACGTGAAGATGAATCATCTCAAGGTCATGGGGCGCTGACCAGAAACCACGGCACCCGATTCGGAAAAATCAGCGATGCGCAAATCGCCCCAATTCGAGTAGCAAGATTTTGTAGCGAGGCGTCCTGGAGCATTTGCGGCTTGCATGCTGCTTCCCACCGCTGGGTAACATCCTCCACTGTCCATACTTTATGGCCGATCTGGAACACATGGTTGATGCCGTTGCGAACGAATGGTTGGCTAAACTCCAGATAGCTTTGGGGGATGAAGATGTTGAGGTGGGCGTGATCGAGGCTTACAAGGTTGAAATCCAACTCGTCCCGAAGCGAGTGCCTTTCACTGATCAGCAGGACGAGTGCCAGCGTCTCTGAGGGTGAGCTGCTCAAACTCTTCAAGGCAACGGAATCTTTATCTGCACGCGCCTTGAGATAAGCAAATACGTCTTTTGCGGGCAGTAAGGGCCTTGCGAGTCGTCCATCGTGCTCGATGAGTACATTGATCAGTTTACTGACCACCAGTTCCCCAAGACCGTTGAGTTCATCAATCTTGATGGCGGTGAGAAATGCTGCCCAGAACGGCGCTTCGTCCTCGCTCATTCCTGCCAAGACGCTCGCGTAATGCTCCATGAGGTACCCGCTCATCTCCTGTAGAGCTTCCAGGATAACGGTGTCACTGCGGCCGAGCTCCCTTGCCAAGTGCAGGGAAGCTCCGGCCCAGCCCAATATCCTGGAAATGCGTTGCGGAAGGTAGAACAGGTCAGGGATGCCATGGCGGCTCAACGAGCACGGGTCTTCTCGTAGCCCGGAGACGATTTCCGAAAGCAGGTACTCGATCTCGACCACGATCTCGTGCGCAAGCCCTATAACGCAGTCACCCGAGGCGCTGTCCTTTTGAGACGACTCAAGTAGCAGCGAGATACATGTCGCGCTTAACTCAACCCGTGCAAACAAATTGGAATGATGTCTCGCCCCCTTTTCCAGCGATTGCCACACACCACCGATGAAAGCGCCAGACGCATTGGGTATGTCTACCAAGCGATGGACAAATTTGGAAAGAACAGGGAAAAGGTTCTCAGCACTGAGTTCATGCTCTGGGGCGAACATCAGCTTGTACAGCTCGGAAGAGTGGCTGCTAATGGCTTGACCGGCAGGCGAAGCAGGCGAGATTCCAGTAATTGTTAGCAGGGACGATACCGAATTGTCGCTAGCGTGCGGATTCCCAGATAGCGGCATGTGACCATACAAGTTGACACTCCACACGGACGGCATCTGCTCGCCCCCGGTCTGGTCAGACACGTGTTGCGCGGCAGGACGACCGATATCCAGGAGGTCAAGCACTGCTGCCCTAGATCCCGTGTCGATCTCACCGTGCAACACCTTCAGAAGAGCGACAGTTCCGAACCCACCGAGGCTGTTCTCGGAGGCATATTGATCAGCCGCTGACGACACGAAAAATGATACGCCGAAGGTTTTAGCCTTGCCGATGACTTCTGGCTTCAACAAGATGCCTAGATTGGAGACCATGCCCCCTGCGTTGCAAGCATCAATAATGACATTGCAATGAGCAGCTTTGAGCTCGTTGAAATATTCAAAAAGACGACTGAGAGCAAATCCTGTCGTCGAGAGACGGTCTGCGCGGGTGTCGCTCAGACAGAAGAAGTAACTGTCATTAGCTTCTCCACCGTGACCTGCGAAAAAGAGGGTAAAGCTCTCGATCTCATCGTATCGGTCTTGTAGCCCTAGCAGCATCTCATCCAGCTGGCTTCTGGATGGGGATTTAAGTAAATATGAGTCTTCTTGGCTGATACGGCTCAATGGCCCGCTCGACAGAGCAGTGTGCATTGAAAGCGCGTCACGCTCGGCACCAGACAGTTTGTTCAGCGACTGATAGTCGTCACAGCCAATGCAAAGCAACACCCTGGCGCCCATCACTGTTCTCCTCTACGGAATTTAGCTTTCCGGGCGGCTTCCGCTGCCAGAGCCTGAGCACTTTTGAGCTTCGTCACCTCCTCGACCCTGGCTAGTAACTCTGGGGAGTGTAGTGACGGGTCGGTTCTCAAGCGGTGTGCCATGGCGGGGTGTACGCGAAACTCCGGAAGTGTTACCTCTCCATCCCGGCCAACAGAATACTCAACGGTTTCAATTGCCTTGAGCATCTGCTCGCCCAAATTGCTTGCCGCCCCATCAATGACATTACCGTGCTCTTCACAGGTGTCCGAGAGCATCTGGTAAAAAGCCCTCGCATAGCTGTCAGCCATGCTATTTGAAATTTCATCTGCTGTGCGCTCAATGATGTCGAGCTGGCCCTGCATAATGTCCTCGAAGCGCAATCTCGTTTCGTGTTCAATCGTTTGCATCTGATCGACGCGGTCGGGATCGTAGCTGTGGTGTGATTGCCAGGATCCACCATGGCTGAATCTCTGAATTTCATCGCCCCCACCGACCTGCTTCTGCGCACGATTGAGCCTCTCGCCGGTGGCCGCCATGAAAGCTTTCATGACGCTCTCTGCCTGGGTATCAAACGGGAAAGGATGGGATTTCCCCCTCATATTTTCATTCCTCAAAGAGTATGCGACGCCTCGTCAAGCACGACTATTAACGGGAACGGTATGACCCCGGGTCGAGACCGCAATGCTCAACGCGAGCACCGTGGGTCTGCTTATTGGCTAGGGGCGTAAGAATGACTGAAATCTGATGTAGTTCTGAGCCAAAGTTGGTAAGTGGTGCAGGTAGGCCAGATAAACCTTCAAAACCCTGGGAGCAGGAATACTAAGTTCCTCACCGCTTTGCAGTTGAACGCTCAACCGCAGCCCGCAGATCAAGCGTATCTGCGACATATATCGTGTCCAGAAACCGCTATCGATGATCGGCTCAAGCGTGTCTTCGGGGTCGAACTTGAATGTAAGCCCTTGACCCGGTTGAATCGTTTGTCCTGAGGCGTCCGAGCCTTTGGCATCCCAATGCAACCGGTAGGCGGGAGCGCACCACTGGATTTTGTTGAGGTAGAGGATTCTGTTTTGACGATTTCCGATACGGAAAACGATCTCGGGGGCATGGATCATATTTAGTTTTAGGTCACCCACCCATTGAAAAACGAGTTGCAAATGAGGTTGCGCGGGTTGCGGAGCCGTTATCTCTCGATATTCGGCAATGTGTCTTTTGAGTTTGTTGATAGCACGCCCGGCGGTGACAACCGTTACAATCGCCCCCCCCAATCGAAGCTGCGATCTTGATCAAAGCGCCCCAGTCCATTCCCAGCCTCCGCTAACCTTATCAAATGCAGACATTATCCTAGCGATGTAGGTGGGGCAATGATCACCAATGCGATCGACAGGAAGCTGAGTCAACGATAGGCACTTAAAGGATTTATAGACGTCAGGCCAGTTGTTTCTTAACCTCCGTCAAATCTGCTTTAAACTGTTTGAGTATCTGCTGGTCATCCTCCAAAGAGGTTGAGCCAGGACAGCAATATCAATACGATTTCCACATAAGTCCGACCAACACAAGTTTACATCCGCCGATAATAGGCAAAACAAGCAGTCTTAGCCCGCTTGCCGATCCCAATCAGCTGATTACCCAATTTTTTTGCAAGGACGCCAAATGCCTCCAGTACCGCTAACCCGGCATTTCCGTCTGATTCCAGAAGCCTATCAGAAAGAAGATCTACCTTTAGGCGAACTGTGGCTGGGATCTTCACACGGTGAAAATCAGACGTGGAAGACGCTCTTTACGGAGTACCGGGTGGTCATCCTCGCCGAGGCTGGAGCAGGTAAAACCTACGAGCTACAGTGGGCCGCAAACCTACTGCGAAACCAAGGCCAGGCGGCATTTTTCATCCGAATCGAAGACATAAGCGACCGCTTCGAGACAGCTTTCGAGATAGGCAGCGCAGAAGCATTCTCGGCCTGGCTATCAGGTACGGATGAAGCCTGGTTCTTTCTGGACTCCGTGGATGAGCTTCGCCTGACAGAAGCGAGAGCCTTTGAGCAGGCATTGCGATATTTCGCTGATCAGGTGGGGCCAGCCAGCCAACGCACCCATGTGTATGTCTCAAGCCGGCCCTATGCCTGGCGGCCGCAACGTGACCGTGCCCTTTTGGAGGAGTTACTCCCCTTTGCGCCGCAGACGACGTCGCTCGAAACTGATGGCATCGATGATCCCGCAGAAGACACCGAAGTTGCGGCTGAGCACTACACTACCCAAACAGCCGATGCCCCCCTATCCGCCCTGCGCCTTTATCAGTTAACCCCGCTGAGCATTAACGACATTAAGATTTTTGCCCAGCATAGTGGCGTCTCGGACGCGACTGTGTTTCTCGAAGAGCTGGAGCGCGGTCACCTGCTCACACTCGCGGGGCTTCCTTTTGATTTACGCGATTTGATCGGCACATGGAACGCTGAACATGCTCTTGCGAACAGGCTAACGATCCTGCAACAGAGTATCGCCCGACAGCTTGATCAAGCCGCCCGGGATTTGCCGACTCTCACTCGGTCTCGCCTCGAAGAGGGTGCCGAACTCTTGGCCATCGGGGTTGTATTGACAGGCATTTCGAGCCTGCGGGTACAAGAAACTGGCTCCGAGGCAGCTATCAGACCGGACACCTTACTCCAGGGATGGTCCTATGCGGAGCTCAATGCCCTTTTGACATGCGGAATTTTTGGCGAGCCCGTCTATGGCGAGGTTCGGTTCCGCCATCGAGAAATAAGGGAATTGCTGGCAGCGCGCTGGATTAGCAAACATCTGGGAGTCGAGGCGAATCGCAGCGAAATTGAGTCATGGATATTTCGTCGGCAGTATGAGCAGACGGTACTGAGTGTACGCATGCGTCCCCTGCTGCCTTGGTTGATTCTGCTCGACGAGAGCATTCGAAACAGGGTCACCCGTGACTACCCTGATGTTGTGCTTGAAGGAGGGGATGCTACAGTACTGCCTTTTGCAGCTCGAGCAGAGACATTGACGCGAGTGATTGAACAGATCACTGATGAAAATTCAGCGATTCGGGGACTGGACAATGACGCCATCATACGAATCGCAGGCCTAGATCTTGAAGCCCTGACCCTCGAGCTGATTGGCAAGCACGCGAAGCATGACGACGCGATTTTCATCCTGGGTCGTTTAGCCTGGCAGGGCAAGATGCTCCGATGCGTGGAGCCGCTGGCGAACATCGCTGTCGAGTCCGGCCGCGGCCTGTATGCTCGGATCGTGTCGGTGAGAGCGGTTGCAGCACTGAGTGATACTCAACGCTTCCTTCAGCTGTGGCAAGACATCTTGGCATGCGAAGTATCGGTTCCGCGAGGCGTCTTCTCGGAACTGGTTTCGTATGCACCCAGCAAACAGGAGTCGAGCGAGCTCATCCTGCAGACCCTTACTAGATCAGGAAAGCATGACGGATATGACGCAAGCGGACTCACTTCCAGCTTGGCCGATTTCGTTAAACGGCTGACCTTGAGCGGTAAGTCAAACGCAATTGAGCTACTCCATGGGTTTGCCGAGGGCTTGCTTGGACTTCTGAAAAAGACGCCGCATATAGAACGGGGTGACTGCGCTGTTTCGAAAGAGTATCAGTGGCTGATGCCCACCGCCTTGCTCTGCGTCGAACACTTGATTGCTGTGCGCGCTCCGGCCGCTTTGTCCTCGACATCATTGGCCCTCCTCTCGGCGGTACCTGCCCTTCTCCACTGGCACGGAGCCGAGCTTCAAGAAGCGCGGAAGACGTTCGACATGCTAGTACCCCAATGGACCGAATTGAATGACGCGTTGTTTTGGTGGACTGTCGCCGAATGCCGGAAACAGACGAAGAGGTCTGGCCAACCGCTCAGGGATGATTGGCCGGTGACCTGGCCAGGGCATTTCTGGTCGTTCGATGAAGCCAGTTTTCCCAGAACATTGGCGTGGGTAAATCAGCGAGCTCAGGAAGATGACCGTTACGTAGCCCTTGCCCGCGCTTATCGGACCTATAGGGAAAATAGCCAGCCGAAGTGCTGGTTGGATCAGTTGCTTGTCGCTACGCACGACCATACTGGGCTAAAGGCCACCCTTCAGGCGTGGCTCAACCCTCCACCAGCCCCGGCAACCTTGAACCTCCAAGCACAAGAGCGTAAGCACCAGCAGCTCTACGCACGGCGTAAAAAAAAGCGGAGTAAGGACTGGGACGCCTTCATCGCTCGAGTGAAGGATAATCCGCAGATTGTACGTCACCCACCGGGTCTCAAAGCGAACGAATTGAGCCAAATCCAGTATCACTTGATGGAACATATCCGAGCAGGCAATGGCATATATAAGCGATCTGAGGGAGCTAACTGGAGTGCACTGATCCCAGAGTTCGGCGACGAGGTAGCCGGGGCTTACCGCGATGCAGCGATTGCGTTCTGGCGTGCTTACCAACCAGATACTCGTTCAGAAGGCGCCGCGCCGAATAGCATCCCCGTGGCGGTGATGTTTGGCCTGGCCGGCCTTGAAATTGAATTTGAAAGCGAGAGCGCCATTGCTCACTTGACTAACGCGGAAGCGGAAGCTGCACTGCGATACGCACTTTGGGAGATCAATGGTTTTCCGCAATGGTTTGAACCGTTATGCCGGCTGTATCCCCTTGCGGTGACGAACGTCTTGCACCCGGAAATTCAATGGGAGCTGCAGAGTAGCCTGCCCGAGCAAAACTCCTACTATGTGTTACACAACTTGGTGTACTACGCTTCAGGGATGCATGGTGCTTTAGCTCCGGCAATCTATGAGTGGATATCGAAGCATCAGGTCGTGAACCATGACTGCTTGAACTACTGCCGACTGATCATGACCGCCGGGGACATATCAGCTACGCAGATAGCAGGATTGGCGGCAGCTAAGGTTAGCGACCCTTCTACCCCCCCTCAACTACTGCCGGTCTGGCACGCCGTCCGAGTGCACGCCGACCCCTATCTGGCGTTACCACCTCTTAAGCATTTATTCCGCTCGCTTTCCGCGACAAAGGCTGAGCGCTTCGGCGAAGTCTTCAGTGTAGCGCTGCTGGGCGGAAGACGTGAGACGGTCAAAGGTAACGGCAGATTCCAGACACCGAGTATCCTGAAGGAGTTGTATTTGCTGGTGCATCGCGTGGTCCGCGCCAGAGATGACCTCAATCGGGCTAACACCGGTGTTTACTCCCCAACGCTGCGTGATGATGCACAGGATGCCAGGGAGCGCCTGTTCGGCCTGCTTAGCGAATTACCTAAAGAGGCAACTTACCGAACCATTCTCGAGATTGCCGTTGCGCACCCTGATCCCCGTTTTCGTGCTTATATGCGCGCTTCTGCTCTGCAGCGCGCTACGGTAGATGGGGATCTAGTATTGTGGAGTGAAGATGAGGTCGCCAATGTTGCGCGTCGTCTGACAGTGATTAACGCCGTCGACACTTCGCCGGAGCCCCCCCGTGCAGTACTTTGAGCGGCCAAGCCAGCCTCCCGCGATTCTGAAGTCACCGCTAACTCAAGCATCGCGCAAATCGATGCTGGAATACTGGCTGATAGAGCCCGGACGACGATCGCAAACCAGTGTCCCCATCATTAACGTCAATGAAGACGAACACCTCCTGCGTGAAGCGTTGGCAAACCTGAATAGGCAGCGATGCGCGTTTTGTGAGGCCAGCGATTGGCTAGAAGTGCATCGCTTCCGGCCCGCAGGTAATGCCTTGCCCATGTCTCGGTCCAGTGACGCCCACCTTTTCTACCTCTGGCTAGCGGATGCCTGGCAAAACCTTTTCCCCATCTGCCCCGGCTGTGTACCGATTGAGCCCCAATTTGCGGTGCGAGGACGTCGTTGCCCGCTACCGGCCCGTGAACAGGTTGAGGCCTATGTGAACAGCGGAGATGGTCTCTGGCAGTTTGACATGCCTAGCGAAAAAGCCATGCTCCTCGATCCCACGGAAGTACGCCAGTTCGCCGGCCACCTCATTCCGGCCTTGGATGGTGGTTTACTGCCCGGCTCGACACGGGGTGCGTACACCATTGCCCATTTCGACCTGAATCGGGGGGAACGACGTCACCAGCGCTATATCACCTACCAGCAGCGCCTGGAGGAGCTTCGCAGCTGCACCACACCCTCAGACCTGTCCAGGATCGATCGACTAGTAGACTTTGCAACTCTTGAGTTTGGCGGGACGTGGTACCTGCTGCTCCGACGGCTACTCAACCATCTTCCTGTCAATGGAATCGTGCGTAACCCGACGCCCAAGCAGGTTGGCCCCGCGCTTCATCGATGGGCGAAAGCCACGGACGCGGCGGCGCTCTTGGCGCAAGCACACCATATGCTGCAACGCGAAGATGCGAGGCTGCACGCAAGCGACAAACAGGCGATGGCGCCAGAGCCGGTCGTCGAATCGATCACCGCCATCCACATCCGCAATTTCAAAGCAATCGAGCAGCTTGATCTTAAGCTCAAGGAGGCACCGGCGCGGTCGCTCGCGCGCAGTGAGCCTCTGGCCCCTGCCTTGGTGATTCTGGGAGAAAATGCCACCGGCAAGAGCTCCATACTTGAAGCTGTCGCGTTGACTCTGGTCCCTGCAGCAGTTCGGAACGCACTCAACATATCGCTGGCTGAGCTGGTCATGGATCCTGCCCAGCTCGGCGTGGACGGTGGTGATCAGGCTACTCGTGCACAGATTCGTATCGAGCTATCCAATCAACACTGGGTTGAGCTGACCATCGACCAGCAAGCCCACGGCCACTCCAGCAACTTAGATAACCAGCAAGTCCCTGTGTTTGCCTATGGCGCGTTTCGTAGATTCACCCGAGCCAGCCAGCGAACAAGCCCGCATGCCCATGTCCGCAATCTGTTCGACGGCAACGTGCTGTCAAATCCTGAGCCTTGGCTAAGTCAGCTTAGACAAGATCGATTCGACATGGTGATTCGTACCCTACGCGAAGTGCTCGCAATAGATGGCGATTTCGATGTAATCCAACGCGCTCAGGAGAGCGATATCTTGTACATGGTGACGGCCATCAGCGAACCGGACGGCGCGCTCCGCTTCAATCGTACCCCGCTGCACGCTGTGTCTTCCGGGTATCGCTCTATGCTGGCAATGATCTGTGACATCCTCAAAGGGCTCATGAACCCAACTATTCACCCCGGTTTCGAGAGCTTTCAATCGACCCGAGGGGTCGTCCTGATCGACGAAATCGAGGCGCACCTGCACCCACGCTGGAAGGTCCAAGTCATGTCTCGTTTACGCGCAGCCCTGCCAAGCATGACATTTATCGTCACCACCCATGACCCATTGTGCCTGCGAGGTATGGAGCAAGGAGAAGTGGTGGTACTGCAACGCATCGCTAGCGCTGACAGCCAGGCGCAGCGTCAGATGCCGATCACCATTGAAAGCATGGCCGACCTGCCCCCGGTGGCCGATCTGAGGCTTGAGCAACTGCTCACCTCTGACTTCTTCCAGATGCTATCTACCGATGATGCGCATGCTGACCGTCGCTTGGCGAGAATCGCCGATCTGATGGCTGCACACGCTAATGGTGAGTTGAGCGCGGAGGATGAGCGAGTCTTGCAGGACTTTAATGAAGATATCACTAACGCCCTTCCAGTTGGCTCGAGCGAAGTCCATCAAATTGTCCAACTGGCCGTGGGTGAATACCTGGCAAAACGCCGTGCCGCCAGTAGCGAGCGGTTGCGTAATTTGCGACGGGCAGCCAAGGATCAAATTCTGTCTGCCCTAGAGAGGCTTTGAATATGCGTCGCGTTGACCGATTTTCAGTGCCTCCCCCCTCCTCGCTACTAGCGGGTGGCGCTGGACCTCTGGAGTTAGATGATGCCCGCAGCCACCGCGCCACTGCGCTGGTCCCAGGCACAAAGAAGAAGGAATTTAAGTACAAGGCTTACAAAGGCGCCGATGTGCGACAGGCCTTGGAGAAACTGTTCCACGGCAAGTGTGCATACTGCGAGACGTACTATGCGGCCTCTGCCCCAGTAGATATCGAGCATTACCGGCCCAAAGGTGCGGTGGCGGATGATGTCGCGCATGGTGGTTATTGGTGGATTGCCATGCAGTGGGAAAATCTGCTGCCGTCGTGCATTGACTGCAACCGCAAACGGGGTCAGGTTCTGGCTGATGCATCGAATAGCCTTGTAGTGCTGGCGGGCACGGCCGCGATAAGGACCCGACAAGCAGGCAAGAAGGATAGCTTTCCGCTCGCGGACACGGGCGTGCGCGCCACGGCAGAGACCACTAACTTTTCCAGAGAATTGCCGCTACTCATCAATCCTTGCGAAGATGATCCTGCCACGTATTTAGCGCATAGCATCGATCCACAGCTGCCCACGGGTTTGATCGTGGCCGTAGGCAATGCGCAACAGCAAGCGCGCGCCAATTCGTCTATTTACGTATATGGGCTGAACCGCCTGAAGCTGTTCCAAGATCGCAACCGCGTGTTGCGGAAATTACAATTCCTCGGTGATTTGGTCACTGAATTGGCTGAGTCGATCACCGCACTGGAGGAACCCGCCACACAGCGCATATTGGAGGGTACGCCTGCGGCAGGTGTCACCACACGTCTTCGCCTTCTCCAAGATCGCTTGCTCACCGAATTGAAGGCTGCCACCGCGCCGGAAGCTCCTTATGCGTCGATGGCCCGCGCCTGGCTCGCACAGTTCACGGATGAGCTCCTCTTGTAAATCTTTCAAAACAACCTTTGTCAACTACCAAACCAGATCGTAGTGCCACTTCTAGTTTGTCGACAAATACATAGGACGATTACCACAACTAGCGAGCGATTTTTCCACTGTTGCACAGCAGCAGGTTTAACCGCCGAGGTTAGTTTCAGGCAGAAGCAATTGTTTCCGAGGCGAGCCACGCACGCCCCTCAACTATCAACATTTGTGCGGATTTCTAAGAGCGAGTAACCGGTTGTTGGCGCCGGCGCCGAATTGACCCAGTTGCCGAGATATCACTGACCCGGGCAGGCTCCTCGATAACCACTACTTTTACTGGATTTGTGTTGACTTGAGGGTGGGTTAATCCCACGTCAGCAGGTCGGTCAATTCAGCGTTGGCGTTAACACGCCCGGCTAAAAAAGCTTCCATGACCCCGCCGCTCTTTGATTTTGATCTCAAACGCGTGTCCCGCCAGCACTACATCACAGGGAAGGCCGCCATCAATTTTCCGCATCCGGGGAGCACCACTGGGGGTGGCACTAACTGTCTTACTTTGACCGAGAGACTGGGGTGGCGAAGGTGTCATTGGCGGGCATCCACTATCCTGCTACCACCAGTTTTTTTGGCGACGTAGGCATCATCGACGTCACTGGTCACCTTGTACAGCGCGGCTGGTCTGTAGAAGGTCGACAGCTGTACATGGCGGATCATTATCGAGCCACCGTCGACATGGTTGTGAAGTGGGCACTGAGCGAGTCCGAGCACTGTAATATTGAGATCGCAGAATGGTTTCCCACTTCAGAGGATAGGGTAAAGCTCCTCGATATTTTGAATTTAGGAATGCCAAAGCTTTTCGAGTTGGGCAGGCTACAAAAACTGGAAGCTTGGCTCAGCTCGCAGTAATTTCAAGGACGCTTTTTGGATAACCGCTCAGTCGCAGATTATCAACTTATGCGCACTTTCATTCAAAGCGGATTGTATGACCTCCCTCTGGCCAATGGGATTTCCGACGTACGCGAGGAGTGTCATACAGGCAAGCTTGGCCGAGCACGGAGATAGGTGACCTACCTAGTTTTGGGCACGCTCCAAGACCTGCAACAGCTCGACAAACTGCCCAGTCAGCTTGTGTCGGCGGTCGAGGTAAACGAGGGGTTGGCACCGTTCGTGAGACTCTCGCATCTTGACCGAACTACTCAGGTAGGTGGGGAGTACCGGAAGCCCCTCAGCGATCAACTCCTCCACCATTACCTTATGCCTGCAGTGTTCGAATATTGATTGATAACAATCCCTTCAACGACCAGTGATTCATTATGGTCAGCTTTAAGCTCTTCAACCTGGGCTAATACCTGATACAAGGCATGGCGCGCAAAGGTATCGCAGTCAAACGGGATCAGAACTGAATCCGCCGCAATCAGAGCGCTGAACGTATAAAAATTCAACGCTGGGGGAGTATCGATGTAGATGCGGTCATAGTCTTGTGCGAGCTCTTCCAGTAGCCGGCGCAGCTTGTTGATTTTAAATTTAGCTTCGAGCTTTGGCTGTAGATCGGCTAGCTCGAGGGTGACCGTGGTGAACTGTGCTTGCTGCCCGCTTGCTCCATTGTCCGACCGCGTTACCCCTATTTCACTGAGCAGCAGGGGAACGCCAAATTGCTGACCGGGCCAGTTCAGGCTGTTTGTCGTCGCGTTACTGGACCAGCTGTCGTATTGCCTCAACGTAGTGGTCAAGCCCTCCCCAACTTGATAGATATTGACGCTATTGAAGTACCAGAGGTTGTTATAACCGATGATATCGCCGATGCCGGCCCAGGCGGCTGAGAAAGTCGCGCCATCGCCGCCAGTGGTGCCCTCCGGCAGATTAGTGTTGGTCGACACACCATTGAGGAAAGCCTGAAACCAGTAGCTCAACGGCGGATTACCCGACGATGGATTGCCCTGGTCGGCGTTCGAGATGGGGCTGGTCAGTAACACGTAGCGATATTTCGCGGTACTGATCTGCAGTTGCAGGTTAACGATCCACCAAATCACCCTGGCCAGACGTGATCCCGGAGCAACCGCCCCACTGCTTCCCTGACCGACAAACGTATTGATATCGATCTCGTTGCCAACGGAGAAACTATGGACGGCCGGATGGATATTGCCGCTGACCACCACGCTACTGACAAATTGCTTCAGTGCGCTCTGTATGTCGGACGGCGCGCTGTCGAAGCTGTACGAGGCGTCAGGGTCGTTACCGTTCCAGGCATAAGTGTCGTCAGACAGGAAATAATTGGATATGGGCACCACAACCTTGACGCCATTTTGATGCGCATAGTCCAGAAAGTTGACATGCGCGGTGCCATACGTTCCGTTCCAACCGCGTGTTGCGCCCCAGTCATAGAGGCGAACCAAGTTAAAGCCGAAGCTGCCGATCACTCCGATATCGTTTCGGTAGGCGTTGCTGCTTGAGTCCTGCCCGGTATTCCAAAGCGCCTGGAAACTGTCGTTAAAGAAGTTGGAGTCAGAGAACTGCGCTTGTGCCCCGGAGTTGGAATAGGGGGAGACCATGTCGTCCATGTCGGGCTGTATACCACTCCAAATACGGTGTCCGAAGTTGCCATTTTCGATCCTTCCTCTCATGGGTGAAAAGCGGCTTCGCCTGAACTGCGCGCTACTCAGGCAGGGTAGATCTGATTTTGAATATCTAGAATCCCGGTGAGCTTATCGGCGCCATCAACGTAGCTATAGACCAGCACATCGAGTACCCACTGCCCTGGCGCCGCGGCCGTAATACCCATTTGCTCGGCGCTGCTTGTCATGGCGCAAGCCAGTGCTCCTACAAGACCAGAGGCCTTCCAGTCTGTGTCGACGTTGAACTGAACGGTCGGCACCAATATCAAAGGATTACGGAAGGAAAGACTGCCCGGCATTGTCGGATCGGTCTTTCCATCCACCGATTGCCAGTAAGCGGCGCCGATGCGCATTTGGCGCATCGTCCCCGGTAAGGCCTGGGTCTGGGATGCCACCAGCGTCTCGAAAAAATTGCTGAGTGCGCAAGTCAAGTCTGGCCCCGTCATGAGCACAGGTTCGGTATGACTGAGCAGCGGAGTGATCCGTGTCGGAAACTTCACAACCGGTGTCTTGTAGATGAACAGTGGGTTTATCTGGGCGCCGGCAATCAAGTTGGCGTTGCGCGAGATCGACGTTCCGCCGCTGGCGTTCTGCAGCAACAGCAGATTGAGCCGGTAGAAGTCGTAATCGAGTTCCAACTGGTCTGAGACCAGAGCCTGCTCTTTTTCCAGCGCAAACGCCAAGCGGGTCCCTGCCTGAGAGGCATTCAGCCAGGCCCCCTGCCCTTCAACCCCATTGCCGGGAGGCACATACTTCAGGCCCGGCCACAGTATCTGGCGGTATACCTTGATCACCGCTGATGCCTGCGTACCCGACAACGTCAGTCTGTAGGTTTGCGGTGCAGTAAAGACTTGAGGATTGTTTTGCCCATCTATTATTTTTTGCGTGCCCGCCGGATCGACGACCAGCCAGTCGGTGTTACCGCTCCCGACGACCGCAGGCTTGACCGTCTGCTCGCCACTGAGCTTGAAGCCATACCCATCGAACTCGGTCGCCAGCGCGGCCGGAACAACCCCATTGTTTAGATCGACCTTATAGCTTGCATCGGTCACGAAAAGGAAATCGTCAGGGTCTACCGAAAAATCCGTCATCTGCCCGATGCGATCCAGCGTGACACCGCTGATATGGGCCGGCACCCCGCGGACCAACGTCGACATCAGATAACTGAAAGTCTTTTCAGGCAGGCCTGCGAACAGCTTCATGGCATGCACGCCGCTCCACGCATTCTGGAGCCTGCCCGCGAGGTCTGCGAGCGCGGCTACCGCATTGGCAGCGGCCGGGCTCGCGGTATCGGCCAAAGTATCTGGCAGTTGCGCAAGGTCAGCCGATATCGCGGGCCAGACCGCCGAGAAAGCCGCCAACACCTCAATGACACTCTCGTACTTAGGCTCGTTCGCATAGTCCAGGGCATCCGCGCTGTCATCGCTGGTCTGGTTGAAACGAACCTCCAGCGTCATTTGATCTTGAGCCGCGTACTGCCGCTTCGTGGTGAAGCCGTAGTCCCACTGGGCCAGCACTTTAGCCGGCTCCGGCGTATCGGTTGCGTTGCTCGCAGACTGATCCGAGATGATCGCGGGGCCCGGGTAACCGCGTAAGGGGACCGGGACCTGGATCTGGCCGACATATCCATCAGTGTCGGCGCCGTTGACGATGGGAACGATGAAGTTAAGCCAGGACGAGCTCTTGTACCCCTGGATACCATCCACCGAATGAAGATCGAACTCCAGCTGGCTGACCTGATAGTCGAGATTGAGCACGACCGACTTCTGAATGGCCGGGTCCTTGACCCCGAACAGGGTGGTAATTCGTGATCCGTTGGTGGAAAGCGCACCCTTTGCAGTGGCAATGCTCATTTGTGGGACGTTCTGAATGCCACGAGCAGGCGCCGAGCTGTTCAACGTGTAGCTGCCAGGCAGTGTTCCTGCATCAATATCCGCCAGGTTGTCCGAGAACTGATCTTGACCACCGAAATGGGTGGCGATCGCTTCCAGCGTATCTGTAGCGCTCGGCGTGAACGCATTGCCGTCGACGGTGACCGTACTGCCCACGGCGAAGAAGCCCGTGCGCTCTGAGCTGGCGTTGACCACATTCGCTATCTCGACGTTCATCCATGCCGCCACGTCCGTGATCGTGGCGAGCGAGGCCGGCACCACATAGGACGTCACGTTGATCGCCGTGGAACCCAGGAACAGCGACTCATCGGTGGCGGCCAGCGTCAACCCGATAGGTAGATCCCCGGGCTGCTTGACCTTGAAGAACTCGGCAATCGTGCTGAGCGTATCGGCGCCCGTGGTCGTGTAGGTATCAGGGACACCGGCATAGCTCACAGTCAGCCCCGGGCGAATGATGTTCGGGACATAAAAAATGGTCTCCACGAGGAAGCTCTGGGAAACCTGGGCCCGGGCCGCCAGCGGTGCGAACGGTTGGTTCGGATCGGTGACCGCAGCCGTATCATCCGGCGTACGGATGACCCCGGCCACCAGGTTGCCGGAGAGCTGTGGCGCCGTGGTTGGGTCATTGCCAGCCCCGCTGCCCTGAACATCGAGATCGATTTGGACCAACGTCTGCACTGAGTATGCGGAGCTCAAGGTCGTCAGCAACTGTTGCTTGAGCGTGGCCTGAGCCTCATCAAGCCCCATGTTGTCGGTCCCGAGAATCGGCGCAACGATCCCGGACATGCCGGTCGCGATCCCACCTTTAGCGGCAATCACGTCGGCAATATTGGCGGCGACCTTACTGTCCGAGGAGCCCGGCACGGCATATGACGGCGACAGCAACAGGTCGATAGCGGCCAGGAACTGCTGGTTCCATTGGTCTGGATCCGAAGCGCGGAAAGCCTGCTGCTTACCGCTCCAGACCAAGCCCTTGTCGCTGGAATAGGTTGGGACTTCGACGGTGTTGTTCCAGGCCACGGTCGAGAGAGGCGTTACGCCGAAGTAGCGGACCCCGGATTTGTTGACCTCGTAGGTGATGCCCACGCCGGACTCTGATAAGTTGACCACCCACAGCGTCTTTCCACCTGTCGATGACGCCGGGTTGGCAGTGGCTGCCAGCTTCAACGAGGGTTTCTTGATCTGCGTGGTACCCTGGGTCTGTGTCGATGCGGGGCCGGTTGCGATTTTCAGCCCTGGGAAAGCCGTCTCGAAATCACTCGCGAACTGTTGGAGCGATCCTTGGTCGACAGCCGTCAAGCCGGAAAATGGCTGGGCCGGTATATCGGTCCGCGCTGAAACGACATGAGGCGCTCCTGCGAAGGCCGGAGCCAGCAGGGACGGATCACGGCTCATCGTCAGGGTCACGCCAAGACTTAAGATTGCCTTGGTTTTAGCCGGGGTAACCGCCGCCATCACAGAACCGGTCAGCGGCGGCGCCAGCAGCGTACGGGCGCTGACCGCAACACCGGACGCCGCCGCGGCAACATCGGCCACACTGATCTGTGTGAGGTTCTGCGCCAATCGGTCGGCGTTGATACGCGCCGTCAGCAAGCCAAAGGTGTCGTTGGCATACGTCCGGTATTGGGTGCCATCAATGGTAATCGTCATGTTGGCGGGCAGAAAACCTGGCAACGAAGCACAAGCCGAAGCAAGGCTGCCGTCATCCAGGCTGTAGCGGGACGCCACGTCATGGAGGGTATCGCCGCTGAGCGAGGTCATCGCCGGAGCGACAATGGCGGCCTCTGCCGCGATGATCCCGGCGACCCCGGTTATCTGGGCCATGAAGTCGCTGACGCTGAGACCGAATGCCAGCGCCAGCGTGTTGATCGTCGATGTCACGGTCGGCGTTATCGTCCGACCATTGAGGTTGATCGCCACCGAAGCGAACAGGCCCGGTACGTCACCATTATATTGAGTGAGCCCATCCAGGCTCCACCCCAGATATTTGGCGATAATGTCCGAAAGCGTCTCGGCACCCGTTGCGCCATAGACGCTGGCGCTAATACCGGTGTTATTCGCCAGGTACGGAATGGCAAGCAGGGCCGAGTCGAGGAATGGCACCGAGCGGTTCTGATCAAGTACCGAGCCCACGTCGCTGGCATGCGCACCGGCGATATCCGCCAGCGTCTCGCCCTCTGCAATAGAAACCGGCACCGTCTCAATGAACAGAGCGGTATTGACCTCCCAAATACCGGGCACCTCAGCATTGCCTGCAAGGAACTGGGCTTCAGGCGTGCCCGTTGCGCCGGGCGGAGCGCCGAAATCGTTGGCCAGTGACGTCAAGGTGTCGTTCGAGTTTGCCAGCACGCTTGAGATTGTGAGCTCCGTACCCACTGGCCAGATGTCATCCAGGAACTCATTGGCCCCGGCGACTTCAAGTACTGTGACGACAGCCTCCTGATCACCGCTGTTCTTGCGCACTTGCTCGGTGAAGCTGTCCGCAGCGTCTTCCAGCGTCACGCTGGCCGTTGTCTGGTAGCTGTACTGCCCCGTTGTGTCGGAATAGGTCAGCGTCAGGTTTGCGCTGAGCGGCGCCGTCGAGTTCGGCGTCACCAGCCCCGGAACACTGCCAGGGCCATCAACCACCAGTGTGCCGACCTGAAGCCCGATCGCGCTGAGGGACAGCCCAGCCGAGCCAACCGTGGCAGAGCGTACGGCTGTGTGAACCATTACATCCTGGGCCACTTTTACTGCGGCGTTGTTGTCTGCCAGCGTGGCCAGGTCGATGGCGCCGTCCAGGCGAGTGACGATGGCTTGAGGCGTATCGCCTGACAGCACCAGATAATTGCTCGGAACAGCGAGTCGAGTGCCCTGCCCCCACAGCAGATCGGCCCGGGCAGCAGCGTTGTATTGCCCCAGATTGGCGGCTGTCACCGCATAGCCTGTGGAGCTCTGCGACAACGTAAGGTTTAACAACGACCCAATGTCCTTGTAGCCATTGGCCCCCAGCGTCACCGGATCAACGACCAGGCCCTGCGCGCCGGTCAAGAAGACATAGGCGGAGTTCGCCAGGCCGAGGAGACGAACGCGAGCCGTTTCGCCAACGTTTTGCGCATCAGCGACAGTGCCTAGCGTCGTGCTCAGCCAACCGGTCACATCGGGCTGTTGCAGTTGGTAAGAAACGGTTTGATAGGTTGCCAGGGCACCGCTGGCGCGTATGGCTGCTGCTGTTGACAGCTCGGCACTTGGCGCGCCCCCCAGCATCTGCAGTGCAGAGTTGTCCGGCAGGAACTGAGTCGGCGAAATCGAAACGGTGACCGACAGATTGTTGCCCCCCGATGCCGGAGAAGAGAAACGATAAGCCGTCGTCGCCGAGGGCCACGCCCCGACTGAAACCATCGAATCGGTGTAGCCCAGCAGCTGATCGATGGGGCTTAGAATCGAGCCGTTGGTGCGGTTGCCGAGTACATCCTGGAACGCAAGTGCGACCTCGGACATTGCATTGGGGCTGATGCCTGCATAGGGGTTCAACGCGGGAGGCGGCAACGGAGCGCTGTCGATCGCATGGTTGACCTTCGCAAAGGCAAGCACCGACATAACCTGCTGGTAATCCCAGGGGGCATCATCGTTCTCAGTCGTGGGGCCGGCGGGCAGCCCCTCATTGCTGGCCTTGAGGGCAGCCGTTTCTGTGATCTGGAAGCCGAGCAGGTTGAAGAGCGTGTTCAGCGCTTGCTGATCGGTTTCCTCTGCTGGATCGGCCGGCTGTGGGTTCTCCCGGGTGACGTCGAAACCGATGTGCCCTTGCGGCAAGGTCGCGGTGAGGTTGAGTGTACCGCCTCCTACAATGATGGATTGGCCATCCGCCAGGATCTGCGCGTCCTGGTTTGTATCGGCAATCAGTGACAGATCGATCGCCTGGGCAGACGCGATGCTGCCAAAGGTGTCACCGGCCTGAATGATGTAGTCAGCCTTAGTTGGGATCGTGAGTGTCGCCCCGACCAAGAGCAGGTTAACCGTGTTGAGATTGAGAGCGGCCAGCGCCTCCGGATCGAGGAAGTCATATTCCTGCGAGATGGATGCCAGCGTATCGCCGGGCGCGACGACCTGGACCGGGTTACCGGAGAACTGAAGATCATTGCCCGGTTGGAGCCAGCCAGTCACCTGGGCTTTCTCGGCTGCAATCGCGGCTACCGTCACGCCGGCGCGCTGCGCCAGGCAGAGGAAACTGTCAGTGGCCAGCGCTGCGACCTGGCCGGACGCTCCCGTTACGGTGGTGCCCGGCACCATGGTTCCGACAACGGTCTGGTTCAGCTCAGCCAGCGAGACGGCATCAAGACTGACATAAGAGGCATAGAGCTGCGCCACACTGGCAAGCGTGTCTGAGCTCGTGACCTCATGGGTCAGCGCCTCGAAAAAGATGTTGTGAGTACCGCCATCTACGTTGTCACCGATCAGCGCCACGTTGTTGAAGGAGTACGCTACCGGGCTACCCGCCACCTGATTGTCGGCCACAACAATGATCTCAATGGTCGCCTGGGTTCCGCCGGTGAAAAGGGTTTGGGGCAGCCCCAGTGTTCCGTCGGTCGTCACATAGCGCAAATAGTAACCACCGGATTTGACCACACTGCATTCCCACAGCAATTGCAGGAAGTTGAGCGAATTGGCGGGTTCGAGATCGGCCAGCGGCGTTTCCAGAAGGCCGGTGTTGATCATGCGAATCGGCGTTTTGCGCAGCGTAAGTTGTGGTGAGCCATGGCTTTCTGTACTGAGGTTCGTCTTCAGGATGAAGCTGTCGGTGCGGCTCAGCGTGTCAGAGACCAGAACGCCGGTCGTGCTGGACGAGCTCTGATCCGGATAAGCGATATAGAGGGTCGCGGTCTCGCTGTTGGTGGTAAGAAATTCCCACAGTGCCAACAGCCGCTGCATCCCCGCCTGATCCGCTCCGGCGACCATATAGGTGCCATCGGGCGCGTCAGGGATCGTCTGGATATCGATGCTGATCGAGGTCGCGTAGCACGCGTTTTCGAGGACAACGCTCTCGATGCTGCCATCGGACACCGTGGTGCCGGATTTTGGCTGGTACAGCAGCGTGCCGGTCGGACTGGCGGCAAGCGCCGATATCATGGCATCGGGCAGCGTCCACATCGACGGCTGCACCACTTTCTGGCCACTCGGGACGATGGCCGCCGGAACTTGCGGGGTCACCCAGCGATTGATCGTGCCCACCGACTGGCAATCGGCCGTGTAGCTAAACTGCGGCAATGCAATGGCTTGGGAGACGCTAGGCTGGAAAGTAAGCGTCTTGAAGCTATTGATCTGGTCGACTTCTGGCTGGACCAGCGGCATGACGGCAGCGCTGGGGTCAACGGACACCCACGACGCACCCGAGCTGCCAATGTTGATGTCGTATCCAATGGCAACCGCGCCCAGCGGGTACTCCTGACCGATAAGGGCATAGAGCGGGTATGCCACCGTTGCCGATGGCGCTGGCTGCCCAGCGAACTGCGGGGCCGGGGCTCTCAGGCCGCTCATCATGAAACGGCTGGTCATGTTCAGCGCATCGGTGAACATCCCCATGGACGCCAGGTTATTGGTGAGCACCGACAAGCGCATGCCAGGGATAGCAACAACAGACATGGTCAGCACCTTCGACGTGGCATCGACCATAAAGAGGCCTGTGACCAAGGCGATGCGATCCGTCAGCTGTTCGAGGGAAAGGTCGTAGGCCGCGCCAATGCCGCCCAGGGTGTCGGCGGCCGCGATCGAATGGCCCACATTCGGTGCTGTCAGCGACGCCCGGGCGGCCAGAAGTGATGCCATCCCTGAGGCCGTGCTGTCTGCGATCAACTTCGCAGAGACTTTATACTGGCGCTGGATGTTCCCGAAGCTGCTGGCATACGGGACGTTGATGATCTGGCCGACAGCCAGCGGGGCCGTTGCGACCAGGGTGCCATTCCACTGTTGCAAACTCTGGATCGCCGCCGCCTGGGTTCGGTCATCGGCCGCGAAGAACGCTGCGGCGATAGAGGTCAGTGTATCGCCCGTCGTGGCCGCATAGGGCAGGATGAAACTGCTGCTGGTTGGAACCGAGACGGCTGGCAAGTTGACGGTTTGGCCGATATCCAGGCTGATTGCGGCGTTGTTGCTGAGCAGTTGGGAGAGCGTGAGGCCTGGATACGCCGCGGCCACCTTGGCGAAGGTGTCTTCATTGTGAACCGTGTAGATCGTGTTATTCGTGGTGGTCTGCGGGATCGAGAGCGTCTGACCGCCCGTAAAGGTCAGGTTCGGATTGGCTGTGGTCAGTGTCGTAGGATCGAAATCAGCCACACGGTCGTACCAGTAACCGATGATTGAGTTGTAGGTGTCCCCTGCCCGGGTCACCGTGGTCAGATCACCGAGCACAATTGACTGGCCCGGGTTTATCACGGTCAGGCTCTCGGCGTTTGTCGTCACCAATTGCTCGGCGGTGACGCCAAACTGGGCCGCCAACGAGGTGATGCTGTCGGTTGATTTGGCCGTAAAGATGATGTCACCGAGAGCAAGCGTAACCGCGGTATTGAGGACGTTCTGTGCGGCCTGATTACCGGCGGCGACCATATAAGGAGTCACCTGCAGAGGTATCAACAACTCCGTACCGGCCGGCAGCGGATTAAAGTCGACACCTGGGTTGGCTGCTTTGAGCGTGCCCGGATCGATGCCGAAATCTGCGGCGACCGATGCCCCGCTTTCACCGGCAATGACAGTGTGCAGGATGCGCATCGCCGGGATCGTGAGCGCAGTCCCCGCCGGTAGGTTGTCGAAGTCCACGCTGGGATTGGCGGCCTGAAGATCGGCCTGAGAGACGCCGAAACATGCACTGAGCCCGGCCAGGGTATCGCCGCTCTGGCTGGTGTACGTGACCGTAGTCGTGGGGATGAAAATCGTCTGGCCGACAGTCGGGTCAACGCTCTGGTAGTGCGGATTGATCGCCCTGAGATCCGCTTCGCTCACGCCGAATAAGTGGGCAATCGAGGCAAGCGTATCGCCGGTACGTACCGTGTAGTTATTGGTAAAGTTGTTGGCGATCGAGGTCAGCGAGGCGGCTGCGGTCTGGGTTTCGTCAAGTTGCAGGTCGAGATCGGCCAGCAGACTCTTGGCCTGTTGCATCAGCCCCTTGGTCAGCATCTGAAAGTAGTAGCGGAATATGAGGGTTGCCATGGATTGCGGCGTGTCCATCAACTCCTCGGCCTGCAGGGTTGGGCCCGTATTACGGGCGGCGAATTGGGCGGCTAGGTCGGCAAAGTACTGTTGGATCGTCTGTTCGTAATCGCCTTCCGGCACGCGGTCAGACAAGAAGTTTATAGAGAAATCAGGCGTAGACATCGTCAGTTCGGGAATCATGGCCATCAAGGCCATGGGGATCTCTGCGCCGGGATCCGTTGTCGGCCGAGCCGCGACCGCAAACTGGATGTTGTTGCTGGTGAACAACGTCTCCAATGCGCTGTAGGTGAAGATCGTGGACGCCACATCGCTCAAGGACAACGCGTCAAGAATTTCGTCGATCACCGCAGCTGAAAGCGTCTCCTGAGCGTGACCGATAGCATCGGTGATCCAGTCGGTGACAAATGTCAGGAACTGGTTGGTACCAGAGGCGGGATCCGTCGACGTCTCCATGCCCAGCAGCAGGGCAAGTACCGGGTTCATGCTGGTACCAGGAAAGGTCGGGGCACCCGGGAAACTGAAGTCGCTGGGCAACGCCTGGGAGATCAAGGGAATCGTCGTCAGGTTGACCGTAGTCGTCGCTGTCAGGTTGAGTGCGGACCGGCGCAGCAGCACGCCACGCTTTTGCAGGCTGCGAGCGGGTCGGCTGCGCAGCTTCGCGTAGGGCCGCTGGCGCAGCACCGGGGGCTGGGTCCGGTAAGAACCCCGCAGGATGCTCTGAGGGTTTGAATTCGAGGCAATGAGCCAGGGGGGGGTGGAGTCTGAGCCTATGGTGAAGCTCTCGGTGATGGTGGCCGAGAAGGAGAAACGGATGCGGATGAAGACGATTTTGATCGAGACACTGACGCGCACCCCTGCACTGATCTCAAGCAGGATGGCCTTGTAGCTCTGCATGTCCAGAGAAACAGAAGCATAGACTGTGAGATTGACGCTGGCCTGGATGATTCCGAAGTCGACGGTCGCGTAGACAATACCGACAACCGCCACGGTCCCGCGCAGATGCAGGTAACGTTCCGGCGACAGGTTGGCCGAAGTGGGATTGAACCAGGCAAGTACCCCCTGAACCTGTCCACCGACAGTAATGCTGATACCTCCAGACAGGATGCCCAGTGAGATGGTTTTTCCGACGCCAACCTGGAGTGCCAGACCGAACTCGAGAACAGGAGAGAAATTGCCGTTAGAGATAACGGGGACGTTGGTCGAGGTCGTCCCGTTGAGAACCGCAAAGTAAAAGCCGCCATAGCCAATGAACGGGAAAACCTGGACCGAGCCGGATCTGGAAAAGTCAGTAAGACTTGGCGGAAAGCCGACGTCCACACGGAAGTTGCCGTTGGTATAGATGTCCAGCGTGATGATAGGCAAGGTGATCGACACTTCGCCCAACTCGATGTGTCGCATGGCATCGGGCAGTGTCAACTCGATATGGTAGACGCCGATGGTGTCGCTGATCTTGCGGTACAGAATTTCGAAGCGAAGGCCCGCCAAAGAGCCTGCCCGGCTGCCGGAAAGCTGGATCAGCAGGCCGTAGAGATTGGGGTCGTTGAAGACGACGCTGAGCTGCACCGTGGACATCGCGGTGAAACGGGTTCCGATCAGCCAGTTAGAGCCCGCGTCGTAGGAAAGCCCTGGTAATTGTGTGGCCGGATTTTGCTGGGGGTTGCCCGTTGGAACCAGCGCTTTTTCAAGTGCCTTGATGACACCATCCATCGTCGCCGGTGGTGTCTCTCGCAGGGCCATGCGCTGACCCAGGCCAAGGTATTCAAGATCGAAGCTTTGGGTGCCGGAGCCTGGCACAACGGGCGGTGTCTGGTTCAGCGGATCCCAACTGAGTGGCGCGGCGCCGTTCTGGCCGTAATCCTGCCCCAGGAAATTCCCGCTGAGCTGGAGGTCGAACTTCGATTTGCCATACTGCTTGCTGTACTTCAGGACAAATTTAGTGAGTTTCATGAAGCCCAGATCGACGCTCAGATCCATGTCGACTTCAATGTTCTTGGTCTGGAGATAGACTTTGACTGTCAGGTTCGGTAAGCCAATTTTTTCCAGTACGTCCCAAGGCGAAGAGAGCGAGATGTTCCGACCCGGGTCGGCGAACTCCAACAGGAAACTGAACAGATCGCCGACGGTGCTGTTGTTCAGACTAACCGCCACATAGGTATTGGCGGCTACCTGGTTGTCTTTGTGATAGGTGACCGACAGGCTCTTGTAACTGAAGATGATGTCGCTGGTGGTCGGATCAAAGAGGTAGGCCACGCCCAGGATCATGCCATTGATGTCGACGATGCCTCGAACATAACCGGAATACTGGGCCGGAGCAGTGGAACTCACGCGGCTGGATCGCAGCATGAATTCAGCCGCGATCGATATCGGCAAAATGTCCAGTTTCCACATGACCTGGACGTTGACCATGTAGGTATTGTTGCTGGTGTCGAGTTGGCACTGAAGGTAGTTGATGGTGATGTCCGGTACGGCGTCAGCGATCCAGGGCAGGAGTTGACGCGCGACATCGGCGATCTTCATCGGTGTGCTCGGCGACATCGTACCGGTTAATACCCACCCCGCTGAACCGGAGCTGTTATAAGCCGTCGCGTAAAACTCAGAGCCTAGAAACACAAATGAAGTCGAGAGCTGAGCCGTTGTGGTCGCTGCCGATTTATTGATAGTCAGGCCAAGACTGTCGATCTCGATAAGTGTAATTCCGCTACCGAGATTGATTGACCAGTCACCTTGGCTAAAGAGTGCTTGGCCAGTAAAGGAATAGTATCCGTTGTTGACATCTACGGTGGCGCTCAGCGTGTCGAACACACAACCGCTTTGCGGGATGCCCGTTATACCGACAACGGAAAGCAGGTCAGAAACGTCGATAGCGTTGTTGTTGTAGAACCGACCGATCAGTGAGGGAACAGAGACACCTGCGTAGAAGCTGAGGGTCTGGCTACCGAAGAAATGAAAATTGCCCCCGACACTGATACTCAAGCTCAACACATTGGTGAGCACCATAGAGAACGAGAACTCGATGCTATCCAGGTTCGCCGCATTAAGGGGCAGTAGCGAGACAGAGGTGTCCTCAACCACTTTTGTAGTCATCACGGACGATGTGGCGCCGCCATAGGCCAGCGACAACGCTATACGGGTAACGTTGAGTGCACTTCCAAGGGGAAAACGGGGTGGGACATAAGCGGCAAGCTGCGTGCCGACGAACAGCGCAGCGAGGCTCGAAAGGTCCGGGATATTAAGCTTCCAGCCATCCGCGGTGCTGAAAACCGGGCCGGTCCCCTCATTGACAGGCAATACGCTCGACATCGGGACAGCACTGACCGCCAATTGTCCGGCGGGGATCTCACCGACCAGTTGACCCGCACCACCGGAAGACGAACTCGTCAGCGAGATTTGGGCCTTGAAGGTGAGCAACCCGGCCTGTGGAGCGGTGATAGCTAGCTTATTTGAGAGCGAGAAAACAGGGCATGTGGTGCTAGGGTTAGCCCAGCTTGTGATTGCGCCGGTCACCGGTGAAATGGAACCGCTCCAGAGCTTGGCATAGGTCTTGGGAGGAACCGGCACGCCTGAAAAGGTCAGCGTACTGCCCGATGCTGCTGACGCCGCAGTCAGGCTGGCCCCCGTGAAATCATATTGACCTGGAACGTCGTTGGCGATCTTGGCAAACGCGATACCCAGCACCTGCCCGTCACCCAAAGTGACCGCGAGAGATAGTTCGGCCACTCCATTGCTATCGACACTGAACACGGCGGTGGCAGCCGGCTTCGTGAAGCCCATGAAGGTGCCGGTCAACGTGCCAACAAGTGTGATGACCGTGCCCGGCGGCGTTGCGCTTATGAGCGCCATTTCGAGGCTGGCGCTTGGAAACAGCGTGGCATCACTGAGCAGCGCTGTCAGAGGTGCCGATCCCAGTTGATTGTCGGCCGGCAGGGCCAGGCTCGTGTTCGAAGCGTTCAGATAGTCATTCGTGTGGAGGCTGGTCCAAAGATCCTGGATGTTCATTTCTTGGCTCCCTGCCTTCTGATCTCGTGTTGCGGCGCAATCAGCACCGTACTTCCGTATGCAGTGGCCTTGAGGCGGCTGACAGCATTGTTACCTGTACCCGTGTTACCGCCCGCGCCGTTTTTCAGATACGAGGCGTACCAGCCCAGGGCGCCGCTGGTTTGGGCGTCCGGATTGCCGAACATCAGCATGTTGATCTGCCCGTTCGGCGGGAAACTGAGGCTCAAGAACTTCAACGCGATGTCTTTGAGCTGAAGAATGTAAGTCGGTGGCTGAACCAGGAACGAAACATCACCGAACGCCAGCTTGAGCACGCCTTGCAGCGAAATCGCGCGATCACCTGCGCTGACGCCTGGCATGCTGAGGCCTACATAGTTGGTTACACCGTTCAGATTGGGCGCCCATCCCAACATCAGCGATGCGGTAAAGCCCGCCTGCGCAGCGAGCGCGCCAAGAGACCCGAGATCGAGTTCGAATTCCAGGCCGAACCATGGCGCTGTGAGCATGCTTCCCTGAATCGGAGAATCAACAGCCATGAAGCCCATCGAGTCCGGCGTTGTCTTCCCTGTACCCTGCACCAAACCCGTTAGCTTCATTGGGAAGTGGGCAGCCAGGCTGAGCGCTCGGACCTGGCTGGCGCCCTGGTCGAGCAAAATCTTTGTGGCATCAAACACAAACGTCCGATAAGTGGGCGATGCTTGATCGAAGGTCATGTCGATCGACAACGCCGAATAGGCAAGGCCGCTCCCTATTCCGCCGATATCGATGACAGCTTGCTCGGGACCATAGGAGAAAAGATCGAACCCGGTCTGCGGCAGGAACGACACCGAACCGCTCAGTTGAAAAAGCGAATTAACCGTGGTGTCGCCTGGATCGTCTTCACCGCTGGTCACCGTGATGAAGGACGCGGTCTGAATGTTGACCATGTAGAGCGTACTGCTCGACATGCTGTAGGACGTGGGGCCATTACTGGTAAAGGAGTAGGCCCCTACCCCTCCGCTCTTCTGATAAGTGCCGTAGAGGAACAGATTATTGTCGGACGCGTTCTCTTGCGTTGATTGTTCGCAGAACAGTTCATTAATCATCAGTTCGATCGAACTGGAAAACGAAATGATTTCTGAATTGGCGATCCCGACCTTCAGTGACAGCACCTTGTAGTCATATGGCTGAGTGCTGGTCAAAGGTTCAAGCGAGTTATAGTCGATAAGGCCGAACGCCGAGCTCGCTGTCGTCACGTACTCAGCGGCACCGGTGACGACCGGGGTGACGGTGATGCCTAAATGGTGGGCCTGGAACTTCGACGCGTCGATGCCGGCGGCAAGTCCCTCCAACTGCGGCGGCAGTCCGGAAAGGGGGACTTCTCCATTCAACACAAGTATGCCGTTCCAGTTGGAGCTCAGCATCACCGTGTTAACGAAGTAACTGAGGTGGGTATCGCCTGCTTTCAGCCGGCTTGTCGCGTCATCGAAAATGTCGGAGATGATCTTTTGAGTCGCAGCCGTCGAAGTATTGAAGGCGTCGCCCTCAGTCCATTGAGCGGTGTCTGCAACGATCTGTACCAACTGCTTATTGCAGAATTTAAAAATGACGATTGAGTTGTGATCCGCCCAGCGCCATGGGGACAAGTCAAACTCCCAATCAGCGACGAAGAGACTGAAGTCGCCGGTATAAGAACGGATTGTCTGGGCCCAGGTATCGTACTGAGTTGTCGTCAGGACACTCTGCAGCGAAATGTTCAGCGCGGCTTCATCTGGCCACATGCCAGAACCGGGGCTAACGCCAACAACCAAGGGGGCGATCGCCGTGGTTACACTCGCATCCGTGATGACGTTTTTCAGGGTCAGATAGCGTTCCTGCGTCAGTACATATGGGAAGCTGCCACAGGCCGCAAAGCGATCTCCAGAGGACATGATGAGCGCCAACTGGTTTGTTTGTAGCGCGTCCTTCAATGGGCCATCGACAGCGCTGAGAACGACTGTGTCGCTGCGATACATCGGCACGACTGAAGGAGAGTTACCCAGGGTCAGGTGAGCCCAGCCCAATTCGTTTCCGGCCTGGTTGAACTCAAGCAGCAGGCCTTGGGGGTTGTGCCGAACGGCGGTGAGGGTAGCGTTGCGGCAGATGCGGTGAGACGGCTCGCGCTGAGATTGACCGCCTGCTGGATCAGCGCCTTGCGCTTGGGGGCCCAGGCCTGCATTTCGAACTGCGAGATGTCATCGGTGGTCAGGCCGACGCCGACCGTCACACCGGCGTAAGGCAATAACGGATAGCCATCCAGCCCCTCTCCAAGCGCATTGGAGCGCAACGCTGAAGGTGGGAGTACTCCGAGCTCCACCGGCAGATAGTTCAAGAACGGAGAGGTCGTGTCCCCCGGCCCATTGTGCAAAACCGAGCTGTCGGGCTGCGCGAAGTAGGTCGAGCCGTCGTTTACGGACAAGTATGCCCATGAAGTCTGGCCTGAACCGGTGAGCGGCCCAAACACGCGCTTCGTTTCACTGGGGCCGGTGCCGGTGGCGGCTTTGAGCGTCGCTGCAAATGCCGGTTGATCCGGAACGAAATTCAACGTCGCTGCCGCGTTGACATCCAGGTACTCCACCGCAGACAAGCCACACATCAGCGTGGCGCTGAGGTTTGGTGCAGAACCAGGCAGCGACACCTGTTTGGTCACAGGCAGCGATAAAGTGAAATCCCCGCTGGGTGTCATGGCAACGACCTTATTGCCTGACAAGACGACAGGATTGCCGTTGCTGTCGACCGCCAGCAGGCGATCAGTAAATACCAGCGAGGCACTGGCGGCCGGTGCAAGACTGACAGTTTCGCCAACGGCCGTGCGATAGGTTGAAGCTAGCGGCGACTGATTGGCGCTAAACCCCGCGAAACTGCGTAGATGGTCGAGCGGAGTCAATGGGTCGAGCGTCATGTCCAGCAAGATGCCGGAGGTGCCGAAATTCAGAAACCTGTGGCTGGCGCTCTGGGTGTAACCGCCACCAACCGGCGCTGTGTAGGAGCGCAGGCCCACATCCAACTGTTCGGCAGCGGCATCGCTGACGGACACCAAAAACTGAAAACAACCCGCGGTGGCACTTGGGCCGAGCACATTAATGGCGCCGCCGCTCAACCAAGGCAGTTGATAGGGCTGGCGTGAGCCGAACGGGGTCACCGACCAGCTATTGCCGCTTCCGGAGATGGACAAGCTCAATCCATCTTCGGAAACGGCAATAATGGAACCACTGTCCATATTGATGGAGAGATTGGCACCCTGGATCAGAGCCGACCGGCTCATTACAGCTTGCGCGCCGGAGCGAGCCGCATAGACAACCATGGCACTTAGCCCGACCGCGGGATTTTCAATGTTTTGAAACCACGCGGCGAACGCGCCGGCTCTGGCACTGTTGGCAAAATAGACCTGAGCGGCTGAAACAAAGCTGTCGATTTGAGCCGGCTTCAACCCAGGGACCACGATGAACCAGCCCGGCGAGGAAAGTGCATCGGACAGGCTCAGCGTTTGGGGCCCCGTCACACTCGCTGGCAGCAGGTACGCCATCCACACGCTATCACCAGGCGATAAGGCATCAGGCACATATAAACTAGTCTGCGACGGATATTGGCGAAGGGCTGACATTTTCCGGCCTCGTAAGAGTGTTATTGTTCCGATTGGTCCCAACGGATAGTGCCGTCGCTTTGTATTTTGCCAGTGCCATAAAACTCATGATCTTTATCGTAAACCGTGACGGCCTGACCGCCGGAAACCTCTTGATAGCAATAAACCGTTATATCGCCGCTGTCATTCACCTGCATGGTAAATGGATCGTCGGCGACAATGTCTGGCACAAACTCGATAAATGCGCCGCCTAACGCATTCCCAAGTTTTATATTGTAATACTCCCCGATACGGCTCTTTGCAGTGCCTACAGGCACAGCAAGGGCGACCTTGCCAGACGGTCCTTGGTAGTAATAAGCCGACTGATAAGTGGTCAAAAACGGGGTGTAAGATGCCTTGATGGCGTAGGAGTCATACTGTGGAGCATCGAATTCCACGTACCAATTTTTACTGCCGTCGGTGTATATATTGGTGACGGTCGCGTACTTGTCCGGGGTTGACGTGTTTGATCTGTAAACCTCTACAATCGGCGGATCTCCTGCTGTTGCCAGATCGCTGGAAGCTGCTCCAGTTGCGCCCTGAGTGCATTGCTCGGGAATAATAAAATCTGTATCCGCGTACAAACGAGGAGGTAGCAACAGAACAGTAAAGGCTAAAAACGTAAGGTGGCGTTTCATTTGAATGTCACTCCCCAGTATATCGCCTTATGATCGGATACGTTTTGCCGCCACCCGAGCCCGGACAGACTGTTGGTGGTGAAGTAACAAGAAGGATCACCCGTCAGGGAAACACCGGTTATTACAAAGTGGTCATAAGGACTGGAAGGCGCCCCCTTGGCGGTCAGGCTGGTCGGAGTATTTGTCGGACAGGCCGACGGCGCGGTTGTTGGATTCGTTGTCGGATCAGCCCATTTAAAGCCGTTCTGATAGGCATTTTTTTTGTTGGTCACTGCCAGATTCCAGTCACCACCGATCACCACTGGAAAGCCTGAGGGAGGAATCTTTATTGTGCCGTACGTCGTCGTGGTGAGGCTCTTGAAAAATGCGCCTGCTGCCGTGGCCTCGTCTTGACGTGGTTTTACCGTCTTACCGAAAACAGAATGAATATTGGCGAACCATGCATATTTGTCGGCCTTCCCCGCCACTTTGATTTGTGTAAGTATCGCGTAGGGAGGACGACTGTACGAAGTGCTGGGTGCATTGATATAGGCAATAACTGTTATCTTGCTGGATTGATAAACGAAACAGTAAGCCTCCTTGTAGGAACTTGCCCCCTTCATTGCCGAGCAATCTTGCTTGATGCCAGTACCCAGCCCCGTGCACGGCACGGACGTCTGCATTGTCTCTTGTAAAAACAGTATATCCACTGTACCCATTAGGGTTTTTATTTGATCACATTTATTCTTTGTGGTGGTTGTCGTGCCCCACCCAAGATGGAGCGCATTTAAGGCGCCGACTGTCAGGTCAGCTGCATTCGCGCTGGCGCTCAGAAAAAGCGCAAGCATCCAGGCCGAGAGGAGAACGCTCAACTTCCGAAGCATAATTCCACCCCATCAGGTGATATTTATAGAGTCGCCCTTGAGGAGCGGCGAGTCATACTGATCCCCAGCTTTACCCGAATAGATCGGAGGCTGTGCCGAATTGCTCGGAAGAAAGATAAAGTTGGCTTGATAGTACTTGGTGGTCGCCGCGGCGCTGGGCGCGCCAGTGTTCTGAAGTCGTCGGTTCATGCCGAGGCTCAAGTCGGAATTTATATTATTGCTGTTCCTGTATTGGGCCGATGTCGGGTCGGCATATTCCGCAACCAGGTTTTTGACCGTGGTCCCTAATGGAACGGGCATCGGATTGCCGTTCAGAAGTACTGTAATTTCGGGAACCAGCATGACCCTGCTGGTAAAGCTGATGCTTACAATCGGGTTTCCGCTTACCTGCTTGCCGCAGCCGGTCCCGCCATTGAGAATGTCGGTAGTGGCGGCTTCGAGATCGGCAAATGTGTCGGCTCCGATTAACCACGAGCTGAGCTGTTGCTGCGGGCCGCTATTATCCAGTGAGGCGGAACCGGTGATTATCGTCGGGAGAATCACTCTGAGATGGCGCCGGGTATTGCCCCCAAGGCACAGATCGAGCGGCCCCGCGGCCAGTATCGGGCAGGTCGACGCTGGATTGGTCCCGTATCCCGGAGCGAAGGCGCCAGCAAAAGCATCCAGCGCGAGAGAAATATCAGGTCTTTGAACCACGCGAAGCCGGCTGGTACCGGTGTTGGCGAAGGCATTGAACCCATAGCCAGGCCCGCCGGGTGGGTCGCAGTATTGGTAACCTGCCCATTCAACTCGCAAGCTCATTCCTGGGGCAAGGTTGACGAGTTGGTTGACCGGATCGAAACTATAGAGATACGGGAGAACCTCGTCGATCCGAAGAGGCATGGATAACGCAACACGATTGAGTAGCGTCACAGCTGCGCCGGGTAGAAGTCCGCCACTTGTCGATGTGCCAGGGACTTCGAGTGCTTCAACCTGCTGGCGAAACTGTTTGAAAGCCGCAAGCATTTGGGGCCGAGTCGTTGGATCCTGGCTATATACCGACGCAGCGGTCACGCTGATCAATGCAAGAAACGTCGTACTCGAGTAACTCGATTGCACAAACGAGAGTGTGAACACCGAGTTCTGGGAACTGGTGATGCCCGGTGTTGCCACCGTTGTATTGGGCGCACACACCGAGATGACGTAGATCAAGAGTGGCTTGGTATAATCCGGCGTCCCCACCGTTATAGGTGGAATCAGAAACGGCCCCTCGATTCCACTGGATACAGTCGGGGGCAGCGCGTTCGAAAAACTATAAGAGCTGGTAGCCATTCGCGTACCTTTCCCTGCTCAACTGCTGATATTAGTGATGAGATATTGAGCTGTTGGACTCAGCGTCCCGGCATTGATGCTGCTACATTGTGCCGTGAGGGTATCGCTGGTGACCGATACGTTTACCGTCAAGGCAGCCCCCTGTTTTCGCTCCCAGGAGACAACTAGCGATCCACCATTGGCGGGCAAGAAGGAAATACTTCCGCCAACAGCAGAGAAAGCATTGACTGCCGCATTGAAGTAAGTAAGCGCACCTGCGGGAGCGAGAATCGTGTTCGGCAAGGGGATGCAGTTCCCATCCTGAGGAACCCAGCTTCCATAGGTCAGCACTCCAACCGTCAGCGTTAAAGCGGTGTCACTTGAATTCTGAATTGCAACTTGAACGACATAGACATCGTTCGCTTGCTCAGCCAGCATGAGACTGACCCTCCCCGTAGCGCAGAAAGGGCTGACACTTCGGTGCCAGCCCTTACTTGTTCAGTGGACTGGCCCCTATCAAACCGGACACCTGCACCCCGTTAAATTGATGCCGCTGCCAAACGCCTAAACTCCCGTGGTGAACGGTATTTCAGCGCGCTGTGCGGATGCTCCTCGTTGTAATGCTCAAAGGCAATCGTCAGGTTACGCAAGGCTGTTTCCCGGTCAGGTTTGGGCATGTGCGCGACGTAGTCGCGTTTCATCGTTTTGACGAAGCTCTCGGCCATGCCGTTGCTCTGCGGGCTACGCACCGGTGTGGTCACCGGTTGCAAACCGATCTGTCGGGCAAACTGGCGTGTCTGTTCAGCGATGTAGGCCGAGCCATTGTCGCTCAGCCATTGCACCGGGGTGGCAGGCGCCTCTTCACCGAAGCGTTTTTCCACCGCCTCCAGCATCAGATCACGGATATCGTCGCCGCTGTACCCGGTCGGGCTGGCCACCCAACCGATGGCTTCGCGGTCGCAGCAGTCCAGGGCAAAGGTCACGCTCAGCTTGGCGTTATCATCACAGCGAAACTCAAACCCGTCCGAGCACCACCGGGTATCGCTGGTGGCCACGGCAATTCGGCCTTCGTGACGGCGTGCCACACCCGGTTGTTTAATCCGTCGCTCCAGCAGCAACTGATGATCGCGCATGACGCGATAAACCCGCTTGACGTTGATCGGCGCCTGACTCTGCTTTTCACGCCGACGACGCAGCAACCCCCACACACGGCGGTACCCGTAGCTGGGCAGTTCACTCACTTCAGCCTGAATTTCTTCGACCAGTGCGGCATCGTCCAGCGCAGGGCGACGCCGCTCGACCTGAGCATTTGGGTTGAGTCGAACCGTCAATTGCGAGCGCGCTACACCGAGACTTTCACTGATCAGCTTCACTGGTCGTCCCCCGGCAACAAGGGTGAGTGCGCAATCCATTTTCGCGACCGAGCAATCTCCACAGCTTCCTGAAGGATCTCGACCTGCATGGTTTTCTTGCCAAGCATGCGCTGTAGCTCGCGGATCTGCTTGAGCGCATCGGCCAGCTCGGAAGCGGGCACCACGCTCTCCCCAGCACTGACAGCCGAGAGACTGCCGCTCTGATAGAGCTTGCGCCACTGAAACAACTGGTTGGCATTCACGCCATTCTGTCGAGCCACCACCGAGACGCTTTGCCCCGGTTGCAGGCTCTCGCGAACCATGGCCAGTTTTTGCTCCGGGCTCCAGCGGCGACGCCGCTCCTGACCCAAAAGCTCCCCACCCTTATCGTTTCTATTAGTCATATACACAGTCGTTTGCCTATCCCTTATGTTAAGGGGGAAACGGTGTCCTGTCTTTCAGGGGGCTCGTCCATTCAGAGACGATCAGTAGTCGCCGTTCTTGACTGAGGCTACGAACTTAGTGCTCGTACTCGCATTGGTGATGATCACTTGCTGAGTGGGGTTGTTGGTTTGGGCGTTGATTATCTGGTAAGTGACAGCCAGGTCGGTAGCCGTGTTGTTCACACTGCCGGAGACCGGGGAGCCCGACGGCCAACTCCAGACCGGAGTGATGCTGCCCCCAGCGGCTGGTGTCAGTAGGATCTGACCTCCGAGCGCCGTCAGGGTGTTAGACACACCGTTAACGTAGGATTGCTGGGTCGTTGCTTCAATCACTGTGCCGGGAACCGGCGCCGACGCCCACTCTCCACCCGTCAGAAGGCCGTAGTTGACAGTAATATCAGCGCCGCTTGCGTTGAAAATCTCGATGGTAAGGGAACGTACGAATGTGCTCATCCTTGGCCTTCCATTGGGTAGTTTAGATGCATGTCATATGCGAATCTGAGGCTAGTAAACAGGGGCATATTTCGCAAGTTAATCCAAAGAAATTTTTAGGACTGCTCTGATCAACGCATCACCATTGAGCGCAGAGTTGAAAAAACTGTCGGTTCTACGTTATTTTTTTAAAAAAACGTCCCGTACGTAACGTCTGCCTCGATGAACCTTGTCGACTAGCCTTTCGTGTTAAGCGCACGTCTCGGCACCTGTGCCCGCCGAGCCACCGGGCCGTTTTTGCTGATCACCTAGTGTGCTGTCTCAGAAAAAACGTTTTCTTTAGACTGTGATGCCATCGCCTCTCATGCACGCTGGATCTTGCGCAAGATGTCTTCACCTTTTGCATTCCAGACGTATCGGCTTGGCTGAGCATTGTGTAACGCTAAAAAAGTGGTCATGGAGCTGGCCAATTCACGTGTCGAACTGAAGCTGCCATCACGTAAGTAAACGGTGATATCTCGGAAGAAGCGTTCAACCATGTTCATCCAGGAGCTTGATGTCGGGGTGAAGTGCATGTGAAATCGCGGATGTCGCTTGAGCCATTCCTTGACCACCGGATGCTTGTGCGTGGCGTAATTATCCACGATCAAGTGCAGTTGCAGGCCCTTGGGGGTTTCCCGGTTGATCCTTTTCAGGAAGGCCAACCACTCCTGATGTCGGTGTTGAGTTTCAATGCTGCTGATCAGCCGACCTTGCAGATAATCCATCGCCGCAAACAGCGTGAGCGTGCCGTGACGAACATAGTCATGGGTTTGTGTACGGATATGACCGATACCCAATGGCAATCCGGGCTGCGTGCGCTGCAAGGCTTGAACCTGGCTCTTCTCATCGCAACAGAACACCAGGGCTTTATCGGGAGGCGCCAGATACAGCCCGATGACGTCCCAGAATTTCTCTTCGAAGTTCGGGTCATTGGACAGCTTGAAGGTGCGTGCCAGGTGCGGTTTTATGTCGTTGGCGGCCCATATCCGCTGGACGCTGGCCGGTGAAATGCCGGCGACTCGAACCATGCTACGACAGCTCCAGCGAGGCTGACCGATACGCGGCTGAGTGACTTGCTCAAGGGTTCGCTTCAACGCTTCGGCCGGCAAGGATGGCTTGCGACCTCGTCCGGGCAGATCCACTAGGCCTTGCAGACGCAGCGCTTGAAAACGCTTGCACCAGCGAGTGACTGAAACAACGGAGAGACCGGTCAGTTGGGCAATCTCGTTGCGCGAGCAGCCTTGAGCCGCCAGTAAAATCACCCGCGCCCGACGACCGTCACGCTGACTGATCGTGGCTGATCTTAGGCGCCGACTCAGTTCAATGTGTTCCTCTTCACTGAGCGCGATGTTCTGAGAATTCATGTGATCACTCCAAGCACTGACTGACCACAGAAGCATAGCTCAGGCTAGAAACTTATTTCGGAGACAGGACACTAGCAATGGCCCGTTTCGCTTGAACAAAAAGTTCTGCATGTGAAGCGATAATCCGCTCCACTAGGTAGCGCGCATCTTTTGTCACGCCGGAAAAACGCTCCGAGCCCCTGGTGTACAGCCGTGGCACCCCGAACAAGTACAGACCTGAATGCGTCGTGACCCCGCGGTGGAGGCACGGGTGGCCGCTGCCATTGAAAACGGCGGCCTCGATCCGGGTAAAGTCCGACCCGAAGTCGATACACCAGATGACGCTGGTGATACCTGCGCGCTCAAGGTCCAGTTCGCTGAGCTCTTGCTCGAGTGTCCCGGCGTTTTGCAAGGTAGTTGTCGCGTCAACCGTGTTTTTATGCGGCTATGTTCAGTACTGGTAACTCCCTTTCCGGGTTAAGCGTGACGACGCCGATGGGCTGCCAATTACGCGTCGCACCTGACCAGCGATGTGGGTGTTGATGACGAGCTTGCTGATACAGCACATGGCGCTTGGCCAAGACCTGTTTATCTTCACCGCGATGACGTTGCGCCGGGGTCACGAAGCGGATGCGGTTATGGCGGTGCTGGTGGTTGTACCAGAGGATAAAATCACGTACCCAGATCCGCGCTGCGTCCAAACTTTCAAAGCCGCCAGTCGGCCATTGCGGGCAATACTTCAGGGTTCTAAACAGCGACTCCGAGTAGGGATTATCATTGCTGACCCGTGGTCGTCCCCGTGAGGGAGTGATGCCCAAGTCGTACAGTTTGCTCAGCAACGTCACCGACTTCATCGGCGCGCCGTTGTCCGAGTGCAGCACCAAAGGCCGCCCCGCGCAGCGTTCGGTAAGTACCGTGCGCGCCATCAGTTCAGCCGCCCGCTCGCCGCTTTCTTGCTCGTAAACCTCCCAACCCACGGCCTTGCGGCTGTAAATGTCCTCAATCAAATACAGGTAGTAATACTTCCCACGCACTGGCGAGGGAAGGTAGGTAATGTCCCAAGACCAAACCTGATTGGCGGTGGCGGCACGGTGAATGGTCGGCGATGCGTGTTTGTGCGGTGCATGGCTGCGGCCACGTCGGTGCTGCTGATTAGCCGCGTTGAGGACGCGGTAAAAGGTTGACTCTGAGGCCAGGTAACGGTTTTGATCGGCCAGTATTGGCACGATCTGGCTGGGTGGCAGGCTGACAAATGGTGGGCTGTTGCAGACCTCTAAAATAGCGCAGCGCTCCTGCTCACTCAGGGCATTGAGTGGTCGTGGGCGTAGCGTGGTGGTGCGTATATTGGCCTGCATTACAGGCCTCAGCGCCCAGCGCTGCAGGCTTCGCAGCGACAGCCCTATCTCTGCACTGGCAATCGCTTTACGCGCCCCAGAAGCCACTGCATGGTTAAAACGCTCAACGAGTTGTAGCCGTTCTGGCAGCGAGGTCAGACGCCCTCGTTGTCGTTTCCCCAGAAGGCATTCATCTTTTTTCGCAGCACCAGGATCGCGGCGGTTTCTGCCAGCGCCTTGTCCTTGCGACGTAGGTCGCGTTCCAGCTCGGCAATGCGCTTTTTGTCAGCCCGCGCCTGCTCTCGCTCAGCTTGGCGTTGCGCCTGAGCGGACAACTGGCCGGTGATGCAGGCTTGACGCCAAGCGGCTATTTGTTCGGGATACAGCCCTTTGCTGCGACAGTATTCGCTGAGCTCGATTTCGCTCAGCGTGGCGGTATGCAACACCGCTGCGAACTTGGCTTCGCCCGACCAGTTATCGGCACTGCTTTTATCTCCGGGCACCACAGCGCCTCCTGCTTTGAGCTTGGAGCGCCAAGCATACAGGGTGGCTGGGGCGATGCCTTCCTGACGCGACAACTCAGCCACGGACATGTTTTGAGGAGGCAATAACTTGTTGATAAGGGAAGCTTTACGCTCGGGTGAATAGCTCGACATGACAACTCTCTTTGACGCCCCCGATTTATCGTTTTGATAGATCAACTGAGGCGACAACTAGCCTGACACCGGGGGCTGGCCTGAAGGTGATACTCGATGTTTTGAGAACGAAAAAAGGAGGATGGGGAATCGCTTTTTGGTTTGCTTCTCCCAGCAGTTACCTCGGAGGCAGTCGACCCCAAAATGTGCTTTTTTCCGATGCAGATGAAGTGTTGCTTGCGGCCCAAGATGAGGTGTCAGGTATCACACACGGATAGCCCAAAAGGGTTCGAGACAGTTGTAATAACCGATAACGCGCAGACCCGGTTGTTGCAGATTGCTAGGGCGTTGCTTAACATCACATCAAGCCGTTTCACTCTCTACCCTGGTTATCACATGCCTGCGTCTCCGATTCCTTTGTTTGACACCTACAATCGTTTTAGAGACCTGAATTTCAGTCGTGTGTCTGATGAGCAGCCTGTTGTCACTCAGTACCTTTTCTCCTTTCCGTCAGAGATAAAGGCTCAAGAGGGTTACTTGGCGGTTCGCGGATTCCTAAAGTCCTATTCAAACAACGAAGCCACGGCGGTCTCAAGGACCAAGTGCAACACCTGATGTAAGGTGTTGCCATGCCAACGAAGTACACACACCTCAGCACTGAGGAGCGCGTCGCCATCATGGTGATGCAGCTTCAACAACTCACCCTGCGAGCAATCGCCGTTTTGCTCAGACGTCATCCCAGTACGATTAGCCGTGAGATCAGACGGCACAGCCAACTGGGTCGATACGATCCGGCTCACGCCGCAAGCAGCGCACGAGCGCTACGTCACAAGCCACGCCGTCAATCTCGCTTATGCTCTGGCTCTGAGTTGTTCCAAGTGATCATGGAAATGCTGCGCATTGGCTGGTCACCCCAGCAAATCGCTAGCAGACTACGCAGTATCTGGCCCGATCACCCCGAGCGACATGTGAGTCACGAAACCATCTACCTAGCTATTTATGCCTATCCGCGAGGCGAGTTGAAGCGTCAGCTCATCAGCTACTTGCGCCAAGGTAAAGGCAAGCGGCGACCGCGAACCCAGAGTGCCATACGTCGAGAGCGCTATCCTGCGGAGCTCAGCATCCACCTACGCCCACCGGAGGTCGAAGACCGCCTTGTCCCGGGGCACTGGGAAAGTGACCTGATTATCGGGGCCAACAACCGCTCCGCTGTCGCCACGATGGTTGAGCGCACGAGTCGTTATGTGATCCTGGCAAAACTCGACGCACCGACCGCCGATGCAGCCGCTCAAGCCATTACCCGAGAAATGTCGCGCATGGCGCCATCACTGCTGAGAACCATGACGCACGACCAGGGCAGTGAAATGGCCCATCACGCCGAAATCACAGCCCACACCGGCATGAAGGTTTACTTTGCTGATCCGCACAGCCCCTGGCAACGCGGGATGCGCCAGTATTTGCCCAAAGGCACTGATCTCTCACTGGTCAGCCAGGAGCGACTGGGCGAAATTGCCGACATGCTGAACACTCGTCCACGCCAAACGCTAGGCTGGAGGTTTCCGATCGAAGTCCTAGTTGATTACCTTCAGCTATCTGCGAGCAACAAGCTCGAAATCATTAACTGACTGTTGCACTTGGTCCTTGAGACCGCCCACCCAGAATAAATCCCGACACACTTTGTGCAATTTCATCAGTCAGGGAGTTTTCAAGCCATGCACTCAGGAGATGTGAGTACACGACTTTCTGGTTTTCATCTTCCACGCCAGCTTGCGTAGCGATCAGAACCAATGCTTGAACCTTTTCTGGGTAACGCAGCGCGGCCCGCAGACTGACGTAGCCACCTTGCGACATACCCAGTAAAACGGCCTGATCTATATTAAGGTGGGCCAGAAGAGCAGATAGGTCGTCTGCACTATCCCAGAGACTGAATGGCTCGTTGACGAAGGCAACCTGTCCATGCCCTCGTTGGTCCCACGTGATAACTCGATAGTGCTCACGTAATGCGCAGACCTGAGCGTCGAAATACTTTCTCATGGTCTATTCATGGACCAAAGCATGTTCGACGCTCAGGTCTGCGCGAGCGGCTACCGTAGCGGTCGTCCAGCAGTTCAAGCATGTAGCGCCGCTGAGCAGCGGCAAACGGAGCCAGGTTTTGCCCGCGCCGGTGGGGCCGCCGATGATCAGGTTCAGGCCGTCGCGTAGCCATTGACCGCTGCATAGTTGCAGGATCAGAGACTTGTCCAAGCCACGTGAACTGCGGTAGTCGATGTCTTCAAGACAAGCGTTGTGGCGCAGTCGGGCCGCTTTGAGTCGAGTGCTCAAGCGTGCATCTTCACGCTCGGTCAGTTCGCGGTCGACCATCAGGCCGAGGCGTTCATCGAAGCCAAGGTCGTTGATGTCAGGCGTTGCGTGTTGCTCACTCAGCGCCTTGATCATGCCGTGCAGACGCAGGGTTTGCAGCTTGTCCAAGGTCGGGTTCGGTAGCATTTCGAAGCTCCTTTTTCAGGTCAGTGGTAGTAGCCGGGGCCACGCAGATTGATGTGCTCGTCGGGCAGCAGCGGAAGGTTTTGTTGGGCTAGCGGTAGCTTTTCCAAGCCTTGGCGCAGGATCGATTCAAGTGACAGAGACGGCGGTGATGTGCGACCCCGAAGCAGCCGCCTCGACGTTGCAGGCATTGCACGATCTCGGTGCCCAGATTTCCATCGATGACTTTGGTGCCGGTTATTCTTCGCTGGCTTATCTCAAGCGGTTTCCGGTCGACACGCTCAAGGTTGATCGGTCATTTGTATTGAACATTCTCGACGACCACGTCGATCAGGCAATCGTCCGCGCTGTCACGGATCTGGCGCATAGCATGCACCTGACCGTGGTCGCCGAAGGCGTAGAAACGACAGAGCAGGCGCAGATATTGCGGGAATTGAATGTCGACTTGTTGCAGGTTTTCTCTATGCGCGTCCAATGCCTGCAGAACAATTGGAAACCTTGCTGAATATGGGCGGAAACAGCCAGCATGAGGAACTGACATAAGGACAATGTCACGGTGTTCTTGCGGTCGTTATCCACATCGATATAACGCCCGCTACGCGGTCGGTGTAGGAGCTAGCGCAGCCTGCGATCGTGTGACGGTTGATAAAGGTCTGGGGCAAGATCAAAAGATCGCCCGAACGCGGCCCGAACCTTCGGCAGCTCCTTTTAAGTTCGACCACCCCCTTCCTCGAGGACTAACTCGCGCAACGTATCAAGAAACAGCTTGAGCACCGGCGAGTCATCGTCCGCGCGGTAAGTGGCGTATAGCGGCACTTCCGGCAATGCCGGTGTCAGGCGACGAAACACCAGCCCGGCTGGCGCCATCTGTTCGATGGACGCTGGCAGCAGCGCCACACCGAAACCGGCCCGCACCAGACTGAGTAAGGTCTGAACCTCGATCACCTGCTGACGAATCTGCGGCGTAAATCCCGCCTTGATGCAGCACTGGTAGAGAAAATCGGCAAACCGCGACTGCTTGAGTTCCAACGCCACGAATGGTTCCTGCGCTAGGTCCGAAGGCGCCAGGCTTTCGCGTCTGGCCAACGGATGATCAACGGGCATCACCACCCGGATCGGCTCGTAGATCAGCAGTTCATTGCGCAACTGCGGATCGTCATAGCCTACCCTGAATACACATGCATCGATGCGTTTCTCCTTCAATGCCATGACCTGTGCAGCCGGCGTCATTTCATGCAGACGCCAGGTGACCTGCGGATAGCGCTCGCGAAACAGGTGTAACGCCCGAGGGAGTACCCCGACCATCACCGAACTGATCATGCCGATTTCCAATTCTCCCAACTGGCCGCGACCGGTCTGACGAGTCAGATCAAGCGCGCGATTCAGTTGTTCGAACACTAGCGGCGCCTGTTCCTTGAGCATCGCCCCGGCCGCCGTCAGCTCGACCCGATGATGGCTGCGCTCGAACAACGGCGTACCCAGCTCCTCTTCCAGCAGACGAATCTGCTGGCTAAGCGGCGGCTGACAAATGTGCAACCGCGTGGCCGCCCGGCCGAAGTGCAGCTCTTCAGCCAGGGCCATGAAGTACCGCAGCAAGCGCAAGTCCATGGCGGCTTATCCCAGGGTCAGTGGCGTCGAGCGCTGGCGTACGCCGGTCAGGCTGAACAGAGCATTGGCGATGGCCGGGGCCACCGACGGGCTGCCCAGTTCACCGACGCCACCGGGTTTGCTCGGCTCGCCGTCCAGCACCAGGATGTCCACCGCCGGCATGTCCGACATGCGGGTCACCCGGTAATCATGGAAGTTGCTCTGCACCACCCTGCCCTGTTTGATGTCCATGCGGTCGAACAGCGCGTGGCCGAGGCCCCACATCAAGCCGCCGTAGATCTGCTCTTCGACACCGCCCGGCGACACCGCCAGGCCGCAATCGACCACGCAGGTGAGCTTATCGACCTTGATCACACCGTCTTTTTTCGAAAGTCTGGCGACCACCGCGATGAAGCTGGTGTAACCCTGATTGGTGGCGATCCCCAAGGCTGTCCCTTCCGGCAATGGCTGGCCCCAACCGGCACGTTCGGCGGCGTTCTTCAGCACCGCGACGTGCCGGGGCCGGCCTTGCATGTTGGCTAGGCGACAGGCCAACGGATCCTGTCCCGAGCTGTGTGCCAATTCGTCCATGAAACTTTCGACGGCAAACACATTTGGAATGAAACTCACGGAGCGATACCAACCGCTGGGCACGTTACTTTCGTGCCTGACCCAGACCAGGTCCAGATTCGCAGGACGATAAGCAAAGTCCCACGCGGTGATAGCCTCGGTAGTGCTGTAGTCCATGTGGTCGGGGCGTTCGAAATAGCCTGGTTCCCACTGTTCCGGCGAAGCCGGTGAGACAGCGTCAAGTTTCAACGCCATGAGTTTGCCCTGAGCATCCAGCGCACCTTTGACTCGATGCAGAGTCGCCGGGTGCATGAACAGCGAACGCATTTCGTCTTCACGGCTGTTCATCAACTTGACTGGCACCTTGGCCTGCTGCGCCAGGTATGCCACTTCGAACAACCAGTACTTGGCCTCCCGCGCCCCGAAGCTGCCACCGGACACCAACTCGTTGATGGTGACCTTGTCCTTGGCGATCTTGCACACCGTTTGCGCAGCTTCCAGCGCCGAGGATGGCACCTGAACGCCGCCCCAGTAGGTGATGGCGTTATTCTTCACCTCGGCGGTAATGCAGATCGGTTCCAGCGGGTTCTGCACCTTGTATGGCATGAGGTAATCGGCCTCGAGCAGCTTCGCGGCTTTCGGCCATTGAGCGCTGACGTCTCCCACCGCCATGGCTGACACTCGTTGCGCTGTCTTGTCGTGGATGGCCGCTGCTTGCGCCGTCGCCAGTTGATCGCTGTCGAAACCGGCCAAAGGTGAATCGCTCCATTGCACCTTGAGCAACGCACGACCCTGTTGGGCGGCCCAGTAGTTGTCCGCGAGCACTGCGACGCCTTCCTGATTGCCGCCGAGCACATCAGCCCTGCCGGGAATCGCGATCACCTTACGCACGCCCGGTACTTGCAACGCCGTACTGGAATCCACCGAGACAACCGTGGCGCCGACCACCGGCGTGCGCTGAATCACCGCCACCAGCATCTCGGGCAACTCAACGTCGATGCTATATTTGAATCGCCCGCAAACCTTGGCCGCCGCATCGCGCTTTTGCCGCAGTTTGCCAATGTACTTGAACTGCGCCGGGTCCTTCAGAGTGATCTTGGCCGGTGCTGGCAATTTCGCGGCAACACTCACCAGCTCACCGTAACCCAGGCTGCGTTTGCTGGCGGAGTGCACCACCCGGCCCTCTTCGGTTGTGCAACTATCGGGACTGACTTTCCATTGCTTGGCCGCCGCAGTGATGAGCAGTGCGCGCGCCGTGGCTCCGGCCATCCGCAGTCGATCGTATTCCAGCGAAACACTGGTGCTGCCACCCGTCGAGAAAACTTTCCATATCGGGTGAATGTAGGTTTCAAAGAACGGATTTTCCGGCGATATAACCTGCACGGTCATCGGGTTGACGTCCAGTTCCTCGGCCACGCAAGCGGCCAATGCGGTGTGGGTGCCTGTGCCGGAATCGTGTTTGTGCACCACCAGTTTCACCGTGCCGTCGGGCAATACCCGAACCCAGGCGTTGGGCTCGAAACCACTGGCAGGCGCAGGTGCTTTCGGGTCTGTAGCGGCGATGCCTGAGGGCAGATAGAACGCAATGGCCAGGCCGCTGGCAACAGTGGCTGCCTGCTTGAGAAAGAGACGGCGCGGCAGTTCGATCTGAGTGTCGTCGATAAACGTCATCACGCCTCCTTAGGCGCGGCAGCTGCGCGCTTGATGGCTTTATTGATTCGCCCGTAAGTGCCGCAGCGGCACACGTTGCCGGACATGGCGTTGCGGATCGAGTCATCGGTGACGGTCGCACCGGTGTTGAGCAACGCGGCCGCGGACATGATCTGCCCGGATTGACAGTAACCACATTGCGGGACATCTTCGGCAACCCAGGCCAGTTGCAGCGGATGCTGTTCGGTGGGCGACAAGCCCTCGATGGTGGTGATGCGGTGCCCCGCCACGGCGGCAACCGGCAGTTGGCAGGAACGTACTGCGACACCGTCCAGGTGCACGGTACAGGCACCGCACAGGCCCATGCCGCAACCGAACTTGGTGCCGGTGAGTTTCAAGTGATCACGCAACACCCATAACAAGGGCATGGAGGGCGATGTCTCTACCAGCTCGTGTCGTTCGTCGTTTACCGTGAATTCGATCATTGTCAGGCTCCAAGAGAGCGGCCCGTCTTTGTGCAGGCCTGGTCGCCGATTATTGGGAGTCTGCGGAAAATCGGGCCAGCGACGATTTCTGCCATCCTGTGTAAGTAGGACTAACAGCATGTACAAGCGATACCCGTCGGTGCAGTCCATGAGTGCATTCATCCAGGCCGCTCGCAGCGGAAGCTTCTCCAGTGCCGCGCGCAAACTCGACCTAACTCACAGCGCTATCAGCCAGCAGATCCGCAGCCTGGAAGACTTCATCGGCCAGCCGCTGTTCGTACGCGAAGGTGGCGGCAGTAACCTGACCGATGCCGGGCAATTGTTTGCCAGCGTGCTGTCCGACGGTCTGGCGCAAATCGACCGGGCGTTGTCCTCGGTGAAAAACCGCAGCGTCGCGCAACGCCTAACCCTGGATGTCGACAGCGAGCTGGCGCAGAGCTGGCTCAATCCACGGCTACCGGAACTGCTCGATTTATTGCCTGACCATGAAGTGGTATTGCTGTCGATGCCGCGCTCGGATCGCAGCTCGTTCGAGCGGGTGGACCTGGCGCTGCGCTACGGGTATGGCTATTGGGAAGACTGCGAGATGACCCAGATCTGCGGTGATCGAGTGACTGCGGTGGCATCCCCGGCGCTGCTGGAGCGCCATGGGTTGCAGGTGCCAATTACACCGGCGCAGGTGCTGGAATTACCGCTGCTGGGGTATACGCGGCGCTCGTGGATTCCCTGGCTGGATGCAGCAGCAATGGCGCCGACCGAGCCGAATGCGCGGGTGGTTTTCGATAATGCGGCCAACCTGATTGCAGCAGCCGAAGCCGGGGTTGGCGCCGGTCTGGTGCGCGGGTTGCTTGCAGCGGATGCGTTGCGGGCGGGGCGTTTGGTAGAGCTGAACGTGGCGCAAATTCCGGCGCATTACAACCTGTATGCGGTATGGCCACCGGGGCAAGCCGATCGGGTAGCGCCGGTGGTTGAGGTGATCAAGCAGTTGGTCGCGCAAACGCTGGAATAGATCTAAAGATCGCAGCCTTCGGCAGCTCCTACAGAGAAACAAGGAGCTGCCGAAGGCTGCGATCTTTTGGCCCCATATCGAACACATATCAACACCCCGCCCAATTAATATTGTACGAACCCCTCCCCCCTTCCAATACTTCCCCCCAAGCAGCCAGCGTCCCGGGCCGGGTGCGACCAGGCGAGGGAATGCGCAGCAGTGCGCATAGAAATGGCCGATTGCCCGGGACGTGGCTGCTGCGAACCGCAAGGTTCCCTTCCCCGCTATCAGGAGATCGACTTCAATGATCATCGATATCAGTTGCTATCCCACCGACCTGGTGGACCTCGCCTGGAGGCATGACGGTGACCCGTTCACCGGCGAGCGTCTGCTGGAGATGATGGATGGCCCGTACATGGTCAACGGCAAACCTCGCCGCATCGACAAAGCCTTCATCCAGCCGCCACAAGGCAACACCATTTACACCTGGACCGACGGCGAACTCAGCGGCCGCGAGTCCATCGACGCCTACATGGCTTACACGCTGAAGATGGTCCAGACGTACCCGGATCGCTTCATTGGCTGCTTCGTCTACAACCCGCGCTGCGGCGTGGAAAACGGTGTCGAGGCGATTGAACGTTACGTCAAGGAACACGGCTTCAAGATGGTCCAGATGCAGGCCAACATGCACGCCTATCGCCCGGACCGTGCGCTGGACTGGGTCCGTCCGGCCTTCGAGAAATGCGCCGAGCTGGGCATTCCGGTCAAACTGCACACCGGCGACGGGCCGTACAGCATCCCGTCTGAATGGGTGCCGATGATCAAGGAATTCCCTAACGTCGATTTCATCATGGCGCACTTCGGTGTGCAGACCGGCGGTGTCTATGTGTTCGAACCGATGCAGTGGGCGATGGAGCTACCCAACGTCTACTGCGAATCGGGCTGGTGCCTGCAATCGCGGATCGTCGAATTCGCCAAGGTCTTGCCAACCCACAAAATCCTCTTCGGTACCGACACCCCGCCGAACGAGCCGGGCATGTGGCTGCGCCTGCTGGAAGTGCTCTGTCATGAGCCGCCGCAAGGTCTGAATCTCGACGAGGACACCCTCGAAGAATACCTGGGCAACAACACCGCACGGATGATCGGCCTCGAACCGACCCCGCCGCCACGTTCCGTGTCCGAAGCCGAGGCGCAGTTGAAGCGCCCTGTCACTACCCAACTGGCCAGGAGTTGAACCGATGATTATCGATACCCATCTGCACCCCACCAACCTGGTCGATGAGGCCTGGCGCCACACCGGCGAACCGTTTACCGGCGAGCGCATGCTCAAACTGATGGACGGCCCGTACATGATCAACGGTAAACCGCGCCGCATCGACATGGGCTTCATCCAGCCGCCACCGGGAAACACCGGTTATCGCGACGGCAACCGGCGGGGCCGCGAAGGCGTGCGCGACTACATGTCGTACATCGCCGAACTGTGCATAAAGTACCCGGATCGGTTCATCGGCAACTTCAACTTCAACCCGCGCTGGGGGCCGGAAAACGGTGCGGCAGAGTTGGAGTTTCATATCAAGGAATACGGTTTCAAGATGCTCAAGCTGCACGCCAACATGCACGGCTATCGTCCCGACAGGGCACTGGACTGGCTACGGCCGGCGATGAAAGTCTGCGCCAAGTACAACATCGTGGTGCTGATCCACACGGGTGACGGTCCGTACACCATCCCGACGATGTTCTACCCGATCATCCGCGAATTCCCGATGGTCAACTTCATCATCGGTCACTTCGGCATCCAGACCGGCGGCAACTACTCTTTCGAAGCGTTCTGGATGGCCATGGACACGCCGAATGTGTATTGCGAATCCGGCTGGTGCTTCCAGTCCCGGATCGTCGAGTTCGCCAAGGATCTGCCGCGCAACAAGATCGTCTTCGGCACCGACTCACCGCCGAACGAACCGGGCATGTGGTTGCGCGAACTCGAAGTGCTGTGTTCGCCGGCACCGCAGGGGTTGGGCATCGATGAAGATCACCTTGAGGACTACCTGGGCAACAACATCGCCCGGTTGTGCGGCATCGAACCGACACCCCCACCCAAGGACCTGATCGAGGCGGACATTCGTCTGACTACGACGTACCTCTAGGCTTTTTAAAACAAGAGCACAGCGACCTTTCAGGCGCACAGATGAACCGGCGTTCGATCGACCGGCAGGCCAACGGCTTGTCGATCGAACGTCACCCTCAGCCCTGTGCGCCTGCTTTTTACGAGGTGAAACCATGACCCTCTCTACGCTCGGCGACACCCAGGATTTCCACGATTTCATCGACGCCTATCGCCGGCAATACCCGGACGATGTGCTGACTGTTCAGGAACAACTCTCTGCCGATCAGGACGTCACCGCCCTGGTCGACGCCCTGGCCACCCAAGGTCGCGAACCGTTGTTGATCTGCGAAAAGGTCGGTCAACTCGGCGTACCCGTGGCGACTAACCTGTTTGCGTGCCGGACCCGCATCGCGCGGATCTTCGGTGTTTCCCCGGAGCAGTTGCACGAAACCTTCCAGGCTCGCGCCAACAACCCGATCCCGCCGCGCTACGTCGAAACCGGACCGGTGCTCGACGAAATCTTCGAAGGCGAAGCCGTGGACCTGGCGTTGCTTCCGATGCTCAAGCATTTCGACAGTGATCGCGGCCCTTACATTACCAACGCCATCATCATTGCTGAAGACCCGGTTACCGGCATCGCCAACATGAGCTACCACCGCTCGATGCGCCATGCCCGGCAGACCCTTGCCACCAGCCTGCACTCGCGCGGTCACCTGTGGCGCATGCTGCAAACCGCTCGGGAACGTGGCGAAGAGTTGCGTGTGGCCATGGTGGTCGGCGCGCATCCGCTGTTCATGCTCGCCGCTGCCGCGCGGTTGCCCTTCGGCAGCGATGAACGCTCGGTGGCGGGCGGCCTGTTCGGTGCGCCGCTGGAACTGGTCAAGACTCCGCGTTACGGCATCGGCGTCCCCGCGTATGCCGAGTTCGTGCTGGAAGGCGCCATCGACCCGACGGCCTATGCCGAGGAAGGTCCGTTCGGCGAATTCAGTGGCTATTCCTCGGACCGTTCGACCAATAACGTGCTGCGCATCGACACCCTGATGCGCCGCAAAAATGCCTGGCTGATCGACGTGGTTGGCGGGCGTTACGCCGAACACCTGACCCTGGCACGGCTGCCACGGGAAGCGGAAATGAGTGAGAAACTCAAGGCGCGTTTCCCCGCCGTTACCGCCGTGCATTACCCGAACTCGGGGACGCACTTTCATTGCTACGTGGCGCTGGATCAAAGCCGCGACGGCGAGGCGCGGCAGATCATGCTGGCCTTGCTCGGTTGGGACCCGTACCTGAAAACCGTAATCGCGGTGGACAGCGACATAGACATCACCGACGACAGCCAGGTGCTGTGGGGGTTGGCCACCCACTTTCAGCCGCATCAGGACATCTTCGTCATCGACGGTTTGCCCGGCAGTCCACTGGACCCCTCGTCCTCGGTCAACGGCACCACCTCGCGCATGGGGCTGGATGCCACGCGCGGCTCGGGGTTCGACGGGATCAAGGCGCAACTGGATCAGGACGTGGTCGAACGTGCCCACAACCTGCTGAAGAGCTATCAGTCATGAACCGCCAGCGCATGGTGGTCGGCATCAGCGGCGCGTCGGGTTTCATCTACGGCGTGCGTCTGCTGGAGTTGCTCGCCGAGCTGAACATCGAAAGCCACCTGATCATCAGCCGTGCCGCGTTGCTGACCATGACCCATGAAACCGACTACAAACTGGCGGACGTCACGGCGCTGGCCAGCCATTACCACCGCGCCGACGACGTGGCCGCCGGGATCGCCAGCGGTTCGTTCCGTTGCCTGGGCATGGTGGTCGCACCGTGCTCTATGCGCACATTGGCGGAGATCGCCAACGGGACTTCATCGGGCCTGATCGGTCGCGCTGCCGACGTGACCCTCAAGGAACGTCGCACCCTAGTGCTGATGGCCCGGGAAACCCCGCTGACCCTGGCCCACCTGCGCAACATGACCGCCGTCACCGAGATGGGCGGAATCATCGCCCCGCCGGTACCGGCTTTTTACGCCCGCCCGCAAAACCTTTCGCAAATGGTCGATCACAGCCTTGGCCGTGTCCTCGACCTGTTCGGCCTCGACGCCGGGACCGCGCTGCGCTGGGGTGAACCCGGCACAGCAACCACCGGCCAATTAGCAACACAGAAGGAGCTCGTATGAACAGTTCATTCAACCAACCGACCCCGAACCGCAAAATCCCGGTGACCATCCTCACAGGCTTTCTCGGCGCCGGTAAAACCACCTTGCTCAACTACATCCTCAAGGAAAACCACGGTCGCAAGATCGCCGTGATCGAAAACGAATTCGGCGAAGTCGGCATCGATGGCGACCTGGTGCTCAGCTCCGAGACCGAAGAAATCTACGAGATGGTCAACGGCTGCGTGTGCTGCACCGCCGAGGTTCGCGAGGATCTGGTGCGCATCGTCCGCGAACTGGTGGCGCGCCCGGTGCGGCTCGATCACATTCTGATTGAAACCAGCGGCCTGGCCGACCCGTACCCGGTGGCGCAGAGCTTTTTCATCAATGACCCGATTGCCGACGAAGTGGAACTGGATGCCATCGTGACCATGGTTGATGCCAAGCACATCGCCCAGCATCTGGAGGATTTGCAACTCGATGGCGTGGACAACCAGGCGGTAGATCAGATCGTCTGCGCCGACAGGATTGTGATCAACAAGGTCGATCTGGTCAGCGCCGAAGACGTGGAGGCGCTGCGCGGCAAGATTCGCGGCTTGAACGCCACGGCGGAGTTGGTCACCTCCAGTTATGCCGAGATCGACCTGACGAAAGTCCTTGGCATCGGCGCGTTTGAATCGACTCAGAAGCTGATGGAGATCGGTTCGGAGCATGACCATCACGCCGACGAACATCATCACGATGAACCGGACCATGAGCACGACCCTAGCGTGTCCTCAGTCGGCATTGCCGTGGACGGCGCGGTCAACCTGGGAGCGTTCCATCGCTGGATCAGCAAATTGCGCACCGAGCAGGCTGACAACCTCTATCGCATGAAAGGCGTTTTGTCGGTCGCGGATCAGGACCAACGTTATGTGCTGCAAGGCGTTCACAGCCTGGTCGAGTTCCGCGCTTCCACCTCGTGGGGCAATGAACCACGCTCCAGCAAGATTGTGTTCATCGGCCGCGACCTGGACCGTGCAGCACTGAACCAGGGTTTTGCCGCCTGCCTGGCAGGTTGAAAAAAACGGCATCGGAATCGGTGGATGGCGGTTCCGGGCGCACAGAACGAAATGCCTGAAACCAGGCCGCGAGTGACGCAAACCCTGTGGGAGCAACCGTCGCTGCCTGGCATCAGAACGAATACCCCTCTCTACAGCACAAAAACAGCAAGAGGTGATTCACCATGTCGTCAGCCACTACCGTCTCCACCGTCCACCCGGTCGACCAGATTCTGCCGGTCAGGCAAATGCTCACCCTCGGCCTGCAACACATGGCCGTCTCTTACATCGGCGCCATCGCCGTGCCGTTGATTGTCGCCAGCGCCTTGAAAATGTCCCAGGCCGATACCGTAGTGCTCATCAGCACCACGCTGTTTTGCTCCGGCATCGCCACTTTGTTGCAAACCGTGGGTTTCTGGAAATTCGGTGTGCGATTGCCGATTCTCCAGGGCGTGGCGTTCAGCAGTGTCGGCCCGGTGATCGCCATCGGCAGCAACCCGGACGTGGGGTTCACCGGGGTCTGTGGGGCGGTGATCGGCGCGGGGATATTTACCATGCTCGCCGCGCCGTTCGTGGGTCGATTACGGCGGTTCTTCCCGCCGGTGGTCACCGGTTGCATCGTCACCGTGATCGGCTTGCAGCTGTTTCCAATTGCCTATGAGTGGGTCGGTGGCGGGCGTAATGCCAGTAATTTCGGCGCCCCGTCCTACCTCGCAGTGGCCGCCGTGGTGCTGTTGACTATCCTGTTGGTCAACCGCTACGGCAGCCCGCTAATGCGCAACATGGCGGTATTGGTCGGCATGCTGGTGGGCGCGGGGCTAGCTTACGGTCTGGGCATGGGCAGTTTTCACAGCGTTCAGGAATCGCCCTGGCTCACCGTGCCCTACCCGTTCTACTTCGGTTTGCCGACGTTTAGCCTGATCCCGATCGCCACCATGGTCGTGGTGATGATTGTGCAGATGGTCGAGTCCATGGGGTTGTTCGTGGCCATCGGCGACATCGTCGACAACCCGGTGGAAGAAAAACAAGTCATCAACGGCCTGCGCGCCAATGGATTGGCCAGCACCATCGCCGGCATGTTCGCGGCCTTTCCGTTTATTGCCTTCATGGAAAACGTCGGGTTGGTGATCCTGACCGGTGTTCGCAGCCGTTGGGTGGTGGCAATCAGCGGCTTGCTGATGTGCACCGTGGCGTTGGTGCCCAAGGCCGGGGCTTTGATCGCCTCGATGCCAACGGCCGCGCTGGGTGGTGCCGGCATCGCGATGTTCGGCGTAGTCGCCGCGGCAGGCATTCAGACCCTGGCCAAAGTCGATTACGAGCGCAATCGCTTCAATGTGCTGATCGTCGGTTTCACCATCGCCGCCGCCCTGGTGCCGGTGCTGGCGCCGACGCTGTTCAAGCAAATGCCCGAGTGGTGCCAGCCGTTCCTGCACAGCAGCGTGGTGATCGCCTGCCTGGTGTCGGTGTTGCTCAACGCCACGCTCAACGACGTCAGCGTTTCCGACAGCACGGCCACCAAGTCTGCGTCCCACAGCCTCTGACTGGAGTAGCCCATGACTCAACTTCAAAACATCCTGATCAAAAACCCGCTGGCAGTGATGACCGGCCTGCGCGGCCCCCGTGCCCGAGCCGGCAATGTCGACATTCGCATCGTCAACGGTCGCATCGCCGAAATGGCTGCGAACCTGGTTGCGCAACCCGGCGAGCGAGTAATCGACGCCCGAAATTCGGTGGTCTATCCGGGGTGGATCAACACCCACCATCACCTGTTTCAGAACCTCCTTAAAGCTGTTCCCGAAGGTTTGAATCAGGACCTGCAAGGCTGGCTGGCCAGTGTGCCTTACCCGCGACTGAACCGGTTTACCCCGCAACTGACGCGGATCGCCGCTCGGCTGGGCATGGCCGAGTTGCTGCTGTCGGGCGTCACGACTTGCGCCGATCACCATTACCTCTACCACGCCAACGGCTCCACCGAGAGCGGGGATTCGCTGTTCGACACGGCGGATGAATTCGGCATGCGCTTCGTGCTGTGTCGAGGCGGCGCGCTAGAGTCGGCCAGCGCGCATCCGGGTTTCTCGAAAACCGCGCTGCAACCTGAGACGCTGGACCAAATGGTCGGCGACATCGAACGGCTCAAATCGCTGTACCACCAGGACACCCCGGACGCGATGCGCCGCGTTGTGGTCGCGCCGACGACACCGACCTTTTCCCTGCCACCGACTTTGCTGCGGGAACTGGCTCACACCGCGCGCGGCCTCGGCTTGCGGCTGCACACGCACCTTTCGGAGACTCAGAACTACGTCAACTTCTGCCGTGAGAAGTACAACTGCCTGCCGGTGGAATTCGTCGCCGAACACGAATGGCTCGGCCCAGACGTCTGGTTCGCCCACGCGGTGCATTTGCAACCGGGGGAAATCCGCATGCTCTCTCAAACTGGCACCGGCATTTCCCACTGTCCGGTCAGCAATGCGCGGCTGGGCAGCGGCGTCGCGCCAGTGCCACAAATGTACGACGCGGGCGTGCCGATTTCCCTTGGGGTGGATGGTGTGGCGTCGAACGAGTCCGGGAGCATGGTCGGTGAAGCGCATACCGCCTGGCTGATCCATCGTGCAGAGCAAGGGGCGTCGGCCACCACGGCTGAAGACGTGATTCATTGGGGTACGGCCGGAGGCGCGCAGGTATTGGGGTTGGGTTCGGTCGGCACACTGGAAGTCGGGCAAGCGGCGGACCTGGTGATCTATGGCCTTGATCATCCGCGTTTCTTTGGTTTCCACGATATCGCGCTGGCGCCGGTGGTCGCGGGTGAGCCGATTGCCGTGCGGTACAGCATGGTTGGGGGAAGGTTGGTGGTTGACGACGGAGTGATACCGGGACTGGATCTGGAGCGCATGCGCGCTGAAGCGTGGGATGGGGTGCAGCAGTTGATGCAGGTCGACGACTGATCCAAGCGCCAATACAACCTCTGTAGGAGCTGTCTTGCCAGCGATGGTGGTCGGAAGGCCAGTGCCAGGTTCAAGGGCCCCTCGCCAGCAAGCCGACTCTTACAGAATCAGCAGCAATCTTCGGGATAACACACTATGTCCAGCCTCAACGACCTCCTCCAAGCCATTGAAACCGCCGCCCGGCAAGGCGAAGAAACCATCCTCGCCACCGTGGTCAAGGTCGAAGGTTCGGCCTACCGTCGACCCGGCGCACGCATGCTCATCCCCGTCCACGGCCGCACCATCGGCACCGTCAGCGGCGGATGCCTGGAACAGGATCTGGCAAAAAAAGCGTGGTGGCTGACCGATTCCGGCCAGCCGGTGGTACGCCGCTACAGCACTGGCGCCACCGCGGATGAAGACGACGAACACAGCAATCTGACCTTCGGCCTCGGCTGCAACGGCACGGTATTCATCATGCTCGAACGCCTGCGCGCGAAAACCCCGTCACCGGCCATCGAACTATTGCGGCAGGTGCGCGACAGCCGGCAACCCGCAGCCATGGCGACCATCATCGCCACGTCACGCAATGCGTTGGTACGGGTCGGTGATCGGGTGTTGTCGGACGCAGCGCCCTCTCTTCGACACCCAGCACTCGAAACCACTATCCGCAAAGACCTTCGCAAAACCCTCACCGAGAAAAAATCATCCTTGCGGCTCTACACCGATGCCCGTGGCGAAATCGAAGTGTTTTTCGAGTATGTCGCCCCGCCCCCGCGGCTAGTAATCTTCGGTGCTGGCCACGACGCCCAGCCGCTGGTGCGTATGGCAAAACTGCTGGGCTGGCACGTCAGCGTCGTCGATAGCCGTAGCCACTTTGCCCGGCTCGAGCGATTCCCGCAGGCGGATGCAGTGATTTGCTCGAACCTGGACACCCCCTTCGTCCTCGGACCGCTGATCGAGGGCGCCGCGGTGGCCGTCATGACTCACAGCTACCGCCAGGACCGTCACTGGCTCGGCCATTTGCTGCAAGCCACACCGGCCTACATCGGCCAACTCGGCCCCCGAGAGCGTACCGGGCGATTGTTGACCGACATTCGCCAACACACGCCGGTGCTGAATGCGTTCCAACAGTTGCACTACCCAATGGGCCTGGACCTTGGCGGCGATGCACCCGAAAGCGTGGCGCTCTCGAATCTGGCGGAGATGACGGCAGTGCTGAATCTGCGTAACGGCGGGATGCTGAAGCATCGGAGCAAGCCGATTCATCAGGTGGACTTGCTGGTGTGTGAACAGCTTGTAGAAGCGGCAGCAGTTAATTTAGGCAAATATAAAAAAACAGCCCTTCATCTGAAATTGGCGACTACTCAAGGAAATATAAGATGAATAACCATAAGTTGCTCGTCCGCCACACCTTTGCCTTAAGTGCTCTATTATTGAGCGCGACCACTTCAGTGCAAGCAGCCGATTGGAGCGACAACTCTATCAGTTACTTATATGGCACTCGATTCGCCGAGCCGGGTATCAATGGTCCGATTACCAAGAATATAGTTGAGTTCACTCATAGTGATGGATACAAATACGGCAGCAACTTCTTCGACTTACAGGCGCTGTTTTCCGATATAAACGATCCAGCCAACGGTGGAGACAACGGCGCTACCGAGGTGTACGTGGTGTATCGCCATCAACTTTCACTCAACAAAATTTCCGGTCAGGACTATAAGTGGGGGCCCGTTCGGGACTGGTCACTCTCGGGCGGCCTCGACTGGAACACCAAAAACACTACCTTCGCGCCGGCAAAACGCATGCTCGTCATCGGCCCGACGATCAATTTCGATGTGCCGGGCTTCTGGGACTTGAGTGTGATGTACCGCTCCGAGAGCAACCACAATGGTCTGTCGTTCGCCCAGGAGCACGATATCCGCTTCAACAACACTTATTACCTGGAAACCGCCTGGGACATTCCATTCCATCTCGCTACGGTACCGCTCAAGTTCAAGGGCTTTGCCAACTTCGTCCCGCCCAAGGGTAAGGACGGCTTCGGTAACGACACCGTGAGCGAGACGCTCGTGCACGCCTCCTTACTCGTGGACGTGGGTGAGCTCACTTTCGGCAAGAAAAATACTTTCTTTGCCGGGGTGGGTTACGAATATTGGAAGAACAAGTTCGGCAACAACTCTGCCAACACACTTGGCACTGAGGCCAATACGCCGTTTCTGAACTTGGAATGGCATCTGTAAGCCTCCAATCGGAAGGCACGCTGTCTTTCACAGACAATTGCATCGAGCTTATCCACTCCATGGATAATAACCGCACCGATGCGTGGGACTCCGCGCATCGACAATGCACATGGAAAGTGCGCCAACCTAGTGTCCTGTCTCCGAAATAAGTTTCTAGCCTGAGCTATGCTTCTGTGGTCAGTCAGTGCTTGGAGTGATCACATGAATTCTCAGAACATCGCGCTCAGTGAAGAGGAACACATTGAACTGAGTCGGCGCCTAAGATCAGCCACGATCAGTCAGCGTGACGGTCGTCGGGCGCGGGTGATTTTACTGGCGGCTCAAGGCTGCTCGCGCAACGAGATTGCCCAACTGACCGGTCTCTCCGTTGTTTCAGTCACTCGCTGGTGCAAGCGTTTTCAAGCGCTGCGTCTGCAAGGCCTAGTGGATCTGCCCGGACGAGGTCGCAAGCCATCCTTGCCGGCCGAAGCGTTGAAGCGAACCCTTGAGCAAGTCACTCAGCCGCGTATCGGTCAGCCTCGCTGGAGCTGTCGTAGCATGGTTCGAGTCGCCGGCATTTCACCGGCCAGCGTCCAGCGGATATGGGCCGCCAACGACATAAAACCGCACCTGGCACGCACCTTCAAGCTGTCCAATGACCCGAACTTCGAAGAGAAATTCTGGGACGTCATCGGGCTGTATCTGGCGCCTCCCGATAAAGCCCTGGTGTTCTGTTGCGATGAGAAGAGCCAGGTTCAAGCCTTGCAGCGCACGCAGCCCGGATTGCCATTGGGTATCGGTCATATCCGTACACAAACCCATGACTATGTTCGTCACGGCACGCTCACGCTGTTTGCGGCGATGGATTATCTGCAAGGTCGGCTGATCAGCAGCATTGAAACTCAACACCGACATCAGGAGTGGTTGGCCTTCCTGAAAAGGATCAACCGGGAAACCCCCAAGGGCCTGCAACTGCACTTGATCGTGGATAATTACGCCACGCACAAGCATCCGGTGGTCAAGGAATGGCTCAAGCGACATCCGCGATTTCACATGCACTTCACCCCGACATCAAGCTCCTGGATGAACATGGTTGAACGCTTCTTCCGAGATATCACCGTTTACTTACGTGATGGCAGCTTCAGTTCGACACGTGAATTGGCCAGCTCCATGACCACTTTTTTAGCGTTACACAATGCTCAGCCAAGCCGATACGTCTGGAATGCAAAAGGTGAAGACATCTTGCGCAAGATCCAGCGTGCACGAGAGGCGATGGCACGGCGTTTTGCAATGGCTACCTCGTAGGGCATCAGGCTACGCACAGCGACCCTTCAGAACCCTCTTCGGTGTTTCCAGGGATAGATATCTTCAGCGCACACACCATGATCAGGCTCAGGCAACGCTTCCTTCGGGTAGCTCAGACACAACCACGTAATGATCCGCCCCGCATAAACTACGCACCAACGTGTAACCTCCCCGCTCGCTGACAGCTCGAACCTCTGGCGTCACCACAGTCATGCCATCGCAGCTGACGCCGGATAGATCTCGATACACCAGGGCGGCGTATCGATTCCCTACCCAGGCCGCATTCATCCAGACCTGTTGCTACACCACCACCATCAACGTGAACATGGAATTACATGCCTCGAAAGATTACGACGTTATCTCAGACGGGTAAGTTTTTCTTCGCAGGGGTGGGCCAGTTTCGCATAGGCGCTAACAATCCGACCGCGCCCCTCACAAAACTCGGGATCGTAGGCTCTCTAGAAGCCGCGTTTGAAGTCGCAGGCCTACTTCCATGAACATAGATCTATGAACATTCTGTAACGGCATTAACCATATGCCTAGAGCAGGGTACGGTTCCGAGCAACTTATGAACATTTGACATCGCCCACTTGTTAAATAATATACATTATTTGTAGTAGTCAACTAATCCCGGACACGACGTTAAGTTTTTCTTCGGCCCGAAGTGCTCTGAAGTAAAAAGAACCCTAGATTGCCTCCCAATCGCCGAATCTGGAGGAAGTACGCCTTAAACCCCGTTTCCTTCAAATCTCCGAAAGCTTTTCCCTTTCTGTACGCTTTAGGTTGCATTTACTTCCAAACCTCGCACATCTATCCATTTGGATGAAAGGAAGCCTGAGATCTCGTTGGTCTACACGTCTACGCAACCATACCGCCGACGATATTGGGAAAAAGTATAGTCCATGGCTGATGCTTCCGATCCCCGCTTGATGGCTCAGGTACATGTATGCCCAGACCTGACTTTTACTTCAAAAACTTATGCTTTAGCATCAGCATTCCTTCAAAATCACATGCCGTAGCACCAAACTTCTTTCAAATCGTATGCCGTAGAATTCATTTATCTTCAAAACCGTATGCCTTAGCATCAATTTCTCTTCCCGTCGGGATTGTCAGACTAGTACTTCCGGTCGAAATTTTGGCGAGATTTTCAACCCGACGGGCTCTCCCGACAGCGATCCCTCAAGTCTCTTTTGCCGAGTTTGCCGAGTTTGCCGAGGCAAGGTAAGCGTCTGGCGAAGTCACCTACGACATTTAGAGCCATTAGCTAAATAATACTAATCGCCGACAAGTAGTATTCGGCCAGAACCTATGATTTTCGACGTGCAGTTTCTAGCTATAACGGCTATTCGGAGGCTCTCAGAAACCGCGACATCGATTGCGCCAAGGTATCGAACACCAATGCGATACGTTTTACTCGCCGGAGGTCTTGGTGCATTGCAATCCATACACCTACTTTAAAATCGACAAGTTTCGGTAGCACTCGCACCAACCCATGGCGACTCGCCAACTGGCTAGAGCACATTCCAATCCCCAGTCCCGCCCTTAGCGCCGCAAATTGGGCCAGATGATCGTCAGTACGAATGACCGCGCGTTCCGCGTTGCAAAAGTAGCCCTGCTTCCCCAAGAAAGCTAGCTCCGTCAGATTGCGATCCGGGCCAATCAGCGGATACTTTTCTAATTCGCTTTCATGGCGAGGAGCGCCATTCAGCGCTACCAGCTCTTCGGTTGCGTAAAGCCCTAACCGAAGATCCCCTACGTGGCGGGTCACCACCGCAGACTCGGTTGGGCGGTGAATTCGTACCGCGACATCGGCCTCTTGCATTGCCAGATCTTCTTGGCGATTGCAGACGCTCAGTTCCAGCTCCAATTCCGGATGCGCGCTACGAATATCTCGCAACAGAAGAGGTAGCACTTCAACACCCATTAAACGACTACTTGTTAAGCGCACGGTACCTCCTGGCACGCTGGCTTTGGCGGAAGCGGCACGGGTGAATGCCTCGGCGGCTAAAGCCATGGACTCCGCATGGCCAACCAGCTCTCTCGCAGTGTCAGTGGGCATCAACCCCTTTGGCGAGCGAACAAACAGGCTCATCCCGACGCTTCGCTCCAGTTCGTCTATACGGCGTCGTGCTGTGGCTTGCGCCACGCCCAGTGCTCTTGCAGCGGCGGAAAGGCTGCCAGTTCTCAGGACTGCCAGAAAAACGCGTTGAGTTTCCCAATGAAGCTGCGGTGTATTCATACATTTCCTATGAGCTGCTAGGTCAGTTTGATTAGTTTCAATCATACCCAGACTCGCGCATGCTTTCCCTAAACCCACCTTGCCCATCCAGCGCCCATTCGCGCACCACGAGATAAAGCTCATGACATTTTCGGGAACCTGCCGTTGCGGACATGTAACTTTTGAGAGCGATTGCCCACCTGTCATGACTACTGCTTGTCATTGCGTTGGATGTCAAAAAATGTCCGCTAGCGCATTTTCTCTGACGGCACTTTTCCCCGCGGCAGCCTTCGCAGTAACCCAAGGCGAAACTGTCCTCGGTGGTCTACATGGCCCGACTCGCCACTATTTCTGCGCACACTGCCTGACTTGGTTATTCACACGGCCCGCCGGAGTCGACGACTATGTAGGTGCGCGCAGTAGCCTGTTGGAAAACCCGCAGCACTACCTACCCTTCATGGAAACCTGGACGAGAGAGAAATTACCTTGGGTGACGACCGGGGCATCGGTCAGTTATGAAGCACTCCCGGATCCGCAGGATTATCCAGCACTGATGTCTCAATTTCGAGCCGGGGATAAGTAAGCGCAGCTGCGTTGCCTTTTTGAAACCCTATACAGTGGGCTCCTTGTGAATGTTGTCCCAAGCAAACAATATTCGTGTCCGGTGAACCTGCCTTGCGCAGTTAAACTGGCGCCCACTCATGTGGCAGCAGCTCCGCAATCTCACTCCCCTGCTGCGTCGGTAGGCGCGTGAGAACGTCTTTCAGATAGGCATACGGATCATGCCCATTCAGCCGCGCCGACTGGATCAAACTCATAATCGCCGCCGCCCGTTTACCGCTACGTAACGACCCTGCGAAGAGCCAGTTCTTGCGCCCAAGAGCCCATGGCCGGACTTGATTCTCGCACCAGTTGTTATCGATGGGCACAGCACCGTCAGCGCTATCCAGCGTTTGAGGCTGTAATCCAACGCCTTGGCGATGGCCGATCCCTCAGGCACAAGCTGCCTCTCGGCGATCATCCAGGTATGAAGTGCGTCGATGATCGGCGCTGCTTTTTCCTGTCGTATTCGCTGCCGGACACCCGGTTCCAGCTCGCGTACCTCTCGTTCAACTTCATACAAAGCCGCAATGTAGTGCAGCGCTTTTTCGGCGATCTGGCTCTTGTTGGTCGCGTGCAAGTCGAAGAACTTACGGCGCGCATGCCATTGTCTCTTCGTCTTGGAACACCCGCCCTCGCTGAAATGATGAGATCGGTTGGCCAACGCCAGCGATGACAATGGCTGATCGATCGTCCGTTGAACGCAAGTCTTCAATGCCATCGAAAACCATGGACAGGATCGACCCCACCAGAGGGTTCGCCAGTCGAGACTCAAATTGCAGGCTGTGCTCCATTCTCCGCCAGCCAACCGTCAGCTCTGACGACGCCTCAGTCTCTTCAATAAAATAAGGATCGTCGTCATCGTCCGAGCCGCTCCAGGCTTCAAGCAGCCGATCATGAACTGTTGCCGCTGACCGAAAACTGACCCAGTAGAGGCTGTTCTGCCGACTGAAAACTGACCCAGGTGTTCAACTGCTTCTGCTCACTTTTCGAGCAGGAGAACACAGGGTGATCAGCATGGAAATGTTGGGAAAAATCCGGCGGATGTATTTCCGCGACAAGCTCTCGCTGCATCAGATAGCCAAGCGTACCGGGCTGTCGAGAAACACCATCCGTAAATGGGTCAGAGCGCCCGAAGCCATCCGCGTGTTCTGCTCCTCCCTACGTTAACCTTTTGATCAATGAACAAACCCCGACTATGAAGTCTGCACCCTGGGATGGCAGCTACTGCTGCCATCCCCCTTATGCGTTTGGGCAGAACTACCGCATACGGCCCCTGCCCCGGCCCCCTTAAACCACCCTGAAAAATGCCACTTTCTGGCTAAGACGATCAGCCAGTCGCGCTAGCTCTTGGCTGGCCGTGGCCACTTCGCGTGAGCCAGTGGCTGACTGCAGGGTTGAACCGTGGATACGGGTGATATTTTGTGCCACGTCTTCGGCCACGGCGTTTTGCTGGATGGAGGCGCTGGCGATCTGGGCGTTCATATGGTTTATAGCCCCCACTTCCTGGCTGATTTTGGACAGCGCACTTTGTGCCTGACGCGTTTGAGCCACGGTGCTGTTGACCAGCTCGCAACTGTTGCGCATCGTCTGAGCGGCGGTCTCGGTGCCGCTCTGCAGCGTGCTTATCATGTCGCGAATTTCTTGCGTAGACTGCTGCGTGCGGTTAGCCAGTGAGCGCACTTCATCGGCGACAACAGCAAACCCTCGACCGTGCTCTCCGGCACGGGCGGCTTCGATGGCGGCGTTCAACGCCAGCAAATTGGTTTGCGAAGCGATGGAGTTGATCACCCCAATAACCGTTTCAATCTGTTCGCTGTGCTTCGACACCTGCTCCACCGTGTTGGTAGTGTCGACCAGTGTGCTAGCCAGTTGTTCGATCGCAAGCGTGGTGTCTGCAACCAGGCGGTTACCGCTTTCAACTTCAGCATCGGCCAGACGCGTCGCATTGGCTGCTTGGGATGCGTAACCCGACACCTCATTCACCGTTGCCGCCATTTGCGTAATGGCGGTCGACACCTGCTCAGCCTCGCGGGTTTGCAAGCTGATTTGCGCATTGTTGGTGGACGATACCGCCAACAGCTGCGAGGAGGATTGGTTGACCTCTTGGGCCGCAGTGCGGACCTCAGTAATCGTGTCGGCCAAACGACTCAGGGCGGTTTTTAAAACGCCCATCACGCTGTTTGGATAGTCAGTAACGATCGTTTGTTGCAAATCGCCTGCTGCCAACCGTTGGATTGCCTGTGCAACCTCAGTCGGTTCCGCCCCCAGCGTTGATTTGACAAAGCGAATAATCGAGCCAGCCAGAATGATGCTCAGCACCAGTGCTATGCCTGTTGCCAACAGCATCAACCCGCGGAACTGACTCGCAGTGGCTTGTACCGCGTTGAGCTGAGTCTTGATCGAAATTTCCTCATAGTCGATCAGTGCGTTAACGCGTTTCAACCACTCGCTATAGCCACCGGAGGTCTCCTGCAGCAACAAAGCCTGTGCGCCTGGGATGTCACCCGCGCGACGAAGCGCAATCACCGATTGGGTGGACGCCAGCGTTTGCTTTTCGATGTCTTTAATGTCCCGCAGCAATTGCTGCTCCTGCGATGTCACTCCGGCGCCAGTGAATAGCTTATCCAACGGTACCGCCGAATCGGAATAAGCCTTTTCCAGCGTGATGACTTCGTTCAGGTGGACTTCCAAGTCTTGAGCCGTACTCACCAACACGGCGTCACGGATAGCAATGGCCCGGTTGTGGACACTTCCGCGCAAGTTAATAGCGTAGCGTTGGACCTTCGCCGCATTCTCGCTGACGTCTTCAAGCGTGGAGTCGATGAAACTCACCCTTTGAATACCGACGGCAGTGATCAATATGAGCAGCGACACGATGGCGGCGAAGCCAAGGCCTATGCGTGAGGCCAGGGAAATTGAGTTTTTCATGGACGGAGCTCGGGGATGAACCCCATAAGGATTGGACTGGGCGATGCCTTTATGCCATCACGCTGTTCGTAATTTAGTTTAAGGGACTGGTAACGCCTAATTGATCTTGGCTGGAGAGGCTATAGGTCAATGCTATGGAGTCATTTCGCTGGACGATGCACGTGCCTTCTCCAACGTCTTGACCACACTGCTCAGATTGATCAGCGTCATCCAACGGTTCTGCTCACCTCGACCAATACTGACCAGGCTGCGCACGCGGCCATTGACCGACCCGCTGCTGTTTACGCCGTGCTCCCAACCTGCCGGATGCTCGGACGCAGGGTGAGTGAAGCTTTCTATGGAGTCGGTACTGTTCACCACCAGCCCAAAACTGCCGAGCGTGCCTTTGACCAGCAACACCCTCGCCTGATTACTTTCGGGCAATGCTGTGCCTTCAATCAAACTGCTCAGGCAGACCAAGGGAATTTGCTCTCCACGCAGATTGAAGCTGCCTAACAGGTGGGACTCGCGCTGCGCAAAACGGGCAAACCGCACAGGCATGTCAAGAATCTCCAAGACCTGATCAAGTGGCACCACGAACTGCATGGCCGCCTGAAACACCAGGCAGGTCTGGTTTAGCCGACCGTTACGAGATGCCGCGGCTTCCTGGCCTGGAGGGCTGGCCTGATAGATCTTGGCAAAACTGAGCGTCTCTGGACGCTCAAGCAACGCTTGATGCTCGAGCAACAGCGCTTGCTCGCCGTTTTCAACACCGACAACACCCGCGAACAGCGCTGGTTCGCGCAGCCCATACGTAGGCAAAGGTAGAATTTCACTGGCTCGTTTGCGCACGATTGCAACCATGCGCTCGTAGGCCAAGCCGATGCGGTAACCCTCTCGAGAGGTCAAGACCAGCAACTGGTCTTGTCTCTCCGTGGCTGCCGGGCTCTCCAAACCCAGTACACGGTTGATACTCAGCGCCGGTACATCAACGCCGCGGCGATTGGTGACGCCCAAGCAATAATCAATGCCAAATTTGCTCGGCTCCATCTCCGGTCGATCGACCAGTTCGGTAATAGCTTTAGCGTCCACCGCATAGCGTTTTTCATCGCACTCAAATACCAGCAAGTGATGCAACGTCTGGGACTGATCCTGCACCTGTGCAACGTGATCAGCCTCTTTGGGGCGTGCTGTAAGCACCTGCGGCAAGCTGGAGAGCACCTCCAGATTGAGCAGGTAAATCATCCGGTCGTCGTCCAGCAATGCGAGTTCTGGCAGCAGGGCAACTGGCGCACCCTCCCCACTCAGATCACACAGGTTGCGCGATTCTATTTTCATCACATCACTGACCCCGCTGACGGCAATGCCCAGACGTCGGTCTTGATGATTGATGATGGCGACCATATCGGTGGGCTGGCCTCCGGCAACACCGAGTTCACCGAGTAACGAACGCAGATCGATAAGGGGCAACGCCTTACCGCGCAGGCTAAACATGCCGATCAGAGCAGCGCCTTGCAACGGATGAGGCTGCAGCCGCGTTGGCCAGTTGATCACCTGCTCCAATGCTTGGGCGTCAACGGCGATTTCCAGCTCCGCCAGCTTGAGCACCCCAAAAGCTCGGGAGTCAGTCATACACCGTCAACCTGACCGGGTGTACTCAGGCCTTCGCCCAACCCGTTAGCCGACTTGATACGGTTGAGTTCTCTGATCAGTTCAGAGACTCGTTCTGCCAAATGCTGCTGCTCATGCGTTGCCGCTCCGATGGTGTTCATCGCGTTGTTGGTCTTTGTGACTCCGGTAACGATGCGCTCGAATGCACTGCCCGCACTGAGGGAAATTTCGCTGCCTGTCTTGATACGGCGGACGGTTTCCTGAATCAACTTATTGATTTCGGTAGTGGCTTGAGACGACTTCTCGGCCAACTTGCGTACTTCGTCAGCCACCACCGAAAACCCCAGGCCGTGCTCACCCGCGCGGGCGGCTTCGATCGCGGCGTTGAAGGCGAGCATGTTGGTCTGACCGGCAATCTTGCTGATCACCTCGATGATCTCCTGGATGTCCTCTGCCGATTTACCGATGGTGTCCATCGCAAGCGCCGCTTCATTGAGCGTCTGGGAGCCGCGCTGTGCCTCATCCTGGGTAATGCGCGCCTGATCGTTGGCGTCACCGGTGGTCTTGACCACTTCGGAAATCGCGGCCATCAGCCGAGTGACCGAGTCGTCCATTGCCCGCGTCTTGGCTTCGATGGCTTCCTCAAGCTCAACCTGAGCTGTAATGTCGGTCGCAAACTTGACCACTTTATAAGGCTCACCTACGGCATTGAACACCGGATTGTAGGTGGCCTGAATCCAGATGTTTTGCCCGTATTTGCTGATGCGCTTAAAACGGCCATTAAAAAATTTGCCACTGCTCAGCGAGTTCCAAAACTCACGGTATTGCGTGGTCTTGACATACTCAGGCTCACAGAAAAGTCTGTGGTGCTGTTTCTTTAATTCCTCAGCACGGTACCCCACCAACTCAAGGAAATTGCTGTTGGCGGAGAGAATGTTGCCGCTCAGGTCAAACTCGATAACACCCTGAGCGCGGTTGATCGCGTTGACCTTGCCCTCATGCTCCATCGTGCGCAATTTGGTTTCAGTCACATCGGTGGCAAACTTCACGATCTTGTAAGTGTGCCCTTGGGCATCAAGGATTGGGTTGTAGGAGGCTTGAATCCAGACGTCATTACCGTCCTTGCTCATGCGCTTGTATTCATTTGAATCGTATTCGCCCTTTCCGAGCTTCTCCCAAAACTCGCGGTATGCATGAGAGTTCGCGTGTTCCTGGTCACAGAACATGCGGTGGTGTTGCCCAACGACTTCTTCGAGGGAGTAGCCCATCGCCTGAAGAAACTTGTTGTTGGCAGTCAATACATAGCCATCAGGAGTGAATTCGATCAAAGCCTGGGAGCGCTCGATGGCGGCGATCTTGCTTTCCCATTCGGCATTGCGGTTGCGGGCTTCAGTGACATCACTGGCAAATTTGACGATTTTGATCGGTTTGCCTTGGGTGTCCATGACCGGATTGTAGGTTGCCTGTAACCACACCTGACGACCGTCTTTTGCCTGGCGCTGATACTGACCGGCGTCAAATTTGCCGGTGCCCAACTTCTCCCAGAACATCAGATATTCTTTGCTGGTCGCATAGTCGGGCATACAAAACAATCGGTGATGGCGACCACGAATATCCTCAAGCTCGTATCCCATGCAATCGAGAAAGTTCTGGTTGGCATAGAGCACATTACCCTGCAGATCGAACTCGATCACCGCTTGGGAACGGTCGATGGCGCTCAGCAGCGAGCTTAGATCAGCGCCCGATTGGGAAAGATCGGCAAGAGGATTCAGTCGTTCGGTCATGGGCAAATCCGCAAAGTATTTTGAGTGGCTGGGCTCCATCCCTGAGGGTCAATGGCAACCGTAGTCACCTTCTAAAGCTCGATATCGTCTCTTTCGTGTCCTTGACGGGTACGTCTAGGCCAGGAAATTAAACGCTTCAGAATAGGTATCGATGAGGGATGCTATAAACTTTAGAAAAAGTTGTACATTTTTTTATTAATGTACAGTTATGGAACTTTTCGGCGTGGGTGATGACGCTTTGCTATCGCCGCCCAAGGTCACATCATCCGAGAACCCCCGCCCCAACATTTACTTCATTCCTGCTTCTCCAAGACCCACTGCCAAAACAATTGATACCCCACAGCCAACACCACCGGCCCGATAAACAGGCCGATGATCCCACTGGTGACCATCCCTCCCAGCGCACCGATCAATATCACCGGCATAGGCACATCAACCCCTCGACCCAGCAGCAGTGGTTTGAGTACGTTGTCTACCAGGCCGGCGACGAACACATAAATCGAGAACACAATCGTCCCGGTACTGGCGCCCTCGGTTGCGATGACAAAGACGATCACTGGCAACGTAATCAGCGTCACCGGTAATTGCATGATGCCAAGCAGCAGCACCGCGAGCGCCAGGAGCCCGGCACCCGGTACGCCTTTGAGCACAAACCCCAGCCCCACCAACAGCATCTGGATGAAGGCGATGCCCACCACGCCCAGCGCTACCGCACGGATGGTTGCAGTACAGAGCACAGCCATGCTCGGGCCTTTGATCGGGCCGCTGATGCGCGAAGCAATAAGCACCGCGTTCCGGCTGCCAGCCTCGCCATGGGCCATGAACAAACCCGCGATGACCAAGGCAAAGATGAACGTAAGAAATCCCATGCCGACGCCGGCAAGTTTGCTCAGCAGGGTCAAGCTAAGCCCTTTAATTTGCGGGATGTACTTCTCCGTAAGACCAGGCAGATCGCTGGAAGCCTGAAGCCAGAGGGCCGAAAGTGGTTTGCCCACTAGCGGCCAATCGGCAACTGAATCGGCCGGCGCTGGAATATGGAAGCCGCCGTTTTTAACCAGACCCATGGCATGCTCGACCGAGTCGGCGATGGAGGTGCCTAGCAGGTATATCGGCACCATGAGAATAGCGATGGCGATCAGCACGATGAGGGCCGCGATGCGCCCCTCCTTGTGTCCCGCCCTCCCCCTGAGGCGCTCTTGCAAGGGGTAAAGCGTGATTGCCAGGATCACCGACCACAGCATCAGGTCGCGAAACGGCTGAAAAATCTCAAAGCAAAAAAGCACCAGTATCGCGATCAGCCCCGCACGTATCAGGACATCGAGCAGGCCGCGAGAAAATGTCTTTTCGGAGATAGGCGTGGGCACCATGGATGTCTCCTTATAGGTCGCTGTTACACAGCGCGAGGAATCAGAAATGGCGGAAGGCAGCCGGAGTCGAACCTGCCCGGGAACGGATGCCGTCCCCAACCGGGTTTGAAGCCCGGCCGCGCCACCGGGCGCGATTGCCTTCCTTGAACTCAGTGCTCGAATGGTTGAACCAGTGCATTGTCGAGCCGAATCAGGCGTCTCTCACCCACACGCCGAGTCAGGCCAATCCGGTCGAAGTATTCGAGAATCTGCACGCTGCGCTTGCGGCCCAGCTGCACGGCGTCGCGAAACGTAGCGACTTGAATCACCGGATTTTCGCCAGCCAGTTGCAACAGCATAGCCGCCATTCGGCGCAGTACCCGGTCGGTGTAAAAGAGGTCGCGGACCACCTGATGTACCAGGCCCAGGCGCGCCATCTTGCGCAGCAGCAAGCGCACCGCCATTTCATCATGGCCAAGATCTCGCACCCACGGTGTATCAAAACCCGCCTGCTCGAACATCGGCTGCAAGTGCTGCCATAAACGTTCGTCGTCTGCGCTCAAGCGCACCTGATGATCGGGCAAATGTAACCACGCGCCATTGGTGACGATGGCCCCACTGGCTAGGAGTTCATCGAGCAAACTGATAAACGTCGCACGCTCCAGCATGTTGCCAGTGAATCGGCGCAGTCGATCCCGATCAGGGCCCATTTGATCCGGTTCCAGCTCATGAAAGCGTGCCAGATGCTTCAGCAACAGGGCTTTAAGCGCTGACCAGCGACTTGAACTGAACAGTAAAGGCCCCTGCCGGGTGTCGATCAGCCTTACGCCATTGGCCAGAACCCAACTGTCCCGAGTTCGGTTGAACTGGCGTTCAAGACGCTGCGGGTCAAGCCCTGAGTCACTGTTGGCCAACAAGGCAGGTAGCACTTCTTCCAGTGTTCCCAGGGTGGCGAGCGCTTGCAGTTGTGCCAGTCGCTCGGGGCTGCGGCGCTGTCGGGTGGGTGCAAACGGGTCCAGGACCTGGCCGCCACCCAAGGTGCGCTGGGCGCTTGAGTCACGCAGGATCAAGGGGTCGCCTTTCACCGCCTGCACCGGCTTATTCAGCAGAAGCTGCGCAAACATTCGCTGACCCGGTGCCAGGCTCTGGCCCCCCAGCAAGGCCACACGCCCCGTCACATCCTGCGTGCCGAGATGCACATGCACCGGATGAAAATGTTCAAAGGCGGCATGTTCGCTGGGCAACAGGTACATCTCGATGTCCAGTCGCTGGGTCGGCGCATGCAGCCACTCGGCCAGCAGCCAATAGCCCCGGTGAATCTGTTCGAGTGACAGACGCTCGGCGCTCAGGTTCAACGCGACGCGTTGCCCGGCGAATGCTTGGTCCGTGGTCTGATTTTGCGCGTGCAGGCCCCGCACTCGCACCGGTTTGCCGCTGGAGCCCAGGCTTAGCGTGTCGCCGACCGCGACGTGTCCAGACAACGCGGTCCCCGTCACCACGATCCCGGCACCCGCCACACTGAAGGCTCGGTCAATTGCCAAGCGAAAGCCGCCATGGGTGCTGCGCTGCAAGACATCACCCTGGGCTTGCAGCAACGCCTGACGCAAGTTTTCGACACCCTCGCCAGTAACGCTGGACACGTCAATCAGCGCCGCGCCAGCAAATGGACCTGAGGCCAGCAACGCTGTCATTTGCTGATGCACGTTCAGCACTCTGCCGGGATCAACCCGGTCGCACTTAGTGATCGCCACTATCGCCCGAGGAATGCCCAGCAATTCGACGATCGCCAAATGCTCCCGTGTCTGGGGCATCACGCCGTCATCGGCGGCTACCACCAACAACACCAGATCGATGCCCTGAGCCCCGGCGAGCATGTTGTGGGTGAAGCGCTCGTGTCCCGGCACGTCGATAAAACCGGTGAGTGCCGCCCCTGGCTCCAGCGCCGTGTAGAGATAGCCAAGGTCGATGGTCATGCCCCGCTCGCGCTCTTCCCGACGACGGTCGCCAGCCTGCCCGGTCAACGCCTGGAGCAACGAGGTCTTGCCGTGGTCGATGTGTCCCGCCGTGCCGACAATCACCCTGCTGCGCCCTCCTCTGTCAGATGACCGAGTTGAGCCAGCCACCCCGCTTCGTCGTCCAGTTGCCTCAAGTCCAGCCACAAAGCGTCATCGTCGATACGACCTAGTACCGGAATCGGCAAGCCGCGAAACATCGCTTCCAACTTGAGCAACTCTCGACCGCGTAGGCGTTTGGAGACTATTGGCCGCAGGCTGAGTGCCGCGCTTGGCAGGCGCGCCACGGGTTGGCTGCCGCTACCAATCATGCCGAGGGCAGGCACTACGCAGACGCTCCAGCCATCACCCAGCACCTTCATCAATGAAGGTTGCAGGCGTTCGGCCTGGGCGAGGATGTCAGCCTGCGGACGGGTGAGTAGGCGCAAACTTGGCAAGCGCTCGGCCAGTCGGTCTGGATCACGGTACAGCCCGAGCACCGCTTCGAGGGCTGCAACGGTCAGTTTGTCGACCCGCAAAGCGCGTTTCAGCGGATTCTTTTTGATCCGTGCGATCAGGTCCTTCCTCCCCACAATCAGACCGGCCTGTGGGCCGCCGAGTAACTTGTCACCGCTGAACGTGACAATGTCCGCGCCATCGAGCAACGCTTGACGCACCGTCGGTTCAGCGGGCAGCCCCCAGCGCGTTAAGTCCAGCAAACTGCCGCTGCCCAGGTCTTCGAGCAACGGTAAGCCATGTCGATGAGCCAACTCAGCCAACTCGGCGGTGGGCACCTGTGCGGTAAATCCTTCGATCCTGTAATTGCTCGCATGCACCCGCATGACCAAGCCACTGCGTGGCCCGATGGCCGCTTCGTAATCCTTGGCGTGCGTGCGATTCGTCGTCCCGACTTCATGCAGCTTCACCCCCGCCCTGGCCATGATGTCGGGAATGCGAAAAGCACCACCGATCTCGATCAGTTCACCTCGGGAGATGATGCCTTCCTTGCGCGCGCCCAAGCTATTGAGCGTCAGCAGCACGGCGGCGGCATTATTGTTGACCACGGTGACCGCTTCGGCACCGGTCAGCTCACGGATCAAGCCTTCAATCAAGTCATCACGGTCGCCGCGTTTACCCGTGCGCAGGTCGAATTCGAGATTGATCGGGTAGCGCGCCGCCATGTGCATCGCATTGATGGCCTCCTGCGGCAACAGTGCTCGACCCAAATTGGTGTGCAGCACCGTGCCCGTGAGATTGAACACCCGCCGAACCTGACTGCGGTGTTGAGCAAAAAGACGCTCAGCGGCCCGCCCTGCCAACACCTCAGGGGTCATTTCAACGGCGGCCAACTGCCCTGAAAGCATGGCTTCGCGCAGGTCATCGAGCAGTTGTCGCAAGCTGGCCAACAGCGCGTCGCGCCCATAACGCTGGGCCAACGGCTGGCAGGCCGCATGACGCAGCAAACTGTCGATGGAAGGCAGGCGCAAGGCTTGACTGGCGGGCGTTGAGGACATCAGGGGCTCCGGAAAAATTGACCGTCGCGCCTGAGTGTAGACGTTGAGTTCAAAGGGACTCGCTCAGTCGCCTCCGGGTGCCAGCAACAGATTCGGCGCCAAACGCTGATAGCCTTCCTGCTCCAGGCGCATGTCCAGAATCAGGCTACTCAGGTCGGCCGAGAGCGCTTCGGCTTCGGCATCGTTCTCGAGATAGATCTGCTTGAGATAGCTATTGCAGCCAGGGCAGATTTCCGCCCGCAGCGGCGCCTGATTAGCGGCGTGCCGATCATCCTCAAGACTCACGTAATCCAGGCCCTTGCTCTGTTCGCAATACACACATTTGACCCGCACCACATGCCACTCGCAGGCGCACAGTGAGCACACCAGATAGCGCAAGCCGTTGTATTTGGCACGATGACGAATAACCCCGGCCATGGCCGGTGAACCACAGGCCGGGCACTGGCTGAGGCTATCGCCAGGCTTGAGCTCCAGATTGGGCGTGTCCAGCAACCAATGACTCCAGCACGCTTGCAGCGCCGCACCAAGGAACGGCACCAGCGCTGCCGGAAGCAGCGCGTATTGACCGCTGACCAGCGATATACCCCACGCCTTGAGTTGACCGGCGTTGGCATTGCGCAGCATCGTCACGGCTTTTTCGATCGCAGGTTGCGCGGGCGGCTGATATCGCTGTAACAGAGCGTGCAGGTACGGCAACCAAGCGTCCTCGCGCACCAGCGTGTCAGCGGCAAACGGCGGTAAACCGTGTTGCTGACACTGCTTAAGACGCACCGGATCGAGCATCACGTTTGCCGGCGGCGCATCCATCAGATTTTGCTGGAGATGACACAGGCCGGCGACCAGGCGCAGGTAGTCGGCGAGCGGATGCCCCTCCGCCAAACGCTCCAGCCGTAATGCCCGCAAGGTAAACAGGTTACGCGGCGGCAGGTGCAGAAACGGCGGTGAACTTGCCGCGGCTTCTATTTCTCCAGGCTCAAGAATCGTCGCCAAGTCATCCTCCTTTCTTGCTGATTGGCCGGTCCTGCGTCTCGTCCCGAGTCACGTCTCGATACCAGAGTGCGTGGTGTTTTCTGGCCCATGCGCGGCTGACCCAGCCATGCAACATAGCCCCGACCGAGCCTTTGATCCAGATTCCGGCATAGATATGCACGATGATGCTCAGCACCAGCACGAACCCCGCGAGCGCGTGCAGCAAAATGGCCCAGCGAATCGTGGTAATGCCGAAATACACACTGAACCAGGCACGCCAGATCACCAGCCCACTGAACAGCAACGCCAACATGCAAGCCAGTAACGTCCAGAACAGCAGCTTCTGCCCAGGGTTGTACTTACCGATGGGCGGCACGCCCTCTTCCTCGTTACGGATGACTCGCCCCACGCGCTTGAGCCACAGCCCATCGTTGCGAATAAAGAAATTGGCGCGCCAAAAACGGATCACCAACCCGAGGAACAGCACAAACATCACCACGCCCATGTACGGATGCAAAATCCGCGTCCAAGGCCCACCGCCAAACAGGTTGCTGAACCAGAACAGCGCCGGATGAAACAACGCCAACCCCGAAAGCGCGGCCATGAAAAACAGGATGGCTACCAGCCAATGGTTGGTGCGCTGGTTGGACGTGTAGCGAAGGATCGGTTTACGGCTCATGGCCTGTCCTCCCCGCGTGGATCGAAGGTATGGACCGCAGGATCGACTTCATGGACCGTCGAGTCCTTGACTGTCGACTGCTCGTCCTCTTCCACCCGCTGTGGCCCGATGCGCACGTAATGGAAGAAGCCGGCCAGCACCGCCGCGCCCATGGCCAATAGCGCCAGAGGTTTACTCACGCCTTTCCATAAGCCTACCAGCGGACTGATCGCCGGGTCCTTCGCCAGACCGGCGTACAGCTGAGGCGTATCGGCATGGTGCAGCACGTACATCACATGCGTGCCGCCGACGCCCAACGGGTCGTACAATCCGGCATTTTCGAAGCCACGACTTTTCAAATCGACGATACGTTCGGCCGCGTGTTCTTTCATGTCTTCCTTGGTGCCGAACACGATGGCCCCGGTCGGGCAGGTCTTCACGCATGCCGGTTCGAGGCCAACGGCCACTCGGTCCGAACAGAGGGTGCATTTGTAAGCCTTGTGATCCTTTTGGGAGATACGCGGGATGTTGAACGGGCAGCCGGTGATGCAATAGCCGCAGCCGATGCAATGGTCCTGATCGAAATCGACGATGCCGTTGGCGTGCTTGATGATCGCCCCTGGGCTGGGGCACGCCGCCAGGCAACCCGGTTCAGCGCAGTGCATGCAGCCGTCCTTGCGGATCAGCCATTCAAGGTTGCCGGCGTCGGTTTCATGCTCAGTGAAGCGCATCAGCGTCCAGGTGTCGGCGCTCAGGTCTTGAGGGTTGTCATAGGTGCCGAGGTTATGGCCGACGTCGTCACGCAACTCGTTCCATTCCGAGCAGGCGACCTGGCAGGCCTTGCAGCCGATGCACTTGGTGGTGTCGATCAGCTTGGCCACTTCCTCGATGTTGCGCACCGACGGCGGGACGGTGGTGGTGGCAGAACGGGCAATGATGTCTTGGCTGGCCATCTAGACTTTCTCCACGTTAACCAGGAATGACTTGGATTCCGGGGTCTGCGAGTTGCCATCGCCGAGAAACGGCACCAGGGTATTGGTCAGGTAGCCGTGCCGCGTCAGCCCGGTAAAACCCCAGTGCAGCGGGATACCGATGTGGTGTACGACCTGGCCGTTGACCTGCAAGGGACGAATCCGCTTGGTCACCACCGCCACCGCTTCGATAAAACCACGCTTGCTGCTGACCCGTACCCGATCACCGGCGACGATGCCCTTCTCTTTGGCCAGCACTTCGCCGATCTCGACGAACTGCTCAGGCTGGGCAATTGCATTGAGCTTGCAGTGCTTGCTCCAGAAGTGGAAATGCTCGGTCAACCGATAGCTGGTGGCGGCGTAGGGGTAATCCTTGGCCACACCGAGGGTTTCCCAGACGGAATCGAAGATGCGCGCTGCCGGGTTACTGGTGGCTTTCTTGTTGTTGGGGTGCAGCGGGTTGATGCCGATGGGCGTTTCGAACGGCTCATAGTGTTCAGGGAACGGCCCTTCAGCCATTTTGTCGACGGCGAAGAACCGGGCCACGCCTTCGGGGTTCATGATGAACGGGTTCATCCCGGCCTCCGGTGGCACGTCGGCCTTATAGTCCGGCACGTCTGTGCCGCCCCAGACCTTACCGTTCCACCACACCAAGCGTTTGTTCTCGGCCCACGGTTTACCTTGCGGGTCCGCTGAGGCGCGATTGTAGAGAATCCGCCGGTTCATCGGCCACGCCCAAGCCCAGCCCAAATGTTGCTTCATGCCGTAAGGGTCGCTGTTGTCACGGCGGGCCATCTGGTTGCCCATTTCAGTCCAGCTGCCACAGAAAATCCAGCAACCGGACGCCGTACTGCCGTCGTCCTTGAGTTGTGCAAAGCCGCTCAGTTGCGAGTTGCCCTTGATTGCCGTGCCGCCAGCGTCGGTAAAGTCAGTGATGGCGTAGCCGTTGATCTCCTTGGCCAGCTCCTCCGGCGACGGTTCGTCGGTGATTTTGTACGGCCACGACAACTTCAGGATCGGATCGGCAAACGCTCCGCCCTTTTCCTGGTAACGCTTGCGCAAGCGCAAGAATAGCTGGCTCATGATGCTCACGTCAGTGCGGCATTCGCCCGGCCCGTCGGCGCCTTTCCAGTGCCATTGCAACCAGCGGCTGCTGTTAACCAACGAGCCGTCTTCCTCGGCGAAACAGGTGGTGGGCAGGCGGATGACTTCGGTCTGAATGTCAGCGGACTTCACATCGTTGTACGGTCCGACATTGCGCCAGAACTCTGAAGTTTCGGTGGACAGTGGGTCCATCACCACCAGCCATTTGAGCTTCGCCAACGCCGCCATTACCCGGTTTTTGTCCGGCAGCGCGGCGATCGGGTTGAAGCCCTGGCACAGGTAGCCGTTGACCTTGCCCTGCCCCATCAAGTCGAACATTTTCAGGATGTCGTAGCTGGGAATGTCGAGCTTCGGCAGGTAGTCGTAGGCCCAGTGGTTGTCTGCCGTGGCGTTGGCGCCATACCAGGCTTTCATCAGGCTGACGTGGAACTTGCCGTAGTTTTGCCAGTAAGACAGCTGCCCCGGCCGCAACGGTTTGAGCGCACGTTTAGCGATGTACGTGTCGTAATCCTGCTCAGCGTCGCCGGCCAGTGTCAGGTAACCAGGCAACGAGTTGGAGAGCAAACCAAGGTCGGTCAGGCCCTGAATATTGGAGTGCCCGCGCAAGGCATTGACCCCGCCGCCCGGCATCCCGACGTTACCCAGCAGCAGCTGCACCATCGCCGCGCTGCGGATGATCTGCGAGCCGATGGAATGCTGGGTCCAGCCCAGGGCATAAAGAATCGTCATGGTCTTGCCCGGTTGCGAGCAGGTGGCGATTTCTTCCCAGATTTTTTGGATCGCTTCTACGGGCATGCCGCAAATCTGGCTGGCCAGGTCAATGTGGTAACGGCTGTAATGCACCTTCATCAGTTGGTAGACGCAGCGCGGGTCTTGCAGGGTTGGATCGACTTTGGCAAAGCCGTCCTCACCCATTTCATAGCCCCAGCCGGACTTGTCGGTGTAGGTGCGTTTGGCCGCATCGTAACCGCTGAAAATGCCGTCCTCGAAACTGAACCCGGCTTTGACGATGAACGACACGTCGGTATAGGCCCGCACATACTCGTGCTGGATCTTGTCTTCGGTCAGCAGGTAATTGATCAAACCGCCCATGAAGGCGATGTCGGTGCCGGTGCGAATCGGTGCGTAATAGTCGGCCACGGACGCGGTCCGGGTGAATCGCGGATCGACCACGATCAGCCGCGCCTTATTGTGCGCCTTGGCTTCGGTCACCCATTTGAAACCACAAGGGTGCGCTTCTGCTGCGTTGCCACCCATCACCAGGATCAGATTCGCGTTGGCGATATCGGTCCAGGTATTGGTCATGGCACCACGGCCATACGTCGGGGCAAGACTTGCCACCGTCGGACCGTGTCAGACACGCGCCTGGTTATCGAACCCCAGCATGCCGAGACTGCGAATGACTTTATGGGTCAGGTAGCCGGCTTCATTGGACGCCGCCGAGGCTGCGAGAAAACCGGTGGTCAGCCAGCGGTTCACTGTCTGGCCCTGCGCATTTTTCTCAACGAAATTGGCGTCGCGGTCAGCCTTCATCAGGTCGGCGACGCGGTCCAGCGCTTCATCCCAGGACACGCGAGTCCATTCGGTACTGCCCGCCTTGCGCATCTGCGGGTACTGCAAGCGGTCGGGGCTGTGAATGAAATCCAGTAGTCCCGCCCCTTTGGGGCAAAGGGTGCCGCGGTTGACCGGGTGGTCGGCGTCACCTTCAATGTGGATGATGTTTTGGGCGACGTTCTTCGCCGTGTCGCCCTGGCTGTACATGATCAAGCCGCAGCCGACCGAGCAGTATGGGCAGGTGTTGCGGGTTTCATGGGTGTGCGTGAGTTTGAAATGACGCACTTGCTCGGCGAAGGCCAGCGTCGGGGCCATGCCCAACGCGCCAAGGCTAGAGCCTGCAAGGCCGATACCCGCGACCTTGAAGAATTGACGACGACTGAGATCCATCGTGCACTCCTGTTCAGGTGGAACCCGGCGCGTTAGCCGGATTTTCTGTACAAACACGCTGACGGCAGCAAGGCCGTCGACACTCAAACTCTAGCCAATGCGCCAGTGCGCGTGACGGAAACCGACCGGTGGAAGCGCAGACGCTGGCAATGCCGGCGGTGACGGCCTGGTCCCGAGCACGTTAGCGTCCATCAGGATTGGCGCTTATCATGGTCGCCGGATTCCCTCCCTGCCTTTTATGAGACTGAGCATGACTTCCGATTTCGATCAGGTGTTCGACCGCCACGCCACCGGCAGCACCAAATGGAGCCGCTACCCGGCTGATGTATTGCCGATGTGGGTTGCCGACATGGATTTCGCCGCGCCTGCGGTGATCATCCAGGCCCTGCAAAAACGCCTGGAGCATCCGATGCTCGGTTACAGCGTGGCCCAAGACACCTTGCGCGACGCGATCGTGGCCGATCTCTGGAACAAATACGCCTGGCGCGTTCAACCCCAGGAACTGATCTTCCTGCCGGGGGTTGAACCCGGCTTCAACATGGCCTTGCACGCGCTGGTCAAGCCCACTCAAAACGTTGTCGTACAAACCCCGAACTACCCACCGTTGCGCCATGCTCCGGGCCATTGGGGGCTGAACAAAGTCGAGCTGGAGTTCGTCACACAGGCTGATGGCACCTATGCCACGCCGCTCGACGCACTGCGCGAATCCTTGACCGGTGGCGGCGCGTTGCTGCTGAGTAACCCGCATAACCCGCTGGGCAAAGTCTTCCCGCGGGAAGAGTTGCAAGCGGTGGCCGATATCTGTTTGGAGCAGGACGCGTGGATCATCTCCGACGAAATCCACGCCGAACTCTGCTTTGACGGTCGCGTACACATTCCCACAGCCTCGTTGAGTCCCGAAATTGCCCAACGCACCCTCACACTGATGTCGGCGAGCAAGGCCTACAACATCGCTGGGCTGAAGACCTCGTTCATGATTATTCAAGACCCGGCGCTGTTGATGCGCGTCAATAATGCCCGCTCCGGCATGGTCGATAGCGTTAACCCGTTGGGCCTTGAAGCCACACGCGTCGCCTATAGCGAGGGTGGCCCTTGGCTGACGAGGTTGATGGCGTACCTGCAAAATAACCGTGATTACCTGGTAGACGCGGTTCGCACGCGACTGTCGGGCGTGACCCTGAAGGTGCCTCAAGGTACTTATCTGGCCTGGCTCGATTGCTCGGCGTTGGGGCTGGACAATCCCCAGCAGTTCTTTCTTGAGCAGGCGAAAGTGGGGTTGAGCGCCGGACTGGACTTCGGCGATCACAGCCAGCAGTTTGTGCGCCTGAACTTTGGCTGCCCGCGGGCGTTGCTGGAGGAAGGAATCAAACGGATGGAGGCCGCGTTGCTCACGCGAAACGGTTGATTGGCTCGATCCTGAGGCCCGCCGACCCGGTGCCGGCAGCCGCCGTGCGGATATAAATGATTCGCTGAAAGTGGCTGTCAGGAACCGGGGTTGGTGACTTGGATGTAAAACGAGTAGCTGCCCAGCAACATCCAGAACACGGCAAAGATCCACGGCGTGCGCACGGAAAATAACAGCGACTTGCGATAACCTTTGTGGCTCGATTCTGTTTCGCAAAACAGCGGCGACTCGTCATAAGCGAGCCCCATCAACGGTTCGCTGCGCAGCAATTCACTCTGCTTGAAATGCCAGTGATCGATGATGTCGTAAGCGGCGCGAATCCCCGGCCACGCATTCAGCGAACTGAGCAGCCCCAGCAGCGCCAAAAACGGTGGCACGACGATAGTGAACAGCTTGCCCCACTCAGGGTTGAGGTTGGCCATGCAAGACGCGAAGGCAATCACTAAAAATGACTGTGCTGCCAAGTAAGCATCCGTGCGATTGGCCAGGATGCTGGTTTCGTACTGGATTTCCCGGCGGTAGAAATCCAGACGTTCCTTGGGTGAGCCAAACATTTTGGCGTTGTGTTCACTTAGCGTTTCTTCAGCCGTTGGCTCGGTCAGTATTCTGGGCACGGGGTTCACACAAAAGGGCAGAGAATTTTTAGAAGAACCTTGCTCTGACAAGTTCAGCTGCAAACGCTGAAGTGCTGACCAGTGACCGCCACTGGGGGGCAAAAGCGTCAGCGCGAGTGACTGCCCTGCCCGGTTTCAACCGACCACCAGCTCGGCAGTAATTGCCGGACCTTGTGCTCGCCAAAACGGTCGTCGATCAGCATCACCACCCCTTGATCCTGCTGGGTTCGGATCACCCTTCCCGCTGCTTGTACCACCTTCTGTACGCCAGGAAACAGGTAGGTGTAGTCATAGCCGGCGCCGAACATCGCGGCCATACGCTGTTTCAACTGTTCGTTGACCGGATTGAGCTGCGCCAACCCCAGGGTGGCAATAAAAGCGCCGATCAAGCGTGCGCCGGGTAAATCGATGCCTTCGCCAAAAGCCCCGCCCAGTACCGCAAAACCAACGCCCTGACTGTCAGCGGTGAACTGATCGAGAAACGCTTGGCGCTGTCCTTCCGCCATCCCCCTGGATTGTGACCACTGGGGAATGTGCGGGTGTGTTTCAACCAATAACTGCGCCACTTGCTGCAAATAATCAAAACTGCTGAAAAATGCCAGGTAATTGCCGGGTCGCCGTGCGAATTGGCGCGCGATCAGTTCGACGATGGGCGCGAGGGACGTCTGACGGTGGACGAAACGTGTCGATATCTGGTTGACGATGTGTACCTGCAACTGGTCAGCCTGAAATGGCGACTCAACGTCAATCCATACCGTGTTGGCCGGGGTGCCCAACAGGTCGGCGTAATAATGCCGTGGGCTCAGCGTGGCGGAAAACAGCACGGTGCTGCGCGCAGCCGTCAGGCGTGGGCGAATGAAACCAGCAGGCACCACGTTGCGTAGACACAGCTGTGACAGGGGGCGCTTGCGGTCGAGGTCGCGCTTGCTGATGTCGAACAGAAACTGCTCATCGAACAACTCGGCCACCCGACTGAATTGCAGAATCTCGAAATAAAACCCCTGTAAATCGCTGTCCAGGCCTTGGGGATGATCGTTGAGGTAGTCGCCGATGCTGGCGCTGCACAACGACAGGGCCTGCAACAGCTTTTCGGGCGGCTTGTCATAGGCCTGATACGCGCCAAGTTGCGGGGCCTGCAACGCATTCCACTCACGATTGATCCGTTGCAACGATTTCTTCAGGGCTTCAGGGGCGGTTTTGCGCACCGCATTCAAGGTCGCCTGGTCCAGGCTCGCGCTGTACATCTGCCGGCCGCGTTCCACGAGGTTGTGGGCTTCGTCCACCAGCACTGCGACGTTCCATTGGTTGGCCTGGGCCAGTGCGAACAGCAACGCGCTGAAATCGAAGTAATAGTTGTAGTCGGCAATCACCACGTCTGCCCATCGCGCCATTTCCTGGCTCAGGTAATAGGGGCATACCGCGTGTTTCAGCGCGACGTCGCGCAGCGCGCTTTGGTTTAGCAGAGTTAACTGGCTGGCGGCTTGGCGGGCGGCGGGCAAGCGATCATAAAAACCTAGTGCCAACGGGCAGGACTCACCGTGACAAGCCTTGTCCGGGTGTTCGCAGGCCTTGTCCCGGGCGATCATCTCCAGCACTCGCAACGGTGGCGCGTCGGCGCTGTCGATAATCACCTGCGCGGCGTCCAGCGCCAGTTTGCGTCCCGGGGTTTTCGCCGTGAGGAAGAACACCTTGTCCAGTTGCTGCGGACCGAGGGCTTTGAGCATCGGAAACAACGTGCCGATGGTCTTGCCAATGCCGGTCGGGGCTTGGACCATCAGACAACGCCCGGTACTCACGGCCTTGAATACTGATTCGGCCAGATGGCGCTGGCCCGGACGAAAGTCGGCATGCGGAAACGCCAACTGCCGTGCCGCTTGATTGCGCCCTTCTCGATGGACCATTTCCTGCTCAGCCCAGTGCAGAAAAAACCGGCAATGCTGTTCGAAGAACAGCTCAAGGTCCACGGCACTGTGCGATTCAATCAGGCAGGTTTCCTTTTCACTGACGATATCGAAATACACCAACGCCAGGTTGATCTGCGACACCTGCAATTTCTGGCACATCAGCCAGCCGTATATCTTCGCCTGCGCCCAGTGCAACAGGCGATGGTTGGCCGGTTGCTGACTCAGGTCACCGCGGTAAGTTTTGATTTCCTCCAGGCAGTTTTGCTGCGGGTCGTAACCGTCAGCCCGGCCTTTGACGCTCAACGTTTGAAACTGCCCCTCCAGCGCCACTTCGCTTTGGTAATGATCACTGCGCCGTGAGGCCACCGTTCGATGGCCGACAATCCCTTCCAGTGCCGTCGGCGAGGGCGTGAAGCGCAGGTCGAGGTCGCCGACCTTGGCGGTGAACTCGCACAACGCCCGAACAGCAATGCGATAGCTCACGTGTGGTCCGCCCATTGCACATAGCAGACGGCAATCGGCATCTGATGCTCATGGCAGAACTCCAGCCAACGCAGTTGGTTGTCTTGCAGGCGATCGCCAGGACCTTTGACCTCGATCATGCGGTAGGTTTTGTCGTGCGGCCAGAACTGGATCAGGTCCGGCATGCCGGTGCGATTGGCCTTGATGTCCAGCAACAGGCGATTGAACCAGCGCTTGAGGTGGTCAGCGGGCAGGCAGTCCAGCGCCTGAGCCAGCAACTCTTCGGTCAACGCACCCCAGAAGACAAAGGGCGACTGCACCCCCCACTTCGTCACGTAGCGTTCAGTAATCGTTTGCACATAACGCCCGTCGTCGAGTTCGCCCAGGCAGGCCTGGAACAGTTCCGCGCGGCGGCTGTGAAAGTCCTCATGGAGCAAGTCCACCGGCCCGCGCTGGAACGGGTGGAAAAAAGCCCCCGGTAACGGCGCGAAAATAGCCGGCCAGCACAGCAGCCCGAACAGCGAGTTGATCAGACTGTTCTCAACGTAATGCACGGGCGCCGAAGCCTCTGCCAGGTGTGCCTGAACGTAATACTCCACCGAGCGCGCAGGATCGGTCCTGGATAACTGCACGTCCAGGCGCAACATTGGCCGAGGGCTTGCCCGTTTCATCGGTGCGCCGCCCAGTTTGCGTCGAAGCCTTGGCAGTACACGCAGTAAATGCTGCTGCTCGGCCGCGCTTTCCGGGGATTGCTCAGCGTCTACCGCCAGTTGCATGGCCAACGCATATTCACCACAGCGCTCCAGCACACGAATTCGCCGCTGGCGGGCGCCGGGGTAAGCGCAGTCGCGGTAAATGCTCAGGGCGCCGGGGAAATCGCCAAGGCGTTCGCACTGTTGTGCGATTTGAAACAACAGCTTGCCCCGGCGTCGTTGTAACCAAGGGTTGTCCAGGTTCAGTGCGTTGATGTCTGCGACGATGTCCGCGACCGGCTCACCCGACTCGAAGCGCTGCTGACACTCATGCAGGAACACACCGGCGTCCACGTCCTCGCGGCAGCGCAGGCCACGTGACGCGGCACAAAACTCGACTTTCTCGTAGCTAAAAATACCCAGGTCGGCCAGCACGAACTCGGACCAGTCCTGGTAAAGGTTGCCGAAAAACATCAAGCGCAGGCGGTCAATCAGGGCCATGGTGGTCAGACTAAACAGCCGGTCATCCAGTTGCGGGCTCCACTGTCGTAAGCTGCGAGCCTCGGTAAACTGCTCGCTCAGTGGCCCGAGCCAGTCGGCTTTTTTGCCTTTAGGCTGAGCGATGGCATGACTCAGGCACTGGAGAATTTCTGCTTTGAGCAACACGTCGAACAACGATTCGATGGACAGCGGCGATTGCTCATCGATCCAGCCCAGCGCCAGTAATGGCCCAGCCGCACTGGCAATGTCGCCGATCTCGAGGTACTTCAACTTGCTGGCCCTGAAGTGCAAGCCCTTGCGCATGACCATTCGCACCAGCAGCGCCCGGGACTCGCGGGGCAACTGGTTGAACTCACGAATGAAGTCCTGCTCGTCACTGTTCAATACATCGGCGTAGCGATGTTCAAGCCAATCAAGCACTTGCATGAAGTTGTTCAAGTAGTAGAACGGATCGTCGAGCGGGTTTTCAGTCACAGAAAAAAGGGCCATGGCAAGCGAATACTGGATATGCGTACAGATACCAGCTACGCCCTGCCCGTTGCAAATGGAAAAGGATGGGCGGCGAACTGATTAAGCCAATTTTGCCGGGTGATCGAACTTTTCGTCGATCCGTCGCACCAATCGGCATACCACTGAGTTAACGACCCGCCCCCATCGAGCCGGTCGCCTATTTTAGAAAATGATGAGAGGTGTACATGAATATCAAGACTCTGGGCTTGCCTGTCGCGGTAGCGGCGTTCCTGGCCCTGGCCGGTTGCTCGACACCCACGGTGGTGACTTTGCAGAACGGCACCCAATATTTGACCAAAGACATGCCGAAAACCAAGACCAAGGACGGCTTCTATGAATTCGAGGATATTTCCGGAGCGAAGGTCAGGGTCAATGGCAACGATGTAGCAACAGTGCGCAAGGAAGACTAACGACCGCGCTATCGCTCATAGAGGGCAGACTCGCTTCCACACTGAGTCGCGGCCTAATGTGGAAGCGGGCCTGCCCGTGAAGAGGCCTTACACACTCACGGCAAAATCAGGGCATTCCTGGAATGCCGGTATCACAGACGCTATAGCGCTCGCCGCGCTTGAGCATTTCGTCACGCAGTCTTTGGCAACGCTCAAATTCCTGCTGCACCGAATGGTCGATACTGATGTTGCCGGTCACTTCAGGCTTTTTCCCGTCACCGAGACGAATGTTCGCCCAAGGCTGTTCAGGCTGAAGCTGAAAGAGACTTTTCTCTTCGATGGGTTTGAGTAGGGCTGCCGCTGACGGCTTTGGCAGTTCATCCGGGGTCATGCCATAACGGCTCAAAATCGAATGCTGAGGCAGTTCTGCAGCGGCGTTTGCCGATAACACGGCTAAAACCATTCCCAAAGCAAAACGCTTGCTGTTACTCACTGTTTTGAATCTCCTGTGTTCAATGGCGGCATGCCGCGTGTGCGCAATAGACATAACGCAAACGCGGGCTGATGCTTTAGTGCCAGTTCCTGCGGGTGCAGGGATTGGAGTCAAAGAGTGGCCAGCAAGTCACCGTATTACCGGTTTATCATTCTTCCCAAGCAGACTCGCTCCCCCGCTGGATCAACAACCATGGGAGCGGCCTGGCTTGTGAAGAGGTCCTTGCCGGCGCCACAAGATGTTCAGGCGATCACAATTCCTGAACCCGACACGCTGCTGAGCCCCACCCCGACCAGCGTTACCGAGTCGTGGCCAAACGTAAGCACCGTGTCGTGCCCGACCGTTGTCGCATGGGCTCGGTAGTCGTCATTTGGCGTCACGCCCTGGACCCCGATAAACACCAGTTTGTCACTGGCCTGATAGCCGACAATTCGGTCTTGGCCAAAGGCTCCGTTGAACAGAAAGGTATTGATCCCGCCGCCCGATTCCATCAGGTCGTTTCCAGCGCCGCCGACAAACACGTCGTTGCCCTTGCCGCCGATCAAGTGATCATCGCCGTCCAGGCCAAACAACCAGTCGCCTCCTGCATGAGCCTTCAGCGTATCGGCCCCTACCCCGCCTTTGACCGTCGAGGCGTATGACGTTAGGTTGTTACCCACTTTGAGGCCTTCGGCGGTGACACTGTGGGTCACATCCCCTTTGAATATTCCCCAGAGAAATCCGGGCTCCTTGGTGATGATGCTGCCGATGTCGCGGGTGATGCTGATGCCGCCATTCGCATCGCGCACATACAGATTGCCGGCGCCATCATTGGCAAAGTCGAAGTTTTTCACCGACTGCTGCAGGTCCAGCACGTTGTTGCCCTTGCCGCCCAGGATGATGTTGTAGCCACCACCGTCGCGGAAGGTGTCGTCGCCATCGCGGCCTTCCAGATAATCGTTGCCCGTGCCGCCCTGGATCAGGTCGTTGCTGTCGCTGCCGATGATGAACGTGCTGCCCTTGTGGGCTTCAGCGTTACGATTGAGGTCCTGTACCCAGGTAGTGGCGCGCGCGGGATCCGAGAGATTGGCGACGATGAGGGTCGAATCTTTGCTGGTCAGGTCGTAGAACGTTGATCCAATGATCCTGTTCATGCCGTCGCCGTAAGCCGTCGGCAAATGCGAAATCCAGGTCGGAACGTTGAGGATGGAAAACGGCAGGACATTCCACGCCGTCGAAGCGTAATGATCGTTGAAACTGACGATGTTGTCGGTGGCCGACTCTTTGGGGGCATCGTGTACGCCCACTGACGCCAGGTTGAACGTCGAGCCGTCGAGGGCGCGAAATACCGGATCGTTTTCGTAACCGACATTAAGCACTTTGTCGGTGCTGCTTTGGGTCGGTGAAGCATAGGCAATGTAGTTGGAGTCCTTGTAGAACCCCGACCATTTACCCGTGCTCAAGTCCGCCAGGCTATTGACCGCCAGCCCGCCAAGGCTGTGGCCACTGACCAATACGTCCTTGCCCGACAGGCCATTGGCGCTGGCAAACGCGGCGACGTTACCCAGTAGTTTGCCGAACGCTTCACCAACGTAATTTTTCGCGTAGTCCTTGGGCCCCAAAGCGGCCAACAGATCGTTGATGATGTCGCCGATCGAATCGCTGATCTGGATTTCCCGAGGGCCGCTGGTGCCACGAAAGGCAATGCCGATTTCAGTGAGATGACCCTGGGCGTCGTACTTGCCGAGAATCTCGACCTGAGCGCTGGTAAACCCGGCCTTCTCGCCGTAGAAGGTTCCCCTTGCGTCAGTCTTGCCGTCATAGCCCAACTGTGAAGCCGTGATGGGCGTCCAGCCGGCCTTTTTCACCGCATCGAGTGCGAGTTTTTCAGAATCGGGGTTCCACGGAACGCCGGGGATGACGCCCTGCGAGTCGGTGCCGCCAATCAGCGCGGTGACCAGCGTTGCCGGTAGCCCGAGGCCGAAACCGTTGTGCTGATAACCGCTGGCAAAACCGTTATCGAGGTTGTGATAGGCATACAGCGTGATCGCCATGGCGTCGGTAAACAATGCCTTGGAATCTGCTGTGCCGAAGTGTTTGTAGTCGTACACACCCATTGGGTATCGCCTCTCTCTTTGTTGGAATTGTCAGAGATAGCTCACAACCAGGACACCTCACTGACGAGGCGCCCCGGAGCATTCAGTACGTGCAGCTTTTGTTACGCGAACGTGATGTTTGAAGTGGACAGGTTATCCAGCCCGACCCCGACCAGGGTCACTGCGAAATCGCCCACACTGAGCACCGTGTCATGGCCCGACTGTGAAGCATGTTGTTTGTAGTCGTAGCCCTGCCCTGCGCCCTGGACACCCATGAACACCAGCTTGTCGCTGCCCTGATAGCCATTGATCGCGTCGAAACCAAAGGCACCGCTGAACAGGAACGTGTTGTTGCCGCCCGAGGCATACATCACGTCATTGCCGGCGCCGCCAACGAAGGTGACATGGCTCTTGTCGCTGCGCAGCAGATCGTCACCGGCGTTGCCGAACAGCCAGTCACCGTCGCCAGTGGCCGTCAAGGTGTTGCCATAGGCATCACCATTGAGCGAGTAGTTGTAGTGGGTCAGTTCGCTACCGTTGAGTAAACCGTTGGCGCTGACGGTGTAGGTGATCTCCTTGCTGCTCATGCCCCACCAGCCGCTCGACTCCTTGCTCACCAGTGCGCCGATGTCTCGGGTCAGGCTGATACCGCCGTAGGCGTCACGCACGTAAAGCGTGCCATCGCCGTCATTGGCAATACTGAAATTCTGCAACGGTTTTTGCAGTTCGAAGGTGTTGCTGCCCTTGCCGCCGAGCAAAATGTTGTAGCCACCGTCATCGCGGAACCGGTCGTTACCGTCCCGGCCTTCAAGAAAATCATTACCGGCGCCACCTTTGAGCAAGTCGTTGCTGTCGGTGCCAATGATGAACGTGGTGCCGGTGTGCGGTTCGCCGCTGCGGCCCAAGTCCTCGACCCAGGTTTTGCTTCGCGACGACTCGGTGAGGTTGGAAACGATGACGGTCGAGTCTTTGTTGGTGAGGTCGTAGAAACGCGAGTCAATCACCCGGTTCAACCCGTCGTCATAGCCCAGCGAGCCGTGGGCTGACCAGCTCAGCGGGTTGAGGATGCTGAACGGCACCAGGTTCTGTGCAGTGGATGCGTAGTGATCGTTGAAGTTGACGATGTTGTTGGTCGCCGACGCCTGATGAGCGTCGTGTTTGCCCAAGGACGCATGGCTAAAGGTGCTGCCGTCGAGTGCGCGAAACACCGGATCGTTTTCGTAGCCTATGTTGAGCACGTTGTGACCCGTGCTGCTTTGGGTCGGCGAGGCGAACGCCACGTAGTTGGCGTCTTTGAAGAAGCCACCCCAGTGGGTGCCGCTCAGTTGCGCGAGGCTGTTGACCCCAAGCCCGCCGAGGCTATGACCGCTGATCAGCACGTCCGTGGCGCTCAGACCATGGGCGATGGCGAACGCGGCGACGTCTTTGAGCAAACTGTCGAAGGCGTTTTTGCTGTAGTTCGTTGCGTAGTCCACGGGACCGACCGCGGCCAGCAGGTTGTTTTTCAGGTCGCCAAAAGTGTCGCTGTAACCCAGGCCACCGGTCCCACGGAAGGCTACGCCGAGGCCGATCAGCTTGCCGGCGGCGTCATATTTGCCGAGGACTTCGGCTTCGGCGCTGGTAAACCCGTCCTTCTCGCCGAAGAAAGTACCTTGCGCACCGACCTTGCCTTGGTAACCCAGCGCTTTCGCGCCAATCGGCGCCCACCCGGTCGCCGGCAAGGGTTGGTCCGTGGGAGCGTAAGCGTAAAGCGTCAGCGCGATGGCATCGCTGTACAGCGCTTTGCCGGCCGCACTGCCGGCGTTTTTGTAATCAAACAGTCCCATGCTTTGCATCCTTTGCGTCAAGTCAGAACTGCCAGTCCAGGGTCAGGCCCACACCGTGGTCTTTCTGGTTGGAACCGAGCAGCCCGTTGTAATCCAGGTTCAAGCGGATGTCGCGTGCCAAGGCCAATCCCGCCCGTGCGCCGATGACGGCGGCGTTGCGGTCCAGGGACACACTCTGCACGCTGAACCCGGTGTTGCCGTTGACGAAGGCCAAGTGATCTTCGGAACGGGTGTTACTCAGGTTGTGCTGCCAGCCAAAGCTGCCGGACAGCTCCAGTTTTTGCTGATCGGACAGCACAATCGTTTTGCCCGCCCGCAGGCCAAGTGTCGATAACACCGCGTCGCGATTGTCTTCGCTGCCCCTGAGCGCAGCGGCATCGCCCTTCTCGGTGAAGCCGTCGCTGTTCACATGCACGTAAGCCAGGTTGCCGAAGGGCTCCAGAGTCAACGGCTGCACGTTCAGCCGATACGCCGCTTCGGTGAACAGTTGCGCGGTCGTCGCATCACGCTTGGTTTTCTGCTGGCCGCTGACGTCACCGAATTGCAGTTCACGCTTCACATCCGCGCGATGCCAGCTGTAAGCCCCGCCGACGCTCAGGCGCAGGGCATCAACTGCATGCCCCAGATACGCTCCCAAGTGGTAGCTGTCGACAGAGGCCGACGAGTGCGTACCGTCGCCCATACTCAAAGAACTGTCGCTATAACCGGTAACGAAACCCAAGCGGGTATCTTCAGTGATCAACGCGTCAGCACCGGCCAGCAACCCACTGATGGAGTTGATAGCGCTGGCGTTGGCATGACCACCCTCGCTTTTGCCCCAGGCGCCCAGCACTTTGACCCACGCGTTGTTTGGGTCGTTGCCAGGGGCGGCGTCAAACACATCACGCTCGCGCAAACGCTCACCGACCGCATCACGCAAGTAGCGACTGTCGTTGATCAACAGTGTGGTGATGGCCGGGTGAATTTCACCGGACAGTTGCTGGAAGGCTTGCTGCGCGACCGCTGCTGTCGGCGACAGCAGCAGGCTTTCGTACAGCGCATTGCCGGCCCCCAGTTGTTCGGCTGCGGCCGCCACGGCGCGTTGATTCGGGGTCAGGCCGGCACTGGTGAACGAGGTCAAGTTACGTTCAACCACCAGTTGAATGCCGTTGGCCGAGTAATCCAGGCTACCGCCAATGAACAGGTAATTCGGCACCACCGCGCCGAACTGGCCTTGAATACCGCCAGCCGCTTGCAGAATGTTGTAAGAATGGCCGAGCAGCGTTTTAGCTTCTGCCGTGGTCAGCAGCGTTGGGCTATTTTCCAGGGACAGGCTCACGGTCGCGCCGTCGATGAGCGCTTTGCCGCCAGCAATGATCTGATCGCTGCTGCTGGGTGACAGTTCGACGGCATACGTCGAGCCGGGTTCGAAGATGACATCGCCGGTCACCCGCAAAGTGCCGATTGAGTTGCCGGGGGCCACGGTGCCGCCACTCTTCGCCGTCAATGCGCCGATACGACCGTTGCCCCCGAGAATGCCGCTGTCATTGACCGTAACCGCCGACAGCAGCGAACCGTTGATGGCCAGCCGGCCCTGATTCACCAGCGTCGGGCCCGCATACGTGTTGGCGCCCGTCAGCACCAGCGTGCCGATCCCTTGCTTGGTCAGGCCGCCATGCCCGGAAATATCGTTGCGCCAAACGTCGAGCCCACACTGCACGTCGTTGCACACCCGTTCCGTGGGTTTACCGGCGTCGATGACGGCGCCGATGCCCGGCAAGTCGGCGACAAACTGGCTAGCGCCATAAGCACCCTCGATGCGCAGCGCCTGGGGGATATCTTGCTCAGTCACCAGCATCGCTGGACCGTCGATACCCTTGCGTAAATTGATCATGCCCCAACCGTACAGCTCATCGATGCCAGGGGCGCCGAGGTCGGTGGCCGTCGTGCGCAACACGCTAGCCACCTGAGCCCCGGTCATGTACGGAAAGCGCTCCATGAGCACCGCCATGGAACCGGCAACGTGGGGTGCCGCCATTGACGTACCGTTGTAGTTGGCGTAGCCGGTGGTCAGGTCCTGGGCGTTGGTGCCACTGATGATTGAGCTGTAGATTTTGCTGCCCGGAGCGGCCACACAAAAACTCGCCGTGTAGCCACAGCGCGAAGAGAACGTGCTGATGGTGTAGAGGTTGCTGCTGGTGAGATCAGGGTTTTGTTGCAGCGCTGCCACGGTGACCCAGTTGGGCGCAATTTGTGGCACGAAGTACCCCAAGCCTGCGATGGCGTCGGGGTTATTGAGGTTGTAGTCGTTACCCGCGGCGAAGATCGTCACGATACCGCTTCGGGCGGCGGCAATGGCGCCGTCATAGGCCCCACCCGGTTTGGTCCCCAGCAGCGGGCGGATCTCATTGAATTGCAACTGCGCGTCCTGCACGGTGAAATTCGGATAGGCCGGGTTACGGCCGCCCAAGGTAAAGCGATCGGTGATACCGATCCCCCAACTGTTGTTGATGACACGGGCACCGCTGGCGATCAAGGCATCCCATCCCGCTTTGTACACGGCGCCATCGTTACCGCGAATAATGCCGTCCTCCGGGCCAGGGTCGCCGTTGTCGGCACTGATGATCTGCGCAGCGAAAGCCACCCCATGCATGGGCCCGCCATCGCGGCTACCGGCGGCGATCCCACCGACGTGGGTGCCGTGGGCGCCGAGCTTGCCATTGGAGCCCACCGAAGGCGCTCCGTCATAACGAAACGCATCCCCGGCTTTGACCGGGATATAGGGGTCGGTGTATTCGCGAATTCCGCTGGTGACCAAGTTAATGACTTTTTGGGTGCCGGAAAACTCTGGGTGCGCGGCGTAGACCGGTTGGTCGAAGATGCCCAGTTTGATGCCTTTGCCGGTGTAGCCGGCGGCGTAGGCGTCTTGGGCGTTGATGGCGCCCACGCCCCAATCGGCATTGAACTCGGCACTGCGCCAACTGTTAGGGTCACCGATTTTTCCGCTTTCCACGTAAGGCGCGGCCTCGGCGGTGCCCCACATGGCCATAGCGCAGAGCAAGGCACGGCTGGGGGGTTTCCAGGTAAAAGCGCTGCCCGTTTGTGCGAGCGAATTGTTGTTGTTTTTAACGTCCATCCAACGACCATCCTTAGTTGTGTTGCCAAAATCCGTGGCAGTGAAAATGACCGCGCTAGAACTGCCAGTTGAGACTCAGACCGAGGCCATGGCTTTTCTCGCGGCTGGCCAGTTGGCCGGCGTAATCCACGTTCAAGCGAATATCCCGGCTCAAGGCCAGGCTAGCGCGCGTATTGAGCAGTGCCGCGTCGCGTACCAGCGGTGAGCTTTGCACCGCGAATGGCGCACTGCCGTTAGCGAATACCAAGTGTTGTTCAGCGTCGATAGTGTTCAGGTTGTGCTGCCAGCCGAGGCTGGCGCTCAGGTCCAGTGACTGCCGGCTGGACAGATTGACGGTTTTCAGTGCCCGTAAGCCCAAGGTGCCGAGCACCGCGTCGCGTTGATCGTCATGGCGTTGCAAAGCGCCCGCGTCACCCGTTTCGGTGAACCCGGCGCTGTCGAGATGCACGTAGGCCAGATTGGCGAAGGGTTCCAGTAACAACGGTTGCAGGTTCAGGCTATAGGCCGCTTCGCCAAACACTTGAGTGGTGGCGGCATCGACTTTGGCGTTTTGTCTGGCGCTGACGTCGGCGTATTGCAGGTCACGTTTGACATTGGCGCGATGCCAGCTGTACGCACCGCCGGCGCTCAAGCGCCATGCGCCCAGTTCATGGCCGGCATAGGCCCCCAGGTGATAACTGTCGACCTGTGCCGATGAGTGCATTCGCGACCCCATATTGACCGCACTGTCGCTATAGCCAATGACCAGGCCGAGTCGGGTTTGCTCATCCACCGCACCGTCGACACCGGCTAACAGGCCGCCAATCGAGGTCGTGTAGCTGGCGCTGTCATTTTGCTCATCGGTCTTGCCCCACGCTCCGAGGGCTTTGACCCAGCCGTTGCTTTGAGTGCCTTGTGCATCATTGAGACGCTCACCCACCGCATCGCGCAGGTAACGGGTGTCGTTGATCAACACCGAGTTCAATGCTGGATAGATTTCCCCTGACAACTGTTGGAACGCCTGCTGTGCGGAACGGGCGGTGGGCGACAGCAGCAGGCTTTCGAAAAGAGCGTTCCCCGCCCCTAACCCTTCCACGGCGTTGGCCACGGCACGCTGGTTGGGCGTTTGGCCAACGCTGGCGAAGCTCGTGGCGTTGCGCACCACACTCAGCGCAACGCTGTTCGCCGAGTAATCCAGACTGCCGCCAATGAACAGGTAGTTCGGCAACACAGTCCCGAACTGCCCCTGAATACCGCCCGCGGCTTGCAGAATGTTGTACTGATGACCGAGCAGGCTTTGCACTTGTTGGGGGCTGAGCACGGTCGGGCTGTTTTCCAGGGACAGGCTCACCGTGGCGCCATTGATTGTGGCGGCGCCGCCTGCAACGATACGGTCGCTGCGGGTGGGCGACAGCTCCACGGCGTAGGTTGAGCCCGGCGCAAACGTGACGTCGCCACTAACCTGCAAGGTGCCGATGGAGTTGCCTGGCGCCACGGTGGCGCCCGCGTTCGCGATCAGCGCGCCGATGCGGCCGGAGCCGCCCAGCGTTGCGCTTTCATTGACGATCACCGTGGACGCCAGTGAACCGTTGACTGACAGCAGGCCGCCATTGACCGTGGTCGGTCCGCGAAAGGTGTTGTCGCCCGTCAGCATCAGCCGTCCGGCACCCGACTTGATCAAGCTGCCTTGGTAAACCCGAGTGGCCGCTGCCGCATCACGTGCCATGCCCACGGCATAGTCGGTCTGATCCTGCTGGCTGGCACCGACCGGGACACCGTTCTCCCAGCCTTTGTTTTTCAAGGTCTGTTGCCAGGCGTTGTGTTCGGCGAGGTCTTCGGCCTGGCGCTGGATCAGTGCCTTGTCGCTGATGCCATTGCTCCATACATCACTTTGCCCTGCCCCCAGGTTAGCGTCGAAAGACCCAAGCAATTGCCCCGGTCCGCGCATCGCCCGGTCGAGATTGGCAACGCCCCAGCCGACCTGCGTGTTAGGCGCATCAGTGATTGAACCGTCGAGTTGGGTCGCGGTGGTCAGCAGCACTTGCAGTGCTTGCTGATTATTCATGTACGGATAGCGCTCCATCACCAATGCCAAGGCACCGGTGGCGTGGGGCGCCGACATTGAGGTGCCGGACTTGATCGCGTAACCGCCCCCCGCAATGGTGCTATCAATCTTCGCGCCGGGCGTGGTGATGCACCAGTATTTGGCGATACCGCACTGGTTGTACTTCTGCTGATTGCTTTGATCCAGCCCCGACACCGCCAGCCAGTGTCCTTCAAGGTCCGGCGTGAAATACGGCAGGGCCGAGCGCACGCTGGCATTCGGATAACCGCTGTTGCCCGCGCTGAACACGTTGATCACACCGCGACGCGAAACGTCAGCGGCAGCATCGAGCCAAGTGCCTTTGTTGAAGTGTTGCGCGTAGGCCGCCTGCAAGTCATCGAGGGTCCGGTAGCTGACATCCGGCGGCTGACTGCCCCAACTGTTGTTGATCGCTCGCACCCCCGCATCCGCGAGGGCGTTGTACACCGCACGGAAATAACGCGGATCGGGATTGGGTCCGAACAAGAAGCTGTCGTTCTTGTTGGTGTTGCCCACATAGATTTGCGCGTTGTACGCCACACCGTGCATGCCGTTGCCATCGCGCGAGGCGCCGAGGGTGCCGCTGACGTGCGTGCCGTGGGAGTCGTTATTGGCATTCAAGGTGCCATCGACGTTAAACGACGAACCATCGACGTAACTGCCACTGGCCATGACCGGATGGTAACGGTCAGTGGCGAACTCGGGATGAGTGGCATCGAAGCCAGAGTCGAGCGCGCCGATCTTCACGCCTTTGCCGGTGATACCGGCGGCGTAAGCCTGATCGGCCTGCATACGGCCCAGGCCCCAATCACGCTGAAACTCTGCTGATCGCCAACTGACGGGATCGCCGAGGGTGCCGGCTTCCTGATAGTGAGCCGTGGCCACGCCCGGCAGTGCGCAAACCAGGAGCAATAGCGTGCCGACCGCAATCGGCTTGATCTGTACGTCCTTGTGCATGTCTTCTCACATTCTTGTTTTTAGAGTGTTAGGCCCCCGATCCTGGGGGCCGTGCAGCGTGTTATCGGCTTTTGGTCCTCTGGTTTTGGCCAAACGCTTCGTCAACCCTGGCCAAGTCCTGTTCGTTCAAGGTCCCGGCGTAGTAATGCAACTTGGTCCAGGCCATCAAATAGTCGTAACGTGCCTGAGCCAGGTCGCGGCGGGTGGTAAATAGTTGTTGCTCGGCATTCAAGGCATCCAGATTGACTCGCTCACCACCGAGAATGCTTTGCTTGGTCGAAATCACCAACGCCTCGGCGGAAACCAGGGCTTTCTGATAGGCGCGCAGCTTGCTCACGCCCGATAGGCAGGCGCTGAACTGACGACGCAGTTGGATCAGTGTTTCGCGGGTCTTGCCGTCCAATTCGTACTCGGCCTGCTCCATATTGCGACTGGCCTGGCGCGTCGCGGCCGATACACCGCCACCGGCATACAGCGGCACGTTGACTTCGATGCCGATGGTGTTGGTGTCGTAGCGCTGGTTATAGGTGTTGCCACTTTCCGACTCGTTCTGGCGCACCGAGGCGTAGGCGCTGACTTTGGGCATGTGCCCGGCACGGTTGCGTTCGACCTCATAACGCGCCACTTCCACGGCCTGGCGTTGGGACGCCAGGTTCGGGTTGTTAGCCACCGCCATCTCGTGCCAGGTGTCGTAATTGGCCGGTTGCAGGGTGAAGGTCTGGAAGTGTTCCTCCAGCGGTGTCAGGTCGGCGATATTAAGCGCCGGCCCGCCAATCAGCGCGCCCAGCTCACGTAACGCAGCGTCCTGCTCGTCCCTGGCCTCGATTTCCTCGGCCGTGGCCAATTCATAACGCGACTCGGCCTCCAGAATGTCGGTGCGGGTGCCTTCCCCTTGGCGAAACATGTGTTCGTTCTGCTGGAACTGTTGCTCGAAGGCTTTCTTCTTCGCCTGGGCAATATCGATCTGGTCTTGAGCGAACAACGCCTTGGTGTAGTTTTCCAACACCCGAACCAGCAGTTCCTGGCTCTTGCCACGAAACGCTTCGTCGGCAAACAGCGATTGCGCCACGCCCTTGCGGTACGCCGCGTATGCTTCGTAGTCGATCAAAGGTTGTTGCAGGGTCAGGGTCGAGCCGTAACTGCTGTAGTTGCGATCATCGCTCTGGTTCTGCCCACGATCGTTGAGGTACGTGACCTTGGACGTGTTGCGGCCCTTGTTGTAGTTGTATCCCAGTTTGGGCAACAGGCCGGCACGGCCGATGATGCGATTTTCAAGGCCGGCATCGCGTTCCTTGATGGCGCCCAGAAACACCGGATCGTTGCGCAACGCTTGTTCGTAAACATCGAACGGCCCCATGGCCATCACACTGTTGCAGGTCAGCAACGCCAGCGTCGCTGCAAGCATCGAAAGCTTATTCATACAGCCGAACATCCTTATTCCTCGGTCAACGCGGAGCCTGCCCGGTCGAGCAGCGGTTTGAACAAATAGTTGAGGAGTGAACGCTCGCCGGTGCGCACGAACATTTCCGCCGGCATGCCCGGCTTGATTACCAGGCCGTTGAGCTTTTCCATGGCCTTATCACTGACGCTGCTGCGCAGCACGTAGTAAGGCGCACCGGTTTTCTCGTCGACCATTTGGTCCGCCGAGATCAGGCTGACCTCCCCTGGGACCCTTGGCGTGCGGCTTTGGTTGAACGCGGTAAAGAGGATGTCCACCGGCAGATGGGCGCCGACTTTGTCGATCAGGTTAACCGGCAGGTGACCCTCCACCTCAAGCCGGGTGCCCTGAGGCACAATTTCCAGCAAGGTTTCGCCCTGGCGGACAACGGCGCCTTCAGTGTGAACCCCAAGGTTGACGGCGATACCGTCGGCGGTGGCGATGATCTCGCGGTGTTGCAGATCGAAGCCGGCGGAAGTCAGCTGTTCCTTCAGGGTCACACTTTTAAGTTGTGCGTCGCCGAGTTGGCTCCTGACTTCTTTCTGGTATTCCTCGATGTGCTGTTGCAGCTTGAGTCTGGATTCGAGGATGCCCTGCTCAACCCGACCGCTTTCCCCGGCATTCTCGGCCAGTTGCTGTTGTATCTGCGACAGCTGACGCTGGTATTCCATGAGCCGATTACGTGGGATGTAGCCGCTGTCGGCCAGGGGCTGAAGGTTGCTCAATTGCTGTTGCAGAGAGCTGGCTTGGGCGCTCAAGTCCGTGCGCGCGCGGCGCATGCCGGCCAGTTGCGCGCTGGCCCCTTCGATGTTGGCGCGCAGGGCGCCCTGCTCCCGGGAATACGCTTCGCGGCGGCTGCTAAACAATTGACGCTGACCTTCAAGCACCAGCGACAGCCGCGCGTCCGCCTCGTTGCTCAGCTCGGCGGGGAAATTCACTTGTTTGAGGTTGTCGCGTTCGCTCTGCCATCGGGCGACACTGGCCCACGCCATGCGGTACTGCGCTTGCAACGAATCGACATCGGCGGCAGCCTGGGTCTGGTCGAGTTGGAACAGCGGCTGGCCTTGCTTCACCATCTGCCCCTCACGCACCAGAATCTGACTGACCACGCCATTGCTCATCGATTGCACAGCCTTGCGTTTACCCGACACCACGACCGTGCCTTGCACCGGAATACCCTGATCAAGCGGCGCGAGGCTGGCCCAGGTGAAAAAACTGCCGGCCCCAACGATGGCAAGTACCCAGCCCATCCGGGCAAAAAAACGGGCGTCGCGTTCAGGACGCTCGGCGATGTAATCGTGTTCCAGCGTGGCTTCGTTTTCAGCCTTCATGCGTGCGCTGCTCATACACCCGAATTCCTTGTCGTGGGCTGATACTGGCGGCTCATGCTGAGCCCACCCGGTGCTTGCGCAGGTTTTTCTCGTGTGTGTTCCTGAGCGCCGGATAACGCTTTAAGCACGTCCTGGCTGTGGCCGAAGGCCTGTAAACGTCCATCATTGAGCACCAGCAATTTGTCTGCCTGAGCGAGTGCCGAGGACCGATGAGTAACCAGAATCACAGTGGTGCCCCGAGCCTTCATGTGAACGATCGCGCTGGCCAACGCCGCTTCGCCGACGGTGTCAAGGTTGGAGTTCGGTTCATCCAGCACTACCAGGCTCGGGTTGCCGTAAAGGGCACGGGCCAGGGCGACGCGTTGCTTCTGACCACCGGACAAGCCGCTGCCGTCTTCACCGAGCACCGTGTCGTAGCCCTGCGGCATACGCAGGATCAGCTCATGGACCCCGGCGTGTTGCGCCGCTTCCACTACTTTTTGCGAATCGGCGTCCCGGAAGCGGGCGATGTTTTGCGCGATGCTACCGCTGAACAATTCGATGTCCTGGGGCAAGTAGCCGATGTAAGGGCCCAGGTCGTCGCGGTTCCAGCGGTGGATGTCCGCACCGTCGAGTCGCACCGTACCGCCCAGTGTCGGCCAGACACCGACCAACACCCTGGCCAGCGTCGATTTGCCGGACCCGGAAGCCCCGAGCACGCCCAGCACTTCCCCGGCCCCCAGGCTGAAGTTGACCTGGTGCAAAGTCGCCGCGCGTTGCCCCGGAGGGCCTGCACTGACTTGTTCAAAGCTGATCTGCCCCTTGGGCGCCGGCAGCTCCATCGCAGCGTCGCTGGGTGGATAGGCTTGCAGCAACGCGTCGAGACGACGGTAAGCGAGTTTCGCGCCGCTCCATTGTTTCCAGACCGCAATCAGTTGATCGATAGGGCTCAGGACACGGCCCATCAGGATCGAGCCAGCAATCATCATCCCGGCGGTCATGTCGCCCTTGATCACCAGCAAGGCACCGAGTCCCAGCACCAGCGATTGCAGGCACAGGCGCAAGGTTTTGCTTAACGAACTGATGACGGCGCCGGTGTCACTGGCTTGGTTCTGCAAACCGAGAAAGCGCGAGTGAACCTCAAACCAACGTTTGCGCAAGGCGCCGAGCATGCCCATGGCCTGAATGGTTTCGGCGTTATGCAAGTGGCTGGTGGCCAGTTGGCTGGACTTCTGGGAATAGCCCGCCGCTTCTCCCAGCGGCTTTTTAGTCATGAATTCGTTGAGACACGCCAGGCCAATCAGCAGCACCGCGCCGGCCGTGGCCAATACCCCCAGCCAGACGTTGAACAGGAAGATCACAAATAGATACACCGGGAACCAGGGTGCATCAAAGAACGCGAACAGTGCCGGGCCAGTAACGAACTGGCGAATATGGGTCAAATCGCCGAGTGACTGGCCGGCGTTGCCCTCGCCCTTGAACAGATTGCGTTCAAATGCGGCCTGATAGACCCGCAGGTTAAAGCGTCGCTCCAATTGGCTACCAATACGGATAACGATGAAACTGCGGACGATTTCCAGCAAACCGATAAATACAAAGAAACCGACCACCATCAACGACAACATGGCGAGTGTGGTTTGGTTTTGCGACGAAAGTACTCGGTCATAAACCTGGAGCATGTAAATCGACGGCACCAGCATCAATACGTTGATCAGTGCTGTAAAACAACCCACGCTGATCAGGGTGCTTTTATAGTCGCCCAACGCCTTGAATAACGGTGCGGTCCCTGAGACCTTCGCCATCTTCATTGATTCTTCCTGAAGTAAGACCCCCGCTCTGCGTTGGCGAGGTTTTAATTAACTGCCCGCCCACGGGCCGAGACATTTACTCTCAGTTGTACGTTACAAATGAATAACAACTTCTCTATGGACAACAAAGCCAGTTATTCATCTGCCACTTATAACTGCGAGGGCGCGCGTTATATTCAACGACGTGCGTTGGTCTGACACCGTCCGTTCAAGACGCGGTGCGCGTTAACGTAATGATCAGCCCTGACTTCAACGTGCTTTGATAAAGACCGGCACGTTGCCGACTAAAAAATACAATCCTGGAACCTTCCTTGCCGGTGATCGCAATGCCATCGGGCTCCGGGAACCAGCCGATGGCGGTGTCGCTCAACCAGGCACTAAGGCACTGCGCACCATTGCCAAGCGTTTGCTTTTTATCCAGTTCAATAACGCAAACGTTGGAGGGTTTGTCTTGCTGCGAAAGCGACTCGGACGAGTCTTCCGGGGCGCTCAAGGTCGCGTGCCATGTCCCTGCCAATTCTGACGGGTCGGCTAATCTCAGGCTGCTTGCCATGGTTACATCTCCAAGAAACATCATCAGCGTCGCCAACAGCCACGCGGTTGCTTTATAGATCAAAACGTTATGGGTCATAGGCGGTTTTACTCCAACGCGTAGCCTTACTCACAGCAGGCAGCGATGCAAGGCCAGAGAGCGGCGCATCGGCGCCGCTCTCCTTGGCTGCCGTGGATCAGGCCACGATGTCCGTGGTAGCTGCCTGGCCAACGGTGCTGACCAGGAAATCAGCCACGCCGTGTCCGGAGAAGTCCACCGACAACAGGCTGTTGCCACCCGAGGAGGTCAACACCGCATCGCCCGCCGCACCGGTAAACGAATTCACGAAGTGCAGGCCCGCGCCTTTGGTAATGCCGGTCAAGTCGATTTTGTCCAGACCACTGACAAAGTCCATGATCTGATCGGCTGCACCTGGCTTGGAGTCGCTGCTGGCGGCGAACACGAAGGTGTCCGAACCTGCACCGCCCCACAGCTTGTCCGCCCCACCCGCGCCGTAGAGGATGTCGTTACCGGCACCGCCCTTCAGTTCGTTGGCCGCACTGTTACCGATCAAGAGGTCATTGCCCGAACCGCCGATGGCGTTTTCGATTGTGACGCCCTTGGCGATGGACACGTTACCCACCATGCCGCCAACGTCTGAGAACGAGGCTTCATTGAGGTTGATCTTCTGGTTCTGGGTAAAGCCAGAGAAATCGAAAGTGTCCTTGCCACCCGCATCCCAAACCGAGAACACCAGCTTGTCGCTCGATGACGTCGCGCTCAGGAAGTCACGACCCGCATTGGAGTTGAAGCCGTAGGTGGTGTCTCCAGTACGGGTGTCCATGTTGGCGCCGTAGAGCTTCTGGATCGCCGCAATATCGTCCATCAGTGGGCCCGACGAATACGCTTCGACGCCGCCCTTGCTGAAGTTCTGGCTGGTATTGCTTTCACTCCAGTAGCTCATGAGGCTGTAGCCACGGGTGTCTTGGCCGTAGGACGCGTCGTTGTAAGTCGGGCTGCCTTCGCCGGCGTTGTAGTCGCCAGGGTGAGACAGGCCCAAGGTGTGGCCGATTTCGTGAGTCAGGGTCTGGCGACCGTAATTATTCACGCCAGGCGTCTTGTTAACGTTGTAGCCGCTACCGGTCAAGTACCAGGATTGGCCGTCGTAGCCTGGCTCGGTCCCTGGCAGAAAAGCAAACGCCGCCGCGCCTTCCTGGCCGCCGCTGTAGTTACCAAAGGTCATGTGACCGTCGCCACCCTTGGCCGCTTCGGCAAAGGTGACATTGGCCACATCCGCCCACGATTGCATGGCGAGCACGGCCTGAGTTTTTTGCAAGGCGCTGAACTGACTGAAACCGGTGACGCCCAGGCCGCTGAAGTTCGAGGTCTGAGAAGTCAGAAAGGTGTAGGTCAGTTCGATCTTGCCGCTGCCGTTGAGGTCGTGCCAGGAAGCACCATCACGCAGCAGTTGAGTCGCGGCTTGATCCACCGAGAAGGACGGTTTGCCATTGACCGTAAGATTGCCGCCACGGTCGTACTGATGACTGAAGCTATCGATCTGGTTGAACGCAGAGCTGGGTGCGGCCAGCGATTGCGGTGCCAGGAACGCCTGTTCGGCGGCATCAATAGCGTTGTCTTTTACTTTCGACATAAACACACTTCCTTGTTAAGCAATGGAACAGTTTTTGTCAGATAGCGACAATCTCTGGCGAGATCGTCCTATCACTCGCCCAATGAAGGCGTAAGAAACCTGACACAATTTGAAATCAAACGTCTACTATTTTTTTCAGGTCAAATTGTACTGTTCCAGCAAGTGCCCGGAAACATGGCGTGCGCTGTATAAATATTGTTTCAATAACGAGGGGGCGGCCTGATTGTCCGACAATTAGCTATTTAAATATTAAATAACCGTAAGTTGTTTTTTGTTGAGGGCTTCTCATATTTTTGGATGCGCTAATATAGGTGCCAGTGTAATGACATCAACTAAGCTAACGGCCGGTAAGCATTGATCGGTTCAACTGCCGGTACGAATTTTTCGTTGCAGATGCACGCGCCCATACGTTCAATAATCAGCGGCATCGCTTCCAAGTCTGACAACCTTGCCATCATCTTCGGGTTCGGATAGACCTTGGTGCCGTTGTTATTGGCAGGCAAGCAAAAGATCAAAACGCCGTTTACTGCATGAAACCTTCCATGAATCCCGCCATACCACTGGCCAGCTTGCGCCGCCAGGGTGCAGTGGTGGGATTGGCCAAGGTCTTATCCTCGTGGACAAAGCTGCGAATGATTGCGTTATAGCCGAGCCAGCGGCAGGGTTCACGTTCCAATGCTCTCAGCGTCTCGAACCCGCCCTGCGCGATTACCCAAGGTTGGCGCAGCAACTCGGTATCACGCTCCAGGATCAGATCGGCCAAGGTTCGCCCGCCGAGATTGCTGGCACCGACGCCCTCCCCGCCATAACCGCCGGACAAGGCGACGCCGTTGGCCCGATCACAGAACATGTGCGGTTTGAAGCGCCGGGACATGTCCAGATTGCCGCCCCAGACGTGGGTAATTCGGACAGGTTTGAGCTGAGGGGAAAGTTCGCTGAACAGATACCGACGCAGCCCCACTTCGCGGGCCGTCAAGTCGAACGCATGACGCAACTTGCCGGCAAACTGATCGCCCGAACACCAGGCGATTATCGGCCGTGCGCTGGCCGTAGGTGACTTGGCGGCTCGCTTCGCTAAAGGCCTGACCACGGCTCAGGCCAATTTCGTCCCAGGTTGCGGCGGACAGCGACTCCCTGGCGACCAGTAAACTCTGCACCGGCAGCTGATAGCGGCCCAGCGGCGGCAGCGAAACGGCATAACCCTCTACCGCAGGCACAATCCAGTGACTGCGAGCGTGGGCCTTGGCTGTGCGCAGGCTGCCCGACTGCCAGTGAGTACCCGGGCTATTTTCATAAATATTGACGCCCATGTGCGCGACCGTTTGCGCCAGTCCTCGAACCAACTTTGCCGGGTGAATGGTCGCAACATGCGGTGCATAGATACCACCATAAGGTTTGGCAATTCTGATCTGTTGACCCAACTGCTCTGGGCTGAGCCAGCGGTAATCACTTTCGGGCAGGCCCTGGCGGTAGAGCGCGTCCAGATAGTGCCGCAAGCTGGTTTCCTGCTCCGGGTAACGCGCGGCGCAATACAGCACGCCGACTTGCGGTAATCGCAGTCGATACCCTCGCGTTCGATGACGATCTCAACTTCATCGGGAATGCCATGTAGTAAATCAAACGACGCGCGCCGCGCTTCGGCAAGCGAATGGGCAAGCAAGCGATCCTCACCCAGCAGGTTGCCCATCAGCCAGCCGCCATTGCGGCCCGAGGCACCAAACCCGGCGGTTTGCGCCTCGATGATTGCAATCTCCAGGCCCGGCGCCCGTATCGGTAAAAGCTTTGGCCCAGTACCTGATTCAACAAATAAGAAATCTGATTACGGCTGTAGCCGCACTCCTTTGCCACTTGTTGCAGGTCCAGTTCGGGGTCCAGATAAGGTTGCTGACGCTTGAAATACTGTTGCAGGTCTTCGGCCATGAAGCTCAACTGGCGCGGTGATAACCCTAAGCGGCTGACCGCTGGACGCAGGATCCAGGGAACCTTGCCGGGGGCCTGTTCGCGCACCAGAGAGATGTACTAATTGACACGCCAGATCAGCCCGTCACGCACAGTAATGGCTTCGCTGGCGCGAAAAGACACCAAGCCCTCGCCGCCACGCAAGGTCAGTTGGTACTGAATGAACGCCGTGTTGCCATCCAGCCGAATGCGGTCAGAATGCTCCAGCGCCTCGCCAGGGTTGCGCGGCGTGCTGACACGCACATAGTCGCGCAGCTCATCCAGCGGCATAAGGCGGTTCTGGAAAAAATCGTTGTACTGGATATCCGGGTGATAGAGCGCCATGAAGCCCTCCAAATCCCGGTGTTTCCAGCACAGGTGGTAGCGCATGACTGTCTCGCCCGTAACGGCGGTTTGAGGCGGACCATCATCATCGACGTGCATAAGGCGCTCGGCGAAAAACCCCCAGCTTGCCGAAGTTTTACTTCGGCTTCAATGGCCAGTGAATCGCCTCGCAATAGTGGCGTTTTGGCAAAAATCACTCGAAGCGTGATCTACATCAAAAAACCTCGAGCAATCGCCAAACGGACTGAAAAAAGCCACATGGCTTTCACATCACGGTGCTACTTTTAAAGGCAATAACTGGTTGAGCCATTGAAGGCTCTTCCCTCCTCACGTGAGCTAAAGGAAGCGCTCGATGACTAAGGCGGGCAACACATGAACAAAGGTTCATTCAGTAAAGTCACCTTTCCAAACGCCTGCCAGTTGATGCGTTGGCATTTTCATCCCATGGGTTTCGAAGCGAGCATGGATGCGCCAGGCAGCATGATTGTTCGCCTTTTTGATCGAGGCACAGGCGTAACCATGATCGCCATTGCAGGTATCCCCTGCATGACGGTTATGAATGCTGCCGATGTAGAACGAATAATTGAAGCCGTGGAAGATGAACTGGAAGCGTTCGTTCCTCCGTTGGCACTCAGAAGCTATGCCTAACAGCCCAGCAGATAACAAGCAGCCCACCTGATGTGGGCTTCTTTATGCGTGTCTATTCGGGCCCAGTCGCTCGCGCCCCTTGATTACAGCCGTTTATGACGCTGACGGTGATCGGCAAAAAATGCTTTGCCCTGACCAATACGGTCAGAAGCCTTGGGCAGGTTCACGGCCTGGGTGTCCTGACCATCGATATACCAATAGCAATGACTCACCGCCCGCGTAATGCCGACGTAGGCTAGCCGAAGGATTTCGTCTTTCTGGGCGCTGTCGTAAGGCTCACTGTCACCTGTCTTACCGAGCCCGGCCATTCGGTAGACCTGGTTCTTAAAAGGCGAACTCGTGAGATGTTGGCAGTCGCCGAGCAAGAAGACTGCGTCTGCCTGAAGGCCCTTGGCGCTGTGGTAGGTCAATTGCTTGAGGCGTCGAGAGTCGTGCGACAAACTAGAATCAACATTAACTACAGAACGAATATGCTCTTCTATCAATAACTTATCGCTACTTTTTCGATAAAGCATTAAGACCGAATCGCCCTTTTTATAGTGCTCAATCAACCGCAGCGCCATGCTCTGATCGTCACGATCCAGCACATTCACCGGCAACAGCGTCTTGGGCTCACCACTGGCCTTGGCCTTCTTGCCTGGAATTGCCGGTGCGGCACGGACAATATGTTCAGCCGCATCAATGATGTGCTGATGGCTGCGGTAGTTATCGCTGAGCATCACGCGCGTGGTGCTCGGCGACGGGAACTCCTTGTTGAATTCCATGAAGTACGTTGGCGAACTGCCCCGCCAACCGTAGATTGACTGCCAGTCATCGCCCACACAGAGCAAGGACGAACGTTGCGCCCCGCGCCCTGCATGCAGGGTCGGACCACGACTGCGGATTTCGCTCAGGCTGGCACGAATCCAAGACACGATCTGCGGCGATACGTCCTGAAATTCATCGATCATCAAGTGCGACATGGGTCGCAGTATCTCGTTGCTGAGCAACTTGAGGTTTTCCGGCGAGCGCTCACTGAACAAGGCGAACATCCGGTTGTAGGTCATCACCGGCGGCTTCTGATCGAGCAGATGGTCTTCGAATGCTCTCCAAAACAGGCTCAATGCCTCGAAGAAAAAACGGTCCGGATCATCCTTGGCAAAGCTCATTTGGCTGACTGCGCCTGGCACATCAAGCCCGAGGTTCTCGATAAACCCTGCCGCGACGACAAAGCAGTCCAGCAAAGGTGCAGAGCTCAACTCACCCTTGACCTTGTAATCGAACCCCGGCCCAGCGCTGGCATCCCCGGCCAACGACGCAAGGACACGTTTAGATGACTCGTAACTATCCAACCATATCAATGGCTTACGGCAAAAAGCTTGAAACAGTGTGCGCTTTACCGCCCACTCGGCGCGAACCGACAGCTTCGCATTTGGACGACTGACCTGCGAGTTTTCCCTTGGGTCAAAGCCCAGTACCACCCAAGCGTCCAGAGCAGGAATAAAGCCATGAGCATGAAAGGTCGAACCGTTGATTTCGAACGACTGTCGGCTGGGCTCAATGCCCTTGATCGGCCAGGCGCCGGCACGAAACCACATGTCTTCAAGGGTGTCGCAGAGCTCTTCATCACGTTTGGCTGCGAGTTCGGTCACGGCCATGCGCTTCTGTACGTCGGGGTGATCGCGCTCAAGCTCCCGAAGTTGCAAGGCGTGACGGGACAAGGGCTGGATCAGCTCACGAAAACGCTCATCCTCAGTGAACAGGCGGTGATAGCAGGCGTTAAGTTGCTGGCGTTGAGCATCGTTGATCCGCAGGTCAAAAGGATTGCTGTCCACCTCCTCTTCACCTTGCGTGCGGTGGCTGAGATTCTCGAACGCTTGTAGTCGCTCAAACCCTGGCAAGCTGCGAACCATCGGCAAAATGCGCGAATGGAACGTGCGGACAAGGTCTCGCGCCTCTTTCAGGCTGAGTGCTCGCCCCCACAGGGCAAACAGCTCGATCAGCTTATTAATGAAATCTTTGCGCGACTCGCGGGTGAAGGTCACCACGGTCATGGCGTCGAGTTCAAATCCCAGGTAGTGAGCCAGCAGCAGAATGCGCAACACCAGCGTGGTCGATTTGCCGGCGCCTGCCCCGGCAATGACCGAAGTCGAAGGCGTATCGCTGAAAATCATCTTCCACTGTGCGGTACTAGGCTGAGCGTGTGGCGGTAGCAATCGGGCGACATCGGTTTTCATGCCCTTTTTGAGGTCGGCAGTCAGTGGCAGGCGCCAGTCGTCAAACAGCTTTTCGTCAATGCCCGGCGGCCGATGCTCATTGGAGCGCGTGTCGCGGATCAGCAACACCTGACGACCTTCTTCCAGCCCCTCAAGTTTGCCTTCCTTGAAGCCATATTCCACCCCTGCGCTGTGGCCGCTGCGAAAGCCATCGGCCTGGCCGTGCAACCACGACGCGCGGTGCTGCGCGCGCAACCGGGTCAAGCCATGACCAAAAAATCGGGCGGCCAGACGCTTGAGCAGCGGCATGTCCGCCAAAGGACGAAGTTCAGGGGGAAGATCGGGGGTGTGTTGCGCCACGCTGACTGACTCCAGGGTGAGAGACGGATGAGGGCTATGGTGTCTGCATTTGCCACGCAGTTCTAGCTAAATGCTTACAGGTCATTGGCTTATACGGTGAAGTGAAAGCTGGATGAGAATGTTTCGAGTGTATTTATCATCATATTTTTAGATTGATTTAAGGCATTTTTTACGCTTTTTATCGATTGTTACCTGATGGATGATGCTCGCCATCAACCACCGGTAGCGTGTTGTGGCATAGGCGTCCTGCCCGTGACGAACCTTTAAAGGAGACGATCATGCTTGAACTCAGACCTTTCAACTCCCTGGGCGGCGCCCATCATGGCTGGTTGGATGCTCACCACCACTTTTCGTTCGCCGAGTATCACGACCCTCAACGCATGAACTGGGGCAACTTGCGCGTATGGAATGATGACGTTATTGCCGCGGGTACCGGCTTCCCGAAACACCCGCATCGGGATATGGAAATCATCACTTACGTCCGCGAAGGTGCAATTACTCACGAAGACAACCTCGGCAACAAGGGGCGTACCGAAGCCGGGGATGTCCAGGTCATGAGTGCCGGCACCGGTATCGCTCACAGCGAGTACAACCTGGAGTCGACCGAGACCCGCATTTTTCAGATCTGGATCATCCCGAATGAGGCCGGCGCGGCGCCTTCATGGGGCGCCAAGCCGTTCCCCAAAGGCCAGCGCGAAGGTTTCGTGACACTCGCCAGCGGTAAGGCCGGTGACGACCAAAGTCTGCGAATTCGAGCGGATGCACGCTTGGTGGCGGCGAATCTTAAAGCCGGTGAGTCGGCTGAATATCGCCTCGACAGCGGGCGTCGGGCCTACCTGGTTCCGGCTACCGGTGTCATTGAAGTCAATGGCTTGCGAGCACAAGCTCGAGACGGTGTCGCGATCGCAGATGAGCAGGTGCTGCAAGTGACAGCGATTGAAGACAGTGAAGTCGTTTTGGTCGATCTGGCCTGACAGGGTCAATCGCTGGCGAAAAAAGGGGCGGCCAATGTGGCCGCCCCTTTTTTTAACATTGTGGCGAGCAAGCATGCTTCCTCGCTACAGGTCTTTAGTCACTTCGCAGCGATTGCGCCATCCACGAGTGTCTGGGCTTCAGCCACCAGTTGCCTGAGGTGTTCGTCACTGACAAAGCTTTCCGCGTAGATTTTGTAGATGTCTTCGGTGCCTGATGGACGCGCCGCGAACCAGCCGTTTTCGGTCATGACCTTCAAGCCACCGATGGCTTGGTCGTTGCCCGGCGCATGGCTGAGGATGTTGTGAATCGCTTCTCCGGCCAGCTGGGTCGATGTCACCTGGTCGGGCGACAGTTTGCTCAGCAACGCTTTTTGGGCCGGGTTGGCCTTGGCATCGACGCGCACTGAGAACGGTTCGCCCAGTTCATCGGTCAAGGCACGGTAGGCTTGGCTTGGGTCTCTACCGGTGCGAGCGGTCATCTCGGCCGCCAACAGCGCCGGTATCAAGCCGTCTTTGTCGGTGCTCCAGACGCCACCATCCTTGCGCAGGAACGAAGCCCCAGCACTTTCTTCGCCGCCAAAACCCAAAGAGCCGTCGAACAAGCCTTCCGCGAACCATTTGAAGCCGACCGGCACTTCGTACAAGCGGCGCCCCAGTCGCTTGGCCACGCGATCAATCAGACCGCTGCTGACAACGGTTTTACCTACGGCCGCATCGGCACGCCAAAGTGGGCGATTCTGGAACAAGTAATCGATGGTCACAGCAAGGTAGTTATTCGGCGCCAGCAGGCCACCGGACGGCGTTACGATGCCATGACGGTCGTGATCCGGGTCGCAGCCGAACGCCACGTCGAAACGATCTTTCAGACCAATCAGACCTTGCATCGCGTAAGTGGACGATGGGTCCATGCGAATCTGCCCATCCCAGTCCACTGTCATGAAGCGGAATGTCGGATCAACCTGGGTGTTGACTACTTCCAGATCCAGACGGTAGTGCTCAGCGATTGCCGACCAGTAACGAACCCCTGCTCCGCCCAGCGGATCGACGCCCAAATGCAATTTGGCATCGCGGATCGCGTCGAAGTCGATCACGTTAACCAGGTCGGCGACATAGGTGTTGAGGTAATCGTGACGATGGGTCGTACTGGCCTTTAGGGCCTGCTCATAGCTGATGCGCTTGACGCCGGCCAGCTTGTTGCTCAGTAACTCGTTGGCCTTGGCTTCGATCCATTTGGTGATGTGGGTATCTGCTGGGCCACCGTTGGTAGGGTTGTATTTGTAACCACCGCTTTGCGGCGGATTGTGCGACGGTGTAATGACAATGCCGTCTGCCAGGCCCGAAGTACGTCCACGGTTGTAGCAAAGAATCGCGTGAGAGATGGCGGGGGTCGGCGTGTACTCGTCGCCTTCGGCAATCATCACGGTAACGCCGTTCGCTGCCAGCACTTCAAGGGCGCTGGCACCTGCCGGCGTGGAGAGCGCGTGGGTGTCGATGCCAACGAACAGTGGACCATCGATGCCCTGGGCTTCCCGGTACAGACAGATGGCCTGGCTGATGGCCAGAACATGCCATTCGTTGAAACTCAAGTCGAACGAGCTGCCTCGGTGTCCGGACGTGCCAAAGGCGACGCGCTGAGTAGAGATCGCGGCGTCCGGCTGGCCAGTGTAGTAAGCCGTTACCAGTCGCGGGATGTCGACCAACAGTTCTGCCGGTGCCGGTTTGCCCGCAAAAGGACTGAGTGTCATGCAAAACCTCTGTAATAGAGTGGTTCAGGAATAGAAGCGCAGTTTACTGACACTTCGACCACAGTGCGACGGTAACGATCCGAGACATCGAGGATGTTTTGCGGCGGGGCTCAGTCAACCGACTCAAGACGCAAAGCATCTCCCAGCAAACCCATTGCGACGCCGAGGTCATGGTCGCCGCTGAACGTATGACTCAGGCGCAGGTGCTGTCCGTATAGGCCTTGCAGGCTGAACAGTTCGCCAGGCGCGATCACGACCTGATGTTTGAGTAGCCGCTGGAACACCCGGCGAACGTTGACCTGACGCAACGACTGCACCCAGATCGTCGCACCTCCCTGTGGCTCGACTAACTGCAGCGCGTCACCGAGGCGCTCATTTAATAGCTGGGTCATTTGCACCTTGCGCTCCTTGAGCAACCGCCGCAGCACATGGAGGTGCTGGTCGATGCGCCCGTTGCTGTAAAGACGAGCAATGGCTTTCTGGCGGATCGGCGACAGACGGAACGAGCGCAGTAGAAAGTATCGTTGCAATTCGGCGCCCAGTCGCCGCGACAACACATAACCGTAGGGCGCCTCAGGCCCGATGAACTTCTCGAAAGTCGAAAATACGATCAAGCGTTCGGGGGGCAGCAGGTCGCGAAACTTGAGCCCGCCAGGCTCAAAAACGAGTTCGCCGTCACAGTCATTTTCCAGCACCCAGCTGTCATGACGCTCCAACAGGCGCGCGACCGATTGCCTGTTGCCTGGAGGAGTCTGACTGCCGCGTGGCATGTTCAGCCCGGATGACAGCATGACCAACCGCACCGGCTTGGTCTCCAGCAGCTCCTTGAGTTGTTCAAGGTCGAATGCACCGTTGGCTTGCAGTGACAGCTCGATGACGTTTACATCGGCCTCTTTCAATAGTCGCAATATCGTCCAGTCACAGGGCGATTCGACGACCACCGTGGCGTCTTTAAGGCACAGGACGGCAATCAATATTTCCAGTACACCGCGCAAATCGGCGCCGATATAGACCTCATCGGCATGCCAGCAACGCGCCGGCGAAGAGGTATAGCGCGCGGCCAAGGCAGTGCGCAGTTCCAATTCGCCACAGGGCTGTGAAAGCGGTTGCGGCTGGCGTGGATACTGGCGCAGCAGCTCGCGCTCTAACATCAATAGCGGGCTGTCCAGAGGTTGCAACAAGGCAGGCTCATCGGCACTTAATACGAGCATGCCGGGACGTCTGGCGTTGACATACACAGTTTCGAGCAAATCATTACCGTCGGTAAGCGGGCCAATCACAGGTACAGGGAGTGCGTAATAGCCGGACTTGGCGACTGAGTAGACGCGCCCTTCCTTCTCCAACAATGAATACGCATATTGAATGGTCGAGATCGATACGTTTAAACGTCCTGCCAGCTGTCGCAACGATGGCAAACGGATTTGTATGCCGCTGCCCGGTTCATTAATCAGGCTGGTCAGGTAACGGTAAACCGCTTGGTAAGCGAAGTCGGTGTCCCTCGGCCCTTTCATGGGAAGTGGCCAGGCACGACGCCCACCAACGCTTGTGCGTTGCTCGGCGCAGTTCGGGGGGAAATCATCGTCAATTGTGTCGGATCTGCCACGCTTAACGGCCCGCCGACAATTCGCCAATCACGGCAGCGCCATCGTCCTCTCCCTCGTCTGCGGACAAACTGCATGCCTCGGTCGATTGCCTATCAGGCAGCCGGGTATCATCAAAAGCTTTCGGCGTCATTCGATAAAGCGTGCAGATCAGGCTGACAGGGAGACCACTGACATCAGCCATCCATTGCAGCACTTGTTCGGGTGCCTGAAGTCCTTGCATCGCCTTGTGCAGGTCAGGCATCGCCACAAGCATGCCTGGATGGCAACTTCGCAGAAAGCGTTCCAGTCCTGCTCCACGACCAACAAAAGGGGTGAACAGCAGGCATATCAGCTGCGTTTCGGTCAAACCAAGGCTCTTTTGCACCTCCGCCGCCGCCAGAACGCGCTGCTCGGCCATAGCGGCCGGGCTGCCGAACGCTGCGAGCGCCTGCTCGCAGAGCCGTTCGGGCACACGCTTGCGGCGCATCATCACTAATGCCCGTTGCAGGTATTCGCAGACCCCTGTTTCATAGTTGCAACCCTGTATATGCCAGGCCCTTAGCCCGCGCACGTGCGCCGCAATGGCAGGGCTGACGTATTCGTTATCACTCAGATACACCGCCATCTCGTCGGACTGCAAGCCTAGAAACTCGACAAGCAGCGGCCAGCGTTCCTCCAGCGTACCGACCACCATGTCGTGAATATCGATGTGGGTGGCGCGGCGGCATGATTCGAATCGGTCGACGGGACGCCACGGCACTCGCCCATGGTCTGTGTAGTATTCGCGATAATAGTCGTCGCCGAGGTTATCTAGGAGGGCAAATAACCTCTCAAAGCCCGTGGCGCTGACGCCAGGAGGTTTGAGCCCAGCCTTTTGTGCCGCGCGGCTCAGCCCGTCGAGGAACTGTTTTTGTTGGCGAGGCGTGTCGCTGGTGATCATGGCATCGACGCCACTGTCCCAACGAGCAATCTGCCCGTAGAACTCGCCAGTCGCCAGGTATCCGTCGTCCCACAGGTCAAGGGGGCCATTCCATTCTCGGCAGTGACCGACCATCAGCAGATTGAGCTTATTGGACTCGTCCCCGGCCTTGGAGGTTGGCAACAAATGATCGAATGGCAGGACTTCGCGGTTGTCCACCATCAATAATTCGACACGCGGATCGTCGTAGAGAAACAAAGCGCTGTAACTACGGTGGATATTTTCCAGCGCTAACGAGCCTGTCCCGCTCAAACGCAGGGTGGCCACTCGAAGTTTAAAGGTCGCAGGCGCCCTGCCGGCGATGCTCAACTGGGCAGCACGCAGTAGCGCCAAGGTGTAACAACTGTCAAACGTCCCGGTCTGAATCGCCATGACCTTGTAGTCACCTATGCGCTCAATGCCTCCGGCAGCCACCACCATGCGCTGAATCATAAGCTGCAATGCCGTGCGCTCTGCTCGAGAAAAAAAGCTCAGCAGTCTTTGCAGTACTTGCTGATAAACATAGTTCATTGCCTGCTCATGGGTAGTGGTCATCAGTGTTTACCTGGTACTCGGAAGTTCGATGTCGCGCAAACAGGGGTATACGCTGCGCGACCGATTATCAGTAAAGAAGTGCTGGCTCTCGTCATAAAATGCTAGCACTTAAACTTTTTTGTAGTTGTTTGAAATATTTATACTTATTTAGAGCCCTTCCTCGCCACCTCCCCTGCGAAGCCCGTAAAATAAGGACTTCGAGACAAAGCGCCGCGTCCTAGGAAAATTCTTACAGCGTCCCACAGACATTGAGTACAAAAAATAAAGAAAGAAGACATCCACGATTTTTCTTCAACTGAGCCATGTGGCGTTTGCCATTTACCAGTCATTAGTGCCTCTTCAAAACAATCAATCGAACGCCCAGCCATGACTCATTCCTTGAGATGAAATTAATCATTCAATTATCAGGGCTTAGATGATGATTAGAAGATACAGAATAAGAGCAAAAACCAGTTCAGTTGTCGAAGTGGCTGAACCGTTTCATCGAGCGCGCTATGGGAGGGGGGCTTAATCGGGGGACAAGACACCGTGAACAGCAGAAGCTGCCAACAGTAAAAAAACACAAAAGAAGGAGGTCAGGCTAAAAAAGAGTCCGTGCAGGCACGGACTCTGGCGGGCGGTTTACGTAGGCGCAACCTCAAGAGCAACACGTTCGCGGCATGGGCATTCGTCCATGTAGCGGTGAGCTTCGACAAACTCGGCGAACGGGAACACCCGAGTTTTGAGCGGCAGCAACACGCGGTCAGCGGTTAGTTGGTTGATGTCACGCAAGGCGCGTTGCAATGCAACCTCGTCCTGAATGATGCCCAGCTCCGGCTTGCCGGTGAAGTTACCAATGCAGTGAACGAAAAACTGAATATTTTTCTGGAACGCGGCACAAGCTGGAAACGGGGTCTGATTACCACCTTGCAGACCATAAAGCACCAGGCTCCCGCGAGGCGCCAAGACGTCGCCAAGTAACGACATCTGGGGTCCTCCGAGACCATCGAATACCACATCGACGCCACGGTTATCGGTGAGTTTGTTGACCTGCATGAGCAGGTCCTGCTCTTCGGTGACGATGACTTTTTCAGCCCCGAGGGACAGCAGATACTCACGCTCTTCTGCGGTTTTGGTCGCTGCAATCACTCGTACACCAAGGGCTTTGCCCAGCTGTACAAAAGATGGGCCGGCACAGTGGCTGGCGTCCGTCACCAAGGCGAATTGCCCTGGTTTGACTCGGGCCAGATCGACGTAGGCAAAGTAGGCAATCAGCAGCGGCGTGTAATACACGCTGGCCTCGATCGGGCTGAGCACGTCCGGGTAGCGAGTCAACGCCGAACGCGGCAGAACGATCTGTTCGCCGTAAACCGGGTAATCGTTGGGGCTTTGTGCCGGGAAGCTGGCGACCTTGTCACCAAGTGCCAAGTCATCGACTCCGCTACCGATCGCTGTCACTACACCGGACATTTCATGGCCGAGGCCTGAAGGCAGACGAGCGTGTGATGGGGCCAGATTTTGGCGCCAGAGTATGTCATACCAACTGATGCCAATTGCTTCGACGCGCACCTGCACTTCACCGGGTGCAGGCAGAGCGGCCGCATGCTCTTCGCACTTGAGCACCTCGGCTGGACCAAACTTGTGAAAACGGATCGTGCGGGACATCGCAAACCTCGTCAAAGTAACCTCTAATGCCACGAACTCTATCTGGGCTTTTTACCCAAGACCATCAGTGGCTATTAATAGTCGACATGCCTGTCATTGATTCCGCAGCGCCGGCGACATCACCAAATGCCGTAAAAAACCGAGGCAGCCCTTTAAGGAAAAATAAATTACACGGTGCAGAGTAGCAGCCTTTGCCCGTAAGATTCACGCCGGCCATTGTTCCCATATGGCCGCTCACGTCAAGCTTGCTGACTCTGCCAGGACTCCAGATGAATCGTAATGACCTGCGTCGTGTCGACCTGAACCTGTTGATCGTATTCGAAACGCTGATGCACGAACGCAGTGTGACGCGCGCTGCAGAAAAACTGTTTCTCGGCCAGCCTGCCATCAGTGCGGCGCTGTCACGCCTGCGCGGGTTGTTCGACGATCCGTTGTTTGTGCGAACGGGCCGTAGCATGGAACCGTCTGCACGGGCCGTTGAGATCTTCGCCCTGCTCTCTCCTGCACTGGATTCAATTTCCACGGCGGTCAGTCGTGCAGCGGAGTTCGATCCCGCCACCAGCACCGCGGTGTTTCGTATCGGCCTGTCGGACGACGTTGAATTCGCGTTGCTGCCCATGTTGCTCAAACGTCTGCGTGCAGAATCACCTGGGATCGTGTTGGTCGTGCGCCGGGCCAACTACATCCTGATGCCGAGCCTACTGGCCTCAGGGGAAATTTCGATTGGCGTCAGCTACACCGCTGACCTGCCTGCCAACGCCAAGCGCAAAGTGCTGCGCCGCAGCATGCCGAAGCTGTTGCGGGCCGATACCGTCCCTGGGCCACTGAGCCTGGATGACTTCTGTGCGCGACCTCATGCCCTGGTGTCATTCGCGGGTGACCTGAGCGGCTTTATTGATGAAGAGCTGGAAAAACTCGGACGCAAGCGTCACGTAGTCCTTGCGGTGCCGCAATTCAACGGCCTGAGCACGCTCATCAGCGGAACAGATATTGTCGCCACTGTGCCGGACTATACTGCCGAAGCGCTGACGGCGGCTGGCGGTGTTCGGGCTGAAGATCCACCGTTACCCGTGCGCAGTTTCGAATTACACATGGCTTGGCGCGGGTCGCAGGACAACGATCCAGGTGAACGTTGGTTAAGGTCGCGGATTCAGATGTTCTTTGGCGATCCCGATAGCTTGGCCTGATCCTGAGGGTGTAGTTGGGCGTGTGGCGCTTTCGTGACTAATGCCCAAGCTTTAAGCTTGCAATACTTGGCAACACAGATTGGCCATAATTTAAATTGATAGCCCCCTAACTAAAGGTGCATGCTAGAGGGCTGCCTCGGGCCTTATATCATTCCGAATGATAGTTACCTTTGCCTCATTCGATTCGTGAGATACCAACCTGCCGAGCATCATCCGCCCATCTCAACATATTGGCGGATGCATCCATGGAACAATCACTCAAACATTTGCGCTTCCCCCTGGCTTTATTGGCCGTGGTGATCATGAGCGCTTGCGGCAAGGCACCGCAGACTGCCGCCACGATGCCAGCGGCTAAAGTCAGCGTGGCCAAGGTACTGGAACAACCAGTCAACGAGTGGGACGAATTCACCGGACGCCTCGAAGCGCCGGAAACCGTGGAGATTCGCCCACGTGTCTCTGGGCAGATTGATGAAGTGGCCTTCACCGAAGGTGCATTGATCAAGAAAGGCGATCTACTATTCCAGATAGACCCGCGCCCTTTCCAGGCTGAGGTCCGCCGCCTTGAAGCCCTGGTTGCTCAATCCCGAGCCAACGCTACACGCAGCGAAAACGAAGCCCAGCGCGGTGAGCGTTTGCGCACCAGCAATGCCATCTCCGCAGAACTGGCCGATTCGCGTACCAGCGCTTCGCAAGAAGCCCGCGCCGCCGTCGGTGCCCTGCAGGCGCAACTGGACCTGGCCAAACTGAACCTCAGCTTCACCCGTGTCACGTCGCCCATCAGTGGTCGCGTCAGCCGTGCAGAAATTACCGCCGGTAACCTGGTTACCGCCGATACGACTGCACTCACCAGCGTCGTCTCCACCGACAAGGTTTACGCTTACTTCGACGCGGACGAACGCGTGTTCTTGAAATATACCCAGCTCGCTCGCCAGGGTAAGCGCGGCGCCACGACGCCGGTGTACCTCGGCCTGTCCAATGAAGACGGCAACCCTCATCAAGGCGTGATGAACTTCGTCGACAACCAAGTGAACCCGAAAACCGGCACCATTCGCGGTCGTGCGGTGTTCGACAACACCGATGGCACTTACACCCCAGGCCTGTATGCACGCTTGAAACTGGTCGGCAGCGGCACTTACTCCGCCGTGCTGATCAATGATGAAGCCGTCGGCACCGACCTCGGTAAAAAGTTCGTGTTGGTGATGGATGCTGACAACAAGACCGTCTACCGCGCCGTCGAACTGGGCCCGAAAATCGAGGGCCTGCGTATCGTGCGCAGCGGCTTGAACAAGGACGACACCGTCATCGTCAAGGGCTTGCAACGGGTTCGGCCTGGCTCGCCCGTCACTCCCGAAGTGATCCCGATGGCCACCAAAGAAACCCTCGCCGCTCTGGCTCAACAACGACAAGCGCTGGAAGCCAGCAATCTGCCCCAAGTCGCACCTGCCAAGGTCGCGCCGGGTTCGGTTGTGAAACTGGCTGCTGCGACTCCACGCGGTTAAGGGACGACAACTTCGATGAATTTTTCCCAATTCTTCATTTCACGGCCGATCTTCGCAGCGGTGCTGTCGCTGTTGATCCTGATCGCTGGTGCGATCTCGCTGTTCCAGCTGCCCATCAGCGAATACCCCGAAGTCGTTCCGCCGACCGTAGTGGTCCGCGCCAATTTTCCCGGCGCCAACCCTAAAGTCATCGGTGAAACCGTGGCCGCTCCGCTGGAGCAAGCCATCACCGGTGTTGAGAACATGTTGTACATGTCCTCGCAGTCGACCGCTGACGGCAAGATCACCCTGACCATCACCTTTGCGCTTGGCACCGACCTGGACAACGCACAGGTGCAGGTTCAGAACCGCGTAACCCGGACTGAGCCGAAGCTTCCAGAAGAAGTGACGCGCATTGGTATCACCGTGGACAAGGCCTCTCCAGACCTGACCATGGTGGTCCACTTGACCTCGCCGGATAAACGCTACGACATGCTCTACCTTTCCAACTATGCGATCCTCAATATCAAGGATGAGCTGGCGCGGCTGGGCGGTGTCGGTGATGTACAGCTGTTCGGTATGGGCGATTACTCTCTGCGGGTGTGGCTCGATCCGAACAAAACTGCTTCGCGCAATCTGACTGCTACCGATGTGGTTACCGCCATTCGTGAACAAAACCGTCAGGTCGCAGCCGGTCAACTGGGCGCGCCCCCTGCCCCCAATGCCCAAAGCTTCCAATTGTCGGTGAACACCCAAGGCCGTCTGGTCTCCGAGGAAGAGTTCGAGAACATCATTATTCGCGCAGGCGATAACGGTGAAATCACCCGCCTCAAAGACATCGCTCGCGTCGAACTCGGTTCCAGCCAGTACGCCCTGCGTTCCTTGCTGAACAACCAGCCAGCGGTAGCGATCCCGATCTTCCAGCGTCCAGGCTCCAACGCCATCGAGATCTCCAACGAAGTGCGCGCCAAGATGGCCGAACTGAAGAAGAGCTTCCCGGAAGGTATGGACTTCAGCATCGTCTATGACCCGACAATCTTCGTCCGCGGTTCCATCGAAGCGGTAGTTCACACCCTGTTTGAAGCGCTGATCCTCGTTGTGTTGGTGGTGATCCTGTTCCTGCAAACCTGGCGTGCCTCGATCATTCCGTTGGTGGCAGTGCCGGTTTCGCTGATCGGTACATTTGCCGTGATGCACTTGTTCGGCTTCTCGCTAAACGCCCTGTCACTTTTCGGCTTAGTGCTGGCGATCGGTATCGTGGTAGACGATGCAATCGTGGTGGTGGAGAACGTCGAGCGAAATATCGAGCTGGGACTTAATCCAGTCGAAGCCACCAAACGCGCCATGCGCGAAGTGACTGGCCCGATCATTGCGACAGCGCTGGTGCTATGTGCGGTGTTTATCCCGGCGGCATTCATCTCCGGGTTGACTGGACAATTCTATAAACAGTTCGCCCTGACCATCGCGATCTCGACGGTAATCTCGGCCTTCAACTCGCTGACCCTGTCGCCAGCGCTGGCGGCAGTATTGCTCAAAAGCCATGACGCGCCGAAGGATCGCTTCTCCAAGGTACTCGACAAGATCTTCGGTGGCTGGTTGTTCCGTCCGTTCAACCGGTTCTTCGAGAAGGCTAGCCATGGCTACGTCGGCACCGTGGGTCGGGTTATCCGCAGCAGCGGTATCGCCCTGCTCTTATATGCGGGTTTGATGGTGCTGACTTTCTTCGGTTTTGCCCACACCCCGACCGGTTTTGTGCCTGGCCAAGACAAGCAATACCTGGTGGCCTTCGCACAACTGCCGGACGCCGCGAGCCTCGACCGTACCGAAGATGTTATTAAGCGCATGTCCGACCTGGCGCTCAAACAGCCTGGCGTGGAAAGTGCGGTGGCCTTCCCGGGCCTGTCGATCAACGGCTTCACCAACAGCCCGAACGCCGGCATCGTGTTCGTGACGTTGAAACCGTTCGACGAGCGTAAAGACGCAAGCATGTCCGCCGGAGCGATTGCCGGTGCCTTGAACGGCAAGTTCGCCGGGATTGAAGAAGCCTACATGGCGATCTTCCCGCCGCCGCCGGTACAAGGCCTGGGCACCATCGGTGGTTTCCGCCTGCAAATCGAGGACCGGGGCAACCTGGGCTACGACGAGCTGTACAAAGAAACCATGAACATCATCACCAAGAGCCACAACGTGCCGGAACTGGCGGGCTTGTTCACCAGCTACACCGTGAACGTGCCGCAGGTCGATGCCGCCATCGACCGTGAAAAGGCCAAGACCCACGGCGTCGCTGTCAGCGACATCTTCGACACCCTGCAGATTTACCTGGGTTCGCTGTATGCCAACGACTTCAATCGCTTTGGTCGCACCTATCAGGTCAACGTTCAGGCTGAGCAACAATTCCGCCTTGAGCCCGAGCAGATCGGCCAGCTGAAAGTGCGTAACAACAAAGGCGAAATGATCCCGCTGGCGACCTTTATCAAGGTCAGCAACACCTCGGGCCCGGACCGCGTAATGCACTACAACGGCTTCATCACCGCTGAAATCAACGGAGCAGCTGCCCCAGGCTACAGCTCCGGCCAAGCCCAAATAGCCATCGAGAAACTGCTCAAGGACGAACTCCCTAACGGGATGACCTACGAGTGGACCGACCTGACCTACCAGCAGATTCTGTCCGGTAACACCGCGCTGTTTGTGTTCCCGCTCTGCGTATTGCTGGCGTTCCTGGTGCTCGCAGCTCAGTACGAAAGCTGGAGCCTGCCGTTGGCGGTAATCCTGATCGTACCGATGACCCTGCTGTCGGCCATTACCGGGGTGATTGCCTCGGGCGGAGACAACAACATCTTTACCCAGATCGGTTTGATTGTATTGGTGGGGCTTGCCTGTAAAAACGCGATTCTGATCGTCGAGTTCGCCAAGGATAAACAGCAAGAAGGCCTTAGCCCGCTGGCTGCGGTGCTGGAAGCTTGCCGTCTGCGTTTGCGACCGATCCTGATGACCTCCTTCGCCTTCATCATGGGCGTAGTGCCTCTCGTGTTCTCCAGCGGTGCCGGTGCAGAAATGCGCCATGCCATGGGTGTGGCGGTGTTCTCCGGGATGCTTGGGGTGACCTTCTTTGGTCTGCTGCTGACGCCGGTGTTCTACGTGTTGATTCGTAACTTTGTGGAGCGCGGTGAAGCACGCAAAGCAGCCAAAGCCCTGAAACTGGAGGCGCAGTAATGAGTTTAAAAGCCTTCCTGCCGAGCCTCTTGGTATTGGCGTTAAGCGCCTGTGCCGTAGGCCCGGACTACAAGACCCCAGCAACGCCACCCGCCAACATCATCGCAGCCGCGGAGGGTGCCAATGGCCAGAAAAACTTCGATCGCTCGCGTTTTGAAGGTATTTGGTGGCAGCAATTTGAAGACCCGACACTGAACCAGTTGGTGATGCAATCGCTGCAAGGCAACCGTGATTTGCATGTTGCCTTCGCCCGCTGGAAAGCGGCGCGAGCGATTCGCGATGACGTCGCCACAGACCAGATGCCAACGATCACCAGCCGGGCCAGCAGTGACCTGGCCAAGGGACAAATCCCCGGCCAGACCAACCAACGGGTTAACAGCGAACGCTACGACCTGGGCCTGGACATGGCGTGGGAGATCGATTTGTTCGGCCGCATCCAGCGTAATCTGGAATCGGCCAACGCCGAGCAGCAAGCGGCTGAAGCCGATCTGTACCAACTGCAAGTCAGCATGATTGCCGAGCTGGTGGACGCCTATGGCCAACTGCGTGGCGCGCAACTGCGTGAAAAAATCGCCCTGGCCAACCTGAAAAATCAGCAAGAGTCGAGCAAGATCACCGTCAGCCTGCGTGATGCTGGCGTCGGCGACCAACTCGATGTGGTGCGTGCCGACGCACGCCTAGCGTCTGTCGAAGCCAGCGTGCCGCAACTTCAAGCCGAGCAAATCCGCCAGCGCAACCGCATCGCCACCCTGCTGGGTGAGCGTCCGCAAGCACTGACCGTGGACCTCAGCCCGAAAGATTTGCCAGCGATTGCCAAGGCCTTGCCGATCGGCGATCCGGGGCAACTGTTGCAGCGTCGTCCAGACATTCTCAGTGCCGAACGCAAACTGGCCTCTGCCACGGCTCGTATCGGCGTGGCTAAAGCTGATTTGTTCCCGCGCGTCAGTCTTAGCGGCTTTCTGGGCTTCACCGCCGGACGTGGTTCGCAGATCGGCTCATCGGCGGCCAACGCGTGGGCACTGGGCCCAAGCATTACCTGGGCCGCGTTCGACCTGGGCAGTGTGCGCGCCCGTTTGCGCGGCGCCGACGCCGATGCCGAAGGCGCCCTCGCGACCTATGAGCAGCAAGTGTTGTTAGCGCTCGAAGAATCGGAAAACGCCTTCAGCGACTACGGCAAACGTCAGCAACGCTTGATTGCGCTGATCCGTCAGAGCGAGTCGAGCCGTGCAGCGGCGGACCTGGCCGAAATTCGCTACCGCGAAGGCAGCGCCGACTTCCTGGTGCTACTGGATGCTCAGCGCGAGCGTTTGGCAGCCGAAGATACCCAGGCCCAGGCAGAAGTCGATCTGTATCGCGGCATTGTGGCCATCTACAAAGCACTTGGTGGCGGCTGGGCACCGGAGACGGTCGCCAGCCAGTAACGCTTTAAAGAGCTCCTTTGGTTGGCCGCAACCAACCAATTTTTTGCCCCGCGCCTCATTTGGTTGCGGGGTTTTTTTTGCTCATTTGACGGTGGGTTGCAGAGACGACGGCTGATCAACCCGTTCGATCACCCGGTCAGCCATAGCGATTGGACATAAAGCCCGCAAACTCCTACGCTCAAATCGCTGCGAAAGCGTCCTTCGATAAAGCCCTGCCAATGATTGTGCGTCCCAAGCCGAACCTGATCGGCATTCTGTTTTCCCTCAAAGGTTCGATCGCCAAGCGCATAGCCTTACGCTGTCTGCTGGTAACGCTGCTTGCGTGCGCGATTGTGCTGGTGGAAACCTGGCACCCAGCCTTCTTCTCCAAGGTCAACGCCACACCCTTCACCCTGTTGGGACTGTCGTTGTCGATTTTCATGAGCTTTCGCAACAACGCCTGCTACGACCGCTGGTGGGAAGGTCGCAAGCAACTCGGGCAATTGATCATCGACGTGCGCTCATTACTGCGTCAAACCCAGGAACTCATGGCTGACGCCGAGCGCGAACGTCTGCTGCGCGAACTCTGCGGTTTTGCTCATGGCTTGATCGCCCGCCTGCGCCATGAAAATGAAACAAACGCGGTCCGTGACTGGACGGAGCCCCCTATCGATAGCCACCACCCGAACATCACTGACGCCTTGTTACAGCGCATTGGCGCTCGTTGTTCATCGCTGGCCAAGAGCGGTCAGATCAGCGAATGGCGCTACACGCAGCTGGAAACCAGACTGATCAGCCTGAGCCAGGTTCAGGCCAGTTGCGAGCGGATCAAACACACGCCGCTGCCCTTCCCTTACACACTGTTGCTGCACCGCACCATTTACCTGTTCTGTATCCTGTTGCCATTCGCCATGGCTGAACCTCTAGGGTGGCTGACGCCCGTGTTCACGGCCATTGTCAGTTACACGTTCCTGGGCCTGGACGAAATCGGCGACGATCTGGAAGACCCGTTCGGCTTCGATGAAAACGATCTGCCGTGCGACGCGATTTTGCGCACCGTAGAGCGCGAAGTATTGGCGGCATTGGGGCAAACCGATTTACCGCCAGCCCTGGAACCGGTCGATTACCTATTGAACTGAGTCAGGGTTTGACTCACAGCCACGCCTGACCGAAGCTGATGGCTTTGCACAAGCCTGCCAGCTTCCGGATTCCTGCATGACCCAGTCCCGCCGCTACCTGCTCATTAGCCTTTGCGCCCTGTTTGCCATTTTCATCGCGTGGTTTTTTTTACGCAGCACTGCGCCGGTGGTGTCAGAAGCCATCAAGCACGGCTACGGTGAAGCGCTGACCATGGCACGTACCGGCCAACCAGGCGCAGCGCGGGTGCTCTACCAGCAACTCGGGCGTCCTGACCTGACCGCTAAACGGCAAGGCTTGTTGCTGGCTGAACTGCCCAATTACCCTAGCCCTCAGGCACTGAAACTGGCGGATTCCGATCTGCAAAACACCGCGCCAGAGGTCCGTATAGCGGCCATCAAAAGTATTGTCGGGCTAGTGCCCGGCGGACAACGCAGCCTATTGCTCGGCCCCCTGCTCGATGACGGCGAACAAGGGGTGCGCTTTGCTGCCATCAACGCGCTGCTGGGACTTTCACCGGACGATCTGGGCTTGTACTTCGGCCCTTTGCAGCAAGCCATCGACGCGTGGGAGCAGGTGCTTGAAAAGACCCCTGAGAGTGCGGATGCACACTATCAACTGGCACGTCTGAATTTACACAACGCACGTTTTAAAGAAGCTCAGCAGTCCCTTGAGCGCACCTTACAACTGGAGCCAGGCAACCTGCCGGCGCTGGTGATGCAGATCGATGTGCTGGATAAACAGGGCCAGAGCGATGCCGCCCGACAACTTCTGGCCAGGCAGTTACAGGCCCAGCCAGACTCGGCCTACCTGCAACATGCCCTCGGTCTATGGTTGCTTCACCATGAGCAAAACGAGTACGCCTTGCTGGGGCTGTCAAAGGCCGTGGAGCTGGAGCCGAACAATAAGGAATACCGCTACGACCTCGCCACCACGTTGCACGGCCAGCAAGAGCTGGAAGCAGCGCAGAAACAGCTGCAGGAAATTGTTCAACGTCACCCGGCCGACCGTAAGGCGCGGGTTTTGTTGATCAATTACTGGAAAGAAAGCGGCCAGTTGCAGAATGTACAGATTCTTCTGGCGCAACTGGAACAACTCAACCCAGATGATCCGGCGTTGCAGCAGGGCCTGTAATCCCGGCGGTAAACCACTGGTGACTGAAAATTCTGTGGAACCGTCGTCTCGGCCAAAGGTCAAGTGAATAGGCAGTCAATTCAGGCACTTCAGACCTGCTGCCTCGCTTCCCCTAGTCATGAGAGGGCATTTTTTGTCTACATCTAACGAGTTGTTCAGTGTAAAAGCCGCCACCGGCATCGAAGGTCTGGATGACATCCTGGCCGGTGGATTGTCCCGCGGACATGTGTTTTTGCTGGAGGGTGAACCCGGAACCGGCAAAACCACCGTCGCTTTGCATTTTCTATTGGCCGGCGCGCGTGCCGGCGAGCGCTCGTTGTACATCACGTTGTCAGAAACCGAGCGGGAGCTGCGTCAAGGGGCGTTGTCCCACGGTTGGGAGTTGGATGAGAACATCCATATCTTCGAACTGACCCCGCCGGAAAGTCTGCTCAATGCCGAGCATCAGCAGAGTCTGCTGTACTCCTCCGACCTTGAGCTGGGCGAGGCCACCAGGCAGATTTTCGAGGCAGTCGAACGGGTCAAACCGACGCGTGTGGTCCTAGATAGCCTGTCCGAAATCCGCTTGCTGGCTCAGAGTTCCCTGCGCTATCGCCGGCAGATTTTGGCCATTAAACACTACTTCGTGCGCTATGACGCCACCGTGGTGTTGCTCGATGACCTGACCACCGAATCCCTCGACAAGACCGTACACAGTGTCGCCCACGGGGTGATTCGCCTTGAGGAACTGACGCCCAATTACGGCGCCGAACGTCGAAGAATTCGCGTAGTGAAATATCGCGGTCAAAAGTACCGTGGCGGCTTCCACGACTTCACCATCATGGGTGACGGCGTCCATGTATTCCCACGCCTGGTGGCGGCTGAACACCGTGGCGGCTATGTCCGCCAGCAGTTGACCAGCGGCATCAGGGAAATGGATGCGTTGCTCGGTGGCGGTATCGAAACAGGTTCGAGCACATTGATCCTAGGCCCCGCCGGTACTGGCAAATCCCTGATTTCGATGATCTTCGCGGCGGCCGCCGTGGGACGTGGCGAAAAAGCCGCGTTGTTCATCTTCGATGAGGAGCTGGGCTTACTGTTCGAGCGCATGAAAAACATAGGCATCGACCTGCAAGCCCTGCAAGACACCGGCAACTTGCTAATCGAACAAGTGGATGCGGCTGAGTTGTCACCCGGCGAGTTTTCCCACCGGGTTCGCCGCTGCGTCGACGAGCGTCATATCAAAACCGTGGTCATCGACAGCATCAACGGCTACCAGGCCGCGATGCCCGAAGAAAACGCGCTGGTGCTGCACATGCATGAGTTGCTGCTGTACCTCAACCGTCGGGGCGCTGCGACCTTTATGACCGTCGCACAGCATGGGCTGGTCGGTGACATGCAGGCGCCAGTGGACATCACCTACTTGGCCGACACAGTGATTCTATTGCGTTACTTCGAAGCGCTGGGCAAGGTGCGTCGGGCGATTTCGATCATCAAGAAGCGCACCGGCAGCCACGAATCCACCATCCGCGAGTACCGCATCAGCGGTGACGGGATGACCATCGGCGAGCCCCTCGATGCATTCCAGGGCGTGCTGCGCGGCGTCCCTACCTACCTCGGTGCCGGTAAACCATTGCTTCGGGAAGAGGACCAGTGAATGCGCTGACAGTGATGTCCGAGCGCGCGATCATTCTCGCGCCATTGGGTCGCGACAGCCAAATTGCCCTGATGATGCTCAAAGAAGCGGGTTACGACGGAGTGATCACCCGTGACCTGTGCGCGCTGTGCAGTGAATTGGAACGTGGTGCCGGTGTGCTGCTGATCTCTTCCGAAGCGTTGTTGGGCGCCGACATCGAACCGCTGTTCGGGCTAATCGAACAGCAACCCACTTGGTCTGATCTGCCGATTATTCTGATGACCTATCACGGTGGCCCAGAGCAGAATCCGGCGTCGCGATTTAGTCCGCAACTGGGGAACGTGACATTCCTTGAGCGCCCTTTTCATCCCGTGACCCTGATCAGTCTGGTCACCACCGCCGTGCGCGGACGACGACGACAATACGAAGCCAGGGATCGGTTGATTGACCTCAGCAATAGCGAGTTGCGCCTGCAAAACACCCTCGAAACGCTTGAACAGCAGGTAGAGGAACGGACCGCCCAACTGCGCCATAACGAAGACGCCTTGCGCCAGGCACAGAAAATGGAAGCGGTCGGTCAGCTCACCGGCGGCATTGCCCACGACTTCAATAACATGCTGACGGGCATTATCGGCAGTCTGGAATTGCTACGCCGGCGACTGGCCCGTGGACGGACCGAAGACCTCGATAGTCTGATTGATCTCGGGGTGACGTCGGCGAACCGCGCAGCGGGGTTGACTCACCGTTTGCTGGCGTTTTCCAGACGCCAATCGCTGGACTCCAAACCCGTCGAGATGAACACGCTCGTGATCTCGATGGGTGAACTCTTGCAACGCAGCATCAACGAAAGCATTTATCTGGATATGCAGTTGAGCGACCAATTGTGGGTGGCTGAGGCGGACCCCAACCAGTTGGAGAGTGCCCTGCTTAACCTTGTACTCAATGCGCGCGACGCAATGCCGGACGGCGGTAAATTGCTGGTCAGGACCTTTAACCAACATCTCGACCCAGGCTATACCGAAGCCCATGGCAATCTTCAATCCGGTGATTACGTAGTATTGAGCGTCACTGATACGGGATGTGGCATGCCACAAAGCACCATTAGCCGAGCTTTCGACCCGTTCTTCACCACCAAACCCATCGGCCAGGGCACCGGCCTCGGGTTATCGATGATTTACGGTTTCAGCAAACAATCACGCGGTCATGTCGCTATCCAGAGCGAGGTTGATAACGGTACTACCGTTAATCTCTACCTGCCCCGCTACAGCGGCAGCCTGGCGCAAGATGCGGTCGCGGGTATCCAGCACGCACCTTACGCAAAGAACGGCGAAACTGTCCTGATCGTCGAAGACGACCCAGCCGTGCGCGTATTGGTGTGTACGGTATTGAGTGAATTGGGTTATGCCTTCGTCGAGGCCAGCGATGCCGACAGCGCCGTACCGATTCTAGGCTCGGCCCAGCGTATCGACTTGTTGATCAGCGACGTCGGCCTGCCCGGCATGAACGGCCGGCAACTGGCGGAAATTGGCCGGCAGTATCGGCCGGACCTCAAGGTCCTGTTCATCACCGGCTATGCCGAACACGCGGCGGTGCGCGGCGGGTTCCTGGACTCGGGCATGCAAATGATCACCAAGCCGTTTACCTTCGACCTGCTGACCGTAAAGGTCAGGGAGATGATCAAGCAGTAGCATTTAACGCGCGTGAGCACCGTCCATCGGCAACAACTCTGAAGCGCATTGCCAGAAAACGCTGCGCCCTGACAGGCTGAAAACAGCAGGTAAACAGCACTTGTGATCGTAGACAGTGGCCGGTCGATGCACGCCAGATGATGCCTGGGGCGTCAACGTTGCACACGTACCCCATACCGCCGCGAATCAGTTGTCGTGCTTACGACAACATCTCCTGCATGATTTCCTGCAGCACATCCAGATCAAACGGTTTGCCCAGAATCGGCGCCTTGCGCGTAATCGGGCTGTCTGTCTCGCGGATTTCCTGCGGATAGCCGCTGATAAAAATCACTTTGAGTTCGGGTCGAAGCTTCACCGCAGGCTCGGCAATTTGCACACCAGAAATTCCGCCAGGCAGACGGAAGTCCGTGATCATCATGTCCAGGTGTGGCTTGCTCGCAAGAATTTCAAAGGCCTGCTCGCCGTTTTCAGCTTGCAGCACTCGATAACCCTCACCCGACAGATACGCTGATAACACCATCAAAATCGAGGGGTCATCCTCGACGATGAGTACTACATCTTGTGCATCTTCACTCATGGGAAGCCTTTGTTCGGTCAATTGCTGCTGATACGACCATGGGGTCGATCAGAGGTTGCGTCTCTCTGGCTGTTTTCCTACAGCGGCAGACAAACGCGAAATAACGCGCCTTCGTTGATTCTGCTCTCGACGGCGATAGAACCGCCATGGGCGGTGACGATTTGCTCGGAAATAAATAGACCTAACCCCAGCCCCGCTACCACGGTCTTGGCTGAAACCCGTTCAAACTGTTGAAAAATACGTTTCTGGTTTTCTTTGCTGATACCGATGCCGCGGTCTTGGACCTCGACGAAAGCCTGGCCTTCATGACGGTAAACCCTCACGTCTATCGGACTCTTGCCACCATATCGCAATGCGTTGGTCAGCAGGTTGGAGATTACCTGCTCAATACGGAACTCGTCCCACTGACCTTCCACCGGCGCATCAGCCGAAAGCGTCACTGAGCATTCCGCAGCATCGACCTGCGGCGCAAAGTTTTGCAGCAGATTACTCACCAGTTGCACGAGGTCGAACCGGTTTGGCCTAATCGACAACTTGCCGGTGCGAATACGCGAGACGTCGAGCATGTCTTCGATCAGGCGGATCAAGCTTTTGATCTGTCGCTCGTCGCGATCGACCATGGCGTGCATCTTATCCAGAGTGAAGGCTGCGGCGTTGTCCCGCGCCAGGTGCATTTTGCGCAACTGCGTTTCGAGGATCAGGCCATTCAGCGGCGTGCGCACTTCGTGGGCAACGATTGACATGAAGTCATCGCGCATGCGCACGGCTTGCTCCAGTTCGTTCTGAGTGTTCTGCAATTGTTTGAGCAGCGCTTCCTGCTCGCGCCGGCTCTGCTCAAGTGCCTCGACCTGTTGTTTCATCGCCTTGCTCTGGCGGTACAGATCGACAAAGACATTGACCTTGCTCTTTACCGCGTGGATATCCAAGGGTTTGTGCAAGAAGTCCACGGCGCCGCTTTCATAGCCCTTGAACGCGTAGTTCAATTCACGGCCGGCAGCACTGACGAAAACAATCGGGATGTTCTTGGTTTTTTCCGTACCACGCATCAGCTCGGCCAGCTCGAAGCCGTTCATGCCCGGCATCTGCACGTCGAGAATGGCCATGGCAAATTCGTGTTGCAGCAACAGCGACAAAGCTTCGTCCGCGGACAGCGCTTTGTAGACCGTGCGGTCTTCGCGCCTAATCAGCGCTTCGAGGGCCAACAGGTTCTCGGGCAGATCGTCGACGATCAAGAGTTTGGCTTGGATATTACTTAGCATGCGATTCGTTCCAGCTCGACAAGCAAACGGCCGATGCCGTGTATAGGAAGTATGTAGTCTGGCTGGTGCAGCGCCAGTGCAGCTTGGGGCATGGTGGCGACCTGGGCTTCGTCCGGGTCTTGCACGACGGTCAATCCTCCACGGTGCTTGATCTGGGCCATGCCGCAGGCGCCATCGCGGTTGGCACCGGTCAACAATATGGCGGCGAGCAACGGGCCATAGGCATCGGCAGCGGATTCGAATAGATAGTCGATAGCCGGTCGCGAGTGATGCACACGGTCTTCAAGGCTCAAAGAAAAGCTACGGTCCTGCTCCACTGACAAGTGATAGCCAGGAGCCGCGAAATAGAGCGTGCCCGCTTCAACCACCGTCTTATCACGGGCTTCGATCACCGGCAACGACACTCGCCGAGAGAACACCTCGGCCAATTGGCTGCGGCGCTCATCCGGCAGGTGCAACACCACAATGATCGGCAATACGAAGCCTTCGCGCAGAGGGCCGAGAATGCTCAGCAACGCTTCGACACCGCCAGCGGAGGCGCCAATCACAATAGCTTCTACACGAGGCAAACTCGCGGCAGTGTTCATGATTTGCGATAGATCCGTTCTTGTTTTACCAACGGCTCGAACTGATTACCGTAAGACGAAAAATCCAGGGTTTCCTTGCTGCCCAACACCAGGAAACCGCGGTGGCACAACGACTCGTGAAACAAGCCGAACGCCCGATCCTGAAGTTTTTTATTGAAATAAATCAATACGTTACGACACGAAATTAATTGGGTTTCAGAGAATACGCTGTCCGTTGCCAGGCTGTGATCAGCGAACGTCACATTCTCACAAAGGCTCTTGTCGAAGATCGCGTAACCGTAGGCCGCGGTGTAGTAATCGGCGAAAGAACGCTGCCCACCGGCCTTCTGATAATTAGCGGTGTAGGCGCGGACGTTCTCCATGGAGAAAATCCCCTGCTTGGCCTTGTCCAGCGAGCGTGGGTTGATGTCGGTGGCATAGATGATGGTGCGATCGAGCAGGCCTTCTTCGCGCAGCAGGATTGCCATCGAATAAACCTCTTCGCCAGTGCTGCACCCGGCAATCCAGACCTTGATCGAGGGGTAGGTCTTGAGCAACGGCACCACTTCCTGACGGATCGCCAGAAAGTGCGAAGGGTCGCGAAACATCTCGCTGACCGGGATCGTCAGCAATTGCAGCAGCTGCATGAACGCGGTCGGATCGTGCAGGACCTTTTCCTGCAAAGCGGAAATGGTCGCGCACTCGAACTGACTCAAGGCATGGTTAACCCGTCGCTTGATCGAAGCGCCAGAGTAGTCGCGAAAGTCATAGCTGTATTTGAGGTAGATCGCCTCAATCAACAGCCTGAGCTCGATTTCAGTATTTCGCTCCACTTAGATACGTTCCATCTTGGGCAACCACACACGAATCAGCGAGAACAGCCGATCCAGGTCGATGGGTTTGGCCAGGTAATCGTTGGAGCCCGCCGCAAGGCACCGTTCCTGATCGTCCTTCATCGCCTTGGCGGTGACTGCAATGATCGGCAATTTGCGCCAGCGCGGGTCCTGGCGGATCAACGCTGTGGCCTCGAAGCCGTCCATCTCCGGCATCATCACGTCCATCAATACCAAGTCGATGTCCTCCACCTCATTCAATCGTTCAATCGCTTCACGGCCATTACGACCAATGACCACAACGGCGCCCTTTTGCTCCAGCGCACTGGTCAGGGCAAAAATGTTGCGCACGTCGTCGTCCACCAACAGCACTTTGCGACCCTCAAAGACTTTGTCGCGACTGCGAGCGGTCTTGAGCATCTTTTGTCGATCATGGGACAACTGGGATTCGACTTTGTGCAGAAAAAGTGTGACCTCATCCAGCAAGCGTTCAGGTGAGCGTGCGCCCTTGATGATGATCGAACGCGAATACTTGCGCAGTTCGGTCTCTTCATCCCGCGTCAGGTTACGCCCGGTGTAGACGATCACTGGCGGAAAGGAACAAATGTCCTCAGTCGACATACGTTTGAGCAGGTCATTGCCGAGCATGTCTGGCAGTTTGAGGTCGATGATCATGCAGTCGAAAACAGTGGTGCGCAGCAAGTCCAAGGCATCCTGGGCGAGGCCAACGGCAGTGATCTCGATGTCATCGTCGCCGATCAGACGAGCAATGCTGTCGCGCTGCAAGTCATCGTCTTCCACCAGCAGGATGCGTTTGACCTTCTGCGTCAGCTTGGCTTCCAGGCGGGAAAACACGTCCTTCAGCTCTTCACGGGTGGTCGGTTTGATCGCATAACCGATGGCGCCCATGTGCATCGCCGCTTCCACACGGTCCTCGACGGAGATCACGTGAACCGGGATATGTCGGGTTTGCGCATGTTCTTTCAACCGCTGTAGCACAGTGAGCCCCGAATGGTCTGGCAAACGCATGTCCAGCAGAATGGCATCCGGTATGAACTCCCTGGCCAGGTCATACCCCTCGTCCGCGCCGTGCGCTACCAGGCACTGATAGCCCAATTCGTGGGCCAGGTCGTAGAGGATATGCGCAAAATTTGCCTCGTCTTCCACCACCAGGATGCAGCGGGTGGTGAACGGCGCCTGGGCACGGTCATCGTCAAATCGTGGGATATCGACTTCAGCGATCAGCGGCACCGGAGCCGCGGCCACGGGTGCCGCGGTGGCTACCGCAATGGTTCGCATCGGCTCGACACGCTCCTCACCCGGTTCGACGTACTGTTGTGGCAACACCAGCGTAAACACGCTGCCCTCTCCGGGTTCGCTGGTGACGCTGATGGAACCGCCCAGCAAATTGGCCAAATCCCTGGAGATCGACAACCCCAGTCCCGTACCGCCATAGCGGCGGTTGGTGGTGCCGTCGGCCTGGCGGAAGGCTTCGAAAATGCTCTCCAACTGATCCGCTGCAATGCCAATCCCGGAGTCTCGAACGATGAAGGCAATGCCATCGCCTGGCTGCGCACTGACCGTTAGACTGACAGTCCCCGTTTCGGTGAACTTCACTGCGTTGGAGAGCAGGTTCTTGATGACTTGCTCCAATCGCTGACGGTCAGTGAACAGCATCATTGGCGCACCGGGCTGCAACTCGACGTGGAATGCCAGCTTCTTGTCTGCCGCCATCGGCTCGAACATTCCGCGCAGACCGTCCACCAGTCGCGCCACGCTGGTGTTTTCCGGGCGCATTTCCAGCTTGCCGGCTTCAACTTTGGAAATATCGAGAATGTCGTTGATCAGATTGAGCAAATCATTGCCCGCCGAGTAGATCGACTCGGCGAATTTGACCTGCTCGGCGCTCAGATTTTCCTGAGGATTCTCTGCCAGTAACTTGGCCAGGATCAACGAGCTGTTCAGCGGCGTGCGCAGCTCATGGGACATGTTGGCGAGAAATTCGGACTTGTACTTGCTTGAGCGCTGAAGCTCTTGCGCGCGCTCTTCAAGTTCGACTTGGGCCTGATTCAGTTCAGTGTTTTTCAGGTCCATGGCATCGCGTTGCTCGGCCAGGGTCTGGGCCTGCTCGGCGAGTTGCTCGTTGGTTTGCTCCAGCTCAACCTGCTGGGTTTCCAGGTGTGCCTGAGACTCCTTGAGAATTCGCGACTGTTCTTCCAGCTCTTCGTTGGCGGTTTTGATCTCCTCCTGCTGAACCTGCAACTCCTCGTTGAGTTGTTGGGTTTCAGCCAGCACTTCCTGCAAACGCTGACGATAACGGGCGGCTTCGATTGAGGTCCCGATGTTACCGGCGATCAGCTCAAGCAATTCAATGTCGCGCACGTTCAAGGGGCGCAGGAAGCCCAATTCGATCACGCCGTTCACTTGGTCGTCGTCAGTGGTCGGCACCACCAGCACACTGTGTGGCAAGCCTTCGCCAAGACCAGAACTGATCTTGAAGTAATTGGCCGGCACATTGTCCAGGCGAATCAATTGCGCCTGCTGCACGGCCTGTCCGACAATCCCTTCGCCACTGTAAAGGGTCTGTTCCTGTAGTTCCTGCTCGCGGGACAGGCCATAGGAGGCAACACGCTTAAGGCCACCGTGTTCTTCACGCACATAAATGGCGGCCACCGCGGTGCCTAGATACTGTGCGCAAAACTGCAGAATATTTCGGCCCAGCAGGTTCAGGGTCAATTGCCCCAGCACCTGCTCTGCCAATTCAGTCTGGCCACTGCGCAACCAGGCTTGCTTCTCCAGACGCTCGGCGCTGGCCTGCTGCGCAGCAAGGTTGGCACTGTAGCTCTGCGACAGGGTGAGCAAGTCGCGCCGGCCAATAAAAGCCAGCAAACCGCTGATACCCGCCACGAATAACAAGTAGAGGGTGATGCTCCAGATCGTGGTACGGCGCACGTCTTCGTTACGCGTAACGCGCAACTGCTGCTCCATGTCGATCACGTCGTCAAACTGATTGCGAATCTCGTCGGTCAACCGCTTGCCATGCCCGGCCTTGACCGCTGCCCGGTAGTCGCCACTGGAGCGCTGTAGATCGATCATCGATTGCGCGTAGGCAGCCCATTCCGTCTGCAACGCCTGAAGCCGGCGCAGACGGTCAGTCTGCACCGGGTTGTCGGCCGTCAGTTCAAGCAAGGTATTGAGTGCGACCGCTATTCTCGGCTTCGCCGTTTCATAGGGATCAAGAAAGTGCTCGTCGCCGCTCAGCAGAAAGCCGCGCATCCCGGTTTCCAGATCAACGGTTAGCTTCACCGCTTCATTGGCATTATTGATCACTCGGTCCGTGTGTTCGACCCACTGGATAACGGACAACAGATAAGTAATGAGCGACACGAAGAAAACCGCACTGAGCACACCCACACCCAGCGGCAAGCTGACGTTGCGGGCCAGAAGTTTACGGAATCGTTGCTCGTCAACCGCGGACGCAGACGTCATGGGAAGGCCTTGTCGAACTATTGAAAGCTACGGAGTTTGCCCAAAACTGGCGCATTGATCCATTTTTTATGACAGCGCTGACAGCAAATTTTTTCAATTAGCTGCGCTTGGACAATCGGGCGCGCTATCCTTGCGCGTTGTTTTACTGCTCATGTTTTTTATACCGGGTCGGGAACTTGTCGGGGTCCGATATTTACTCAAGCATGAGCCCGGCAATTTTGATCGACCGGCAATCGCACATTTAATCTTCGAGAGTCTCACTATGTCCTACAACGCGCCCATCATCCTCGTCGTCGAAGACGATGCCATCGTACGTATGCTGATCGTCGATGTGCTGGAGGAACTGGAGTTCCGGGTGCTCGAGGCGGACGGTAGTGAGAAAGCGCTGGAGTTTCTCAACAATGAAGATCAGCACATCGACCTGATGATGACGGATGTTGGGCTGCCGGTGATGGATGGTCGCGAACTGGCCACCCAGGCTCGCCTCCTGCGCCCTGCACTGCCAATCCTGTTCGCCAGTGGTTACGCCGAGAGTATTCAGGCGCCGCCAGGGATGTCAGTGATCGGCAAGCCGTTTTCCATTGACCAGTTGCGGGACAAGGTGCGAGGCATCTTGGCCAGAACAAACAGCTGAAACCGCGCCCAATCGCCTTCACTCATTAATTGCCTGGCGCGCCAGGCAACGTTTGACAGAGTTTGCCGTCCGAAGGTGGTGCGTTGACGGGATAGGTGTCGGGCAGCACCTGGACGTCCGTGGTGGTAACGAACCCATCGGCGTAGTGGGTTTCCACGAATTGTGCAGACCATCCTGTAGAGGGCGCCTTAAATGTGACCTGAACATTTTGGGATGCAACAAGAGCGGTCGGTGTATAGCGGATGCCGCAGTTGTAACGAAAATCACGAGCCGCCCGATTGATAGCTGTCCAATGGGTCACCTTGACGGGGACTTCGGACAGATGAAGCGACAGTATTTTACTGTTCTTACCCCGCTCAGACTCCTGCACTGTGATCGTCGGCATTGCCCGTTTGGAATGTTGTCGATTGAGGTATGGAATCAGCGTGTCCTCGATGAAAGGCGTTACGTCATGCGGCGTATTGGGCAGCACCCGCAGTGCTTTCTCTGCGCGTAATTCGGCGTAGTACTCACGCGTGTTGTCCGGCAGGAAAAAATCATCGCCACTGGCATTAACAATGTACTTGGGAATCGATAGACGATCGGCATAGGCACTGTGCAAATAACGCATCGGATCCTGAACTTGCATCAACTGCTCAAAGGCCCTGGATTTGCGTTGAGCGATAACACCCTGTCTGTAGTAGTCAATGAACGCCAGCGGCCAGTTGTTGGCATAGACCGCATAGGTGTGATCGAACACTTTATCGGCATTCAAAATATCAATGACAAAGGGCACGATACCGGTGACGCGTGGATCCAGGATAGCCACCAGCCAAGTGCTCCAGCCGCGTTTTGAAGCACCGGTCAGGGTGAATGTTTTTATCGGATCCTGCGCTGTCTCTTTCTGCACCAGATCCATGGTCTTTATAACCGCAATCGTCATCGGTACTTGCAGCGCTATAAAGGGACGATCCTGCGGTGCCTTCAGGAACAGGGCCCAACTGTGGGCGACACTGTCGTCCTCTTGACGTGGAACGTGATCATCGCTGTACGTCAGGTATTGATTGGGGACATTACTGACTGAGACCACGACAGTGCGGGTCTTGAGCGCGATGTTCTTGAGTGTTGGCTCGGTAAAGTCATCCGGCGGCTGGGCCGCGTTATCCGGCGCCGCATGGTTGATGCCGTCGTTGATCACCAACAAGGCCGGACCGGCAAGAGCATCCACCGGACGGTAAATACTCACCTCATGCTTCCAATCCTGAGGAGCAACGCTGGCATCCGGAGCCCAGGACTGCGACGTCAGTTCGAAACGGCTGATGGTCAGCCCCGGCTCACTTGTCTGTCCGTGGCTGACGTAATTCAGGGGACGTGCGGCTTCAGCCTTGTTGTAACAGGCCAACGCCTCACTGAAATCATTTCCGCTGAGTTCAAAGCATTGCTTGGCCGACACCGTAGGCGAACCTGACGTGTAACAACCAGCACCGGTCACTGCGAGCAACAGCAGGCTAATCGATTGAATCAGTCGAACACTGGGTTGGCGTTTAAGCGTCATTGGCTGAGCTTCGTCTGCAATTCATGAGTCTCTATCAAATACCTCCTCGGGCCCGACAACTACTGTCAGTATCAGCAGTTTTGAAAGTGGAATCGAGTTTCACTTACCTTCCGTCAGAAAGTTAGCGCTCTACAGGAAGTGTCTAGTTCATAGAACCTCGATGATCCCCGCCTTCGTCCTGTGGCTTATGGTCTAATTGGTGCCTTTTTTCACGACTAACTCCGCTTGCCGCCAAGGAAATTGTTCATGAGTCAGCCCGCAATTAACGTTCTGGTCATCGGTTACGTTTGGCCCGAACCCCGTTCTTCGGCGGCCAGCGGTCATGTGATGCAAATCCTTGAGGCATTTTTACAGCAAGGCTGGAAGGTAACCTTCAGCAGCCCTGCCGGGATTGGCGAACACAAGGCTGATCTGGCGCAACTCGGCATTCGCGAAGTCCCTATTGAGCTCAACAGCAGTACGTTTGATGTTTTCGTCCATGAACTCGCGCCGGACATCGTGCTATTCGATCAATTCATGATGGAGGAGCAGTTCGGCTGGCGCGTCGAACAACACTGCCCGAATGCCTTGCGTGTCCTTGAAACCTCCGACTTGCAAAGCCTGCGTCACGCCAGGCAGCAACGCCTCAAGGAACGCCTCAAAAACAGCAATGACACTGATAATTTCAGTGAATTGTTTGCACCGGCCTTGCGTGAAGAGTTCGAACTGATGGCCGAAACCGATTTGGCCCTGCGCGAAGTTGCCGCGCTGTACCGCTGTGATCTGAGCTTGATGATCTCTGAAGTGGAAATCGAGTTGCTCGTGGAGCAGTTCAAACTGCCGCGCCATTTGCTGCATTGGTGTCCGCTAATGGTCGACCCACCGACGGCTACGCCCGCTTCGTTTGAAGATCGCGCGCACTTCCTGAGTATCGGCAACTTCCGCCACGCACCCAATTGGGACGCGGTGTTATGGATGAAAACCGTGATCTGGCCACTTATTCGCGAACAGCTTCCTGGCGCGCAGTTGCACATCTATGGCGCGTATACGCCGCCCAAGGCAACCGCGCTGCACAACGCGGCCCAAGGCTTTCACATCATGAACTGGGCAGAGGATGCCCTTCAGGTTATGTCAGCGGCCCGTGTCTGCCTCGCGCCGTTGCGCTTTGGCGCGGGTATCAAAGGCAAAATCGTCGATGCGATGATCTGTGGCACCCCCAACGTCACCACCCCTACAGGTGCCGAAGCCATGCACGGAGAGGCCGCATGGCCGGGGGCCGTGACCCGAACAGCGCGCGAGTTTGCCGATTGCGCCGTGCAACTCTACAAAGACAAGACGCAATGGAACCAGGCACAGGCGCTCGGCCTCGAACTGTTACTCAGTCGTTACCAGCGCCACGTACACGGTCCTGCACTCATCGAAAAACTACTGTATTGCAAAGAGCACATGGCGCAACTACGTCGGAATAACTTTACGGGCAGTATGTTACGGCATCACCAACACAAGAGCACTCAATACATGGCCCAGTGGATTGAAGCGAAAAATACCCACCCACCAAAACTATAAAGAGCGCTTGCCAACTGACGCCGCCCCCCAAAAGAAATGTCTTGTACAACGTGGCCGCTTTTTGTAATCGCTATTAAAGGTATAAGTAAGACCAAGGACGGCCTTCACTCACTACGGGGCGCTCACTTTTTTATTTACGATTAAACCCACTAATATTTAATGCAAGGATGCCTCATGAACAGCGCAACCCACCACGCCTTATCGACCTCGCCCGATCAAGGCACATTCCCACTTAACCAATGGATGAGCAGCGCGCCGGGGATGGATTTATTATCGCTGGGCGAACTGATTTTACCTGGCGCTCACAACTGCGGTGTTGACTTGGCGGCAAGTTACGCTTTCGCGCCTGTTCGTCATTGGACGGCCTGCCAGAATCAATCTTTTTATTACCAACTGATCAATGGTGCTCGCGCACTGGACATCCGACTTGAATACAACATTAACGCCCGCGTTGACACTTATCGATTTCACCACAGTGGTATTCGCTCCTCTCGAACACTCGACAACCTGGTCACGGATGTCGCAAGATTTCTTCATGAGAACCCGGATGAATTTATCATTCTGGACTTCCACGAACTCCAGTCAGGTAATACACCGTTCGACTACCAAGAATTTCAGACAACCCTCATCACTCAGTTGGGGCGTCGGATCATTCCCTTCGTCAACGTCGATTTGAGCCTGAATGAACTGAAGCGCATCAGTCCCCTACAGCGAATAATGTTAGCTGCCGAATGGCACCCTAATTTAAACGACTACTATTTTTGTCGAAAAATCGAACATAAATGGAGCGGCGTAGGGCTGACCAGCACTGATCGCCTGCATGCCCATATTACCGAGGTTATGAAATACCCCCCAAGGAGCGTGATGCCTTGGTCTCTCTCTGCCACCAGCTATACGATCGCGGGCGGCCCGGTGGATATCAAGGAGTATCTCAACAAGTGGTTTAACCCTTTAAACAGTGACTGGATCCTAAAAAGCAGTATCGTCAATGCGGATTTCTTTGAAGAGTCAAAACTTGTTGAATATTGTCGGGCCGCAAACCTGATCAAGTCGGCCAGCACTAAACACTCATAAACTGACCTTCCTTCAACACTGTTAGCGCGTCATGCATTGGCTATGTTTATTAAGATGTTTCCGGCGCTTGCGCTACGACCTATCACCTCTATGCTTCTCTGACAGGCTCGCTTTCTGAACGATAGATAGCTCGTATCGAGCAGTGCCAGCCTATGGGCGCGCCTATCCAAGAAGGGGGGGGGTAAAATAATACATGGAGGTTACCGATGCCACAGTTCAGACAAGACTATTTGAATAAAAACACCTGGATGAGTAATGTGCTTGATATCAATAGCATCCTGCTGACCGATATTGTCTGGCCCTGCACGCATAACAGTGGGATGGATAAAAAATCGCCTAACTATGAAGTTGTTTTCGGAAACTGGGGCACGTGTCAAAACGATTCGTTTTCCTGGCAGTTGAGCCATGGCGCACGTGCTTTCGATATCCGACTGGGTTATACCGAGGGTGCGGATCAATCAATTTTTTACTTCCATCACAATGGCTATCAGTCACATCGCGTGCTGGATGAACTGATCAGCGCCGTCACCACATTTCTCGACCTTTACCCGGAAGAGTTCATTGTTTTCGATTTTCATCAACTGGGCGACGCTGAGAAGCCGTTTGCCTTTAAAAAAATGAATGACCTACTGATGAGCCGGCTATCCCAGCGGCTTATTCCCTGCACTGATGCATTAAAAACCGTCGGTGAACTCAAGCGAGCCAGTTGCCGTCGCAGGATCATATTGTCTGGCCCTCCTCACCGAGAACTGAATGACCTGTACTTCTGGCCGCGCATCCCCCACAAGTGGAGCGGCATGACGTTTACCAATACGCACGAGCTGAAAAATCATATATCCGCAACGCTGTCGTCCACGCCTAACACGCCATTTCTATGGTCACTCCCCGCCACCTGCTACACACTTCTTGGCGGCCCCCAGGACATAAAACACCACATCAACGACTGGTTTGCGACCTCTCGTGATTGGGTCACACGCTGTAGCATCATCAGTACAGATTTCTTTGAGGAATCCAACATCGTGACCTACTGCTGGAGCGCCTCCAGCATGAAAGCGGTTTACGGCAGCCGTTTGCATACCCCGGCTGGCTAGCGTTATTGCCTTTGAAAGAGGCATGATCAAGGCGCTATAACAATAAAAGTGCCCTGATATGACACGCACCGCGAAAATTACCGACCCCTCCTACGAATTGATGGACGACCATAACGGGTTGTCCATCATCTACCGTGAGCACGGATTTCCCTGCCCTTTGGTGCGCTGGCATTTCCATAAGGAATACGAACTGCATCTGATCGTCGCCAGCTCCGGCAAGGTGTTCATCGGTGATTACATCGGTAATTTCTACCCGGAAACGCTTTTTCTCACGGCCCCCAACCTCCCCCACAACTGGATCAGCCAGGTGGGAGAAGACGAAGTGGTGCCCAAGCGCGACATGCTGGTCAACTTCACTGACGAGTTGTTCGACAGTGGTCTGTTGGTCTTCGCCGAACTCAAGACCCTGACGCCCCTGCTGGAGCGTGCGCAATACGGCATTGAGTTTCGCTGCAAGCGCACGATACGTCAGGCGATGAGCCTGATGCAGCGTATCGCCGACACCCAGGGGGTCACTCGCCTCGGGCACTTTTTCATTTTGCTGGAGCTGCTGGCAGCCTCTGATGATTACCAATTGCTGTCAGGCGCCACAACCCCGCAACTAGCTGATGAGCACAATATCGAGCGCACCAACCGCGCAGTCGATTACATCTTCGCGCACTACGCCCGAGAACTGCCGCTGGAGGAAGTCGCCGAGCACCTTGGCATGAAGCCCACGTACTTCAGCCGAGTATTCAAGCAAGCCACCGGGCGCTGCTTCATCGAGTTCGTTAATCGCCTGCGCATCAGCAAATCCTGCGAACTGCTGGCTGATGGTGATAAACCGGTGACTGATGTGTGCTTTGAGTCGGGTTTCAACAATATTTCCAACTTTAATCGACGTTTCCAGCAACTCAAGGGAATGACACCCTCCCATTACCGTCGATTGGCGGTGCAACGGTTGACCGAGCAAAACCTGGGTTAACCCTCGAGAGATCCCGCACTCGACACCTGTATGCATGAAGTGGGTACAAAAGGCAGACAAGCGCTCTCTAAACCCGAGTGCAAAAAAGTATCGATTTAAGTGCGATGGATGATTTGTCAACACACCAATTGAAGGCTGTAATCAGCGCACATTCTTCCTGCCTTCGGAAGACACAAAAACAATAACTGTCCTTCTGTCACCCTCCGGGGGCAGAAAAGGAGTGCATGATGCAACCTTCTGTAAAAGCGCTGCTTGCCCTTACCTGCATGACCCTCAGTAGCGTCAGCCTCGGCGCTCAGACTCTGACAATCGCCACCGTCAACAACAGCGACATGATCCGCATGCAAAAGCTCTCGAAAACCTTCGAAGCCGAACATCCGGACATCAAGCTCAATTGGGTGGTGCTCGAAGAAAACGTCCTGCGCCAACGCCTGACCACCGACATCGCCACCCAAGGCGGGCAGTTCGATGTGCTGACCATCGGCATGTACGAAGCCGCACTCTGGGGTGCAAAGGGTTGGTTAGAGCCCATGAAGGACCTGCCGGCCAGTTACGCCCTCGACGATGTTTTCCCATCAGTGCGTGAAGGCCTATCAGTCAAAGGCTCGCTTTACGCATTGCCGTTCTATGCTGAAAGCTCCATCACTTATTACCGCACCGACCTGTTCAAGGACGCTGGACTGACGATGCCTGAGCACCCGACCTGGGAACAGATCGGCGAATTCGCCAGCAAACTCAACAAGCCCGATCAAGAGCAGTACGGTATCTGCCTGCGCGGCAAGGCTGGTTGGGGCGAAAACATGGCGCTGATCACGACCATTGCCAACGCCTACGGTGCGCGCTGGTTCGATGAGAAATGGCAACCGGAATTCACCGGGACCGAGTGGAAAAACGCACTCAACTTCTACGTCGACACCATGAAGAAATCCGGCCCACCGGGCGCATCAAGCAACGGTTTCAACGAAAATCTCGCGTTGTTCAACAGCGGCAAATGTGCAATTTGGGTCGACGCCAGTGTTGCCGGTTCTTTCGTCACCGACAAAACCCAAAGCAAAGTCAGCGATCACGTCGGTTTTACCTACGCACCGCACCAAGTCACGGATAAGGGCTCGGCGTGGCTGTATTCCTGGGCGCTGGCCATTCCGACCAGTTCAAAGGCCAAGGACGCAGCGAAAACGTTCAGTGCCTGGGCCACTTCCAAGGCTTACGGTACGCTGGTCGCCGAAAAAGATGGCATCGCGAATGTGCCGCCAGGCACACGCGTTTCCACCTACAGCGAGGCTTACATGGCCGCCGCGCCGTTCGCCAAAGTAACCCTTGAGTCGCTGAAAGCAGCGGACCCCAGCAAGCCTACGCTCAAACCCGTCCCGTACATTGGTATCCAGCTCGTAACGATTCCCGAGTTCCAGGCGGTGGGGACGCAGGTTGGCAAGCTGTTCTCAGGCGCCTTGGTCGGCACCACAACCGTCGACAAGGCCTTAGCGGACGCCCAGCAAACCACCGAGCGTGAGATGAAGCGCGCCGGTTACCCCAAGTAGTCCCGAAACCTGCTCCCACCCGCGGTGGGAGCAGGCTTACTCGCGAGCAAGCCCGCTCCTACATCGGATCTTCATAGGTCTGCATGACTCGGTTTTAATGCCATGAATATTTCAACTGCAAACACTCACCTGGACATTGCCCAGCCGGTGCGTAAAAACCGTCTGGCCAACCCTGGCTGGTTTCTGGTCAGCCCGTCAGTGGCGTTGCTACTGCTGTGGATGATCGTGCCACTGGGCATGACTCTGTACTTTTCGTTGATCCGCTACAACCTGCTCTACCCCGGTGAAAACCAATTCGTTGGGCTGGAAAACTTCACTTACTTCCTGAGTGACTCGGGTTTCCTGCCGGGCGCCACCAACACGCTGTTGCTGGTGGGTAGCGTGCTGCTGATCAGTGTGGTGTTCGGCGTTTTGATCAGTGCGTTGCTTGAGGCCAGTGAGTTTATGGGGCGCGGTATCGTGCGGGTCATGCTGATCTCGCCGTTCTTCATCATGCCCACGGTCGGTGCGCTGATCTGGAAAAACCTGATCTTCCACCCGGTCTCCGGGATTCTCGCCTACGCCTGGAAGCTGTTCGGTGCGCAACCGGTGGACTGGCTGGCGCACTACCCGTTGCTGTCGATCATCATCATTGTGTCGTGGCAATGGCTGCCCTTCGCGATCCTGATTCTGATGACCGCCATGCAGTCCCTCGACCAAGAGCAGAAAGAAGCAGCGCGCCTGGACGGTGCCGGACCCATTGCGATTTTCTGGCACCTGACACTTCCACATCTGGCGCGACCGATTGCGGTGGTCGTGATGATAGAGACGATCTTTCTGCTGTCGGTGTTCGCCGAAATCTTTACCACCACCAACGGTGGTCCCGGTTATGCCTCAACCAACCTCGCCTACCTGATCTACAACCAGGCGCTGGTGCAGTTTGACGTCGGCATGGCGTCCGCCGGCGGTTTGATTGCGGTGGTGATTGCCAACATCGCGGCCATCGTGCTGGTGCGCATGATCGGCAAAAACCTGACAGACAAAGCCTGAGGCCCGCGCCATGACTCTTCAACAATCCCGCCGTCTGCAAAGCCTGCTGCTCGGCACCCTGGCCTGGGCCATCGCGATCCTGATCTTCTTCCCGATTTTCTGGATGGTGCTGACCAGTTTCAAAACCGAAATCGACGCGTTCGCCACACCGCCGCAGTTCATTTTCACGCCGACGCTAGAGAACTACCTGCACATCAACGAGCGCAGCGACTACTTCAGTTTTGCTTGGAACTCGGTGGTGATTTCCTTCAGCGCCACGGCGCTGTGCCTGCTCATCGCGGTGCCAGCCGCCTACTCCATGGCGTTCTACGAAACCAAACGCACCAAAGGCACCTTGTTGTGGATGCTCTCCACCAAAATGCTGCCGCCGGTGGGCGTGCTGATGCCGATCTACCTGCTGGCCAAGAGCTTCGGCCTACTCGATACGCGCACTGCCCTGATCGTGATCTACACGCTGATCAACCTGCCGATTGTGGTCTGGATGATTTACACCTACTTCAAGGACATTCCGAAAGATATCCTCGAAGCCGCCCGCCTCGACGGCGCGACGCTGTGGCAGGAAATGATCCGGGTGCTGCTACCCATCGCCAAAGGAGGCCTGGCGTCCACGGTGTTGCTGTCACTGATCCTGTGCTGGAACGAAGCGTTCTGGTCATTGAACCTGACCTCGTCCAAAGCCGCGCCACTGACCGCGTTGATCGCCTCGTACTCCAGCCCAGAAGGACTGTTCTGGGCCAAGTTGTCGGCGGTCTCGACACTGGCCTGCGCGCCGATTCTGATCTTCGGCTGGATCAGTCAGAAACAACTGGTCCGCGGCCTGTCGTTCGGCGCTGTGAAATAGCCCTCTAAGAATTCGCATAAAGGAGCGCCACCATGGCCAACCTGAAAATCAAGAATCTGCAAAAAGGCTTCGAAGGCTTTTCCATCATCAAAGGCATAGACCTGGAAGTGAACGACAAGGAATTCGTGGTGTTCGTCGGCCCCTCGGGCTGCGGCAAATCCACGCTGCTGCGCCTGATCGCCGGCCTGGAAGAGGTCAGCGACGGCACCATCGAACTTGATGGCCGTGACATTACTGAAGTCAGCCCCGCCAAGCGCGATTTGGCGATGGTGTTCCAGACTTACGCGCTATACCCGCACATGACCGTGAAAAAGAACATGTCGTTCGCCCTCGATCTGGCCGGTGTTCCGAAAGCCGAAGTCGAGAAGAAAGTCGGCGAAGCGGCACGCATCCTCGAACTTGGGCCGATGCTGGAGCGCAAGCCGAAACAGCTGTCCGGCGGCCAGCGTCAGCGCGTGGCAATCGGCCGGGCGATTGTGCGCAACCCGAAAATCTTCCTGTTCGACGAACCGCTGTCCAACCTGGACGCCGCCCTGCGGGTGCAGATGCGCCTGGAACTGTTGCGCCTGCACAAAGAGCTGCAAGCCACGATGATCTACGTGACACACGACCAGGTCGAAGCCATGACCATGGCCGACAAAGTCGTGGTGCTCAATGGCGGCAAAATCGAACAGGTCGGCTCGCCGCTGGACCTGTATCACCAGCCAGCCAACCTGTTTGTCGCCGGGTTCCTCGGCACGCCGAAAATGGGTTTTCTCAAGGGCCGAGTCACCCGCGTCGAAAGCCAGAATTGCGAAGTGCTGCTGGACGCCGGCACCCGCATCACCTTGCCATTAAGCCGTCTCAGCTTGAGCGTTGGCAGTGCTGTGACGCTGGGGATCCGCCCGGAACACCTGAACCTGGCGCAAACCGGCGACTGCACTTTGCAAGTCACCGCCGACGTCAGCGAACGCCTGGGCAGCGACACCTTCTGCCATGTCGTGACCTCGTCCGGCGAAGCGTTGACCATGCGCGTTCGCGGTGACTTGGCCAGCCGTTATGGCGAAGCGCTGAGCCTACATTTGGCTGCCGAACACTGCCATTTATTCGATGCCGACGGCGTGGCGCTGACCCGCCCGTTACGCGCCGCAGCCTGATTTAGAGAGCCCGCGATGAAACTGAATAAACAGAACCTCAATCGCCTCGCCCCCGAGGTGGTCCTGCCCGCCTATGCCCTGAGCGACACGCGCCAAGGCATCGCGCATATCGGCGTCGGTGGTTTCCATCGGGCGCATCAGGCGTATTACACCGATGCGTTGATGAATACCGGCGAAGGCCTGGATTGGGCGATTTGCGGCGTCGGCTTGCGCGCCGAAGATCGCCGGGCGCGAGATGATTTGAAAGAGCAGGATTACCTGTTCACGCTGTTCGAGCTGGGCGACACCGACAGCACCGAAGTGCGGGTTATCGGCGCGATTCGCGACATGCTATTGGCCGAAGATGGCGCCGAAGCACTGATCGAAAAACTGGCCAGCCCGCAGATCCGCATCGTCTCCCTGACCATCACCGAGGGCGGCTACTGCATCGATGACAGCAGCGGCGAGTTCATGGCCCATCTGCCACAGATCCAGCACGACCTGGCACACCCAAATGCACCCAAAACGGTGTTCGGTTTTCTCTGCGCCGCATTGGCCAAACGTCGTTCAGCCGGTACGCCTGCGTTCACGTTGATGTCCTGCGATAACTTGCCACACAACGGCGCGGTCACCCGCAAAGCCCTGCTGGCGTTCGCGGCCCTGCGCGATGCCAATTTGCGCGACTGGATCGATACCAACGTTAGTTTCCCAAATGCCATGGTTGATCGCATTACGCCGATGACCAGCACCGAGCACCGCCTGCAACTGGCCGACAAACATGCGGTCGATGACGCCTGGCCGGTGGTTTGCGAACCGTTTGTGCAATGGGTACTCGAAGACAACTTCGTTAACGGTCGTCCGGCCTGGGAAAAAGTCGGCGTACAGTTCACCGACGACGTCACACCGTATGAAGAGATGAAAATAAAACTGCTCAACGGCAGCCACTTGGCGCTGACGTATCTGGGCTTTTTGAAGGGTTACCGCTTCGTTCACGAAACCATGAACGACCCGCTGTTCGTGCGTTATATGCGCGCTTACATGGACTTGGACGTGACGCCGCAACTGGCACCCGTGCCCGGGATTGATCTCACCGAATACAAAAACACCCTGGTGGCGCGGTTTTCCAATCAGGCGATTGCCGATCAACTGGAACGAGTGTGCTCGGATGGCTCGTCGAAGTTTCCAAAATTCACCGTGCCGACGATCAACCGTCTGATTGCCGATGGTCAGGAAACCAAGCGCGCGGCGTTGGTGGTCGCCGCCTGGGCGCTGTACTTGAAGGGCGTGGATGAGAATGGCGATACCTACTCGATTCCTGATCCGCGCGCGACGTTCTGTCAGGCGTTGGTGGCGGATGACGAGTTGATCAGTCAGCGATTGCTGGCGGTTGAGGAGGTCTTTGGCATGGCGATACCGCGTTCGCCTGAATTTGTGGCGGCGTTTGAATGGTGCGTTAACAGCTTGCGTGAAGTGGGCGTGACACGGACGTTGGAAAAGGTACTCGCCTGATCATTCCCACGCTCTGCGTGGGAATGCAGCCCGGGACGCTCCGCGTCCCCTCCAAAAGCGGACGCAGAGCGTCCATGAGGCATTCCCACGCAGAGCATGGGAGCGATCTTCGGTAGGGTCATGACATGGCAAACCAACAATTATTCCTGGGTATCGACTGCGGCACCCAAGGCACCAAAGCGATCATTCTCGATGCCACCAGCGGTCAGGTGCTGGGCCAGGGTGCCGCCGCCCATACCTTGATCAGTGGCGCTGACGGCCGTCGTGAGCAAGACACCACACAATGGCTAGACTCGTTCACTTTGGCGACCCGCAGCGCGCTGTTTGCGGCGAACGTCAGCGGTCAGGACATCCTGGGCATTGGCGTTTCAGGCCAGCAACACGGCTTGGTGATACTGGACGACCAAGGCCAGGTCCTGCGCCCGGCCAAACTTTGGTGCGACACCGAATCCACACCGCAGAACGACCGTTTGTTGGTTCACTTGGGGGGTGAAAAGGGTTCGCTGGAACGCCTCGGCGTGGTGATCGCACCGGGCTACACCGTGTCCAAACTGCTTTGGACCAAGGAACATCATCCGCAGATTTTTTCCCGAATCGCCCGCATCCTGCTGCCACACGACTACCTCAACTACTGGCTCACCGGCCGCAGTTGCAGCGAGTATGGCGACGCCTCGGGTACCGGCTACTTCAACGTGCGCACCCGTCAATGGGACTTGCAGCTAGTGCGCGATATCGATCCGAGCGGACGTCTGCAAGCCGCACTGCCGGAGCTGATTGACGCCCACCACCCGGTCGGTACGCTGCTGCCGAGCATCGCCGAGCACTTAGGCCTCAACCCTCAGGCACGCGTGTCCAGCGGCGGCGGCGACAATATGCTGGGCGCCATCGGCACCGGCAACATAAAGCCCGGCGCAATCACCATGAGCCTCGGCTCTTCGGGCACGGTCTACGCCTATGCCGACCAACCCAGGGTCAGCCCGGATGCTGCGGTCGCGACCTTCTGCGCCTCCAGTGGCGGCTGGTTACCGTTAATCTGCACCATGAACCTGACCAATGCCACGGGCGTGATCCGTGACTTGTTTGACCTCGATATCGATCAATTCAACAGCCTCATCGCCCAAGCCCCGATTGGCGCCGAAGGCGTGTGCATGCTGCCGTTCCTCAATGGAGAACGCGTGCCTGCCCTGCCCCACGCCACCGGCAGTCTGCTGGGGCTGACCATGACCAACCTGACACAGGCTAACCTCTGCCGTGCGGTGGTCGAAGGCACGACCTTCGGCCTGCGTTACGGGCTGGACCTGCTACGCCAAAATGGCTTACAAAGCCGCAGCATTTGCTTAATCGGTGGAGGCTCAAAAAGCGCAGTGTGGCGGCAGATCGTCGCCGACATCATGAACACCCCGGTCATCTGCACCGAACACAGCGAAGCCGCCGCCCTCGGCGCGGCCATTCAAGCGGCATGGTGCACGTCCTGGGCAACCGGCCATGAGGAAACACTGGCCGACCTCTGCGCGCGGTGCGTGAAGCTTGACCTGACCAGTGAAACCTTGCCGATAGCCAACAATGTTGCGGACTGTCAGCAGGCCTACGAACGCTATCAACGGTATGTCGCAACCCTTTAACGAGCGAACAATTATGTATCTGGTGTGTGGCGAAGCGCTGTTCGATTTTTTCAGTGAAGACGATGCCTGCGGGCTGGCGTCCAATGTCAATTTCAAGGCGATTGCGGGTGGCTCTCCGTTTAACGTGGCCGTCGGTTTGCGGCGTCTGGGCGTGGACTCGGCACTGTTTGCCGGGTTGTCGACCGACTACCTCGGCCGACGCTTGCAAAAAGTGCTACAGGATGAAGGGGTACGCGCCGACTATCTCGTGGATTTTGCGGCGCCTACTACCTTGGCCATGGTCGCGGTCGGCGCTAATGGCTCACCGCATTACAGTTTCCGGGGCGAAGGCTGCGCTGATCGGCAGTTGAGCCTCGCGCATCTGCCGCAACTGGGCCCTGAAGTACGCGGCCTGCACATCGGCTCGTTCTCGCTGGTAGTGCAACCGATTGCCAATACGTTGCTGGCGTTGGTGCAGCGCGAAAGCGGCAAGCGCTTGATCAGCCTTGATCCCAATGTGCGCCTGAATCCGCAACCCAATATCGACCTATGGCGCTCGCGAATCGCCGAGTTGGTTGAGTTGGCCGACTTGATCAAAGTCAGCGATGAAGACCTCAGCCTGCTGTATCCCGAACAGGACCCTCAGCGCGTCATCGAAGGCTGGCTTCAGCATCGCTGCCAATTGGTGTTCCTGACACGAGGTGGTGAGGGTGCAACGGTGTTCAGTCGAGCGCACGGTTCCTGGTCGGTGCCGGCCTGCACTGTGAAAACTGCCGATACCGTGGGGGCTGGCGATACTTTTCAGGCGGCGCTGATTACGTGGTTGACCGAGCATCAAATGGACTCGGTGGACGGCGTGCAGCGGCTGAGCCGTGAGCAGATTGACGGGATGCTCACGTTTGCGGTGCAAGCCGCGGCGTTGACGTGCAGCAAGACCGGGCCTGACCTGCCGTATCGTCATCAACTGCCTTGAGCGCTTGGAAGCGCATCTTCTGAAGCCGTTTCTGGCATTCGCCTCACGTCATACGAGGCAGCGCCTACCAACGCTTCAAAATCGCACAGGTAATAGAGGAGCGCTGATGAGCGCTCCTCAGTGTGCAGAGCTCTTTGCGCCTTGTTCGATGCAAATGCACATTCTCTGCTGCTAGTCACCTGTCAGCTATGACAGTTGCGCATGTTTCCTTGTTTGTTTTAACTGAATCGAAGCTGGCGCCGCAGTTGCGAACGGCTGATGGTAATCAGAAAGGTGGCGCCTAAGAAGTACACCTCGCCCTGCTGCCAGATACTTCGGTTCAATAATTCAGGGAAGGCATTTCATGAATATCTTCGTAAAAAGGCACACTCCTTTTATCGTCACCGCGGCTCTACTGTCTACCATCGTTATATCGCCTTGGGCCCAGGCTTCACCGCCTCAGAACGTAGGACCCAGCGTCGGAAAATGCACGCCAACCTCCGTGTCAAACCAATCTTCGGTCTTGGGCTATTGCAACACGAGCGGAGTGAATCAGGCTTGGTATGCAACAAGCTCGACCTCGTTCACCGGTCTGCCACCCCTGCAAGCAGGGCAATCCTGCGTAAGTGATTATTTGGGCATCAATGTCATGAGTGGAACGTGCGACCAATTGCTAGGAACTGTACTCGGAAAAGTACCGGTAACTTGGTCCGTGGCCAGTCCCGCGAGCTCGCCCACAAAGCTTCTGCCCTTACCGCTGGATACCGGGGCAACCATCAATGGTGCGACACAGTTCGGTCACGTTGCCGGTCAAAGCATCAGCCTTCTAGGTAACACCGCTGTTGTCTGGCGTCTTCAAGATACCGGTACACCTACGCAAGTCTCCGCTCGAAACGACAACTGTCAAAGTGCCGACATTTCAGATGCCCTGAGTAATGGTTATCCCTACGTCGCACTCAACTGCCCACATCTTCTAACCAACTCGTCCGCAGAAGTAGCCATTTACGACGGCACTCATTTTGTCTTGAAACCATTACGGTTACCCACCGGTGCGCAATACTGCGAGGTTATCGCCATCAACAATCAGAATCAGGCGGCAGGCAGTTGCTATTACGCCAACAACCCCATCGCTACCTTCTGGTCTTCCTTCGACGGCGAACCTACTACGTTGATATCCACGGACCGCTTACCAACTGCATCGGCGTTTCTTAACGAACAAGGATCCATCATCGTTAACGCGACAGCGTCAGCTAGTCAAACACTGCCGATTTTTTGGGTGGCTACATCGAACATTACGCAACAAATTCCCATCCCGGCGAATTTCAATACATGCAAGGCCAATGATTTCTCCCAAGCTGCCAACACTTTGATCATGACCTGTGCCGCCAACGACTTTAATGTGCCGGTGACCGTATTCAGTTGGACGCCTAATGGTGGCCTGAGCAGCGTAGAGCCTGCGCAAGGAACGACTATTTATAGAGCGCGCTCGGTGTCGGTATCTGGCACGGTGGGTGCCGGATATTCGAAAACAAATGATACGGCCGATCCGAGGGCATTTTTCGCCCCGCTGCCTTGATCGAATCAACAGAACAGTTACCAAGCAGGATGAAGTTGATTCACAGACCTTTACGCTAATCGTGGTAGCAGGCGTTGAAGTAATAAAGAAGACTTTGCAAAAAAAATGATTATCAGTGCTTGATCGCAGGTTGTACGCAAAGGGAGGCAAGCGCTGGAACAGCCAGAGTTCATTGGCCTAAACCTTGTATATAGGGGTTACCCCTATATACGGTCGCGTCTGTACCTACAGGATTTGCGCCTTGAACGAGGTCGGTTAATCCTGCACCATTCGCCCCAGCTTATTCAAAGGACGGAATTCAAGGCATGCTGGACGCGAACGCAACCCATATTTCCCTCACGCTCGAAGGCGTTTCCGCCGACCTGCAAGTGCTCAGTTTCGTCGGTCGCGAAGCCCTCAACCAACCGTTCTGTTTTGACATCGAACTGGTCAGCGCGCGCCCCGACCTGAAACTTGAAGAGCTGTTGCACAAGCCCGGCTGCCTGACCTTCGGCGCCACCGGCAAAGGCATCATCCACGGCCTGGTCTATCGCATTGAACAAGGTGATTCCGGCAAGAAGCTGACTCGCTACAGCATCAGCCTGGTTCCGCAACTCGCCTACCTGCGGCACAACCATGACCAGCAGATCTTCCAGCACTTACCGGTGCCGAAGATCATCGCTCAAGTCCTGGAAGCCCGGGGCATTCTGTCCGACGCCTACAACTTCCAGCTTGGCGCGACCTACCCGGAACGCGACTACTGCGTGCAGTACGACGAGTCCGACCTGCATTTCATCCAGCGCCTGTGCGAAGAAGAAGGCATTCACTTCCACTTCCAGCACTCGGCCAGCGGACACAAACTGGTGTTCGGCGATGACCAGACCGTGTTTCGCAAACTGGCGCCCGTGGTCTACCAGCAAGACTCCGGGATGGCCGCCGAGAAACCGGTGATCAAGCGCTTCAACCTACGCCTTGAAACCCGCACCACCCGCGTCAGCCGCCGCGATTACGATTTTGAAAAACCGCGCATCCTCCCGGAAGGCGCCGCCAAAAGCGCGTTCGCGCCTGACCTGGAAGACTACGACTACCCCGGCCGCTTCACCGACCGCGAGCGCGGCAAGCAATTGGCGACCCGCGCACTAGAGCGCCATCGCAGCGACTACAAACTCGCCGAAGGCAAAGGCGACGAGCCGACCTTGGCCAGCGGCCACTTCATGACGCTGGGCGAACACCCGCGCGCCGAATGGAACGACCTGTGGTTACTGCTCGAAGTCATCCACGAGGGTAAACAGCCGCAAGTACTCAGCGAAAACATCACCAGCGACGTCACCGACGACAAAGACGATTTCCACCAGGGCTACCGCAACCGTTTCCTCGCCACCCCGTGGGACGCGCACTACCGCCCTGCCCTCGAACACCCGAAACCCAAAGTCCTCGGCAGCCAGACCGCCATCGTTACCGGCCCCGCCGGCGAAGAAATTCACACCGACCAATATGGCCGCGTCAAAGTGCAGTTTTTCTGGGATCGCGACGGCCAGGGTGACGAAAACACCACCTGCTGGCTGCGCGTCGCCACCGGTTGGGCGGGTAATGCCTACGGCGGCATCACCCTCCCACGCATCGGCATGGAAGTGCTGGTGTCGTTTATGGAAGGTGATCCAGATAAGCCGCTGATCACCGGCTGCCTGTACCACAAAGAAAACGTCGTGCCCTACGACCTGCCAGCCAACAAAACCCGCAGCACCTTCAAGACGCTCAGCTCACCGGGAGGCAAGGGCTACAACGAATTTCGCATCGAAGACAAAAAAGGCGCGGAACAGATCTACCTCCACGCCCAGCGCGACTGGGATGAAAGCATCGAGCACGACCAGAAAATCCACATCGGCAATGAACGGCACGACACCGTCGAGGCCAACGCCTTCAGCGAATTCAAGGTCGAAGAGCATCGAATCACGTATCTGGATCGCAAGACTGAAGCGCGCGCAGACGACCACCTGACCGTGGGCGTAACCCGGCACCTGAAAGTCGGAACGGCTCAGTTTGTCGAGGCCGGCACCGAGATCCACTACAACGCCGGGGAAAAAGTAGTCGTGGAAGGCGGCATGGAACTGACAGCCAAAGCAGGCGGCAGTTTCGTCAAAATCGACGCCGGTGGCGTAACGATTAGTGGCGCGCAGGTCAAGACCAACTCGGGCGGTTCTCCGGGGTCGGGGACGCCGGCTGCACCATTATTGCCGGGACCGATGAAGGTGGCGGCTGCAGATGTCGCGGGCAAAGCCCCTCTCCCTTCCCGCCTCAACGAGTCAGGTATCACGCCGTTGTGCGGCAAACAGAGCAACGGCGCTTGCAGCCGTAAGGATTGCACATGCATGTAACCGCGATGAACGCCCTACTGGCCGCACCTCGTTATGAATTCGAGTCGCTGCCGAGGGAACAGTCCAATCAGGTTCTGTGTTTCATCATAGATCGCGGACGCCAGCCCGAGGCCATGTCGTGCCTTTATCGCGTCGGCGAACCGATGAATGCTCAAGCCTTGTTCAGCAGCACTGAGTTTGCCGATATCGTCAATGAAGGTCCCCTGTGGCTGACCGCACCGTGGGGTAGCCAGTTGGCAGCCGAGGCCGCGCGACTGTGCGAAGAAAACCATTCAGGAATTGCCCTGACTTCAGAAGATGCCAATCTGGCCCTCGCGCATGCGCGTTGGTTACTGAAAGCCAACGACGGCTCCGGCGGCCAGAGCCTGCTCAGCTATCACAAACCAAGCCTTTGGGCCGCGCTGGCCTATACCGCTGGCGACACGTCGATTCAACTATTCGGTCCTTGGCAAGCGGTCTACAGCCCTTCACCCAGCCACTTCGGTAGGGAGCGCGGCGCCTGGCTGTCGTGGATGGCCGACAAGGAACCGATATGGCATGGCGACGGCCCGGCGTTTAACCTGCCCGACAACGCAGCAAAGATTCAAGCGCGGCTGGGTTGGCTGTACTGGGTCGATGAGCAATATGCAGCATTCGGTGAACCGGGTGACGACCGGATCAATGAAATTGCTGAGAACCTGGATCTTTTGCTAAAAAACAACATCTACGAAGGTGACCATCTTCTCAAGCTGGCCTCGGTGGTTAACGGACCGCCGCTTGAAACAAGACCAGAAGCCATTGCCATCCTGCAATCCAAGGAAGAGTCGTTCATCAAGGTTGAACAGCTGATGCAAATCGCATCCGCCAATCCCCAATGAACCCGACGCAACAACAGAACGGAAGCATCATGGAAACTACCAAACAATCAGCGACAGCGCCCGGGCCAGCCCCCCTGAACCTGGGGCCGAAAAAAGACTTCACAGAAGCATGTACTACGAACCACAAGGATCAACCCAAGCCTTGCTCCAATACATTCGGCACTGCAATTTATGCAACTGAAGAGCAAGAGTTTTGGCTGCTGCCCGAGCGCGCTGCCTCCTCGATGAAGGAAGCCATGCATGCTCTGGAAAATCAGATTGCACCGAGTAAGTCCCGTGACGCACGCATTAAGGGATTAGACGAGAGCGGATTACTGGAATACTTCCTTGAGCCAAAGCTCAGCACTTTCCTCCAAGGCGAACAGCGCCAGCGAATGGAGGCGATTGAAGCTCAGGAACCGAATATCGAGATGGACCCAGGCATGGTCCTTCGCAGCCGCAAAGAAGTAAAACTCGCAAAAGAAAAAGAGACGCCAAAGGCCGAAGAGCCAAAAGTTAATACTCAACGCTCGCGTATCGACCAACTTCAGTCGGAGATTGATGGTCAAAACCGTATTCACGACGATTACAGCGCACTGATTAAGTTACGTCGTGAGTATCTTGAACTTAAGAAACTGGCCATCGCCGCGGCAAAAGAAAAAGGTAATACCTATGAGAACGGGGCATTGTTTTCCGCAGGGGCCATTGAAGCCCGCGCACGTGTTCAAAACTACCTGGAAAAACGCAAGACGCTGATCAGTGAAGGCGGAATCGCGCCACAGGCGCAGGAAGACATCGCCAAACTCCTGGAAACAGACAAGAAAAAGCGTGACGAACTGCAGAAATGCCTCCAAACCTGCGAAGGCGACACTTACGCCTATCTGGCATGGAAGCACGGCGAAGCCAAGTCGTTCGCCTATCACGAATACACCGATTCGATTGCCAAAGTATCGGAATACGGGCTTGCATTGCCTGAGTTCGCGCTGATCAGCGGTGATGACATCACCACGGGGATCGAGCAGTTCAAGTTGTACCTCGACACTGAAAAACGGCAATCGGAGATCAACACTCGGCTGCGTGAAAAATACAAAAACTGGATCGAAGCGACGGGGCAAAACGCCCAGGCACCGGCCGGGTTAGTCGAAGTCGAACGTGCTGAATGGGACCGTTTGCAAACCGTAAAACAAGGTTTGCATGAAAAAGCCAAGCAAAAAGTCGCTGCCGATACCGTTCGACGTCACTTGCTCTGGGAACCAGAACAGTTTGAGCCGCAGCCTATTGATCGCTTGGTCAAGGATGGCTTTCCGCTCAGGGAAGTCAGCACGCTCAGCGCAAGCGGCACGCCGCTAAGATGGCTCAGCTTGCTGAACATCAGGGGTGTGCCAAAACTTCTAAAAGAAGACATGGAAAAAGCTGCGAAGAAAGTCGGAAAAATTGAAGGCATCCCCAAGAACGGTGATGGCGGTGCCAGTAAAAACAGCGCGCAGAAGGTATTTGGGCAGTGGCTGGAAAGCCAGGGTGCGCTAAGAATTGGCGACCAGGTCGGCGACTGGTTTGACACCACTGGCTGGTTCAACATCGACGAGTTCTACAAGTTCCTGGACAGCAGTGGCTACAAAGTCACTGAGCTCGAAGATGCCGGCAAACGCAAAGAATGGGGCGAGCATCTCAAGCAGGTCGTCTTCAAAAAGAGCATTCGCGGCGAAGTGAGGCTTTTTGACAATAGCCCGCAAGCTCAATTCGTCCGCTGCCTGGCCCCTCCGCAGAAAAAACTGCATGGCGAAGTGAAGGCGGAAGGCCCCTCTTTCTCTGCCGCTGAAGGCTTCAAGATCTCGACCAGCGCATCGCTGAGCTATGACCTGGCGCGCGGTGAAGTTGAACTACTGAAAGTCGACATGCCAGAGCGCGAGAAGGCCAAAGACGTAACCATCGATTACTACCTTGAAGGTAATCCTCAGCTTCAAACCTTGAACCTCGGCCGCATGTCCTTCCACTTCGGCGCCCGTGCATGGGGATACGCCGGTGCGTCGCTCATGCTCGCCGGTAGCATTGAACTGTCCCCGATAAACGGCAACGCCAAATACGGGGCGACACTCAGCCCTGTCAAACCTGCACAACGCGAAGATGCTGAAGCGAGGGCCGAAAGAGCGACCCACGAAGAAACTATCAAAACCAAAGCCGCCAATGGCGATACCAGCCCGACTCCAGACCTTGAATACAAATCCAAGGGCGAGATGACTAAAGTCGAGACCAAATCCTCGGGCCAAGTCATGACGGGCAAAGCAGCCAACGTACAAATTGAAAATGGCATAAAAGCCAACTTCAATTTGTTCGCGGGTGTACAAGCGGGCATCGAACTGACGGGAGCCTTGAACTGGGCTCCACCGAAAGCGCTGGCCGCGTTGCGCTCAGCCCCTTCAACCGGTGTTAACAACAGCAAAGAGGCTACTAGCGCCAGCCAATGGCTGACGCTTGCCAACCTTAGTGGCTCCGCAGGCGCCGCGTATGGCGCGGGTGTGCAGGGCAACGCTCAAATATCACTGGATAAGGGCAAATTCATCCTTAATTTGAAAGCAACCGTTGTGCTCGGACCGGGCGCAAGTGGTGGTTTCAAATTTGAGGTGGGTTATGAGGCTGTTGTAGAGCTAATCAATATCTATCGGCGTGAGTTGTATAAGGCCAAGGGCGCTTCGATTAGTTGGATTACGCCGGAGGCGGCTGAGCAGGCTTCCAATCTGAATGCGTTGGGTGCAATTGGGCTTGATGTCGCTATGGTTTACATGATGGGGATAGATGCCATTATGAATCTCTATGAGGCGATGACAAGTGCGGGTAAGGGTGGAGCTATAGCTCATACCATCGTTGAATATGAAAACCAGGATGAATTGAGACAGTGGTTCGTGGAAGCAACACCGGAGGCGTTAGGGCCAATTCTTATGACACTGATATCGGATCCGAAAGGTTTCAACGTGACTACAATTAGCAATAGCGATGGCACGTCTAAAGATGTGAAAAAGGAATACAGTCGAGATCAAGCTTGTCTACTGCAACAAAGAGCCATCAATAGAATAATCAGCTGGATAACAACGAACTCTCAAAAAACCGGGACGCTGCTCTTGGCTCAACAGCAATTCGAAGACGCGTGTAAGTCCATGAACAAATTTGGCACCCAAGAGAAAAATCCCGGGCAAGCATACTGCGAAAACAAACACAAATTAGACATCTTCATGGCAAATGCCGTATTACGTCTATCACGGCAAGAAGGTGATATCGATAGAGCTATGTACAAGGATAATGTCAAAAAGCTTGGGCAACGTCTTGATGGATCCTGCAAATTCGACCTCCATGAAAACAGGTACCTTCCTTTCAGCACCATGAAATATATCGGCCCTTAAGGAACTCATTAATTGAAATCATCAAAATTGAAATCCGCCCTTAGTTTTTTACTTTGTATTTTATTTTTTAGCACTAATGTGCAAGCAGAGCTTTCCCAAGATCAGCTAGCAGCCAAAAACAAGGGAATAGAACTGTACAATCAGTTCAAAGCTATATCCGCGACACCACAGCTAAAAATTGCTGCAGATGCTGGCGATCACGAGGCCCAATATTATCTCGGCGAAGCCATTCGCAAAAATAAAAAATATATGACACCTGAAGCACTAAGCGCGTATGAAGCATCGGCGCTCCAAGGCGATATATACTCAATGATAAGACTTGCGGGAGAGAAAAATGATCTCTGCGTTGCTATGGGCAACTGTCCTAAAGGTAGAAAAGAACCTGGCGAATGGGGAAAAATGGCTATAGATACTGCAGGCGTAGAAGCTGCGAAGGGGAACGCAGAAGCGATGTATCTTATGTTTATAGTTACTGGCGATGATAAATGGCTGGAAAAATCCGCTGAAAAAGGTTACGCATTTGCGCAATATTTTTTAGGGGTCAGCTATCGTGAAGGCCGAGGCTTTTTTATATTACCATCCAGTCGGGCAGAAGTTGTTGAGCGTTTAATGAAAGCTTCCGCTGAAGGGGGTTATCCACAAGGAATGTTGGAATACGGGGCAATTTTGGCGGAAAAAAAGGACCTGCAAGGATTTAGATTTTGGAACGAGAAAGCGGCAGAAACTGGCTACGCAACGGCAATATTTGGATATGGATCTGACATAGGAAAGGAATCATCAGAGTTCGGATACACTTATGACCCGGTCAAATCTTATGCATTACTTCATCTACTGCTTGAGTTAGATGGTGGCGGAGGAATGCCGGACTACGTGAACTATGTACTTCCCAACATTTCCGACAAAATGAGTCCGAAGCAAATAGAAAAAGCGAAAATGGTTTCTAAAGAGTGGAAAGACTCTCATCCCCCACTGTCCTTCTTCCCTGACAAGTTATAAATAACCAATATAAGAATGTATTTTTTCGCAGCCCTTGCTGTAGTAGGAATATTTTTCGAGGTTAACGCAAAGCCCGCTTCAGTAAGGAAAACCCATGTCACTTCGAGTATTTTTCCCTGACAAGCTAAGTCGCTGAAGGCTGGTTTATGTATCTTCTGACCAGAACGCGAACAACCCTACAACTCAGCAGTTGCTATGGAATAGGAAGCAGCTACAAAGACTGCTTCCCCTCCTTACCATGTAGCGTCAGACCGGCGCCTTCTTCCACCCCAACATCCGCTGCTGCGCTACCTGCAACAGATCGCACCCATCCTGCGTCAATAAATACAGCGCATGGGTTATGTGCGGAATGTCCTGCACATCGCCGTCCTTGAAGCAGTGGCAATGAAGCGTTTCCAGCAAATTGCTGCCGGCACGGATGCGCTGTAGAGCGGCTTCGAGAATGTCTTGGGGATTGGCCTGGGTGTCGATGACCAAGGGGTTTGTGTCGGTGACGCTGCTTTTGATTGAGCGGTAGCGATCAGGAAAGGGATTTAGCGTTGGCATAGTGATTACTCGATGATTAGTAAATTACCGCCAGCACCGTGACCAAACGATGGGAGGCGGACTGTGTACAGGCTTGGTCAACCGATACCATCAACTCGGCTCGCCCGAAGGCGTCCCGCACACAGCCGCCATTTCAACGCACTACGAAGACATAGATGTCCGCAGAGCGAATGATGGCACACATATGTGCGATGGCATCAGGTGACCAAACCCGATCGCTGATTTTGCAGCGAAGCCAAACAGTAATCGGTCCAGCCCAGATACCGATAGAAGACAAAGCGTCCAGCCCTGTAGGAATACGCCTTACCTCCGGCAGTTTTTTCGCTCACATGAAACCTCTGTCAGAAAACCCCTAATAACAGGTAGCACCCTATCGGCTTAACCATCGCTTAACCCCGCGGTCCAAACCTGTACTGGACCGCACGCCTTCAGACTCTTTCTGATACCCAGTGCGGCAGGTTCGTCGTGTTTCACGTCGGGCTGACTTTCCGTCTGTACTGGAGATATCCCATGAACATGCGCACTTTGCTGATCACCACCACCCTCGCCTTCACCGCATTTGCCGGGATGGCCCAGGCTGCCGATACGTCCTCGACTCAAGCAGTGCCTTATCGCTACGGCATGCCGCTGAATGTGGGCAAAGTCATTGCCATGACGGAACACTCAACTCCGGACTGCAAAGTCATCAAGGCGGATATGAAGTACATCGATAGCACCTCGGGCAAGCCTGAAGAGATCACTTACCGGAAATTGTCAGACGCCTGTAGCTTCCAGAATTGACAGAAGGCTCTGAATCGGTACTTTGCGGTAGGCGTTGGAGTGTCCACCGGCTATGCTCGGGTGCATCCTCACTGCCGCAAGGATTCGCCATGCAGTTTTCATTTCGTTCGTTGTCGACGTTTACCGCAGCGTTATGTTTTCTATTGGCATTGATTTGGGGGGGGCATGCCGGAACGCTTGCTGGCGATTTGGAGTATCGAATATTCGTCGGCCGCAGGATTTGTGGCACGACGTAGCGCGGTAGTGTTTGCGGCACTGGGGGTGATGTTTTATCTGGTGCGCAACGAACCACTTTCTGCAAGCCGAAGTGCGCTGAGCAATGGCTTTATCGTCGGTTGCTGGGGGCTCGCTATGCTGGGTTTTGGCGAATGGCTCAATGGCCATGCTGGCCCGGCTATTTTGCCGGCGGTGGTGGTCGAGCTGGCGCTGGGCCTCGGATTTCTCCAGGCCCGGCGCGGTTCCGTAGAGCTCGAAACCTTAGGTTAAAACGCCCGACCACTGGCGTGGCGTGGCTGGGACAGTAAACGTCGCTCAAGGTCCGATCGCAGCTCCGCGATCAGGTCGTTGATTTGGCGACTACCGTTGAGCCGTTTGGCGTTGATGCCAGTGACCATTAAGTCCAATTGATCGGTCTGTCGGTCGGCGTATACCTTCACAGTCATCGACATGTCTGGCGACAGCGTGCATTGACAACGTTTAGGTAAAAAGCTGCTTTCAATGATGTTGCGTAGTTCCAGGGCAGAAAGAAACATGGCGACCCTCTCCTTATTGTGAGATAGCCAATCAACATAAATATCGATCAGTGCTGAAATCACCCGCTGTTTCCATGCGGGTCACGTCACTTCAGCTACTGTTCGTTCTTGTGCTTCAACGCCGACTCAATATGAATCGCAGGTCAGCTTAAGAACAAAATAGAGCATAGATCATGCCGAACATTTCGCTGTGTGCGTTATAGAAGAATCAATGGCTTAGCCAAATAGCAAGCAAATGGCCTCATGCAATGTGCAAGAACATCCTTATTTGGCACTGCAATTCGCAACCCTCCCACAGTCCGGTTTACATTGCCCACACGCGGCAGCAAGAATGCGCGCAGGCGTTTCAAGTATCCGCCGCCCAACCACACAAGCAAGGAGGCAATATGGGTTCTTTGACTTTACACACGACCGTCGGGCTGATTGTTGCCGGGCTATCGTGCGCTGCCCATGCCGCGAAACTCGAAGAGGTTGCGCCGTTTCCCAACCCTGAAAACGGTTTTACCCGCCAGGTCATTCACCTTCCCGCTCAAAATCAGGAAGACGCCTATCAGGTCGAGATTTTGGCCGGCAAGACGTTGTCCGTCGACTGCAATCGGCAGCGCCTGGGTGGCATGCTTGAAGAGAAAAACCTTGAGGGCTGGGGCTATCCTTTCTACCGACTGGAAACCGTCATCGGTCCGATGAGCACACTGATGGCCTGCCCCGATGGCAAACGTAGAAAAGACTTCGTAGCGGTGGTCGGTGATGGCTTCATGCTGCGCTATAACAGCAAGTTGCCTATCGTGCTCTATGTGCCCAAAGACGTGGAAGTTCGCTATCGGATTTGGTCGGCCTCCGGCAAGGTCGAGAACGCCGTTCAGGAATAAGCCACCACAGGAGCCGCACATTGATAACCTGCCACGTCAAATATGTGATCGATCCCTATCAACTGAGCGACTTTGAAGCCTATGCCAAGGCATGGCTAGGTATTGTCGAGCGTTTGGGCGGGACGCATCATGGGTATTTCCTGCCGTCAGAAGGCGCGAGTAATATCGCCTACTGCCTGTTCAGCTTTCCTTCGCTGGCGGACTACGAAAGCTACCGCCATATCGCGATGACAGATCCCGAAAGCATCGCGCTGGTAGCATCGCTGGTCGCGAAAAAGTTTATTGTCAGCTACGAGCGAACGTTTCTGCGCCCGCTGTTGGCATGACGTATTTCGCATACCAGGAGGCCGTACAGCGCATTGGCTAATCGCGAGTCAGCTCGCAATGGCGGCCTAAAAGGTGAGGCAATCATCTCGCCAACCGCCTGAGACCCAGCACCATCCCCCCGGCCCCCAACAGCATCACCGTCAGAAACAGCGGATACGACACCCACCAAGGCGTTCCGGACGTCATCATGCTGAATTCCGACATGCCACCAATGCTCGCGATCAGGTTCAGTGGCAAAAACACCACGTTGATCAATGTCAGTTTGCGCAACAGGTTGTTCATGCTGTTGTTCATCAGGTTGCCCCGGGCGTCGATGAGCCCGGAGAACACCGTGGAATAGATTTCCGCCTGTTTGTAGCACTGGTTATTTTCGATGATCAAGTCGTCAATCAGGCTGAGGGACTCGGCGCTGAAGTGTTCCTTTTCTGCGTGGTTGCGCAGGCGGGTCAGCACAGCGCCGTTACTGTGGATGGCGTTGATGTAATAGATCAGGCTTTCACTGAGGTTGAACATCTGGATCAGGTGCTGGTTTTGCATCGAAGCGTTGAATTTCTGCTGCAACTCCCGGGCAACCAGTTTGATCACCTTGAGGTGACCCAAGTAGTGATGGATATTGTTGAACAGCAAATCCAGCAACACATCCAGCGGCGTGTTCAGTCGCTGCCTGGTACCCAGCCCATGCAGGGGCGAGTCGTCGGTTGCGATCACCAACAGACGCTGCGCCGAAAACAGCAAACCGCAAGACGACACTTCGAACGACAGGCTGCCGCCACCGGAGTAGTTTTCCGGGCGTTTCCAAATCAGAAACAGATTGTCGGGGTGAAACTCGATGCGCGACACCTCGTCAGGATCAAGCGCTGAAGCCAGCGCGTGTTCATCGAGTTTGAAATCGCTGTACAACACGTCCCGTTCGGCGGCATCGGGGTTGCTGAACAGCATCACTTGCGCATCAAGCCTATCGACGGCGTGGAGCGCGCCTTGAATCAGCTGAAAGCTCTTGATCATCGACCGCTCACCAGGCTTGACCACGCCGTTTGAGTTCCAGACGTCGGACGAACTCTTCAAGGACCAGTGAGTACAAGTCGTCTTGCAAGTAGGCGTCTTCGATGCCGGCGTCCATGTTCGGGTTGTCGTTGACCTCGATCACCACCACTTTGTCGCCGGACTGCTTGAGGTCAACGCCGTACAGGCCATCGCCGATCAAGTTGGCCGTCTTCACCGCAAGTTCGACCACTGCTCGCGGCGCTTCGTGGACCGCCAGCGTGCGGCATTCTCCATTGACGTCCTGACCTTTGGCCTTGTGGTTGTAGATCTGCCAGTGACCTTTGGACATGAAGTATTGGCAGGCGAAGATCGGTTTGCGGTTGAGCACGCCAATACGCCAGTCGTACTCGGTGTAGAAAAATTCCTGGGCCAGCAACAGCACCGAGTGTTCGAACAGCTCAGCGGTAGCTTCGAGCAGCGCTTGCTGACTTTCGACCTTGATGACGCCCCGGGAGAAGCAGCCGTCAGGAATTTTCAATACCAGTGGAAAACCTAAGCGCTCGCCGACTCGTTCGAAGTCTTCCGGTCGTTCCTTGTAAAGAATTTCGGTGGCGGGCATGCCCAGTTGATGGCTTTTAAGCAAATCAGTCAGGTAGACCTTGTTAGTGCAGCGCAGGATCGACGCCGGGTCGTCCATCACCACCAGCCCTTCGCTCTCGGCTTTTTTGGCGAAGCGGTAGGTATGGTTGTCGACACTGGTGGTCTCGCGGATTAACAGCCCGTCGTATTCGGCGATACGAGCGTAATCTTTGCGCTCAATAAGCTCGACGTCGATGCCCAGTGTTTTGCCGACCCGGACGAAGTTATCCAGCGCCTTGGCGTTGGATGGCGGCAACGCTTCCTGTGGGTCATGCAGGATGGCCAGGTCGTAACGGGCCAATTGCCGCGAGCGTGGCACGCGCCAGATTTTTCGACTGAAACTGTCTAGAGAGTTGGCGAACTGATCTTCTTGATCTTCACGTAATTTATGCAGCGCGCCAGACTTTATGCCTTCAATGTGCCAGCCGTTAGTTCGTCGAAACTCAACGAGCAGTATTGGGCACGGAAAGACTTCAAATAACTGCCGAGCCAAGTCCTGCAACGGCTCTATATTGGTCTTGCCAAAATAAAGCGTTAGGGTAAACCCTTCCGTATCACTGTAGAGGTGATTACTAAGGGCTTTTTCCAGTGGTTTATCCAGGTCGTCCAGTGCCAACCCATACAGCGACTTTCGCGTCAGCTCGCTGATGGTGCGCACGGAAGGAATCACTTTATGCCCTCGGGCTTCGGCGAGCAGGGAGCAGTAGTAACCGTGCCCAAGGTACTTGTAGCTGCGGCACAGATTAATTACTTGGACTCGCTTGCCTTGCTCGTTATCGCGGGTCTGTTCGAGGTATTCCTGAGCGGTCACGATGTCCTCGCTGGGGAAGTACGAAGCCCAGTCTTCCTTGCGTTCGACGATGATAATCAATTGGCTTGAAGTTCTAGGGGCATCATTTAAATAGGTTGCAGAAGTGATTGCTGTCGGCAAAGTTTGCTCGGATACTTCGCGCCAATGACCTTGTACCGCTGACATAGTGATTGATCCGTTGGAGAACAAGACCATTCCTATTAAGCACGAACTTTTTCGAAAGTCCCGTTTCGTTACGCAACTTTTACGGCGGTCATATGAACACTGTATTTCGCTTGGCGGTAGTTGAAGATTTACCGGCGCTGCTGGAACTCGAAGAGCAGTGTTTCACGACGGATCGACTCAACAGTCGCAGTTTTCAGTGGATGATCACCCGTGCCCACGGCCAGTTGCTGGTCGCACAGCGCGAGGAAAATCTTGTGGGTTATGCCGTGGTGTTGTTCCACCGTGGGACGTCGTTGGCTCGGCTCTATTCAATTGCAATTGCTGCCCAGGCACGCGGTAGCGGACTGGGCAAACAATTGCTAGAACGAATCGAGGCCTGCGCCCTGGAGCACGACTGCGCCTATTTACGGCTGGAAGTGCGCATCGACAATCCGGCCGCCATTGCGCTTTACGAACGCAACGGTTACCGCCGTTTTGCCCTGATTCATGACTATTACCAAGACCATGCCGACGCGCTGCGCCTGGAAAAACGCATCCTGCAACATCGCGACTCGCGCAACATCAACGTGCCCTGGTATCAACAGACCACCGATTTTACCTGCGGCCCGGCCTGCCTGCTGATGGCGATGGGGGCGCTGCAACAGGATCGGTTGCTGGAGCGTCGGGAAGAGCTGCAAATCTGGCGTGAGGCGACCACGGTGTTCATGACATCGGGCCATGGTGGTTGCAGCCCTCAGGGGCTGGCACTAGCGGCATGGCGTCGCGGGTTTCGCGTGCGTTTGCAACTGAGCATGGCCGGGCCACTGTTTCTTGATGGGGTGCGCGACGAGCATAAAAAAGACGTAATGCGCCTGGTACACGAGGAGTTCACGGGGCAGTTACTTGACACCGACGTCGAACAAGCGATTGGCGGGCCACTGGATTTGCCAAGGCTGCTGGATGACGGCGGGCAGCCCTTGGTGCTGATCAGTAGCTATCGCCTGACCCGCTCCAAGGCGCCGCACTGGGTGATGGTCACCGATTGCGACGAAGAGTTCGTTTATCTGCACGATCCAGACGTGGATCACAGTCAACATCGCCAGTCCATGGACTGCCAGCATCTGCCGGTCAGCCATGGGGAGTTCGAGAAAATGTGCAGTTTCGGCAGAGGAAAGTTGCGGGCAGCGGTGATTCTCTATCGCCGACAGTGAAGATCGGCCCCACGCGCCGGCGCTTAACGACCTCTTGGGAGGCGGCGCGTGGGCACAATCAGTAACGCGTTACTTCAAACCGACTTTATACAACGCTCCATCCGCTTCATCCGTCAGCACGTACAAATACCCGTCCGGCCCCTGACGCACGTCGCGAATCCGTGATTTGAGTTCGCCGAGCAGGCGCTCCTCATGAACCACTTTGTCGCCATCGAATTGCAGCCGGATCAGCTCCTGACTCGCTAGCGCCCCGATAAACACGTTGTGTTGCCAAGGCTTGAAGCGATCAGCGTCATAGAACGCCATGCCGCTGACGCCGGGGGACTTTTCCCAAACGTGGTGCGGGGCCACAGTGCCCTCTACCGTCTTGCCCTTGGACTCTGGAATCGGCTCGCCGGAATAGTTGATGCCGTGGGTTGCAAACGGCCAGCCGTAATTTTTACCACGCTCGATGATGTTGATTTCGTCTCCGCCCTTGGGGCCGTGCTCGTTTTCCCAAAGTGTACCGCTCCAGGGGTTGAGCGCAGCGCCTTGGGGATTGCGATGACCGTAGGACCAGATTTCCGGGCGCACGCCGGACTGGCCAACAAAAGGGTTGTCGTCCGGCACTTTGCCGTCAGGGTAAATCCTCACGACCTTACCTTGCAGCTTGTCGAGGTCTTGGGCAGTCAGACGATCATTGTTCTCGCCCAACGTGATGAACAAGTAACCATCACGGTCGAACACCAGTCGAGAGCCAAAGTGGTTGCCCACCGATAACTTCGGCTCCTGACGGAAGATCACTTTGAAATCCTTGAGAGTCGTCAGGTCTTCGGACAAACGCCCGCGCCCGACCGCGGTCCCGGCCTTATCGCCTTCACCACCAGCTTCGGCGTAGGACAGATAAACCAAGCGGTCCTGCTTGAAGTCCGGCGACAACACTACATCCAACAAACCGCCCTGCCCTTTGGCCCAGACCGTGGGCACCCCGGTGACCGGTGCCGAGTGTTTGCCGTCGACACTGATTACCCGCAGGTTGCCTGGCCGTTCGGTCACAAGCATGCCTTGCCGATCGGGGAGAAACGCCAGGGCCCATGGGTGTTCGAGGCCTTTTGTAATGGGTGTGACCTCGAGGGTGCCTTGTTCGCTTTGCAGTTCTTGGGGGGGCGCCGCGAAAACGGGCGCGGCGGCGGTGATCAGTGCGCTGGCGCAGAAGGTGGCCAAGAGGGTTTTACGCAACATGCACGATTCCTTTTGTCGTTAACGGCGTTGTCGTTTGAATGGCTGACTGAACTTCAGTCCTGACGCTCAACGGTTGCTGTTGTCGGAGTCCCGGGGCGGCGGATTGGGGATAAATTTCGGTGGGGCAGCGGGTGCCGTTTGACCTTGCGGATAGCGATTGCCGACACCTCCGTTTTCCACCGTAGGCGGACGCGGCACCGGTGCAAAGGTCGGCTGCGGAATGGCCGGGGCATTGGGTTGCGTGCCTTGCATGCTATTGGGGTTGGCCCGGTGAATTGGGCTGTTGTAGGGGTTGTTGTTGCTAGTGCTCGTCGGGCTCTGAGCTTGGGCCGCTTGGCCGAGCAAGCCGCTCAACGCCCATACCGTGCAGCCGAGTACACATCTGTTCATGAGGAGCCTCTGTACGTCCACGTGATTAGAGTCTTCGATTGCACGCTACGCCCGAGGTTCGGATTTGTTAACTGAAACCTCTTCCACAAGATGTAACACGAGTTGACGGCGCGGCCGATCCGCCAGCGGCCTGGGGCCTGGGGCCGCTGATGACTGAAATTTTCTCGCCAGGCCACGGGCAAGGAAGCCACCAACAAGCACCTCGTCAAATCAGATCAGCACAAAAAACGCCAGCAACCCGCCAAAAATCACCCATTTTTCAAGGTAGTAACGGGCGCGGTTACGTTTTTTCAGTTCCTTGCCACGCAGGCGAACCTTGTAAATTTTGGTAAACAACCGATTGATCGCACCGGTCCTGTCACCCACCTCGTTGGGGGCGCCTGCGGCAGACATGACGTTACGGCTGAACCAGCCGTTGAGCGCTGTCGCCCAGCGGTATTTCAGTGGTCGTTCGACGTCACAGAACAGAATGATGCGGTTTTGCTGCGTGGCGTTTTCGGCGTAATGAATGTACGTCTCATCGAATAACACCGCTTCGCCATTACGCCAATGGTAATGCTCGCCGTCAACATTGATGTAGCAACCGGCGTCGTTGGGGGTGTCCAGTCCCAAGTGATAACGGTATGAACCGGCATAAGGATCACGATGGCGGACCAACTTGGAACCCGGCGGCAGCTCGGCAAACATAGCGGCTTTAATAGAACCAATGCTTTGCACAAGTTCAGTGGTACGCGGGCAAAGTTTCATCGCCGAAGGGTGGCTATCGCCATACCACTTCAAATAAAAACGTTTCCAGCCACTCTTGAAGAAGGAGTTGAAACCCACATCATCGTATTGGTCCGAACGCTTGATCTCCCCCGCCCTGAGCAGGCTCAGGGCTTCGCTGCGAATGTCTTCCCAATGAGCTTGCAACGGGCTCAGGTCTGGAAAGTCAGCCGGCTCAAGGTAAGGCTTCCCGGGGATTTTCGAGAACAGATACAGGAAGCAATTGATGGGTGCCAGGAAAGTCGAGTGGTCGCTTAGTTGGCGACCCAGCTTATGGCGCACGCGACCGCGAAGATGCACATACGCGATGGATACAACGTAAATAGCGGCAATGATCAGTTTCACGAAATCGTCACACGTCAGAAATGAAAAAACTGCGCCCACGGCCAGCCAAGCGGCGTAAGGGTCATGCAGCATCTGAAATACTAAACAGCGAACCCGACGGCGATCTGTAACACATGTTCATGCAAACGCGCCGGGCGAATAAGCGGCATTTTAGCCTCAGTTTGTAACCAATAGTTAACCTTCAGCTGTTAAAAATTGTCCGCTGATACCACCAAAGGGCTCGCAGGGTCTCAACGCCCTATCGTTTAAAGAGCCAGACCAGTACAATCGCCGCCAAACATTACGCGCCCCCCTTGGTTGATGACGGGAATGAATCCCGCCTCAGCGCAATTTCACTCGGGCCAAGCGCTCCATTGCTGCTGTCCACTTATTGCCAGATGGACCTTCCGCTTCTGACCGGGATGCATTTCCCGTGGTTTGGATACCGGAACCGGGTACTGAATCGGTACTGCCGCACCCCTAGCTACTCTGAATGCTTCGCAGGAAAAACCTTTGATTTCTACAGCTAACATCACGATGCAGTTCGGCGCCAAGCCGTTATTCGAGAACGTTTCGGTCAAATTCGCAGCGGGCAACCGCTATGGCCTGATCGGCGCCAACGGTTGCGGCAAGTCGACCTTCATGAAGATCCTCGGTGACGACCTCGAGCCGTCCGGCGGCCAAGTCATGCTGGAACCGAACGTGCGTCTGGGTAAGTTGCGCCAGGACCAGTTCGCCTACGAAGAATTCTCGGTCATCGACACCGTGATCATGGGTCACGAAGAGCTGTGGAAGGTCAAGGCTGAGCGTGATCGCATCTACTCGCTGCCGGAAATGACCGAAGAAGACGGCATGGCCGTTGCTGAACTCGAAACCGAGTTCGCCGAAATGGACGGTTACACCGCTGAATCACGTGCTGGCGAACTTCTGCTCGGCCTGGGTATCGGCATCGAGCAGCACTTTGGCCCGATGAGCGAGGTTTCCCCAGGCTGGAAATTGCGCGTATTGCTGGCTCAGGCGCTGTTCTCTGATCCTGAAGTGCTGTTGCTCGATGAACCTACCAACCACCTGGACATCAACACCATCCGCTGGTTGGAAAACATTCTGACCCAGCGCACCAGCCTGATGATCATCATCTCTCACGACCGTCACTTCCTGAACAGCGTATGCACCCACGTCGCTGACCTGGACTACGGCGAACTGCGTCTGTTCCCGGGCAACTACGACGAGTACATGACCGTGGCGACCCAGTCCCGCGAGCAACTGCTGTCGGACAACGCCAAGAAGAAGGCGCAAATCTCGGAACTGCAATCGTTCGTCAGCCGCTTCTCGGCCAACGCCTCGAAAGCCAAGCAGGCTACTTCCCGCGCCAAGCAGATCGACAAGATCCAACTGGCCGAGGTCAAGCCTTCGAGCCGCGTGAGCCCGTTTATCCGCTTCGAACAGACCAAGAAGCTGCACCGTCAGGCGGTCATCGTCGAACGTATGGCCAAAGGCTTCGACGGCAAGGAACTGTTCAAAGACTTCAGCTTCACCGTTGAGGCTGGCGAACGCGTAGCGATTATCGGCCCGAACGGTATCGGTAAAACCACCTTGCTGCGCACCTTGGTCAATGAACTGACCCCGGATGCCGGCACTGTGAAATGGACCGACGCAGCCGAACTGGGCTATTACGCTCAAGATCACGCGCATGACTTCGAAGATGACAGCAATCTGTTCGACTGGATGGGTCAATGGACCCAAGGCGGCGAGCAAATCGTTCGCGGCACCCTGGGCCGGATGCTGTTCTCCAACGATGACATTCTCAAGTCGGTCAAGGTTATCTCCGGTGGTGAGCAAGGTCGTATGCTGTTCGGCAAGCTGATCCTGCAAAAGCCGAACGTATTGATCATGGACGAACCGACCAACCACTTGGACATGGAATCCATCGAAGCGCTTAACCTGGCGTTGGAGAACTACCCAGGCACGCTGATCTTCGTCAGCCACGACCGCGAGTTCGTATCGTCCCTGGCCACCCGCATCATCGAGTTGAGCCCAAGCGGCGTGATCGACTTCAGCGGCACCTACGACGATTACCTGCGTAGCCAAGGCGTGGTTTTCTAAGCGTCCGTTAGCACTGAAAAGCCCTGTCCTGGTGACGGGGCTTTTTATTGCTCGATCACCCCTTCCAATGCAGGGCGCGGTAACGATCAATAAGTACTTAGCCTGCTTCCTTTTATTTTGCGCCCACGCCATGATGCGCTCCTCACACCGCCGCCCGCGAACGAGCCCTCATGTCTGTGCAGCAACTGCCCCCGCAAAGCTCGACGGCGATCACTCTGCAGATCGTCTCCATTGTCTTCTATACCTTTATTGCCTTTCTCTGCATCGGCCTACCGATCGCGGTACTACCGGGTTATGTCCACGAGCAGTTGGGCTTCAGTGCCATCGTTGCCGGGGTGACCATTGGCTGCCAATACCTGGCGACCCTGCTCAGTCGACCGATGGCCGGACGCATGTCAGACAACATCGGCACCAAGCGGGCAATCGTTTTAGGGTTGTCGGGAATTGTGCTCAGTGGCCTGCTGACGCTACTGTCAACCTTGCTGCAAAGTACGCCGCTGCCAAGCCTGTTGATGCTGATCGTTGGGCGTTTGCTGCTGGGCGTTGCTCAAGGCTTGATTGGCGTGGGCACCATCAGTTGGTGCATGGGCCAAGTGGGTGTCGAGCACACGGCTCGATCGATTTCCTGGAACGGCATCGCTTCCTACGGTGCTATCGCCATAGGTGCGCCGCTAGGTGTGGTGATGGTCGGTGAGTACGGGTTTGCAAGCCTGGGGATTACCCTGTCGATATTGGCCATGGGCGCGTTGCTGTTGATCCGTAACAAACCGTCGGTGCCGGTGATTCGCGGCGAACGCCTGCCATTCTGGGCGGTCTTCGGGCGCATCGCGCCGTTCGGTGCAGGCCTGAGTCTGGCGTCCATCGGCTATGGCACCCTGACCACGTTTATTACGCTGTATTACCTCAACCGTGGCTGGACCGGCGCGGCCTATTGCCTGACGGTGTTCGGCGTCTGTTTTATTGTGTCGCGCTTGTTGTTCATCTCCAGTATCAGCCGCTTCGGCGGCTTCAACTCGGCGATTGCCTGCATGAGCATCGAAACCGTTGGCCTGATGTTGCTGTGGCTGGCACCTTCCACGGGTTACGCATTGATCGGCGCCGGCCTGACCGGGTTCGGCCTATCGCTGGTGTACCCCGCACTGGGCGTAGAAGCGATCAAGCAAGTACCCAACTCCAGTCGCGGCGCGGGACTGAGCGCTTATGCCGTGTTTTTCGATCTGGCCTTGGCCATTGCTGGCCCCATGATGGGCGCAGTGGCGCTGAACCTGGGCTATTCATGGATTTTCTTCAGCGCGGCGTTGTTGTCGATGACCGGGCTTGGTTTGACCTTAATGCTAAGTCGCCGTGTCATGACCTGATACAGAAGACGGCTCCAGGCCGTCTTGATCCAAGCTGCTTCGTCGACTAGGATTGCGACCTCTCACTTACCAGGACGATTGCAAACGTGAACAACTGAGCCTTCCAAAATGTTTTCGAGACAAGCTGCCCACGGCGCTTGTTAGTTTTTCGACATTTTATGGAGGTGCCGATGACTCACGTCACGCGTCTGCCTGCACTCGCTTCATTAAAGCAACTGGGTTTTCGCTTCGCTAATGGCGAAATGATTTTCGAATCACTTGACCTCAGTTTCGACCTCACTCCCACTGCGATTGTCGGCCGCAATGGCATCGGCAAGAGCGTCTTGGCGCAGTTGATTGCCGGACACCTTAAACCCACCTCGGGAACCCTGAACGTCCACGGAAAAGTTGCTTATGTAGCGCAAGCATTTCCCTCGAAGGAAGGACAAACCGTCGCCGACGCCATCGGTTGCACCACAACACTCCAAGCGCTGGCCCGGCTGAATTCCGGCCAAGCATCGGCCGAGGATCTCGAAACCCTGACGGATCGTTGGGACCTGCCAGAACGCTTGCGTCATCTGCTGGATGAAGCCGGGTTGAGACAGATTGAACCTGAGCACCTGACCCAATCACTGAGCGGTGGACAACAAGCGCGCATTGCCTTGGTAGGGGCGTTTCTGACGCCTCTGGAGTTGTTAGTGCTGGATGAACCGACCAATCATCTGGACACCGAAGGACGTCGCTGGCTAATGCGTCAGCTCGAACAGTGGCGCGGTGGTTTGATCGTCATCAGCCATGACCGCCAGCTACTGAACGGCATTCAACGAATCGTCGAGCTCACCTCGTTAGGCTCGAGGGTCTTTGGCGGCAACTACGCAGCGTTTCAGGTGCAACGGACTATTGATCAAGGCGCCGTCCAGGTGCGGCTCGATCAGGCCAAAACCGAGCGCAATCGTGAGCGCATTCGCCTGCAACGTGAGCACGACAAAATCCAACGCCGCGCCGCCGGAACCTTTAAAAAGGCAGGCGTCGCCAATGTCTCGCGCTTTGAGCGGGCCGCGATGAAAGGTGCCGCAACCCAAATTATGGGCACGGTGCGTAAAGCCCATCAAATACGCAAGAGCACGCTGGATGCTCAAGTAAGAGACGCCGATGCCAAGGTGCAGCCTGCGGACGGTGTCGTGATGCACCTTCCAGGAACTGCCGTACCGCGCACTCGGCAGGTGCTGACACTGATTGACGTGCAACTGCCATGGCGACCGCAAGAAGCCTGCGCGACGCGCTTGACCCTCTCGCTAACCGGACCTGTGCGCGTCGCTGTCAGAGGGCCGAACGGCTGCGGTAAATCGACCTTGTTGCGCATGCTGGCGGGTGAATATCCACCGCAGAGCGGCGAATGCATCACACACCTCCCCAGCGCATTTCTCGATCAACAGTTGGCATTGCTCGACGATCAACGCTCTATCGTCGAGCAGTTAGGCTTGCTCGACACACCATTATCCGAGAGTGAATTACGCGGTCACTTGGCACAGCTTCAACTGGACGCGAGCCGGGTGACTCAGCCGAGCGGGTTACTCAGCGGCGGCGAACGACTGAAAGCGGCGATTGCCCTTGCGCTCTGGCGTAAAACGCCAACGCAACTGTTACTGCTGGACGAACCGACGAATCATCTGGACCTCGAATCAGTAGAGGCATTCGAGCACGCATTAAAGGACTTTCCAGGAGCAATTATTGCCGCCTCACACGATCAAGCGTTTCTAACTGCACTGGCACCGACACACACTCTTGAATGGCAGCCAACAGGGTGGCACCTGCAAACTGTCTACGATTGATCTGCAGGGAAGCGACGAGCTGAGCTGTGTATTTTTTGCGCAGCGCTAAAGGACTTCTATAGTTGAGGTGACACGAATCCGCTTGAGTGACGCCGATAGCCGAACACGTGGTTTCATCGGCGATGGCTTTGAGCGTGAAGACGATGCTCGACGTGAGTGCTGGCAGCTCAACGCCCACAACGCCCAGTCAAACGTGATTCCCCGGCGAGAGGGAGGACAATCCGCAGATGTTACCGAGGTCTATACTGAAATGAGCTGAAGGACCAGCGACCCCATGGCAGAAAGCTCGCACCCGCGGGCTTTTTGCTGCCACTGCCCAGTTTCTCTCAACGGAGGTGTTTGTCATGTCCGAAAAAGAGTCCATCACCACCCTGCTCACTCTGCTTGACTCCCGCCAGGCACGTCTCACGGCAGCTTGCAAAGAAATTGCCGATTGGGTCGATCACCAGGGAGGCCACCCAACCGCCCTAAAAATTCGCGATCGATTGAGCGATATCGAGAAAGACACGCCACTGATTCGCAGCACGTTGTCGGCGTTGCGACCCGTTGAACGTCCTCTGCCTCGGTTCAGATGATTCAATCGGGGCATCCGACTCCAGCAGAAGGTGTGCCTGCTCCAGCATGAGCGGCGACGTTACCGTCACCGGGGTTCCGTGCGCCTGACCCCAACCCTCTTGGGTTTCGTGCTGAGCATTTTTTTGAGACATTCCTTTCACGTAGTGTTCACAACCTACGCCATAAAGTGAAACCACTCCTTTGAAGAATCCCTTGGCCCGCCCGCATGCGGGCTTTTTTTTGACCTGTTTATTTAGGCGAAAATGCGGATGAGCACTTGATGCCAGGCAATGACACGTCACCCAATGGTCGCTCACTGACAAACCGGTAGGCATCTCGAATCGCTTGGCCAGCGCTGCGTTACACGCTTAACGTTGAAGGGTCATGGCGATAATCAGAGCTGGGTAGCGTCAGACACTACAGCCCGCCACTGAAAATATCGCATTAGTATTGGCACTAGTGCGCTCGCTGATGAGGACGTTAGCACCCCGGAAAACTTGGTCGATACAGCGGACAAAGCGCTATACGCTGCCAAGTCTAGCGGTAGAAACAGGACCCTCATTTCAAATTAAACTTACCGCCTCGGCTTAGACAGGGGCGGCCTGCACGCTTGAGCGTCTCACTGGGCAGTTCCTGGAACAATGCTCTGTAACTGCTGGAAAACCGTCCCAAATGCCAAAACGACCAATGCATCGCCACTTCGGCGACGGTCGTGTCCGTGCTCGTGCGGTTGAGCAGTTCTCGGTGGGCGCTGTTGAGTCGGCGCAAGCGCAACCAGTGGGTCGGCGTCATCCCGGTGTAGGCCTTGAACGCATGCTGCAACTGGCGCAGGGAAACCTCAGCCACTTGCGACAGTTCCAGCAGGTTAAGGGTTTCTTCCGGAGAGTCGGCCGCCCATTCGCCAATGCGCTTCATGATGCTTCGTTCTTCAGCCCGGCGCTGCAAACCGCCCAGATCAAGGCAGACACAGGCGTTGTCAAGGATGTACAGACAGTCCTCCAACAGTTGCTGCGTCAACGCCTCCCTGCTCGACGGATCGAATGCCTGGGCCAATTGGGTCAAGGTTGCACTCAACCAACGGCTGAACAGTGCGTTCTGTCCTGAGTTCAGTGGCGACATGAACAGCCCTTCCAGCCGCGCCACACTCAAACCATGGCGCTGAACGAATTCAGGGCCAAACACCACAGCGATTTCCTGATAGTTCTCCGGCGTGATCCAGATGTTGCGGCTTTCACCGTTCAACACATACAGCGCGTTGTCACTGCGGTCGAAACAGAACGCAAGCGCCCCCTTGGGAGCACTGAAATTCTGCTCGACCCGAGTATTCATCTGCTCTTCGTAAATCTCCACGCCTTGCAGGTCGAGATAGCGCACCCTTCCGGCGAAATGCCCCGGCGACATCTGCTGGTAATGCTGGACCCAGCCAGGCGTGGCACGGATCTGCTCGGCCACATCGGCGGTATTGAAGGCTTGGACTTGTAAAGGATGACACGTTGTCATGGGAAACCTTACGCACTCGTTTGGTGCGTTTTGGTGCTGCTTAAAGTGGATAGATGGAACGGCAAGGCTCGCCCAAGATAGTCGTCAACGCGCCATAGGGGAAGTCGGGCCGATCAAGCCAACCTCCCCCGCGTTAACAAATCCAACGACGAGGTCTTTATGAATGCCCCTTTCGATCAGCTGCTCACTTGGCTGAAAGATCACAAGATTACCGAAGTTGAGTGTGTGGTCAGCGACTTGACCGGCATTGCTCGCGGCAAAATCGCACCGACTAACAAGTTCCTGCATGAGCGAGGCATGCGCCTGCCGGAAAGTGTGCTTTTGCAAACGGTAACCGGGGACTTTGTCGACGACGATATCTACTACGACCTGCTCGACCCCGCCGATATCGACATGGTCTGCAAACCGGTCGCCGATGCGGTCTACGTGATCCCATGGGCTATTGAGCCGACCGCCATCGTGATCCACGACACTTTCGACAAACTGGGTAATCCGATCGAACTGTCGCCGCGCAACGTGTTGAAAAAAGTCTTGCAGCTCTACACCGATAAGGGCTGGAAGCCAATTGTCGCCCCGGAAATGGAGTTCTACCTGACCCAGCGCTGCGAAGACCCCGACTTGCCACTCAAGGCACCTCTGGGTCGTTCAGGCCGTGCCGAAAGCGGTCGTCAGTCGTTTTCTATCGACGCGGCCAACGAATTCGACCCGCTGTTCGAAGACGTCTATGACTGGTGCGAACTCCAGGGCCTGGACCTCGACACGCTTATCCACGAAGACGGCCCGGCGCAGATGGAAATCAACTTCCGGCATGGCGACGCCCTCGACCTCGCGGATCAAATCACCGTCTTCAAACGCACCCTGCGTGAAGCCGCGCTCAAGCACAACGTCACCGCGACCTTCATGGCCAAACCGATCGGCGACGAACCGGGCAGCGCGATGCACATCCACCAGAGCGTGATCGATATTGCCACCGGCCTACCGATCTTCGCCGACGCTGACGGGCAGATGAGTCAACTGTTCCTGCACCACATCGGCGGCCTGCAGAAGTACATCCCCAAAGTGCTGCCGATGTTTGCGCCCAACGTCAATTCGTTCCGCCGTTTCCTGCCGGACACCTCGGCTCCGGTGAACGTGGAATGGGGCGAAGAGAACCGTACCGTTGGTCTACGTGTTCCAACCTCAACCCCCGACGCCATGCGCGTGGAAAACCGCCTGCCTGGCGCGGACGCCAATCCGTACCTGGCCATCGCTGCCAGCCTGCTATGCGGCTACCTGGGCATGGTCGAACAGGTCGAACCCAGCGCTGCGGTCCAGGGACGGGCTTACGAACGGCGCAATCTGCGCCTGCCCATCACTATCGAGGACGCCCTGACCCGCATGGAAGAGTGCGAAACCATCGAGCGCTACCTGGGCAGCAAATTCGTCCGCGGTTACGTCGCGGTCAAGCGTGCAGAACACGAAAACTTCAAGCGGGTGATCAGCTCCTGGGAGCGTGAGTTTCTGCTGCTCAGCGTCTGAGGTCTGTGCGCATAGGTATTTTCGCGAACAGGCTCGCTCCCACACTTTTAATGGATTGCCTTGTGGGGGCGAGCCCCCTCGCGAAGACGAGTGCATTAACACTAAACAAACGCCTGAAAAATCCAATAACTCGAAGAGGTGTCGATATGCGTCTATTGAAATCAGTGGTTCCGGTTGCGCTGGCATTGTTGTGCAGCGCGGGGGCGCAGGCCCAGCCCACCGTCAGCGTCTACAACTGGACCGATTACATCGGCGAAACCACCCTCGCCGACTTTCAGGCCAAAACCGGCATCAAAGTGATCTACGACGTCTTCGACTCCAACGAAACGCTGGAGGGCAAACTGCTCGCCGGCCGCACCGGGTATGACGTGGTGGTGCCATCCAACCATTTCCTCGCCCGCCAGGTAAAGGCCGGCGCGTTTCTCAAACTGGATCGTTCGCAGTTGCCAAACTGGAAAAACCTCGACCCCAAATTGCTCGCGCTGTTGGAAAAGAACGATCCGGGTAACGAACACTCCGTGCCCTACCTGTGGGGCACCAACGGCATCGGCTACAACGTCGACAAGATCAAGCAAGTGCTAGGCATTGATCACATCGATTCTTGGGCGGTGCTGTTCGAACCCGAGAACCTGAAAAAGCTCAGCCAATGCGGCGTGTCGATGATGGACTCGGCGGATGAAGTATTCCCAGCGATCCTCAATTACATGGGCATGGACCCGCGCAGTGAAAATGCTGAAGACTACAAAAAGGCCGAAGCCAAACTGCTGACCTTGCGCCCTTACATTACGTACTTCCACTCCTCCAAGTACGTGTCGGACCTGGCCAACGGCGACATTTGTATTGCCTTCGGCTACTCAGGTGATGTGTTCCAGGCTGCCAATCGGGCCAAGGAAGCGAAAAACGGCGTGAACATCGCCTACGCGATTCCCAAGGAAGGCAGCAACCTGTGGTTCGACCTGTTGGCGATTCCCGCCGACGCCAGTAATCAGAAAGAAGCCCACGCCTTCATTAATTACCTGCTGAACCCGCAAGTGATCGCACAGGTTAGCGCTTCGGTGGGTTACGCCAACCCCAACCCGGCCGCCAAGCAGTACATGGACCCCGCACTGGTGAACAACCCGGAAGTCTATCCACCTCAGAACGTGCTCGACAAATTGTACATTTCCACCACCCCGCCCCAGGCAATCATGCGTGTGATGACCCGCTCCTGGAGCAAAGTGAAGTCCAACAAATGAATCAGGCACGTGTGATGAAACATGCTCACTCCTATTACGCCGCGACAGCCAATAACCAGGCGCCCTATCCAACGCTGGCATCGGACCTGGTGGCCGATGTCTGCGTGATCGGTGGCGGTTTTACCGGGGTCAACACCGCCATCGAACTGGCGCAACGCGGGCTTTCGGTGATTCTGCTGGAAGCCCGACGCATTGGCTGGGGCGCCAGCGGGCGCAACGGCGGGCAATTGATTCGCGGCATTGGCCATGACGTCAGCGGCTTCGCTCGTTACGTGGGTGAAGAAGGCGTGCGCTATCTGGAGCGCGCCGGAATCGAATCGGTAGACGTGGTGCGTAACCGCGTCCGTGAACACCGGATCGATTGCGATCTGCACTGGGGGTTTTGCGAACTGGCCAATACAACGGCGCAATTTAGCGGGCTCAAGGCAGAACAAGAAGCGCTCGTAGAACGGGGTTACGGCCATGAAACCCGACTGGTCGGACCGCAACAGATGCGCCAGCAGGTGGTTAACAGCGATGCCTATGCCGGAGGCCTTATCGACATGGGGTCCGGGCATTTGCACCCTCTCAATCTAGTCCTCGGCGAGGCGCAGTTGGCGCAATCGCTGGGAGTCAGGATTTTCGAGCACAGCGACGTGCTCGAGCTGATCCATGGCAGCACGGTGCAGGTTCGCTGCGCCACTGGGACGGTCAGGGCCGGCAGTCTGGTACTGGCTTGCAACGCGCACCTGGAAGAACTAGAGCCACGGCTGAGCGGCAAGGTGCTGCCAGCGGGCAGTTACATCATCGCCACCGAGCCCTTGTCGCCTGACATTGCAACGTCGTTGATTCCACAGAACTTGGCGCTGTGCGATCAAAAAGTCGGCCTTGACTACTACCGGCTCTCCGCGGACCGACGTTTGCTGTTCGGCGGTGCCTGTCACTATTCCGGCCGCGACCCCGTCGACATTGCAGCCTACATGCGCCCGAAAATGCTCAACGTTTTTCCGCATCTGGCGGATGCGCGCATCGACTATCAATGGGGCGGTAAAATCGGCATCACCGCCAACCGGTTTCCTCAGGTCGGGCGCCTGAGCCAGTACCCCAATGTGTTCTACGCTCAGGGCTACTCCGGTCATGGCCTTAACGTTACTCATTGGACTGCACGGCTCCTGGCCGAAGCGATCCATGCCGGTTACAGTCAGGGGCTGGACGTCTTCAGCGCCGTGCCGCACATGACGTTTCCCGGCGGCCGCGCCTTGCGCTCACCGCTGCTGGCGCTGGGGATGTTCTGGTATCGGCTGCGCGAAATACTCGGCTGATCTACCGCACAGCGTTGTGTAACGGTTGACGATCGGTGGTCGAGGTGAGCGGGCTAGCAGCGAGTGATCACGCGAAGATCAATCGTTTGCCGCCGCTGATTCGGCTTTTAATTTGCTCTATCGCAACCCGCTTCTATATTGATGAGGTGCTCTGACTCTCCCGCCTCCTTTCGAGCGCAGCCAATGGCCACGACTGACCTATTGATCATCTGCGAGCACTGTGACTGCGTGTATGAAAAAGTCACGCTCGCCAAACACCAGAAAACCTTGTGCGCCCGTTGCGGTGGCGTGCTGCAACGGTATAACGGCCTGACGGTGGAACAGCGATTGGCCCTGACTTTCACTGCGGCGGTGCTGTGGGTGTTTGCCAATTTCTACCCGGTGATGACCATCAGCCTGCAAGGCCTGAAAAACAGCGCGACACTTTGGGACTCGGTGCTGGCACTGAGTCAGGGGCCCATTACATTCATCGCGATGGTGGCGGCAATTTCCATCATCATTGCGCCGATTTTTCAGCTGTTGCTGCTTATCTGGGTGCTGAGCTTTGCCCTCGTCTCCCGTCGCTCACCCGCCTTCAAAGTATGCATGCGCTGGCTGGAAACCCTCAGGCCCTGGAGCATGCTGGAAGTCTGCCTGCTGGGCGCCATGGTGGCAGTGTTCAAACTCGCCGGGCTGTTGGACGTATTGCCCGGCATCGGGCTCTTTGCCTTGGCCGTGCTTAGCCTGTTGCTGATTCGTATTGCTGGGAGAGATGTCCGGGACCTGTGGGACATCTTATGAGGCAGCCACCGCTTGCCAGTGAACTCAACCTCTGTCTGTGCCACAGCTGCGGCCTGGCCTGTGACATGACGGACAATCCTGACGAATGTCCACGTTGCGATGCCCCGTTGCATCGACGTAAAACCAATGCGCTGGTCCGGACCTGGGCCTACATGCTCACCGCATTGGCGTTTTACGTGCCGGCCAATCTGCTGCCAGTGATGAACACCAAAATGCTCGGTGCAGGCGCCGACAGCACCATCATGAGTGGCGTGCTGGAATTTTGGGAAGGCGGGGCATGGGACATCGCCCTGATCATTTTCATCGCCAGCATCGCCGTGCCGGGAATCAAGTTCGTCGCCCTGACGCTGCTACTGGTGACCGTACAACGCGACAGCCTTTGGGCGCGCAAGGAGCGATCGAAGCTCTACCGTTTCGTCGAAGTCATTGGCTATTGGTCGATGCTCGACGTGCTGGTGGTAGCGCTGGTGGCGGCACTGGTGAAATTCCAGGCCTTGGGGGATATAGAACCGCGTCCAGGCATTCTTTTTTTTGGCTTGGTGGTGGTATTCACCATGCTGGCGGCAATGAGTTTCGACCCGCGCCTGATCTGGGATAAACAGCCAACTACAGTGCCTGACAAACCACACAACGAGGAGGTCATGGATGAAGTCGCAAGCCACTGACGGGGCGCAAGCTCCAGCTCAGGCCAGTATCAAGACCCGTCGTTTCAGCGTTTCCCTGGTATGGATCGTGCCAATTGTGGCCGTGCTGGTGGGCATTTCCCTGGTGGTGCATAACCTCATGCAGGAAGGCCCGACTGTGGTCGTGAACTTTAAGACCGGCGACGGTCTGACCGCCAACAAAACCGAAGTCAAATACCGCAACGTGGTGGTCGGCCGTGTCTCTGAGGTGGAACTGAGCGATGACCAAAAGAGTGTTAACGCCACCATCAAACTCGCCAAACAGTCCGAAACGTTCACCCGCGAAGACTCGCAGTTCTGGGTGGTGCGCCCGCGCATTGGTGCCGGTGGTGTCTCGGGCATAGATACCCTGCTATCCGGGGACTACATTGGCGCCGATATCGGTCACGCCGACGGGCGCGCGAAACACTTCAAAGGCCTGGAAAATCCACCACCCATTACCTATGGAGAACCGGGCAAGCGCTTCACCCTGCATACCCAGGACCTTGGTTCGCTGGATATCGGCTCACCGGTCTACTATCGCAAGATCCCCGTGGGGCAAGTGGTGGCGTTTGCGCTGGATCCTGACGGCAAGGGAGTGAACATCGAAGTCTTCGTGCATGCCCCCAATGATGCCTATGTCACCGAGAACACCCGGTTCTGGAACGCCAGCGGTATCGATTTAAATATCGGCGCCAACGGCTTCGCCCTGAAAACTGAATCCCTGTCTTCGTTGCTAGTGGGCGGCATCGCTTTTCGTGCCCCGGACTACAGCCCCAATGACACCGCCGCCGCAGAGGACAAAAACTTCGAACTGTTTGCCGACCAGCCAACCGCACTCGCCCCACCCAATGGCAAGGCGCAATACCTGAGCCTGCGTTTTGACCAAGCCTTGCGGGGACTGAAAGTCGATGCCCCGGTAGAATTTCTCGGTATGGAAATCGGCAAGGTAGTCGCGATAAATCTGGACTTCGACGAGAAAAAGCGCAGCTTTCCGGTCAACGTGGGCATCGTGATCTATCCGCAAAGGCTGGGTCAGGCGCAGACCAAAATGATCAAGGCGATGATGCATGACCCTAATGACGAGCAGGCGAGTATTCGGCTGATGGGCACATTCATCGAAAACGGTCTGCGCGCCCAGGCCCGAAATGGCAACCTGCTGACGGGTCAGTTGTACATCGCGCTGGATTTCTACCCGAAAGCAGAAAAAGTCACCTTTGATGAAAACGCCCGGCCCGTCAGCATTCCGACCGTGCCGGGCAGCCTGGAAGAGTTACAGGAAAAACTGCAGTCCATGGTCGACAAAATCAACAAGCTGCCGGTGGAACGCATCGCCAACAACCTCGACGGTAATCTCATCGAACTGCGCAAAGGCCTCAAACAATTCAATGCCAAAACACTGCCCGGCGTACAGAACACCTTGGCTGACGTGAGTAAGACACTGCAGTCGGCCAGTTCGACCTTGGCCGAAGATTCGCCGCAACGTGAGCAACTGACGCAGACCCTCGACGAACTAAAACGCATGTCGCGCTCCCTGCGGGAGCTGTCGGACTACCTGGGACGGCATCCAGAGTCGTTGATTCGAGGCCGCCCGGACAACGCAGCACCCGCGGATTTGCAGGGGCCACCGCGTAACTGAGCACAGGAGCGACGCACATGATGGTTTCAACCCGGTTCACCTTGATCGCCGCCCTGTTGCTGCTCGCAGCGTGTCGCAGCGATCCGATTCACTTTCACACCCTGACCCCGATGCAAGTGGGTAGCACAACACCGGGCAATGGCGCACAAATCCTGATCGAGGGTATCAGCGTACCGCCTCAGGTAGATCGGGCGCAGATCGTTATTCGCCAAGGCAATAGCGGCCTGGCAATCCTTGAGACTGAATGGTGGGGCGCGAGCCTGGCGGATGAATTACGCAGTGCCTTGGCGGATCAGCTCGCAAACGCCAGACCCCAACACAACGTGTCGTTGCGGGTAGACGTGCAGCGCTTCGACTCGATTCCCGGCCAGTACGGCTTGATCGACGTCACATGGCGCTTGCGTACACTCGGTGACAGCTCTGCCCCGACACTGAGCTGTCGCAGCCTGTTGCAGACGCCATCAGGTGCAGCCATCGATGACCTGGTGATCGCCCAGCAGCACAACGTCCAGCGTCTCTCTGCCTTGATTGCCCAAGCCGCTGGAGGCACACAGACGGGTTGCCCTTCCTCACGCTGAAATTCCCAAGGGTGCCGGCCGGCAGGGCCATCTGGTCGGCGCGCACCATTCAGCAACAAATTGAAATAGTCTGTCAGGCCCTATTTGATATTCATTTCCAAATACAACTGGGTGATTTCGCCGTCGAAGGCTACGCTCTTGCGACTGCAACTAAAAAGGAGACATCTACTGATCGATTTGGCGTTTCCATGCAAATTTTTCACATCCGTTTCACCGCGTTCATACGCACCGACTCTTAGTGTGTGATGCATCGTTAGAGCTTTGACTAAAACAACTTCCAATACCGTCGAATTTATTTCCGGTGCCGGCTGCTTGCCGTGCAGTTTTCCGGTTCTCTGAAGGGGCAATACAGTGGTCGAATCAGTGTTACCTACAATGATCTCCAAGCGATCGAAGACATCGCGATCCATCAAAATTGTCCTGGCAGCGTGCGTACTCCTCGCTGTTGTGCTGGTGACGACTTACTTCCTCTTCACCCGGTCTCCGGCGAATTTGGGTAATGCCGGCTCACAGGCCAGCGCTGAACTGCTGCGACAATGGAAAGCGGGCGAAGTGGCCGCTCTGGTGCGTCATGCCGAACGCTGCGACCGTTCCAGCAATCCTTGCCTGGGCCCGGCAGACGGTATCACCCGAATCGGTAGCGAGGCCGCAGCAACCGTAGGCCAAGGGTTTATGCAATTGGGCATGTCGCAGACCGATGTCTTCACGAGCCCCATGACCCGCACCCAACAAACGGCGCGGGCCATGTTTGATAAAGACGCAGCGACTCAGGAATGGCTGACCGGCGAATGCAGCCAAAACCTGCGCGACGACGTCATTGCGCACAAGGTTCCTCACCGCAATTTGGTACTAGTGACTCATAGCGGCTGCATCAGCCATTTCGAAGCCCAAAGCGGTTTCAAGCACGCTGCTGCTACCGAGTACACCAGTTCATTGTTCGTCAGCATCGGTAACGATGGAAAACTTAAGGTACTGGGTGTGCTGAATGCGGCCGATTGGCATTCGCTGCTGACTCAAAGCGCAACGAAATGACAGACGCAGGTGTCTAGTCTGCCGTTATCAGCCACTGGCCTGATTGCAGTTGTACAAAAAAGAGTGAACAGGTTAATGATCGATTTAGTTAGTCCGGTTCACTCTTGCACTCGCCACAGTTAACGTTGTTCTTTTGTCCACCCTTTAGTGGACAGAAGCGCATTACAAGTTTTAACTTCTTCAGGAATCGTTCAGCTTGGAAGCTTGATAGTTCTATGGATCAGGGAGATCACGCACATTCAGTTGCCGACAAGCCTGCAATCATTAAATCCAGTGCTGTGCTCTCGCAGGATTGCGCCGAGCCCATCACTGAACCAAGCAATGTCTACTGCGTTAAGGTCGACTCATGACGCCCCATAACAATCCGTCGCAACACCCTGCGGACGCTCTGCGCCGCGCGCCATCAAGAATACCGTCCACCGTCGAACGCTGGATAGTTCCCAGCTTGGTGCTGGCCTTCGTGCTGTTCTATCTGCTGCCACTACTGACCCACGGCCTGTGGATTCCCGACGAAACACGCTATGCCCAGATCAGCCAAGAAATGCTGCAAAGCGGCAATTGGGTCGCACCGCACTTCATGGGCATTCGATATTTCGAAAAACCCATCGCCGGCTACTGGATGATCGCCATCGGCCAGGCCGTGTTTGGCGATAACTTTTTCGGCGTGCGCATTGCCTCGGCGCTGAGCACCGGGCTAAGTGTCTGGCTGACTTACTTGATCGCACGCCGCCTGTGGAACGATCCGCTCAAAAGCGGCGCCTGCGCATTGCTTTATATGAGCTTCGGCCTTATTGCAGGTCAGGCCGGATACGCCAACCTCGATCCGCAGTTCACCTTTTGGGTCAACCTGAGCCTCGTGGCGTTATGGTTTGCCTTGGATAATTCCTCGCCACGCGGTCGGCTCGGCGCTTGGGCGCTATTGGGCGCGGCATGCGGCATGGGCTTTATGACCAAGGGGTTTCTCGCCTGGCTCTTGCCAGTGCTGATCGCCCTGCCCTATATGCTATGGCAGCGCCGCTTTAGCGAGTTGCTGCGTTACGGTGCAGTGGCGTTCGTCGTTGCCATTGTGATCTCTTTGCCGTGGGTTCTGGCCATTCACCAGCGCGAGCCGGACTTCTGGCGCTTCTTCTTCTGGCACGAACACATTCGCCGATTCTCCGCCGATGACGCGCAACACGCACGGCCATGGTGGTTCTATCTGCCAATGCTGGTGGTGTCGAGCCTGCCGTGGGTCGCTTTGTTGCCAGCCACGTTTATCAAGGCCGGGAAAGAAAAACGCGTTCCTGCCATTGGCTTCCTGCTGCTCTGGCTGGTGCTGCCGCTGGCATTTTTCAGCCTGAGCAAAGGCAAACTGCCAACCTACATCATGCCGTGCCTGTTACCACTGGCCTTGCTGATGGGGCACGCCGTAACGGAGTTGCTAGACCAACATCGCGGTCGAGTGATTCGCATCAATGGCGTACTCAATGCGGTGCTGGCCACCGCCGCTCTGGTCGCCCTGCTCTACATTCAAGCCACCAAAGAAATCTACGAAAACACCGAGATGTTCAGCTTGTCCCTGGCCTTTATCGTGCTGGCGGGCTGGATCATCGCCAACGCGTTGCAGGCGCTGCGGCCACTGGTGTTCTGGGCCGCGCCAGCACTGGGTATCTGGTTACTGGTAGCACTGCTCCCGGCGGCAATGCCTGGGAAGATCGTCAACAGCAAAATGCCTGATCAATTCGTTGCCGAACACTTGGACGCCTTGAGTCAGACGTCTTCCCTGCTCAGTAACGATCTGGGTGCAGCATCGGCCTTGTCCTGGCGTCTGAACCGGCCTCAGGTCGATCTGTTCAACACCGTCGGCGAGCTGAAGTACGGTCTTGACGATCCGGCCATGGCATCGCGCAAAGTCTCCCTTGACGGCATCGACCAGTGGATGACGGAGGCTCGTAAAAAGGGCTCTGTCGGCGTCGTGATGCGGGTCAACAATGTGCAGGAGACTCAGGAGGTTTTGATGCTGCCGCCCGATGGCAAGCGTTACAGCCGCGGCAACCTGGAAATCCTGATCTTCCCGCAGACTCAACCCTGATGCATGAATGGGTGTGTGAGGGGGCCCTGCCCCCTCCACACTCACCGACCGTATCAGCACTTGAGCTTTTAAAAGTACCTACAGGAAACCCGACATGAAGTTCTGGGCAAGTGACAGGGGCGCGCTTTGGCTTCTGCTGGGGGCAACAGCCCTGATGTTGTTATTGGGGTTGGGTACGCGTGAGTTATGGGGCGCGGAAACCCGATGGGCGAACATTTCCCTGCAGATGCTTCAAAGCGGCAACTACATTGACCCTTATCTCAAGGGTGCGCCGTACTACGACAAACCGTTGCCTTCCTATTGGCTGATCACGGCCACTGCTTGGCTAACGGGCGGCCTTGGGCACTGGTCATTGCGCCTGTCTTCAGTGATTAGTGCGTGGCTGAGTGTGTGGCTGGTTTACCTGATCGGCGAACAGTTGTTTCGCAAGGGCACCGGCCTGATTGCGGGCTGGATGCTGGCGACCACCTTCTATTTCCTGTTTTGGGCAAGGGTTGCCACGGCCGACATTCTCACGGTATGGGGTGTGTTGGCGGCGGTGTGGTGGTACTGGCGCGGGCCGGAAGACACGCGCTTGGGCCGCTACCTGGTATTTTTCCTGCTCCTGTCTTTGACCTCACTGTTCAAAGGCCTGATCGGCTTCATTTTGCCGGGCCTGGTGCTGCTGCCTCATCTGTTGCAGGAGGGGCGCTGGAAGCGTCACCTGAACCTGAGGCTGTGCGTGGCGCTGTTAGTCGCCGGCGCGGTCTACATGACACCGTTTATTATTTCCAACCTCTATGGCGCGCCCACCTATGGCGAAAGCGGCCTGGGCTTGGTAATACGGGAAAACGTTGTACGCTTCTTCGATCCGTTCGACCACATCGGGCCTATCTACACCTACCTTATTTATCTGCCGGCTTACACCCTGCCCTGGGCACCCTGCTGGTTAATCGCCCTATGGGTTGCCGTGCGTCACTGGCGCAACATCGAACCCAACGCTCGCTGGCTGGTCTGGGCCCTGGGCCTGCTGATGCTGTTCTTCACCGCCAGTGGCAGCCGCCGCAGCTACTACGTTTTGCCTCTGGTACCTTTCGCACAACTGCTGGGCGCCTGGTGGGTAACGCGTCGAATGGCTGAACGCAACGCACCTGGCCTATTTGGTGGGCGCCGCTGGAAAATCGGTTTCGGCGTGGCCACAGCGCTCATGCTCGCGGTACTGGGCGTGATCTATCCGTGGACCAACAGCGGCGGCGGCGTCGTTCAGTTCGGCGAGACCGTCAAGCTTGAAGCCAGCAAACGTGCGCCACTGAGCGAATGGCAGATGGTGATGATCGAAGTGGATAACAAAGTGCCGATGTACCTGCAAACCGGTGGCGCACCTTTCTACTACGTACAGGAAAAGCAGGACTTCCCACGCACCGGTGATAGCGCAGCGCTGCTGGCTTGGTTAGACGCCAACAGCGGTCGGCACTGGGATCCGAAACGCACAATCATTGTGACCACCTACCGCAAAGATGAGGCGCTGCCACTGGAATACCTCGGTGCCGACCATCAGGTGATTACCACCACCCCAACCAATGGCGAGCGTAAATTCCACGGCCGTGACGAGCAAAGCGTGGCGTTCATTCCAAAACCCTGATCAAGTAAAACGAGAGGCCCGCCCTGGGCCTCTCGGTTCGACAGGCTTGCACAGTGGCTTTCCCCCCGCCAATTCGCTCTCTCTTCGCCACATGAAACTAAATAACGATATTTTTGACGTTTTTTTCTCATTCGACGTTTTACATTCGCCGCGCCTCACACATGCAAATGATTCGTATTGATCTACAGTCATGAGGACGTTTCTCTAACACACTGTCGATCACGCATACCTACATTCCAAAAACAGGAGCTGGCACAGCATGACCACCCGTATCCCTTCGTTTCTTAAAAAAGCACTGCTGGCCACTGCGCTCGTCAGCGCCGGGCATGTCTATGCAGCAGCGGACACTGACGGCATCGTGGTCTACAACGCGCAGCACGAAAGCCTGACCAAGTCTTGGGTCGAAGGCTTTACCAAGGAAACCGGGATCAAGGTCACCGTGCGCAATGGCGACGACACCGAGATGGGTAACCAGATCATTCAGGAAGGCGCCGCCTCGCCAGCAGACGTGTTCCTGACCGAAAACTCCCCAGCGATGGTCCTTGTCGACAACGCTGGGTTGTTTGCACCTGTGGCGCCCAAGACCCTAGAACAAGTCGGCTCGGCGTACCGTCCGGCACATGGCAAATGGGTAGGGATCGCCGCGCGCTCCACCGTTTTTGTCTATAACCCAAGCAAGCTGGCCGAAGCCGACCTGCCTAAATCGCTGATGGACCTGGCCTCCCCAAGCTGGAAAGGCCGCTGGGCTGCCTCGCCGGCCGGCGCTGACTTCCAGGCCATCGTCGCCGCCGTGCTGGAACTGAAGGGCGAAGCCGCTACCCTCGACTGGCTGAAAGCGATGAAAGCCAACACCACGGTTTACCGGGGTAACAGTGCGGTGCTGAAAGCCGTCAACGCCGGCCAGATCGACAGCGGCGTGATCTACCACTACTACGCCTTCGTTGATCAATCCAAGACGGGCGAAAACAGCAAAAACACCTCCCTGCACTATTTCAAGCACAAAGACCCAGGCGCCTTTGTCAGCATCTCCGGCGGCGGCGTTCTAGCGTCGAGTAAACACAAGGAGCAAGCCCAGGCATTCCTGAAATGGATCACTGGTAAAGACGGCCAGGCAATTCTCAAGAACGGCAACTCTTTCGAATACGCCGTGGGTGAAAACGCCCAGTCCAACCCGAAATTGGTACCCTTGCCACAACTCGACGCACCGGCGGTCGATGCCTCAAAACTCGACAGCAAAAAAGCGGTGGAACTGATGACCCAGGCAGGACTGCTCTGAATTGATGCCTGAAACCCTACCAACGGGTATCGCTTCGGTGATACCCGCGAACAACCTGCGACGCTCCCGGGGTCTCTTCATCGGCCGAGGTGGCGCCTGGGTGACCGGTTTGTCAGTGCTGGTTTCACTGCTGGCGCTGCTGCCGATTGCGTTTGTGATCGGCGTGTCCTGGCAAACCGGCTGGGCGACGATAGAGGCGCTGGTATTCCGCCCTCGGGTGGCCGAACTATTGATCAACACGGTGCTGCTGGTAGTCATTACGCTGCCTTTATGCATTGTTTTGGGCGTTGCACTGGCCTGGCTGACAGAACGTACCAACCTGCCCGGACGACGCTGGTGGTCGTTGCTGGCCACCGCACCGCTGGCGGTGCCGGCGTTCGTCCACAGTTACGCCTGGGTCAGCCTGATACCGTCGATTCATGGATTACCAGCCGGTGTGCTGGTGTCGGTGATTGCCTACTTTCCTTTTCTCTACTTGCCGGTGGCCGCAACCCTGCGCCGGCTTGATCCTGCCATCGAAGATGTCGCCGAATCCCTGGGGCTGAAGCCTTGGGCGGTGTTTTTCCGGGTGGTGTTACCGCAATTGCGCCTGGCCATTTGCGGCGGTGCATTACTGGTCGGTTTGCACCTGCTGGCCGAATACGGCTTGTACGCAATGATTCGCTTCGACACGTTCACCACAGCGATCTTCGATCAGTTCAAATCCACCTTCAACGGCCCCGCCGCGAACATGCTCGCCGGGGTTCTGGCGCTGTGCTGCCTGACGATGCTGACCGCTGAATCGGCGGCGCGCGGCAATGCCCGCTATGCTCGGGTCGGTTCAGGCAGCGCTCGGGAGCAGCGGATCGTGCGCCTGGATGACAAGACAACCGGGCTCGCCCTTATCCTGCAGATCGTGACCTGCGCCATGGCACTGGGCGTGCCGTTGATCACCCTCGGCAAATGGCTGATAGCCGGTGGCAGTCAAGTCTGGCAAATGAGCGAACTCCTGCCAGCCTTGCAACAGACCTTGTTGCTGGGGATCGCCGGCGCCGCACTGACGACCTGCGCGGCCATCCCGATTGCCTGGCTGTCGATTCGCGCACCAGGGCGCTTGCAACGAATTCTGGAAAGCTGCAATTACATCACCAGTTCACTGCCAGGCATCGTCGTCGCCCTGGCCCTGGTGACGGTGACGATCCACTTCGCTCGCCCCATCTACCAGACCACCATTACCGTGCTGCTGGCTTATCTGCTGATGTTCTTGCCCCGAGCACTGGTGAGTTTAAGGGCAGGCATCGCCCAGGCGCCGGTAGAGCTGGAGAACATGGCGCGCAGCCTTGGCCGGTCACCGGGACGCGCCTTGTGGCTGATCACTTTACGCCTGGCCGCACCGGGTGCCGCCGCCGGTGCCGCGCTAGTGTTTCTGGCAATCACCAATGAGCTGACCGCCACCTTGTTGCTCGCACCGAACGGTACACGCACCCTGGCCACCGGGTTCTGGGCCATGACCAGCGAAATCGATTATGCCGCTGCGGCACCCTACGCCCTGATCATGATTTTGCTGTCGCTTCCGCTGACCGGACTTCTTTATCACCAATCCAAACGCACGGCTGGCCGATGAACGCCCTTGAACTCAACTCTATTTACAAATCCTTTGGTACTCAGCGGGCACTGGAAAATATCAATTTGTCTGTGCCCACCGGCAGTCGCACGGTGATCGTCGGGCCTTCGGGCTCCGGAAAGACCACCTTGCTGCGCATGATTGCAGGTTTCGAATTCCCCGACTCCGGGAGCCTGTCGCTCAACGGAGAGATGTTGCTGGACAGCACGCACCAAGTTCCCGCCCACCAACGCATGATCGGCTACGTACCTCAGGACGGTGCTTTGTTCCCTCACATGACCGTGGCCGCCAACATCGGTTTCGGGCTGGCGGACAAAGGGCCTGCCAGGCAGGAGCGCATCGCCGAACTGATGGACAGCGTCGCTCTGGACGCGAGCATGGCTAAACGTTGGCCCCATGAACTGTCCGGCGGTCAGCAGCAACGAGTGGCACTTGCACGAGCGCTGGCGCAGCAACCCCGTTTGATGTTGCTGGACGAACCGTTCTCGGCATTGGATACCGGCCTGCGGGCAGCCATGCGCAAGATGGTCGCGCGATTACTCGCCGATGCAGGCGTTACTACCATTCTGGTCACCCACGATCAGAGCGAGGCGTTGTCGTTTGCCGATCAACTGGCGGTCATGCGCCAAGGCCGGCTGGTGCAGTCTGGGCAGCCGATGGACCTGTACCGCTATCCCGACGATGAGCAAACCGCTCTTTTTCTCGGTGATGCAGTGGTCATGCCCGCCAGGATCGAGGCCGGCTGGGCCTATTGCGACTTGGGCCGCATCGCGGTCAGCAACCAAGGCACAAGCACCACAGCGCAGATCATGTTGCGGCCCGAGCAGTTACAGATAGACAGCCCACCGGAGGATTCAAGAGGTTGCCCCGGCATTGTGACCGAACGCGACTTCGGCGGTAATACATGCACATTGACCGTAGAGCTGCAGCCTGGCGACCAACCGGGCCGGTCATTGCTGGTGCGCAGCTCGGGCATGCATGCCCCACCCGCCGGCAGCCGGGTCCATGTAACCACGATTGGGCAGGCTCACGTGCTCAGCGCCTGAATCACGCCACGCCTCACAGATCAAAGCGATCGATCGCGCGGCGCCGTTCATTGTCATCGCGCACGTCATAGTTGGCCGTGGTCTGGATATTGCTGTGGTGGGCAAGCTTTTGTGCAATCGACAAGTCATGCTCTTCGATGACTCGGGTGATGAATGAGCGGCGGAAATCGTGCGGCATAATTTTCATCCCGACCTGCGCGCCCCTTTGTCGCGCGATGTAGTAGATCGCATGCTTGGTGATGCGCTCACGGGTGATGTGGCTGCCACGGCGGATACGATTGAACAGGAAAAGATCGTCCTCTTGCCCAACTGGCAATTGTTGGCGCCGTAACTCCAGCCATGCCTCCAGCTTGGCGAAAGCCCAGGCGGGTGCGTACTTGATCAACTGTTTATTGCCCTTGGCGGTGACCCGCAGGCTGCGCTCGATAAAGTCGACCTGATTCAGATCAAGGTTGACCGACTCCGACTTGCGCATCCCCGAGCCATACAGCACCGCAATGATCGCCGCGTCCCGTAAACCTTGTGGTCGCGGGTCAGCCGCACAGACCGACATCAAGTCCTGAATCAATGAGCGCTTGAGATTGCGCCCCTGAGACAGCCGTGTGCCAGCGATGCCCTTGACCGAGCGTATTTTCAGCAGTTGCTCCTGATTAATCAGGCTCATGCGCCAGGCTTCGTTCATCACCCCACGTACCGCGTTCACGTAAAGCGACGAAGTGTTAGGGGCATAGCCATCTGCACGCAATGTCGCCACCAAAGCGATCACATCCTCAGGCTGCAAGTGGTGCCAGGGTATCTCTTCAATGTTCAGGTCCTCGAAACCCAGTCGGTCAGCCGCGTCCTGCAACACATAGCGCATGGTCAGTTGGCTCGACGGCGCCAGTCGTGCAAGATAGACGGTTAGCGGGTTAGTGGCAGAAACACTGGCCCTGTCAGCAGGTAAGTCAATCAAACGAAACAGCCTTGAATGAAACGGGTTAACGCGTTAACTAAAGAGTTAAGCGTATTTACTGTAAGGGGCTAGATAGTTGCAGGACAGGTCTGAATAGCACGCCATGAGTGGTCGAAGTCTGAACTATCGCTGTCTAAACTTCAGATAAATGAATCAACAACCGCTTTTTCATGTCCCTTTCACATTTTTGCGCTTAACCTGAACGAGTCTAGCCTCCATACTCTAGCCCGCTCCACGAACGACACGTCAATCAAAGCAATTTGTCACATTTCGTCAGTAACCAATTGATGCAGCTTTTGTTTTAGCGTCTAGGCTCAATGTGGATCCAAGGCTTTTTACCTGAAATCTGTTGATGCTTCTGCCCCGAGGTCCCCATGAGTCAGGCTTTTCTCCCCTTCTCTCGCCCCAGTATCGGCGATGAAGAAATTGCGGCTGTCGAGCAAGTGCTACGCTCCGGCTGGATCACCACCGGGCCAAAAAGCCAGGCCCTTGAAGAACAATTCGCAAGTTATGTCGGTTGTCGCCATGCCGTTGCACTGTCCTCAGCGACCGGAGGCATGCACATCACACTGCTGGCGCTCGGCATCGGCCCCGGCGACGAAGTCATTACCCCCTCCCAGACCTGGGTTTCCACCGCGAACATGATTTGCCTGTTGGGGGCAACGCCGGTTTTTGTCGACGTTGACCGCGACACCCTGATGACCGACCTGCAAAGCATCGAAGACGCGATTACGCCCCGCACCAAGGCGATCATCCCGGTGCATTACGCCGGCGCAGCGTTCGATCTGGACCCACTTTACGCCCTGGCCGACAAGCACGGGATCGCCGTCATCGAAGACGCGGCCCATGCGGCGGGCACCTTCTATAAGGGGCGTCATGTAGGCTCTCAGGGCACGGCGATTTTCTCCTTCCACGCGATCAAGAACATGACCTGCGCTGAAGGCGCGATGTTCGTCAGTGACGATGAAGCACTGGCCAATCGCGTCAGGATGCTCAAATTCCACGGTCTGGGTGTTGACGCCTATGATCGCCTGACCCACGGCCGCAAGCCTCAGGCACAGGTGATTGAACCTGGCTTCAAGTACAACCTGTCCGATATCAACGCAGCCATTGCCCTGGTGCAGTTGGAGCGTCTGGACGACATCAATGCCAAACGCACCGCATTGGCCCAGACTTACCTGCAACGCCTCGAAGGCCTGCCGGTGCAACCGTTGGCGATCCCGACGCATCCGCACAAACACGCCTGGCACCTGTTCATCTTGCGTATCGACGCCGAGCGCTGCGGTCTGGACCGTGAAGCATTCATGAAAGCCTTGCAGGCGCAAAACATTGGCACCGGTATTCACTTTATCGCCACGCACCTGCACACTTACTACCGCCAGCGATTCCCGAACATCTACCTGCCCAATACCGAATGGAACTCGGCACGGCTATGCTCTATCCCGCTTTTCCCCGACATGACCACCGATGACGTTGAACGTGTCGTCGGCGCCATTGAACACATAATGGACAAAAGCCTTTGAGACCTTATCCAATCAACTGCGTGTCGATCGTCATACCGGTCTACAACGAAGAAGAAAGCCTGCCCGAACTGCTCCGTCGTACCGAAGCGGCCTGCGCGCAGTTGCACCATGAGTACGAAATCGTGCTGGTGGACGACGGCAGCCGCGACAATTCGGCACAAATCCTCGAAGACGCCGCCAATCGTGAAGGCAGCTGCATCGTGGCGGTCATCCTCAACCGCAACTATGGCCAGCACGCCGCCATCATGGCCGGTTTCGAACAGTGCAAGGGTGATGTCGTCATCACGCTCGACGCCGACCTGCAAAACCCGCCGGAAGAAATTCCACGGCTGGTGGCTCAGGCTGAGCTCGGCTATGACGTGGTCGCCACCGTCCGTAATAACCGCCAGGATTCGGCTTTGCGGCGCTGGCCGTCCAAGCTCATCAACCTCGCGGTTCAGCGCTCTACCGGCGTTGCCATGAGCGACTACGGCTGCATGCTGCGCGCTTACCGCCGCACGATCGTCGATGCGATGCTTGCCTGTCGCGAGCGCAGCACGTTTATTCCGATCCTGGCCAATAGCTTCGCCCGGCACACCACCGAAATTCTGGTGACCCACGCTGAGCGCGAACATGGCGATTCCAAATACAGCCCAATGCGCCTGGTCAATTTGATGTTCGACTTGATCACCTGCATGACCACCACGCCGCTGCGCCTGCTTAGCATCGTCGGTTTCGGCATGGCGGCTCTGGGCGTAATATTCGCCGTTGCGCTTGTCATCTTGCGCCTGGCCTTTGGCGCCGGCTGGGCCGGCGGCGGCACTTTCGTGCTGTTTGCCGTGCTCTTCGTGTTCACCGGTGGACAATTCATCGGCATGGGCCTTCTGGGTGAATACCTGGGCCGCATGTACAGCGATGTCCGGGCTCGTCCGCGATTCTTTATTGAAAAAGTCTTGCGTAACCAAGCCGCCTCCCCTGCTCCCGTTGTCACCGTTGACGGTCTCACTTCTACTTCTTCAGATCAGGTTCTCTCATGAGCAAAAAAGCTGTTGTTTTCGCCTATCACGATATCGGCTGTGCCGGCATCGAAGCCCTGCTTGGCGCAGGTTTTGAGATTGCGGCCGTGTTCACCCACGCCGATGATCCGAAGGAAAACGCCTTCTACGGCTCCGTCGCGCAACTGTGTGCAAACAAGGGCATTCCTGTTCACGCGCCAGAAGATGCCAACCACCCGCTGTGGATCGAGCGCATCAGCAAGCTGAACCCTGAGTACATCTTCTCGTTCTACTACCGTAACCTGCTGAGCGAGCCACTGCTGGCCACCGCCAGTAAAGGTGCATTCAACCTGCATGGTTCGTTGCTGCCGACCTATCGTGGCCGCGCACCGGCCAACTGGGTGCTGGTCAACGGCGAAACCGAAACTGGCGTGACCCTGCACCGCATGGTCAAACGTGCCGATGCCGGCGCCATCATTGCCCAGCAAAAAGTGGCGATTGAACGTGCCGACACTGCGTTGACCTTGCACGGCAAACTGCGCGAAGCCGCCGCTGCCCTGCTGAGCGACACCCTGCCTGCATTGCTGCAAGGCAAAATTACCGAAACCGCACAGGACGAATCCAAAGCCACTGTTTTTGGTCGTCGTACCTCTGCTGATGGCAAGCTGATCTGGAAAAAACCGGCTGAAGAGCTGTTCAATCTGGTTCGCGCCGTCACCCAGCCTTACCCAGGCGCGTTCTGCGCTGTTGGCGAGCACAAACTGATTGTCTGGAGCGCACAAGTCGCCAAAGGCAATGAAGGCTTGGAGCCAGGCCGTGTCATCAGTGTCGACCCGCTGCGTATTGCTTGCGGTGAAGACTCTCTGATCATCACTTCCGGTCAGCGCAACGATAACGGCCTGTACCTGAGTGGGCCGCAACTGGCTAATGAACTGGGCCTGGTTGATGGTTCGGTTCTGCGTGGTGCTGAGTCGGGTCGTACTCCACGTCGCACCCGTGTGCTGATTCTTGGTGTTAACGGTTTCATCGGTAACCATTTGTCCGAGCGCCTGCTGCGTGACGACAAATACGACGTCTATGGTCTGGACATCGGCTCCGACGCTATCGAGCGCCTGCGCAGCCATCCAAACTTCCACTTCGTCGAAGGCGATATCAGCATTCACTCCGAGTGGATCGAATACCACATCAAGAAGTGCGACGTGGTTCTGCCACTGGTGGCTATCGCCACGCCGATCGAATACACCCGCAACCCACTGCGCGTATTCGAACTCGACTTCGAAGAGAACCTGAAACTGGTTCGCTACTGCGTTAAATACAACAAGCGCGTGATCTTCCCATCGACGTCCGAAGTCTATGGCATGTGCCAGGACAAGAACTTCGACGAAGACACCTCCAACCTGATCGTTGGTCCGATCAACAAGCAACGCTGGATCTACTCGGTCTCCAAGCAACTGCTGGACCGCGTGATCTGGGCCTACGGCGCCAAAGGCCTGAACTTCACCCTGTTCCGTCCATTCAACTGGATGGGTCCACGTCTGGACCGTCTGGACTCGGCACGTATCGGCAGCTCCCGCGCCATTACCCAGCTGATCCTGAACCTGGTCGAAGGTACACCGATCCGTCTGTTCGACGGCGGCGAGCAAAAACGCTGCTTCACCGACATCGCCGACGGCATCGAAGCCCTGGCCCGTATCGTTGATAACGAAAATGACGCGTGCAACGGTCAAGTGATCAACATCGGTAACCCGGAAAACGAAGCCAGCATTCGTCAGTTGGGCGAAGAGCTGCTGCGTCAGTTCGAAGCGCATCCTCTGCGCAGCAACTTCCCTCCGTTCGCCGGTTTCCGCGACGTCGAAAGCAAGGCGTTCTACGGCGCTGGCTATCAGGACGTGGAACACCGTAAGCCAAGCATTGCCAACGCCAAGCGTTTGCTGAACTGGGAACCGACTGTAGAGATGAGCGAAACCATCGGTAACACGCTGGACTTCTTCCTGCGCGAAGCCATGCTCGAAATCGCGGACAAGCGCTAATGCAGGCAGGCCTTCGAATCGATGTCGACACCTACCGGGGCACCCGTGAGGGGGTGCCACGGCTGCTGGAACTTCTCGATGAAGCGCAGGTAAAGGCGACGTTCTTTTTCAGCGTTGGGCCGGACAACATGGGGCGCCACTTGTGGCGTCTCATCCGCCCGCAGTTTCTCTGGAAAATGCTCCGCTCAAATGCCGCTGGCCTCTATGGCTGGGATATTTTGCTGGCCGGCACTGCCTGGCCAGGGAAATCTATTGGCCGCGACCTGGGGCATTTGATGCGTCAGGCTCAGGCCGCTGGTCATGAAGTTGGCTTGCACGCCTGGGATCACCATGGCTGGCAGGCTAACGCGGGACGCTGGAGCGACGCACAACTGATCGAGCAGATTCGCCGAGGCGTAGACAGCCTCAGCGATATTCTCGGTGAGAAGGTGCAGTGCTCGGCATCCGCCGGCTGGCGGGCGGACGAGCGCATCATCGAGGCAAAGCAGGCTTTTGGCTTTCGCTATAACAGCGATTGCCGGGGGCAGAATCTGTTCTTGCCGACATTGGCCGATGGCCGCCTGGGTGCGCCACAAATACCGGTCGACTTACCAACCTTCGACGAGGTGGTAGGTCCGACCGTGGCCGCCAAAGATTTCAACACGTTCATTCTGGATCGCTTCACCCCAGAAAAGCTGAATGTCTACACGATCCATGCCGAGGTAGAAGGGATTCTAATGGCAAACGATTTCCGTCAACTGCTGGCTGATGCACGCCAGCGTGACATCCACTTCCAACCCTTGGGCGACCTGTTGCCCGAGTCACTCGCCAGCCTGCCGGCAGGACGAGTAGTGCGCGGCGCCCTTGAGGGCCGCGAAGGTTGGTTGGGGGTACAAGGCAAATGAGTAAACGCTGGGCGTTACCTTTGTTGCTGTGCTTTTTTCTGTTGGCGTTTCTGCTGCCTCTGGGCTCCCACGGTTTGTGGATTCCCGACGAAACCCGCTACGCCCAAATCAGCCAGGACATGCTCCTGAGCGGTAACTGGGTGTCACCGCATTTCATGGGTTTACGCTATTTCGAGAAACCAGTCGCTGGCTACTGGATGATCGCTCTGGGCCAGGCGCTGTTTGGCGATAACTTGTTCGGCGTGCGTTTTGTCTCAGCGCTGAGCACGGTACTTAGCGGTTTACTGTGCTTTCTGATCGCCCGACGCCTGTGGAACGAGCCGCGCAAAAGTTTCGCCTGCGCTTTGCTCTACATGAGTTTTACTGTAATCGCCGGCCAAGCCGGTTATGCCAACCTTGATCCGCAATTTACCTTTTGGGTCAACTTGAGCCTGGTTGCGCTGTGGTTTGCGCTGGACAGTGTGACTCGCGGCCAGCGTGCTGTGGGTTGGGCCGTGCTGGGGCTGGCGTGCGGCATGGGTTTCATGACCAAAGGTTTTCTCGCCTGGCTATTGCCGGTACTGATCGCCCTGCCCTGGATGATCTGGCAAAAACGCTGGCGTGAACTGCTGGTCTACGGCCCGATAGCGGTGGTTGTGGCTATCGCAATCAGCTTGCCGTGGGTCCTCGCCGTACACTCCCAGGAACCCGACTACTGGCGGTTCTTCTTCTGGCACGAGCACATCCGCCGCTTCGCTGGCGACGATGCACAACATGACGCGCCGTGGTGGTATTACCTGCCGCTGCTGGTTGCCTTCAGTCTGCCTTGGGCGGCGCTGCTACCGTCGGCACTCAAGCAGGCGTGGCAAACCCGTCGTCAAGCGAACATAGGTTTTTTGTTGCTGTGGCTATTGATGCCGCTGATTTTCTTCAGTCTGAGCAACGGTAAGCTGCCGGCCTACATCCTGCCTTGCCTGATGCCGTTGTCACTGTTGTTGGGCAGCGCACTGGCCGACCGTTTGAAGCTTGAGCAAGGTCGGGCCCTGGGAATCAATGGCCTATTGAACCTGATCATGGGCATCGCCGTGTTGGTTGCCCTGGTCTACTTTCAACTGAAAAAACCTTTATACGACCATGAACTGCACCACCTGATTCTGGTGTTCATGGGGCTGATCGGCTGGATCATGGCCAATCTTCTGCAAGCGTTCAGGCCCCTTCAATGCTGGGGGGCGCCGGCGTTCGGCAGCCTGATGCTGGTCGGACTGATACCGGCAGGCCTGCCGAATTCCGTGGTGTCCAACAAGATGCCTGACCAGTTCATCCTCGAACACGCTCAAGAACTCGGTCAGACTGGCCGGCTGCTGAGCAACGATTTGGGAGCGGCTTCGGCCTTGGCCTGGCGCTTGAAACGTCCGCAAGTGGCGCTTTACAACACGGTCGGCGAACTTAAATATGGTTTGGACTATCTCGACACCGGTAACCGGCGCATCACTACCGATCAGGTTCAACAGTGGATGCGCGAAGCCCGCAAAAGCGGTTCCGTGGGCGTGATCATGCGGGTCAAAGGCGACGACGAGCTTCAGGAAGTGGACTTGTTACCCAAAGATGGCAAACGTTATGAACAAGGCAACCTGGTGATCATGATTTTCCCTCAGGACGCCTCATGAGCCTGCTTCTGCTATTGACCGCCTGCCTGCTGACCTGCTTGGGCCAGATCGCCCAGAAGTACGCCGTAGAGAGTTGGCGCGGCAAAGAGTCGAGCTGGAGCGAAAAGTTGTGCTCGCCCTGGCTTTGGCTCGCCTTGCTCTCCCTGGGTTTCGGTCTTCTGGTCTGGCTGCTGGTATTGCAGCGCCTTGAGGTCGGTGTCGCTTATCCGATGCTGAGCCTTAATTTCGTACTCATTACGCTGGTGGCTCGCTTCGTTTTCCACGAAGCCGTCGATCGTCGTCACTGGCTGGGTGTAGCGCTGGTGATTGGTGGCGTAATTTTGCTGGGACAACACGCATGAGCCTACGCCGTGGAATCACTTTTGCTTTGGGCAGCGTGCTGTTGGTCAGCAGTGCTCAACTGGGCATGCGCTGGAGCATGAGCCGGCTGCCACACCCCGAACAATGGCTGGCGGCCTTGAGCAATGGCAGCGTGGACCTGTCCGCCGTCGGCGTGGTCATGGCGGCTATTTTCGCTTACGTTCTCTCAATGCTCTGCTGGTTGCTGGCCCTGAAAGATTTACCGTTAGGGCGCGCCTATTCGCTTTTGAGCATCAGCTACGCGCTGGTGTACCTGCTGGCAGCCAGTTTGCCGGTGTTCAACGAACATTTCAGTCTTTCAAAAAGCCTCGGGGTGGCGCTGGTCATCCTCGGGGTCATAACCATCAACTCTCGACCTGCTCGCGCATCTGTTCTTAGGAATGCCTCATGAAAATCAGTGTATTTGGTAGTGGTTACGTTGGCCTCGTGCAGGCCGCCGTTCTGGCCGAAGTTGGCCACGATGTGATCTGCATGGACATCGATGCCAAAAAGGTCGAACTGCTCAAGCAAGGCCACGTCAGCATTTTCGAGCCCGGCTTGGCCACGCTCGTCAAAGAAAGCCTGGAGGCTAAACGCCTGCAGTTCACCACCGATGAGAAACTCGCTGTACAGCACGGCGAAGTATTGTTCATCGCAGTGGGTACCCCCTCCAGCGAAGACGGCTCGGCCGACCTGAGCTACGTACTGTCGGTGGGTGATGCGGTCGCACGCCACCGAGTGCAGCCGCTGATTCTGGTGGAAAAATCCACCGTTCCGGTCGGTACGGGTGACACCCTGCGCGCGCACATCCTGGGCAAGTTGAAAGACGCCGGCCGCGAGCTGGAATTCGATATTGTCTCCAACCCCGAGTTCCTCAAGGAAGGGACCGCGGTGGCTGACTGCCGACGCCCAGACCGCATCATCGTTGGCTGTGAACGCGATGAAGTGCGCGATGTGATGCGCGAGCTGTACGCACCGTTCAACCGCAACCACGATCGCATCATGTTCATGGACCTGCGTAGCGCCGAGCTGACCAAGTACGCAGCAAACTGCATGCTTGCCACCAAAATCAGCTTCATCAACCAGATTGCCGAGTTGGCCGAACACCTGGGTTGCGATATCGAATCGGTACGCTTGGGCATCGGCGCGGATACGCGCATTGGCTACCACTTCATCTACCCAGGCTGCGGTTATGGCGGGTCGTGCTTTCCAAAGGACATGCGCGCGCTGATCCACAGTGCTGAGCTGGCTCATTGCTCCAGTGACCTGCTGCAAGCGGTAGAGGCGATCAACGAGCGTCAAAAGAACAAGCTGTTCGAGCGTGTCAACGCATTCTTCAAGGGCGACTTGGCCGGCAAGACCTTTGCCGTTTGGGGCCTGGCGTTCAAACCCAACACCGACGACATGCGTGATGCCCCAAGCCGGGTGTTGATGGAGGCCTTGTGGGCTGCCGGCGCCAATGTGCGTGCATTCGACCCGGAAGCGATGCAGGAAACCCAGCATCTGTACCCGAACGAATCGAAGTTAACGCTCCTGGGTACTCCGGAATCGGCACTCACTGGCGCCGACGCGCTAATCATCTGCACCGAGTGGCAGCAGTTCAAGGCCCCTGATTTCGACCTGATCCGTGAACGTCTCTCGGCCCCGGTCATTTTCGACGGGCGCAACCTGTTTGACGCCGAACGCCTCGCACGCAACGGCTTCCTGTACTTCCCAATGGGTCGTGGTGAATCGCGCAAACTGCCGATCCCTCACCAGCAATGGCCTTCTACACCTGTGGTTGCCTGACGGTGTCGGTTCAGCCCACCCCTGCGATTCGCCGACAGTCCCTCAGTCTGGGACTGCTGGCGCTGTTGCTGTTCATCGCGGGGGTTTATAACCAGACCGCGATTGGCTTCGACTCGCGGTTTGTTCTGTTCGCTCAGGAAATGCTGCGTCACGGGCCATCGTTTTTCCCGACCACCTATGGCCAGCCCTATGCTGACTATTCGGCAGTAACGACGCTGTTCACCTGGTTGTTGTCCCTGCCCTTTGGGCAGGTCAACAGCTTGACGGCCTGGCTACCCAGTGCGATTGCCGGATCGGTCATCGTGACATTGATGTACCGCTTATTGGCGCCCTACTCCACGCGCTGGGCGTTGCTCAGTATCGCGATGCTGTTGCTGACCAGCACCTTCATCACCGAAGCCCGTGCCATGTCCCTGGACCTGATGCTCGCCGCCGTGGCGTTTTCAGTGTTCTACCTGGGTTATGCCGCGGACCATTTCCATGCCCCGCGCCGTTTGCTGCTGATATTTGCCCTGTTGCTGCTGGGCTTTGGGATCCGAGGCCCAATCGGGTTGGTGATTCCCACCGGCATGCTCTGCAGCTACTACCTGCTTAACCGAGAGTGGCGGCGCCTGTTGAGTTTCGGTCTGGTGGCGTCGGTGCTGCTGGCGTTGTGCGTAGGGTTACTGCTGTGGCTGGCTAACGTCAGCGGCGGCCCGACCTTTATGCAAGACGTGATTCGCATGCAGTTCATGGGACGCATGGACGGCAGAGAAGGCGTGAGCGGCTCGCTGTATTACTTCACCAGTTCGCTGGGTAATTACGCACTGGCTTATCCCTTCGCGCTGTTGACGCTGGCCGTGGTTGGCCTGAGTCGTCCGCGACAGGTCGGGCCAACGCTGCGCCTGCTGCAATATTGTGCGGCGGCCGGGTTGATCGTGATGGTTGGCCTGTCGATTCCCCAAGCGAAAAAAGCGCGTTACCTGCTACCGATGCTGCCCATGGCAGCGATCATTGCGGCGTATCCCTTCCAGGTGGAAAAAGGACGGGTGTTTGTCTGGCTGCGTGGCGTGATACAGGGCCTGTGGTTGCTGGTTCCCGGTCTGCTGATCGGCGGATTGCTGGTGGCTCAGCGGCGTTTTCCCGAGCAGTTGACCAACGTCCTACCGGCGCTGATCGTACTCGGGATGCTGCAGGCGATCGCACTGTGTGTACTGCTGCGTCCACGCTGGAGAGCACAGACACTGGCGCTCTGCGCAGTTTTAGCGCTGTGGTCGGCGTACATTCTGGTATTCGAGTCGGCAGAACGGCGGATCTATGACACCCGCACGTTCAGTCTTGCGGTCATGGAACAGGTACACAAAGCACCTGCACCACTGATGTTGTTCGGAATGGGCAAGGACGCGAAGGCGATCAAGTTCATGGTCAATATCGAGCAAGACCTGCAACCTCTGTTCAGCGAGTCCGTAGAAGATCTGGATAAACTCAATGGACCCGCTTGGCTGATGCTTGGCCAACGCGACTTCCAACGTTTACAAGGCACCCGCTTGGGCGCTTTGCAACCGGTGCTGAGCGGCAGCTTTGATAAAGACGATTACGTGCTTCTGCGCCTGGAGCCCTGACCGATGCCACCTGCGGCAGCTTCAACGTTGTCGCAGGTGGCAATCTTTCAGGCTCGACACCGTGCAAACACTGCCCAGATCTTGCGAAACGATCAGCACAAACGGCTCGCGACGAATGACTTGAGCCGACAACTCAACCGTAATTCCCGACCGTCGAGGCACGCCTTATGCAACTCTCCCCTTTTCACTTGGCCATCCCGGTCTACGACTTAACAGCCGCACGCAATTTCTACGGTGAGGTGTTCGGCCTTGAGGAAGGTCGCTCCAGCGATCACTGGGTCGATTTCAATTTCTTTGGCCATCAACTGGTCATTCACCTGGCGCCAAAAAACGCCGCTCAAGAATCCGCGCACACCAATACCGTAGATGGCCACGATGTGCCTGTTCCACACTTTGGCGTGGTGTTGACAATGGACGCATGGGAAGCCTTGGCCGAACGCTTGAAGGCACGCAATACGCGCTTTGTGATTGAGCCGGGCATTCGCTTTCAAGGCATGGTGGGTGAACAAGCCACGATGTTTTTGTTTGACCCCTGCGGCAATGCGCTCGAGTTCAAGGCATTCAAGGATATTGGCCAGCTATTCGCCAAATGACCCGCACCCAGGCAAGCGATGCAGACCCACGGTGACCGGTATGCGCGCACGTTGCCGACAGGTTCAGCGTTTTCTCAACGATTGCTTGTGGGCATACATCGCGCCGTCAGCATCGGCTAACAGACGATCCACGGTGTCATGACGATTGGCGTCATATTCGATCTGCCCGACGCTGAATCGAATGTCGTATCCGCGCTGTAACGTGGCATTGCGCTCATCGAGAATCTCTTTGAGTCGCGCCATGACCGCCGTGGTTTCCGTAAGGTTTGACCCCGTCAGCAATACGACGAATTCATCGCCCCCCAAGCGGCCGACCACATCACTTTCACGAAAGGCGATCCGCAGCACGTCTGCGAAGGTTTTCAGGGCGCTGTCGCCCTCGGCATGCCCGTAAAGATCGTTGATTTGCTTGAAATCGTTGAGGTCAAAAAACAATAAACTCGCGGGTTTTTTCAACCGATGGCACACCTCCAGGCCATGCTGGGCCAACGCCTTGAAACCACGTCGGTTAGACAACAAGGTCAACTCATCCATGCTTGCCATCTGCACGGCCATCAACTCTTGCTCGGCCATCCGCGCCAAGTCACGCAGCAGTTCGCGCTCTTCATCGTCCAGTCGGCGCGGCCGAGTGTCGATCAGGCACAAAGTCCCCAACTTGCTGCCGTCGCCGACGCTCAGCGGGCAACCGGCGTAGAAGCGAATGCCTGGGTCGCCCACCACCAGTGGATTATCGTGAAAACGCTCATCCTGCTCAGCATCGGTGACCATCAAAATCTGGTCACTCAAGATCGCATGGCCACAAAACGAGACGTCTCGTCCGGTCTCGCGGGGCTCAGACATTCCAATGCACGATTTAAACCACTGGCGATCAGCGTCCACCAAGGTCACCAGGGCAATCGGTACATTAAACAGACGCCGAGCCAGGCGGGTGAGCCGGTCAAAACGTTCCTCCGGCGCACTGTCCAGCACATTCAGCGAGTGCAGGGTTTCTAATCGGGAGCTTTCATTCAGGGGTTTGCTTGGCGACCGCATCGCGCACTCCGTTGAGGGTTATCTTCTTGAGCGTAGACCAACCGTAGATGTTGCCCATATAGCTCAGCGTAATTCGCCACAGATGTGCGCTTCGGCGACCATCGGTCAACCTGAAAAAGAGCCCAATTGGCACGCGCCTTTGACCACCGGAGCTAATACACTGGCGCGCAGGCCCGCCGGAAATACTGACCATGAAACACGCTGCCGCCAAAAACGCTGACAAAGCACCGCGCTTCTGGCGCGATGACGCCCTGCCCTTCATTGAGGCCAGGGCCATCGCTGATGGTCGCGAGGTCTGCTACGCCCGACATTCCCACACTCACTTTTCCATGGGTGCAATCACCGCCGGACGCAGCACCTATGTTCATGAACTCGCGCACTATCAGGTTGGCGCCGGCACAGTGGTGCTGATGAATCCTGGCGATGTACACGCCTGCAATCCTATTGACGACCAACCCTGGTCCTACGTAATGCTCTACGTCGAAACGCCTTGGTTGATAGATCTGCAACATCAACTGGGCTTTAGTCAGGCCCCTGTTTTTCGCAGGTTTTCCACCACCCACTTACACGACATCCATCTGTTTTCCGGCCTTAAGGCGCTGTACGACATCCTCGTCGATGAGCAGCAGGAGGTACTGCGCAAGCACAGTGCCGCAGTGGAATTTTTCACCGATGTGCAGCAACGACTCAACCCTGCCGATCAGCCAGTGCGCGAGCCCAACTTCAAACTCGAACGAGCGGCCGACTACATCCGCGAACACTGCACACACCAGCTCAAGCTTGAGGACATTTGCGAGGCAGCCCAACTGTCGCCTTCGTACCTGATTCGAGCGTTCAAACAGCATTACGGCATGCCCCCCCACGCCTTTTTGGTCAATCGCCGGATTCAGTTTGCTCGCGAACAGCTGCGCAGTGGAAAGTTGATCGCCGACGTTGCCCTGGAAGCAGGGTTTGCCGATCAAGCGCATTTCCAGCGTGCGTTTAAACAGCACCTGGCCGCGACGCCAGGACAATATCGATGCTAAGAGCAACATCGCTATTGGCAGCGGAGCCTTCTTTTGGGCGAACCAGTCTATCTAGGCATACACCAAATACCCGGCACACAGCGTCAACATGAACGCCATCGTCCGGTTGAACAAGCGCATGCCCTTGGTGTTGTTCAAATACTCGCGTAAGAACGTCCCGGCATAGGCCCAACAGGCCACCGACAAGTAGCAGACCACCAGATAGATCACCGCGAACTGCCAGACCAGGCGCACCTCACCGTCCGCGACAAACGCGCCCATCCCCGCAACGCAGGCCAGCCAGGCTTTGGGGTTAAGCCACTGCATCAGCGCGCCGTAGAACATTGAAGGCGCCTCGCCCTTCTCCCCGGTATTGAGGCGTCCGTCATCGATCGCCAGCTTCCAGGCCATAAACAACAAAAACACCACGCCAGCCAACTGCACAACCCGCGTCAAAAACGGCCAAAGCACCAGCAGCTCGTGCAACCCCAGGCCCATCAACACCAGCAGCGCCACGAACCCCAGCGTAGCCCCCAACACATGACGCAACGTGGCACGAAACCCATAACGAGCCCCCGAACCCAACGCCACGATGTTTACCGGCCCAGGGGTTATGGAAGAGGCCAAAGCGAACGCCGCCATAGAGATCATCAGACTCATCACTCACCTTCTTCAATTCAGTAGAAACAGGCCTGACGGTATAAGCCGCCTCTGCTGCTGTATTGAAGAAAACACCCCTAAACACTGTGCAGCGATTTCTGCGCCTCACTGTATGGGTCAACTAGCGCGTCAGCTGTGATAAAAATATCGCTCCGGCTACTGGAGCCCCGTCATGGACCTCGCCACCCTCACGCTCTTTATTCCGGCCTGCTTTGCCCTGAATATGGCCCCTGGCCCGAATAATTTGCTGTCTGTCAGTAACGCCACCCGTTACGGTTACCGTCGAGCCTGCATGGCCGGCATTGGCCGATTGTTGGCGTTTGCCGGGATGATTGCCCTGGCTGCCGTCGGGCTGTCCGTCGTACTGAGCACTTCGCAGTGGCTGTTCTATGCCATCAAGATTCTAGGCGCGGCGTACTTGCTGTACATCGCCTGGCAACTGTGGCGCGCCGACCCAAACGCCCAAGAGCACGTCACTGCTTCAAAGGCAGGTAGAGTCGCGCTGGCCCGCCAGGAATTTCTGGTGGCCGCGGGGAATCCCAAAGCGATCTTGATATTCACCGCGTTTCTGCCGCAGTTTGTTGATCCCTCTCTCCCAGTGACACCGCAATTCGCAGTGCTCGGCGTCCTGTTTCTGATGCTGGAGTGGATCGCCATTAGCGCTTACGCCTACATGGGACTGCACATGCGTCGCTGGTTTGCCGAGCCTCGAGGCAAGCGAATTTTCAACCGCTGCTGCGCGGGTTTGTTGGCAGCAGCAGCGTCGGTGTTGCTGATGGCTCGCCGGGCTTGAGGCGATAAGCAAATCAGTGGCAGCACCGCGCATGCTATCAAGGCACCCCTCGCTACAGGTCTATGACCTGAACGAGGGCGCTGGCATTTGCAGAACAGGCACGTATATATTCGAATCTCCATATATATGAGCAAGCCCAATGAACCCGCGTCCCGCCTCAATCAAAGTCCTGTTCATGTGTACCGCCAATAGTTGCCGCAGCGTGTTGAGCGAGGCGCTGTTCAATCACCTGGCGCCGACAGGTTATGAAGCGGTAAGTTGCGGCAGTTTTCCAAGCGGCCAGCTCAACCCGCACGCCGTGCAGACACTGCAACGCTTAGGTATTGACACCAAAGGCCTCTACAGCAAAGACGCTTCGGTGTTCACCGACTCCCCGCCCTATCTGGTCATCACGGTCTGCAAACAGGCCGCCGGTGAAGCGTGCCCGGTCTATTTGGGTCCGGCGATAAAAAGCCACTGGGGCCTCACTGATCCTTCGGATGTCCACGGCACAGAACAGCAGATTCAGCATGCCTTCGACTGCACCGTTGGCATCATCAAACGACGCTTTGCAGCGTTCTTCGCCCTCGACTTTAACCACCTCGGCGGCGCACAACTAAAGGCAGAGCTTGACCGTATCGCCACCCTGTAAAGCCTTTATCGAATCGGGAGCGCGTCCCATGACGCAGGCGTTGAATTTACTGTCGATTTTGCGGTGGAGGCTTAAGGCCGTGAGCCTTATGCTCAGGCCATGAACCTACAAAGCCCCCTGCTTCCACCCCACGCCGAGATGGTTCGCGCCATGCTCGAACGAGACACTGCCTACGAAGGGGTGTTTTTTACTGCGGTTAAAACCACGGGCATCTTCTGCCGTCCCAGTTGCACAGCACGCAAACCCAAGCCGGAGAACGTCGAGTTCTTTGCTAACGCCGATGAATGTTTATCGGCAGGCTACCGCGCCTGCTTGCGTTGCAAACCACTGGACGCCGCGGCCATCGCCCCGGACTGGGTGCAGACGTTGCTCAAAGCCGTGGACGGCGACCCCGAACACCGCTGGACCGATGCCCATTTGCAGGCCGCAGGCGTCGAACCACTCAAACTGCGGCGCTGGTTCAAGCAGCATTTCGGCATGACCTTCCACACGTGGCTGCGCACCCGGCGCTTGGGCATGGCGCTGGGCGGAATCAAGCAAGGCGAGTCCATCGATAGCGTTGCGTATGACTCCGGATACGAATCCTTAAGTGGTTTTCGCGACGCGTTTCAGAAATCTTTCCACATCACGCCAGGCCGAGCGGCGCATAGCGAGCCGCTGCTGTTCACTCGACTGACCACGCCTTTGGGGCCCATGATTGCCATGGCCGAGCGTCGCGGGCTGGTGTTGCTGGAGTTTCTGGATCGTCCGGCGCTGACGCGGGAAGTCGAAGAGCTGCAGAACCGTTATGGTTACGCCGTCGCCCCCGGACACAACGCCCATTTACAGCAGATCGAAGCAGAACTGACGTGCTACTTCAACGGGCAACTGAGCGAATTCAAGGTGCCTCTGCACCTGCCGGGCAGTGAATTCGCTAAACGAGTCTGGGCCGAACTGGCACGAATCCCTTACGGCCAGACCCGCACCTATGGCGCTATCGCGACCGTGCTGGGCAAACCCGGGGCCAGCCGCGCCGTCGGCTTGGCGAACGGCCAGAACAGACTCGCTATCGTGCTGCCCTGTCACCGGGTCATCGGGGCGGACGGCTCGCTGACCGGCTATGGCGGCGGACAACCGCGCAAGGCTTTTCTCCTCAGGCTGGAAAAAGCTGCGGTGCAGATTACTCAACCCCTCGCATTCTAATCACGCTGTGTTTTTCACAAGGATTGAAACTCAATGGACGCGCTCGACCAACAGTTCCACAACCTTCACCAGAACGGCTTGCTGATCCTCGCTAACGTCGCCGACGCAGCCGGTGCGCGGATTGTGCAGCAGCTGGGCAGCCAGGCAGTCGCTACCAGCAGCGCGGCAGTCGCGTGGCTTCACGGTTACAAGGACGGCAACGCGCTGCCTCTCGAACGACTGGTGGCGACAGTCGAATCGATTGCCCGGGTCATCAGCGTGCCGTTGACCGTAGACATCGAGGCTGGCTATTCCGATGATCTTGAACAGGTTGCCAGGGTAATTGACGCTGTGATCGCGGCGGGCGCCGTCGGGATCAACATCGAAGACGGCTTTGCAACGCCTGAGCTGCTGGTGCGCAAAATCGAGATGGCGCGCCAGGTCGCCCAGCGGCGCAACGTGCGGCTGTTCATCAACGCACGCACCGATGTGTACCTGAAAAATCTGGTGCCCGCCGAAGATCGCGTCGCTGAAACGCTCAAGCGCGCCGCGTTATATCGGGCCGCTGGCGCCGATGGGTTATTTGCCGCAGGCGTGACCGCCGCGTATGAAATCGCTGCGATCTGCCAAGACACACCTCTGCCGGTGAACGTGCTGGGCCTCCCGTGTCTGCCCTCGCCTGAGGAGCTGCGGGCCTTGGGTGTAAGGCGTTTGACGGCAGGTTCAAGCATCGCCGAATTACTCTACGGTGCCATGCAGTCATTGGCTAAAAGCTTCCTGGAGACCGGCAAGCTTGACAGCCGTGATCTCAAAGCCTTTACCTACGGCGAAGTGAATGCGCTGCTCGACAATAACTGACCGCACGTTACACAGTGCTGCACTGCGGGCAGGACGACTCACCTTGCCCACAGTGACCGCTGCCCTTCTGGATATTGCATGCCCGATACCTATCTGCCCGCCAGCCAATTCCTGGCTTCCCTTGATGACGATTGGCGGCGCCATATCGACGCCGTTGGCCCCTGCCGCCATCAACCCCATCCAACGCGCGAACCTTACGAGTCGCTGGTGCGGGCCATTGCCTATCAGCAACTGCATGCCCGCGCCGGGGATGCGATTGTCGGGCGCTTGCGGGCACTGTTTCCATCCAGTCCATTCCCTGAGCCCGAACAGATTCTGGCGACAGATTTCACGCAGCTACGCAGCTGTGGATTTTCCGCCAGCAAGATCACGACCCTTCAGGGAATTGCCCAGGCAACGCTGGACGGCGTAGTGCCGGATTATGCAACGGCGTTGGCGATGGACGACGAGGCTCTGATCGAGCGTTTGATCACCCTGCGCGGGGTGGGTCGCTGGACGGTGGAGATGCTGTTGATCTACAGCCTGGAGCGGCTGGATATTTTACCGGCGGATGATTTTGGCGTGCGTGAAGGCTATCGACGCCTCAAAGAGTTGGACGCGCAACCCAATCGTAAGCAGATGATCGAGATCGGACTGGGTTGGCGTCCGTATCGGACAGTCGCGGCGTGGTACTTGTGGCAAAGATCCGACAAGGTTGCGCCGCGCATTATCTGACATCGACTCAAATACAGTGCGCCCAGCGAACACGCCGTCAGCGTTTTTCAGCGGTATGCAGCCCGGTGCATAGGTGCTCCGGGCAGCGATACGAGACAGCAGACGCCTGGGTTTATCAGACCGAGAGATGCTCATAGAGAATCGCCGAGCCCACAATGATCAGGACCACACCGCCAGCAATTTCAGCACGTTTGCCGATGACGCTGCCGATGACCCGACCGAGCATGACGCCGATGGTGACCATGGTCATGGTGGCCAAGCCGATCAAGCCTGCCGCAAGCCAAATATTGACGTTGACGAAAGCCAAGCCGACGCCGACGGCAAGCGCGTCGATGCTGGTAGCGAAACCGGTGACGGCGAGCAACCAGAAGCCATGTTGCTTGGGTTTTTCGACCTCGACTTCTTCGGCCTCTTCAGTTTTGACCCCGTTATAGATCATGTGCAGACCGAGGACCAGCAACAGGCTGAAGGCGACCCAATGGTCCCAGCTGGAGACGAACTGCGTGGCGGCCTGACCAATAAACCAGCCGGCAATCGGCGTGAGCCCTTCGATCACGCCGAAGATCAGCCCAATACGCAGTGCTTCGAGAAATTTAGGTTTATGCAGGCTAGAGCCTTTACCGATAGCGGCCGCGAAGGCGTCGGTAGACATGGCAAAGGCAAGGAATATTAGAGAGGCTAGGTTCACGCTGAAACATCCGGTCGGGCTTGAGTCCACGACATGCCCGCGCGCCCGACTTCAGCGCAGGTATGTCGATGGTCTCACCAACCAGAAGGTGCCCGCACCACGGCATGTTGCCGAGAATGTTGATACGGGCGCTTGCGACGAATCGCAAGCAGGCTACTCCCCAAAGAGGCGCGCAGATTAACCGAGCCGATGTGAAAAATCTATCAAGGACTAGAATTTTTACATTTTGCTCGCCTGAGCATCTCAGGCCGCGATGGGCACACCGCTGTGAAAACGAAACTCCACATCCGGCGACTCAATCAACGCGTGTTCGGCATCGCGGACCCTGTCGATCACCTGCGCGATGTCTTTGGCATCTCCGTACTGATAGGCCAGCTTCAGGTAGCCCTGAAAGTGCCGGGCTTCACTTTTCAGCAAGCCGAAATAGAACTTGCCCAAGTCTTCATCCAGGTGCGGCACCAGTGCCTCGAAACGCTCGCAGCTACGGGCTTCGATAAACGCCCCCACCACCAGCGTGTCCACCAGTTTCACCGGCTCGTGGCTGCGCACCACTTTACGCAGGCCCGAGGCATATCGACCGGCGGACAGCTGACGCAGCTCGATCTTGCGTTTTTTCATCAAACGCATGACTTGTTCGTGATGCACCAGTTCTTCGCGGGCCAGACGCGACATCAGGTTGATCAAATCGACATGGGAATGGTATTTGGCGATGAGACTCAGCGCCGTGCTGGCGGCCTTGAATTCGCAGTTTTTATGATCGATCAACAGGGTTTCCTGATCGGCCAGTGCGGCCTGGACCCAGCCATCGGGGGTGCGGCAGCCAAGGAACTGATGAATTTCGGGAAGAATCATTGGCTCACTTCCGACAGGACGGCGACGATTTCGGGCTTCAGTAGCATGGGGCTCACGGACAAAGGTTCACGGCGAAGGGCGCCGATTATACCGGCCTGTCGACAGACCACCAGTCGCCACCGTTGATATGCATCAAGTCCCGGGTTGCCGAGCAGCAACTATAGTTGTGCAACGCAGTGTTTTTTACTTACTGGAGATCCCGACCATGCAAGCCATTCGCAGCATTCTGGTGGTCATCGAACCCGAGCACTCGGAAAGCCTGGCGCTGAAACGAGCCAAGCTGATCGCTGGCGTGACGCAAGCCCACCTGCACTTGCTGGTCTGCGATAAAAAGCACGATCACAGTGCCATGCTGGGCGTGCTTAAGGCTGCGCTGGTGCAGGACGGCTATAGCGTTACCACCGAGCAAGCCTGGAACGAAAGCCTGCACGAAACCATCGTCGATGTGCAGCAGGCGGAGGGCTGCGGATTAGTGGTCAAACAGCATTACCCCGACAGCCCTTTGAAAAAGGCGCTGCTGACCCCGGCCGACTGGAAACTACTGCGCTACTGCCCGACGCCCGTACTGCTGGTGAAAACGTCTAAACCTTGGACCGGCGGGGTCATCCTGGCGGCCATCGACGTCGGCAACACGGACGACGAACACCGCGCCCTGCATGCCTGCATCATCGATCACGGTTATGACATCGCCAGTCTGGCCAAGGCACAATTGCATGTGATCAGCGCTCACCCGTCACCGATGCTGTCATCGGCCGATCCGGTGTTCCAGCTCAGGGAAACCATCGAGGCCAAGTATCGCGAGCAGTGCAAGGCGTTTCAGGCCGAGTTCGACATCGATGATGAACACCTGCACATCGATGAAGGTCCGGCAGATGTGTTGATTCCGCACATGGTCCACAAACTTCAGGCGGCCGTGACGGTCATCGGCACCGTGGCGCGCACCGGCTTGTCCGGCGCATTAATCGGCAATACCGCGGAAGTAGTGCTGGATGCGGTAGAGAGCGATGTGCTGGTGCTCAAGCCCGACGAAATCATGGACCATCTGGAAGAGGTGGTAACGCGGCATTGAGAGCTATCGCGCCAAGCCGATTGCTTTTGCGAACAGGCCTGCTCCCACTGGGAGCAGGCCTGTTCGTGATGCTTTTAAAGCTCAGCCGCCGAAGGCGTCCTTGAGGAATCCGGGTGCGATGTAGCGCTGGTAATGCGCCTCGGACAGCAGGAAGAACTCCCGGTCAATCGCATCGCGCAGCTCCGGCAAATTCCAGTCGCGAAACTCCGGCATCAACACCATTCCGTAGGCCTCCAGATTGTTGATGACCCGGGCGCCCCGTGCGATCAACTGATAGGCCCAGCAATACTCGGACTGGTGCGGCACAAAGCGGATTTTCCGCTGCTCAAGCTGCAAGCGCAGGCGCTGCGAGTCGAACACTTCCAGCTTGCTGGCCATCACCTGCGACAGCAACTGCTCAAGACGCAGCCACACCGCGCGCTTTTCCTCCTCGTTGTAACCATTCCAGTTGATCACTTCATGGTGGAAACGCTTGCAGCCACGGCAGACCAAGTCACCGTAAACGGTGGAGCAGAGGCCGACGCAGGGAGTCTTGATGGTTTGATTGGGCATAGTTAGGCAAAACACGGGAAAGCAGAACAAGTCGGCATGTTAGCCCTTTGTCTAACATTCATCACCCCTCAAAGTTGAGGGGCTAACTTACCTTTAATTTTTTTTTGCCGTAGAATCAGCCAGCCTTTTAAGGCGCCAATGTCCGTTTGAAGCTGTTTTCAAAGCGTCACGAGCACAGTCGTTCCTACAGAGCGGTGTTGGCGATGGATTTTTCCAGCGGGGAAAAGCCCAACGCCAACCCTCATCAGCTCCCCGTTCTGCAGGCGTAAAACTTTGAAAGCAGCTTCTGTAAGGAATTGCCGGTAATTCTGGCTAAGTGGCCCACAACGCCACGCAGCGCATGAGTACGGTAATTTCGGGATGAGCGTCCCGGACACCCATTTGGGACCACTGATGAGGGTAATAACTGTGCTTGAAGCCTACCGCAAACATATCGAAGAGCGTGCAGCACTGGGTATCGTTCCCCAGCCGCTTAACGCCGAACAAACTGCAGGCCTGGTCGAGCTGCTGAAGAATCCCCCGGCTGGCGAAGAAGCTTTCCTCGTTGACCTGATCACCAATCGCATTCCACCTGGCGTGGACGAAGCAGCTTACGTAAAGGCTGGTTTCCTGTCGGCCCTGGCCAAAGGCGAAGCGACTTCCCCCCTGATCGACAAAAAACGCGCTGTTGAACTGCTCGGCACCATGCAGGGCGGCTACAACATCGTGACCCTGGTTGACCTGCTCGACAGCGCCGAACTGGCCCCAGTCGCTGCCGCTCAACTCAAGCACACCCTGCTGATGTTCGATGCGTTCCACGACGTGGCGGAAAAAGCCCAGAACGGCAACGCACACGCCAAAGGCGTGATCCAGTCCTGGGCTGACGGCGAGTGGTTCCGCAACCGCCCTGTCCTGGCCGACAAGATCAGCCTGCGCGTGTTCAAGGTCACCGGCGAAACCAACACCGACGACCTGTCCCCTGCCCCAGACGCTTGGTCGCGCCCGGACATTCCGCTGCACGCCCTGGCCATGCTGAAAATGGCCCGTGAAGGCATCGTGCCTGACGCCCAAGGCGTGACCGGCCCGATGAAGCAGATCGAAGAAATGCGCGGTCAAGGCTTCCCTATTGCCTACGTCGGTGACGTGGTCGGTACCGGTTCTTCGCGTAAATCAGCGACCAACTCGGTGCTGTGGTTCTTCGGCGACGACGTTCCTAACGTGCCGAACAAGCGCGCTGGTGGTTTCTGCTTCGGCAGCAAGATTGCTCCGATCTTCTACAACACCATGGAAGATGCTGGCGCTCTGCCAATCGAGTTCGACGTCACCAACATGAACATGGGCGACGTGATCGACCTGTACCCGCATGCTGGCAAAGTCTGCAAACACGGCACCGACGAAGTCCTGACCACCTTCGAAATGAAGACCCCGGTGCTGTTGGACGAAGTTCGTGCTGGCGGCCGTATCCCGCTGATCATCGGTCGCGGTCTGACCGACAAGGCGCGCGCCGAGCTGGGCCTGGGCCCTACCGATCTGTTCAAACTGCCTGAAGCACCTGTCGATACCGGCAAGGGTTTCACCCTGGCACAGAAAATGGTCGGCAAGGCGTGCGGTCTACCAGAAGGCAAAGGCGTTCGTCCTGGCACCTACTGCGAACCGAAAATGACCACCGTCGGTTCCCAGGACACCACCGGTCCTATGACCCGTGACGAACTGAAAGACCTGGCGTGCCTGGGCTTCTCGACCGATCTGGTGATGCAGTCGTTCTGCCACACCGCGGCGTACCCTAAGCCGATCGACGTGACCACCCACCACACCCTGCCAGACTTCATCATGACCCGCGGCGGCGTTTCCCTGCGTCCGGGCGACGGCATCATCCACAGCTGGCTGAACCGCATGCTGCTGCCGGACACCGTCGGTACTGGTGGTGACTCGCACACCCGTTTCCCGATGGGCATTTCGTTCCCGGCCGGTTCCGGCCTCGTTGCGTTTGCTGCTGCCACTGGCGTTATGCCGTTGGACATGCCGGAATCGATCCTGGTGCGTTTCAAAGGCAAGATGCAACCGGGCGTTACTCTGCGTGACCTGGTTCACGCCATTCCTTACTTCGCGATTCAGGCTGGCCTGCTGACCGTCGAGAAGAAAGGCAAGAAGAACGCCTTCTCCGGTCGCATCCTGGAAATCGAAGGCCTGGACAACTTGAGCATCGAACAAGCTTTCGAGCTGTCCGACGCCTCGGCCGAACGTTCGGCTGCCGGTTGCACCATCAAGCTGTCGAAAGAATCGATCACCGAGTACCTGAGTTCCAACATCACCCTGCTGCGCTGGATGATCGGCGAAGGCTACGGCGATGCACGTACCCTGGAACGTCGTGCCCAAGCGATGGAAGCCTGGATTGCCAACCCAGAGCTGATGGTTGCCGATGCTGACGCCGAATACGCTGAAATCATCGAAATCGACCTGGCCGACATTAAAGAGCCTGTGCTCTGCGCGCCAAACGATCCGGACGACGCCCGTCTGCTGTCCAGCGTTGCTGGCGAGAAAATCGACGAAGTGTTCATCGGTTCGTGCATGACCAACATCGGTCACTTCCGCGCTGCCGGTAAGTTGCTGGAACAGGTCAAAGGTCAGCTTCCAACCCGTCTGTGGCTATCGCCGCCGACCAAAATGGACGCTCACCAGCTGACCGAAGAAGGCTACTACGGCATCTACGGCAAGGCCGGCGCGCGCATGGAAATGCCAGGCTGCTCGCTGTGCATGGGTAACCAGGCACGTGTAGAACCGAACTCGACTGTGGTGTCGACGTCGACCCGTAACTTCCCGAACCGTCTGGGTGACGGCGCGAACGTCTACCTGGCTTCGGCTGAGTTGGCGTCTGTGGCTTCCATCCTGGGTCGCCTGCCGACTGTCGAGGAATACATGGAATACGCTGGCAAGATCGACAGCATGGCGGCCGATGTCTACCGCTACCTGTCCTTCGACCAGATCGCCGAGTTCCGTGAAGCAGCAGCGAATGCCAAGATTCCGGTCCTTCAAGCCTAAGGTTACAACGCAATAGAAAACGCCGCCCATCGCGAGAGGGGCGGCGTTTTTTTATGCAGGCAAAGACTGCACGACCAGCTTGAGCGCTTGCTGCACCGCACCGTCGACGCTTAAATCGCTGAGCATGACCTGCTCACGCTCCTGCGCTGGCAATTTTGAAAGTACCATGTGCGCCTCCTGCTTGAGTCGCGCCAGAATCAGCAGTTTGTCTTCGGCCCGTACTTGCAAGAAGAACGCCTCAAGCGCCTCGATACTCGTGCCATCCAGGTCAGGGGACTCTTCGAGGCTGAGAATGACTGTATGAATCGGCGATGACGCGTGCCGCACCAAATGCAGTGCGCCGCCCAAAATACGCTCTACGTTGGCAAAAAACAGCGCTTGGCTCGGCCGGACAATCAGCACCCCAGGTATTTCGCGGGCCAGAGAATGGCGTTGTAAATCGACAAAGTCGTGACCGCCCCCCATCTGCCCCAGCACCTGAATGTCCGCCGATGACATTTGTTTCAACATCAACACCACACTGATCGCCACGCCCAGCAGCAAACCGTCGAGTACCCCGAGCACCAACACGGCGGCCACCGCACTGATCACCAATACGCGGTCACGACGCCAGATAAAGTAGCGCCCCAACGGTTGTAGGCTCAAGCCACGCGCCAAGGCATGGATCACGATGGCAGCCAGCACCGGCTCGGGGGTGAGCGCAATGTAAGGCAACACCGTCAGCACAATGACCAACACCACCGCCGCCGCGACGATGCCCGCTAAACGGGAGTTGGCACCCGCGGCCTCATTGGCCGACGTTGCGGAGTAACCCGCACCGGCCGGCATACCATGGAACAGGCCAGACAGCAGGTTGGCCGCGCCCAACGCTAGCAAATCACGGTTCGAAGAGACCCGATCGCCATGCTTGAGGGCAAAGGAACTGATGGACCCAAAGGATTCGGCGTAAAGAATCATCACCATGGCAAACGCCAATTCACCCAAACGCAGCCAGTCGGCAAAAGGCAACACCGGCAAGTGCGGGACTTCGAGGCTCAGGTCGATGACGCCGATCAGCTTCACCCCGTAGTCCGGCAGGTTTAGCCACTGGCTGGCGGCAATACCCAGCGCCACTACCAACAAACCACCCGGCACCCGCCTGAATCGTGCGCACACCCCCAACACCAGCAACGCCACGACCCCGACCAGTGCGCCGATACCATTCCACTGCGGCCACTGCTCAAGCAATTGCGGCATAAACCGGATCAGGTTGCTGTTGGTCAACGGCACATCGACGATGCTCGCGACTTGTTTGAGGATAATCGTCAGCGCCAGCCCAAACGCAAACCCGCGCAACACCGGCTTGGCAATGAACGACGTAACACTGCCGAGCTTTAACAACCCGGCCAGCAGAAAAAACCCGCCAGTGACCAAGACCAGCCCAATCGCCAGCGTCAGGCGCAGCGCCGGGTCACCTCCGGCCAGCGTGGCGGTGGCAGCGGCCAACACCGCCGCCGAGGACGAGGTGGCGGACACGATGGCAAACCGGCTGGTGCCCAGAAGTCCGTAACACAGCAGGCCGGCAAATAACGCAATTACCCCGGCCTGGGGTGGCAACGCAGCGATGCTCGAATAGGCGACCGCTTCTGGCAGCAACAGGCCTGCAATCGACAGCCCGGCTAACAGGTCCTGCCAACGGTTCGGCGCATCGGCTGGCAACTGTGCCGGAACGGAGCGTGGCTCAGTCGGCAATCGGACCCACCCACCCCGGCAGATACCGAGCCTCTTGGCTGCGGGCCAGGCCCATGGCTTTGGCCTGGAGCTTGGGGCCCAGTTCGTTGATCAGGTCACCGGCAATGCGGCTGCGAAAGAAGTCGGCCCACAGAAACTCACTGTAGGGTGCGGTGTCCTTGGCGTAGCCCCCGGCCCGACGCAGCAGCCCGGCGAGGCTGCGATAAGGGTCGTCTTGCAGATCGACGATACGTTTGGGGATAGCCTCAAAGGAACGCCTGGCGCCACGGCCGTCATAGGGATGCGCCCACTGGTTGAAGTTCATCACATTCCAGAACGTCACCGGGTCGACAAACGACAAGTCCTTGAGCACCAACAAGGAGACGCGCTTGACCTCTTCTTGCAGCAGGGCCAACCCGAAATGGTGATGGTCAACGATGTAGTAATTACCATCAGGCCCCAGGACGCTGGGAAACCAGTGATTATCCAGCGCCACTGCGCGCTCCTTGCGTTTGAGCTTTTTCCACTCCTGACGCTTGGCCGCGACTTCAGACAGGCCGACCGTGAGTTGCGTGGGATGGAGTTTTTCCAGTTTGCCGCTGATCAGTTGCGGATGGGCACGAGCCATGAAGCGTCTCCGAAGACAGATAAACAAACCGGGGAAACCCCGGCAAACGCTCTACGAGGCACGAATGCACCGTCAAGAGTAGCCGCTAATCCCACGGGATGTATGCTCTGAATCAGCGCCCGAGCATTTTAAAGCCGCAATAAAAAACGCCGCGCACCGTGAGATGAGCGACGTTTTTCATGACTGAAAAAAGTCAGGGCCAGCCTTAAGACCGAGTCACCACCCGCGAGAGCGACAACGCAGAATATTCACCAATAGTTAAGCTCAAGCCGTCAGCGAATAAATCAGCGCAGAAATCGCCACCAGGCCCACCGCCGTCACGAACACGTTGGACGCCTGACCGCGATAGCGAGCCATGGCCGGCACTTTGCGAATGGCATACATCGGCATCAGAAACAGAATCGCCGCAATGACCGGGCCGCCCAAGGTTTCGATCATGCCCAGAATGCTCGGGTTCAACGTAGCAACGATCCAGCACACCACCAGCATGAACGCCGCCGTCATACGGTCCAGAGTCTTGGCCGCCGGGCGTTTACCACTCTTGACGATCAGGCCTTTAAACCCTTCGCTGGCGCCGATGTAGTGGCCCAGGAACGATTTTGAAATGGCCACGAAAGCAATCAACGGTGCCGCGAAGGCGATGGTCGGGTTGCTGAAGTGATTGGCCAGGTACGACAGGATCGACAGATTCTGCGCTTTGGCTTCCGCCAGTTGTGCCGGCGACAAGGTCAGCACGCAACTGAACACAAAGAACAGCACCATCACCACCATCAAAACGTGGGCACGGCAGAGGATTTGCGAGCTGCGCTCTTCGGCGTGTTCACCGTACCGCCGCTTCTGGTCCACCGCAAAGGCCGAAATGATCGGCGAATGGTTGAACGAGAACACCATCACCGGGATCGCCAGCCACAGAGTGTGTAGCAGCGCCGATGGCGCGGGCAGCGTGGACGCGGTGGCGAGAATGCCACCATTCCAGTGAGGAATCAGAAACACGGCGAGAAACAGCAGAGCGACGATGAACGGATAGACCATCAGGCTCATGGCCTTGACGATCGCTTGCTCACCACAGCGCACTACCGCCAATAGGCCGAGGATCAGCACAAACGACAGCAGCGCGCGCGGCGGCGGCATGATGTGCAACTGGTGTTCGAGAAAACTGCCCACGGTGTTGGTCAGGGCCACGCTATAGATCAGCAGGATCGGAAAGATCGCCAGGAAGTAGAGCAAGGTGATCAGCGCACCGGCCTGAATCCCGAAGTGTTCCTCCACCACCTCAGTGATGTCGGCACCTTCGCGCCCAGACAGCACAAAGCGAGTCAGGCCACGGTGTGCGTAGAACGTCATGGGGAACGCCAGCACTGCCAGGATCAGCAGCGGCCAGAAGCCGCCCAGCCCAGCGTTGATCGGCAGAAACAACGTACCGGCCCCGATTGCCGTGCCAAACAGGCCCAGCATCCAAGTGGTGTCATGGCGATTCCAGCTCGTGAGGCTCGCTGGTGCTGCCGCTTCAAAGCGTTCGTCGACGCTTTTAGCCTGATCATTCATCCGGTGGGATCTCCGCATTCCGGTCAGTTGCTACCCGGTCAGGACGAGTCAGAAAAATCCGACAGGCAGCGCCCTGGCCGAAACAGGGGCGCGATTGTCCGGGATAAATGAGCAGAAGCAAAGACTTAGCTGAGCAGCGGTTGTGCGGATCAGATCAAGAGACCGGGTTTATTGTGACTGCGCAGTCTTGACCTTAAGGAAGTGCAAGGCCCGTAGCGCTTGACCCCATCACCATCGACGCTTGTTAAATGTTCGCTGTCATGTATTTTCGAGTGACCTCAATTCTGTCCGGAGCTCTGTCATGCCGCTCGTTCGCATCGATATCAAACAGCAGCAAGACCCCACTTACGCCAAACGTATCGGCGAGTTGGTCTACGAGGCGATGCGCACAGCGATTGGCGTGCCCGAACACGACAATTTCCAGATTTTGAACGAGCACGATGAAGAGCATTTCATTTTCGATACAGCGTATCTAGGTATCAATCGCACTAATAACCTAGTGATCATTCAGATCACCCTGAATGAAGGTCGAACCACCGAACAGAAAAAGAGCCTTTATCAAACCATTGCCCAGCGCTTACACACAGAACTGGCAGTGCGGCTCGAAGACGTTTTTATCAATCTGGTAGAAGTAAAAAAAGAAAATTGGTCATTCGGCAACGGCATCGCCCAGTACGCCTGAGTTCAACCCTTTATTGCGCGAGCATCAGATGCTCCGAGTCTCACCCAAGCAAGCCGAGCGCAATCGCGAAGTGATCATTGAGGCCGCCACGTGGCTTGTTTCTTGGTCAGGACTTTCACGGGGCTTGTTGTTTCTCCCGTCCGGTCGGCACGCTCCGTAAGACCTTGAAGAAGAAACACCATGTCTTCAGCCCTTTCAATCATTGATATGCAGGTCGATTGCCAAACCGCGCCGCAATAAGCAATCTGGGGCGAGTGTAGAGCCCCCCCGCCATTCCGATGCCCCTAGGAGCCACGCATGCCTGCAACCGTTCTGGTACTGGTCGAAACCATCAATGACTACTTGCCGATTCTCGAACATCAGGGCTTTCACCTGATCCTGGCGCCCACACCTGCCGAACGCGCCCAGGCAATCGCCAGCCAGGGTGAGCGGATTGATGCAGTGCTGACCCGAGGCCCACTGGGGCTGTACGCCGAGGAAATTGCGGTCCTGCCACAGCTCAAGATCATCTGCGTAATCGGGGCCGGTTACGAGCATGTGGACCTGCAAGCCGCCAGCGACCGGGCGATCACCGTCACCAACGGCGCCGGGGTCAACGCCTCCTCGGTTGCCGATCACGCCATGGCGCTGCTGCTGTCGCTGGTGCGTGACATTCCACGGGCCGATGCCGCCGTGCGCCGGGGCGAGTGGCCGAAAATCATGCGCCCTTCCCTGGCCGGTAAACGCTTGGGCATCCTCGGGCTCGGCGCGGTCGGCATGGCCATCGCCAAACGCGCCGCCCTTGGCTTCGACATGACCGTGAGCTACCACAACCGCCACCATCGCGACGACGTGCCTTATACATTTTGCTCGACACCGACCGAACTGGCCCGGGCCTCGGACTTCCTGATTGTGGCCACCCCTGGCGGGCTCGGCACCCAGCACTTGATCACTCGCCAGGTGCTGGACGCCCTGGGGCCCAAAGGTTTTCTGGTCAACATTGCCCGGGCCAGTGTGGTGGTGACCGCTGACCTGATCAGCGCATTGGAACAACGGCGGATTGGCGGTGCTGCGCTGGATGTGTTCGACGCCGAGCCGACAGTGCCCGACGCCCTCAAAACCTTGACCAATGTCATCCTCACGCCCCATGTCGCAGGGTTGTCCCCGGAGGCGACACAAGGAACCGTCGAGATGGTAGGCAAAAACCTGATGGCGTTCTTTTCCGGTCAAGCGGTGTTGACCCCAATAGAGCTGCCGGCGCCAATCGCGTTGCAAGACAACCTGTAGGCCTTTGTGCCAGTCCCCCCAAGCTGGGGCAGCCCACTTCAGCGTGTCGTTGCGAAACTGCGCCCCTTGCCCGGTCCGCGCCAAGCCATCAGGAACGCTGATTATCCGGCAACACGCTAACCTATAAGACCGCGCCATGCTTGTGGCGCCCTGGGTGCACCATTAGATTAGCCAATGATGTCTGGCCTCCAAAATAAGCAGAAGGGATAAGCATGGCGCTTACTGACCAGTCCACCCGTGTCCGCTCTGGCGAAGAACTCGATGCCAGCCTGATCGATCCATACCTCAAGGCCCATATTCCGGGGCTGAGCGGCTTACCACACATCAGTCAGTTCCCCGGCGGGGCCTCGAACCTGACGTATCTGCTCGAATACCCCGAACAAGAATTCGTTCTGCGTCGCCCGCCGTTTGGCCACAAGGCCAAGTCCGCACATGACATGGGCCGCGAATTTCGAATTCTCAATCAACTGCGTGACGGCTTTCCGTACTGCCCCAGAGCCTACGTACACTGCACGGATGAATCGGTGATTGGCGCCGAGTTCTACGTGATGGAACGGGTGAACGGCATCATTCTGCGCGCCGAGTTGCCGTCAGAGCTGGGCCTGGACTCGGCAAAGACCCAAGCCTTATGCAAAAGCTTCATCGACAAGTTCGTCGAACTGCACCAGGTCGACTACAAGGCCCTCGGCCTCGGCGATCTGGGCAAGCCCGAAGGTTACGTCGCACGGCAGATTAAAGGCTGGAGTGATCGCTACGAGAAAGCCCTGACCCCGGATGCGCCGAAGTGGGAGGCGGTCAAAGCCTGGCTCAACGACAAGATGCCGGACGACCATCCGACGTCGAGCATCGTCCATAACGACTACCGCTTCGACAACGTGATCCTCGATCCGCATAACCCGATGCACATCATCGGCGTGCTCGATTGGGAACTGACGACCCTCGGCGACCCGTTGATGGACTTGGGCAACACCCTCGCCTACTGGATCGAAGCCGGTGACCCTGCCCCCGTACAACTGATGCGTCGCCAGCCGAGTCACGCGCCGGGCATGCTGACGCGCCGTGAATTTGTGGATTACTACGCCGAACGCGCGGGCATCCAGATCGACAACTTCGACTTCTACTACACCTATGGCCTGTTCCGTCTGGCCGGCATCGTGCAGCAGATCTACTACCGTTTCTTCCATGGTCAGACCCAGGACAAACGCTTTGCCCAGTTCATACACATGAACACACTGCTGGAACAGATGAGCTTGCAGGTCATTCAGAAATCCAGCCTTTGATTACGCTCCTGGCCCAATAACAAGACTTTTTATAAGAGAACCCCATGTCCAAGACTCAGTTGTTCGACCTCGACGGCAAGATCGCTTTCGTCTCCGGCGCCAGCCGTGGCATCGGTGAAGCCATCGCCAAGCTGCTGGCCCAACAAGGCGCGCACGTCATCGTTTCGAGCCGCAAGCTTGAAGGCTGCCAACATGTCGCTGACGCCATCATTGCTGCGGGCGGTAAAGCAACCGCTGTCGCGTGCCACATTGGTGAAATGGAGCAGATCACGCAGGTCTTCGCCGGCATCCGCGAGCAGTTTGGGCGCCTGGACATTCTCGTCAATAATGCTGCGACCAACCCTCAGTTCTGTAATGTGTTGGACACCGACCTCGGCGCCTTCCAGAAAACCGTCGACGTGAACATCCGAGGCTATTTCTTCATGTCGGTCGAAGCCGGCAAGCTGATGCGCGACAACGGCGGTGGCAGCATCATCAACGTCGCCTCGATCAATGGCATCTCGCCGGGAATCTTTCAGGGCATCTACTCAGTGACCAAGGCCGCCGTGATCAACATGACCAAAGTCTTCGCCAAGGAATGTGCGCCATTCGGTATCCGCTGTAACGCCCTGCTGCCGGGCCTGACCGACACCAAGTTTGCCTCGGCGCTGGTCAAGAATGACGCGATTCTGAAGGTGGCACTGGCGCAGATCCCGCTCAAGCGGGTGGCGGATCCCAGCGAAATGGCGGGTGCAGTGCTGTATTTGGCCAGTGATGCTTCCAGCTATACCACTGGGGTTTCGTTAAACGTGGACGGTGGTTTTCTGTCCTGATTCGGTTACCGGAATCGATGAAAGGCAGCGCTTGAGCTGCCTTTTTCTTTCGTCAGTGAATACACCCTAGTGAGCAAAGCGTTTTTACTGGCGCGGCATTTAAAGAAAATTAATTCCAGCGTTTGCAAATAACGAATATTTATTCCATTAATAGCCCTCCTGAAAACAAAAATCCAAAAGGACCCCGGCTATGCGCGAACTCGGTATCGGACTCATCGGCACAGGCTTCATGGGCCGTGCCCACGCCTTGGCATTTCGTAACGTCAGCGCGGTCTTCGAGCTGCCCTTGAAGCTAAAACTCGCCGCCCTGGCAGACGCCGACCCGCAACGGGCCCGACACTGCGCCGATGCCTGGGGTTTCGAGCGGGCCCATAGCGACTGGCAGCAACTGATCACTGACCCAGCCGTCAACCTGATTGCCATCACCACCCCGAACCACCTGCACTACCCCATGGCCATGGCCGCCCTCGCCGCCGGGAAACCGGTGTATTGCGAAAAACCCCTGGCGGTTAATCTGCAAGAGGCCAACGCCATGCGCCAGGCGGCTAAAACGGCGGGCGTGGTGACGCGTGTCGGTTACAACTATCAACACAATCCAATGATCGGCCTGGCGCGCGAGCTGATCGAGAGCGGCGAGTTGGGCGCCATCATCAGTTTCCAGGGTGAATTCAGCGAAGACTTCATGGCCGACGCGGCCTCCCCCTGGTCCTGGCGTTGCGAGGCCGAACACGCTGGCGGAGCGTTAGCGGACCTCGGCAGTCACTTGCTGGCCATGGCCCGGTACCTGGTGGGCGATATCGAGGCGGTCTGCGCCGACACCCAAACCGTACACCGGCAACGCCCCGCCACCACTGGCAGCCTGCAATTGCGCAGCATTGCCGTGGACGATCAGGTGCATGCCTTGCTGCGGTTCGCTAATGGCGCACGGGGCACGTTTAGCAGCAGTTGGCTCAAGCACGGCTACAAGAATCACTTGAGCTTCGAGATCAGCGGCACCCTGGGCACCTTGGCGTTCGATCAGGAGCGCCTGAATGAATTGCGTCTGTTTCGTGCCGGACAGGAGGGCTTCCAGCGCTTGCTGGCCGGGCCGAAACTGCCGGGTTACGCAGCGTTCAGCCCGGCACCAGGGCATCAGTTGGGGTACAACGAACTCAAGACACTTGAAGTACATGACCTCGTGATGGCGCTGGCCGGACAAAGCCAGGGCGGAACCGACTTCGAGCAAGCATGGGAAGTCGAGCGTCTGGCGACAGCGATTCGCCTGGCTGCGGACGAATCACGCTGGGTCAGGATAGAAGAGGTCTAAGCCCACGCGCCCGAGCGTTGCCGTCATGGCCCTTGGGCGCCTGGCCCAGAGCCGAGCGCAGGTGTTACGCGATCAGCACAGCGCTCGCAACGCGAAAATCAACGGTTTTAGAAGCCCAGAGCGCCAAGGTGTTTCTGCTGGATCCGCGCGCAGAGAAAATCAACTGTCGGCCTTGCAAAAATGCAGACGGGACCTGCACGTATCGGGGTTGTACAGGGCAAATTTGCGCTGCTACGATCCAGCATCGCTCGCGCGCGAGCTTGTCTATAAAGAACAATAAAAGCAGGGAGTTATCGATGACTGCTCAGGTTTCATCCCAGGGGGCACAGGCCATGGACGCCGTGCAAAATGAAGTGCTGGCCGAGATTCGCAATCACATCGGCTACCTCACCCTCAACCGCCCAACCGGGCTCAACGCCATTACCCTGGGCATGGTTCGCAGCCTGCAACGCCAGCTCGATGCCTGGGCCGAAGACGCCCAGGTGTATGCCGTTGTGTTGCGCGGAGCCGGTGAAAAGGCTTTCTGCGCCGGGGGCGACATCCGCTCGCTGTACGACAGTTTCAAAAGCGGCGACACCCTGCATGAAGACTTTTTCGTTGAGGAATACGCCCTCGACCTCGCCATTCATCACTACCGCAAGCCGGTCCTCGCCTTGATGGACGGTTTTGTATTGGGCGGCGGCATGGGCCTGGTGCAAGGTGCCGATCTTCGGGTGGTGACCGAGCGCAGCCGCCTGGCAATGCCGGAAGTGGCCATCGGTTACTTCCCCGATGTCGGCGGCAGCTACTTCCTGTCGCGCATCCCTGGCGAACTGGGGATTTACCTGGGCGTCAGCGGTGTACAGATTCGCGCCGCCGATGCACTGTATTGCGGGTTGGCCGACTGGTACCTCGACAGCACCCAACTGGGCCGTCTGGACGAACAACTCAATCACCTTGAATGGCACGAAACACCGCTCAAAGACCTGCAAGGTGTGCTGGCCAAACTTGCCGTGCAGCACCTGCCCGACGCACCGTTGAGTCAACTGCGTCCGGCCATCGACCACTTCTTCGCCCTGCCTGATGTCCCGAGCATGGTCGAGCAACTACGCGAAGTGACCGTCGCCGACAGCCACGAATGGGCGACAACAACTGCTGACCTGCTGCAAAGCCGCTCCCCGCTGGCCATGGGTGTGACCCTGCAAATGCTCCGCCGCGGTCGCCGCCTGAGCCTCGAACAGTGCTTCGCCCTTGAGCTGCACCTGGACCGCCAATGGTTCGAGCGCGGCGACCTGATCGAAGGCGTTCGTGCCTTGTTGATCGACAAAGACAAGACCCCCCGCTGGAACCCGCCGACCTTGCAGGCGCTCGACGCCGAGCACGTTGAGAGTTTCTTCAGCGGTTTTGAGCAGAGCGGGAGCTGAGCCATGCACGATATTGAATTAAGCGAAGAGCAAGTGATGATCCGCGACATGGCAAGGGACTTCGCCCGAGGCGAAATCGCGCCCCACGCGCAAGCCTGGGAAAAGGCCGGCTGGATCGACGACGCGCTGGTGGCACAGATGGGCGACCTGGGCCTGCTGGGCATGGTGGTCCCGGAAGAATGGGGCGGCACCTATATCGACTACGTCGCCTACGCCTTGGCAGTAGAGGAAATCTCCGCTGGCGATGGCGCCACGGGGGCGTTGATGAGTATTCACAACTCCGTTGGCTGCGGGCCGGTGCTCAACTACGGCACACAAGAACAAAAACAGACTTGGCTGCCAGACCTGGCCAGCGGAAAAGTCATTGGTTGCTTTTGCCTGACCGAACCGCAAGCCGGTTCCGAGGCCCACAACCTGCGCACCCGCGCTGAACTGCGGGACGGCCAATGGGTGATCAACGGCGCTAAACAATTCGTCAGCAACGGCAAACGGGCGAAGCTGGCGATCGTGTTTGCCGTGACGGACCCCGACCTGGGCAAAAAAGGTATTTCCGCCTTTCTAGTCCCGACCAACACCCCAGGGTTCATCGTTGACCGCACCGAACACAAGATGGGCATCCGCGCGTCCGATACCTGCGCAGTGACCTTGAGCAATTGCACCCTGCCCGAAGCCAACCTGCTGGGCGAGCGCGGCAAAGGCCTGGCCATTGCCCTCTCCAACCTCGAAGGCGGACGCATCGGCATTGCCGCGCAGGCCTTGGGCATCGCCCGTGCAGCGTTCGAGGCCGCGCTGGCCTATTCGCGGGATCGGGTGCAGTTCGACAAACCCATCATCGAGCACCAGAGCATCGCCAACCTGCTGGCGGACATGCACACCCGATTGAACGCCGCACGCCTGTTGATCCTGCACGCGGCACGGTTGCGCAGCGCCGGTAAACCCTGCCTGTCGGAAGCCTCCCAGGCCAAGCTGTTCGCCTCGGAAATGGCCGAAAAAGTCTGCTCATCGGCGCTGCAGATTCACGGCGGGTATGGGTACCTCGAGGACTACCCGGTTGAGCGTTACTACCGGGATGCGCGGATCACACAAATTTATGAAGGGTCGAGCGAGATCCAGCGCATGGTGATTGCTCGCGAACTCAAAAATTACTTGGTTTAACCGCTGAGACGCCCCGCAAGCAGGCTCGCTCCAAACGTGGACCTTCAGTGTTGACAAGGTCCCTGTTGGGCCGAGCCTGCTCGTGCAAGCGTTTCACTTGCCTTGAAACTGTGCCTCACGCTTATCAATAAACGCCGCCATTCCTTCCTTCTGATCTTGCGTGGCAAACGCCGCGTGGAATACCCGACGCTCGAAGCGCACACCTTCGGAGAGGCTGACTTCAAACGCACGGTTTACGCTTTCCTTGACCATCATGGCTATCGGTAACGACTTCCTGGCGATCAGCGCGGCGACTTTCAGTGCTTCGTCCAGCAGCTCATCGCTCGGCACAATGCGCGCCACAATCCCGCAACGCTCCGCTTCCACCGCATCGATCAAACGGCCGCTGAGGCACATTTCCATGGCTTTGGCCTTGCCCACCGCACGGGTCAGACGCTGAGTCCCGCCCATGCCTGGTAGCACGCCAAGGTTGATTTCCGGCTGACCGAAGCGGGCGTTGTCGCCCGCCAGAATGAAGTCGCACATCAGCGCCAACTCACACCCACCGCCCAAGGCAAAGCCATTGACGGCAGCGATGATCGGCTTGCGGCGGTTGGCCACGCGGTCACTGTCACTGAACAGGTCGTCGAGGTAGATCTGCGGATAGGTCAGCTCGGCCATTTCCTTGATGTCGGCGCCCGCCGCAAAGGCTTTTTTTGAGCCCGTCAGCACGATGCAACCTATGTTCGAATCGGCTTCCAGGCCATCGAGGGCGCGGTTCAATTCGCTGACCAGTTGCACGTTCAACGCATTCAACGCTTGCGGACGGTTGAGAGTAATCAGGCCAACACGGCCTCGGGTTTCCAACAAAATCGTTTCGTAGCTCACGTGTAAGTTCCTTTCAAAGATTGCGCGAAATGACCATGCGCTGAATATCGCTGGTGCCTTCGTAGATCTGGCAGACCCGCACATCGCGGTAAATCCGCTCCAGCGGGAAGTCGTTCAGATAACCGTAACCGCCCAGGGTTTGCAACGCCGCAGAGCACACCTTCTCAGCCATTTCCGAGGCGAACAGCTTGGCCATCGACGCCTCTACCAGCGCCGGTTTACCGCTGTCACGCAGCGCCGCGGCGTAATGCACCATCTGCCGCGCCACGGCGATCTGGGTCGCCATGTCGGCCAAGCGGAATGCCACCGCCTGATGCTCGATGATCGGCTTGCCGAAACTTTCTCGCTCGCGGGCATAGTCTCGGGCGGCTTCGAACGCCGCGCGGGCCATGCCCACCGCTTGCGAGGCAATACCGACTCGCCCGCCTTCGAGGTTGGCCAGGGCGATTCGATACCCTTCACCCTCCTCGCCCAACCGATTAGCCACGGCGACTTTCACGTCGTCGAACAGAATTTGGCAAGTATCGGAGGCATGTTGGCCGAGCTTGTCCTCAACACGCGCCACGCTGTAGCCCGGTGAGTCGGTGGGCACGATCAGCGCAGTGATCCCGCGTTTTCCGGCACTCGGGTCCGTCACTGCGAACACGATCACCACCCCGGCGTTTTGCCCGGAGGTGATGAACTGTTTGCAGCCATTGAGCACGTAGTGATCGCCTTCCAGCCGAGCCCTGGTTTTCAGGCCGCTGGCATCGGAGCCAGCCTGCGGTTCGGTCAGGGCAAACGCGCCGAGCATCGCACCGCTGGCCAGGGGCTTGAGGAAGCGTTCTTTCTGATCATCGTTGCCGTACTTGAGGATCGGCACGCAACCCACCGAGTTGTGAACGCTCATGATGGTCGAGCAAGCACCGTCACCGGCGGCGATTTCTTCAAGGGCCATGGCATAGGCCAAATAGCCGGTGTCGCAACCGCCCCACTCTTCGGGCACCAGCATGCCGAAGAAACCGAGTTCGGCCATTTCTGCAATGGCCTCCTTGGGGAAGCGATGTTCACGGTCCCATTCGGCGGAGAACGGCTTCAACCGCTCTTGGGCAAACTGCCGGGCCGCGTCACTGATCTGAAGTTGCTCGTCATTGGGAATCATGCCAAATCCTTAAAAAATAAACTGAATGCGAAACCCTGTGACATAGGCTTGCATCACGCTCAATACAGACACTCAACGGCCATGGCCGTGGCTTCACCGCCGCCGATGCAGATCGCTGCAACGCCGCGCTTCAGGCCTTTTTGGCGCA